>JANQMO010000065.1 GCA_028280025.1 Chlorobium sp. | reverse complement strand
GGAGAGGCGGGAGTTTCACATTCAACGGCGCGATCCTGGCTTTCGGTGCTTGAATCGAGCTACTTGGTGCATCTGCTGTCACCATAGTATCAAAACTTCGGCAAACGGTTGGTCAAGTTTCCGAAACTCTACTTTCTCGATGTCGGTCTCGCATGCTGGCTGCTCGGCATCCGTAACGCCGACACGCTTGCCTTGCATCCGCTTCGCGGAGCCTTGTTTGAGTCGCTGGTGGTCAGTGAATTCATCAAGGCGCGATACAACAAAGGGCTATCTTCCGATTTGTACTTTTGGAGAGACAATAACGGCGTTGAAGCCGATCTGGTTTTTGAAAGTGGAGCAAAACTCCAGCCGGTCGAGATCAAGTCAGGAAGCACGGTTACGTCAGATTATATCAAAGCCGGTCAGCGAGCAGGACGCTTCGCCGCTGGAGAAACCGAACCACCATGGCTGATGTACGGAGGAGATGAATCGTATGAGCGTAGCGGTCTGAAGGTCATCGGTTGGCGCGATCTCGCGAATTGGGTGTAACTGAGTCGGAGCCGGGTTATGATGGCGGGATTACTGATACCAAAATATACTTCGTAGAAAGTTTGGTATCTGCTTCTCCAAGACTAATAAGCCAAGTCCCCTACTCCATAATGATATCCATAAAGTTAAATTTATAATTACCTTGATTTTACTCAAATTTCATGGTAATTTTTAAACGTTCATGACAGAACAGCCTCACAAGGCACTGTTGATTTTCGTCGATGAAACGAGATATGTAGAAACGAACTAATTAATTGTTGTGCCAGAAGCGTCGGATACAATATTCGTTATTGAAGAGTGACCTATGTTCTTGACCGATACCGAGATCAAATTGCGGATATCAAACGGCGACCTTGTCATAGATCCACGATTCGCAGAGGCAGAAGACGTCGGACCGTATTACATTGAACTTCGACTTGGAACAGAGTTTTCGATGCTTCGCGACTCGCCAGCCTCGTTTGGTTCTTTCGATCCGGCTGATCCAGAATCTCAGCTCGCTCTCGACAGTCTTTACGAAAGGACTTCAGTCCGTCTGGGGCAATCTGTGGTTCTAAAGGCTCACCGACATGTTCTAGCGACAACCCTCCAGTTCATCAGAATGCCCTATGATCTTTGCGGGCTGATTTATCAACGCTCATCGTGGGCACGCGTTGGTCTCACAGTCGGAGTTTCACATGTTGACCCCGGCTATCAAGGTAGACTGGTCATTCAACTCAATAACATTGGAGATATCCCAATTGTCCTGTATCCGGGAGTGCGCATCATCCACCTTTGCCTCGCGAAACTGAGTTCGCCGGCACATAGGACTTACCAGTCAAAATATTCACCTTCAACTGGGCCGAGTCCTTTAGGCAGCCTTCTCTCATTGGACTCCGATTTTGTGAAAATACGTGAACTGGTAGAGAGAAGGTCAGAGGAACTCGAACCTTTGAGTGGTGAGCAACCGGAACTCGCGGAATTGCTCCATGCAGCCAGCGAAGCACAGCGGTCAGAGAAGGGCGAAAAATTGGAGCAATTCGCGCTTCGGCTTTTCCAGAACATCAAGGGACTTCGTGTCATCAAGAAGAACGCACGACTCCAGGCCGAGGAACTTGACCTCCTAATCAGCAACGACATTTCGGTGGGCTTCTGGAGATTCGCTGGGTCACCTATTGTCGTTGAGTGTAAGAACTGGGTGCAGCGGGTTGGCGCACGGGAGATCGGTGTTGTTTGCGAGAAGCTGAATTCCATCGGTCCAGACGCGAAAACTGCAATTATTCTCGCGCCGAACGGGATTTCTGGCACACCTGAGCGTGATGCACTTCTCAAGATACGGGAAAAACGACAACGCGGACAGTACATCATCGTTTTGGATCGTGAGGCATTGGTGGAGGTCGCAGCATCCGGACGTACATCAGAAATGATCGAGCGAAAATACGACGAATTACTTTTGATATAATCGCAGTGGATATGAACAAAAAAATGGCACAACCTGTCAGTTCACCTGACTGGTGTTCCGCTGCGCTTCACACCAGCCGGTGACTTCTGCGTTAGACTCCAATAATCAACATTCAGTAACACGAGGACGATTATGAAAGCTTTTGTAATGATCCCATACAAAGAGCCATATGAAGCCATTTATCAAAACGTAATTAGCCGTGCGATTGAGAAATGCAAGCTCGACAGTGAAATTGTCAAAGACGTCTCGTTTACTGGACCTATTGCAGATAAAATACATAAATCTATATCTGAGTCGTCTGTATGCATTGCAGATTTAACAGATGCCAATCCAAATGTGATGTATGAAGTGGGCATTGCTCTCACTCTCGCTAAACCCGTTGTCTTCATAACACAAGGGGAGATTAGGAGCATACCATTTGATATCCGCCACCACAGAATTGTCAAGTACGAATCTGGAAGTGCTGGACTTCAAGAGTTGTATAGTAATCTAGTTTCTACATTATCAGCTACACTCGAGTTTGGTGATTCGCCAACCGAATTGGTAAGGCAAATGCTAGTCCCGTCAAGCCTTGGAGACAAAGACGGCCTTTACATAGTTGCTACTAGTCCGCTTTCCTATCGAGAGGCTTTTCGTCGTGGAGGTGGCTGGAAAGAAAGACCTCTGGGAACTTATTCTGATTACATTGGAATACGGGGCTTAATGCAATCGTTTGGATCTATATTTGGCTTACATAGACTCCCTGAATTATTGAATCCAGATGATTTTGACGATGATGCTTTAGCAGTACCAAGCCATCTATATTCTATTGCGAGCCCAAAAGCTAATCGACTTACGGGAACGATACTAAAGCAATTCTTTGAGAAACGTGAGCCTAAGTGGGAATTCAAACCAGATCCTGAGAGTAATGAACTTCGTAATCCAAAAGTTCTTATTCGATTAAAAGGTGAACCATACCAACCAGTAAATACAGCAAAAGGTGGGAGGTTGGTGTGGGATTATGGCCTTGTAATTAGAGGTCCTCATCCTTTGGATCCAAATTACCTTTTCATGGTTCTCGCTGGGCGTTCATCCAGAGGAACTGAAGCGAGTTGTCTTGCCGTGACTGATCCGGAGTGTATTGGAAAACTTAACAAAGTGATCAAAGAGAACGATATGGTTCTAGATAACCATAAACATGCCTTCTGCGCAGTTGTCAGTGTCTCTGCTGCCGAGAGTAAATCTAGCTTCGGTCCAGATAAAGATTCGTTCAAAATTCATGATTTCACAAAATATATTTAGGTCTAACATGTTGCTGCTAGGGACCTCTCTTTCCTCGCGGCCCCAGACCAGCTGCGCTAGACTTTAAAACAAGCATATCACTAGGTGAAATATGAAAAGCAAATTTAGCATATACCTTTCTGTTAGTATAAAAAAGGGAGGAAATGATAAACGTCACCCTAGTTACTTCTGGACAGTAGAGCAAGAAGAGGTTCTAGAAAATAGAATAAATGCAAGTGAAGTTATTATTTATAATCCAGCAACATTTACGATTCCAAGGCATAACTACGAGGAAAACTACAAAGCTTGCGTCAAATCGGTAATTGATAGCAATCTTGTATTAGTCGATGCAAGACAAAAGAAAGGTATTGGTGTTGGCGGAGAAATGATGGTGGCTAAGTACGAAAACGTCACTGTGATGACTATTTCTCCACCAAACTCACACTATAGAAAAATTGTGTCGTCAACAAGCTCGCCTACAAGCGAAAGTGAATGGATTCATCCTTTTATATTTGGTTTATCGACTTGGATTGTCGATGATTTAGAAGAAGCTTGTAGCAAAATAAACTCACTTATTGATAACGGTAAACTATGAAAAGATATGACTCACTATAGGATAACATGAAATTCTGTAGTGCAGATAATAAATAATGTTAGGCTTTTGAAATTAAGGCTCACACCATAAAAATGGCTATCAGAGAAAATTTTGGTTTTTATGAGGGACAGAACCTTGTCCTCGCTTTTGAGGAGCTATTGGTCAATAATGGAATTACTATCAGTCAAAACAGTGATTTAGAATCAAAATATCTTTCGGTGTTTGATGTCTTGTTTCACTTTGAAGAAATAGAAAGGCTAGCCCCTCAAGGCAACTACAGATCGCTATTTAGAGATTTTTCTGCTTTGTATGACCTGGGCCTTAAAGTGCTAAGCGTTCAATCGCATAATGATTTTAAACAGTTGTTGCCACACTTGGAGAAGTTAAATGGGTGCAGTGTGGCGCAAAATGAGAAAAGCAAAATAACTGATCAAGACGCCAATAAAATAATAGAGCTTTATGTTGCTGCGCTTTGCATGAGATTTTGCAAAAACATTTCGTTAGATCACCCACAAAGTTCAGCGGGTGATAATCCTGATGTTATAGCTGAAATAGACGGCAGTAACTGGGGGTTTGCATGCAAGACAATTCATACAAAGAACTCTCAAACCATCTATGAGAACCTGGAAAAGGCCATTGATCAAATAGAAAAATCAAAATCAAATACTGGGATTCCAGTAATAAATTTAAAAAACATTATCAACCATGAGACCATATGGCCAGTTGGTCATACTTTTCCAATTGTAGAAAAGCCGTTTTCATTTTTGTGGGCGGATGTTAACTCTATTCGAGAGTCTCTATTAAAGGATATTGGCGTCGAAGAACTTAGAAACTTATTCATTGGAAAGAAATCCCTGCTTGGTGTTCTGTTTATAGCCCAAAGCGCTACATCTGTGTTTCTTTTAGAAACAATGTCGCCTACCGCAACGAGGCTAAATGTTATGAGTCTATTTCAAATAAATGAGCAGGAATTCAAATATGAAGATATTATGGTTTTTCAAAAGTTAAACCATTATATGCAATTGGCAAATTAGAGTCTAAATTAGAGCCTAACAAGGCCATAAACTCGGACCCCAAAAAGTGCCGCTTCGCTCTGCTTTTTGGGGCCGGTTATGGCTGGTGTTAGCGCCACAACGCCTGAACAATAGGGACAAATGATAGAAAAAGTTGCCCTTGTTCTGCTGGGAATTCTTCTCTCCATGGGTTTTTACTTCATCAGGAGGCGGATTGAGAAGAAACCAGCAATGGAATTGATCGAGAAAAGGCAGAAGCTTTTGGACATTAATCGTCAAATGAGTGAACAAGGAGTAAGCCACGAGGAACTAGCAATTCTGGAAGACATCATAACCGGAAAGAAGCGCGCCATAGAAAGTCATCGTGAAAAGGCAGAAAGGGAAACTAAGCCACTTATCCCAGAAGAAGAGATGGAATATTTAACGCAAGCCGATATGAACGCAAGGGCAAGTGAGAATTTTGAGAACGCAAAGAAGAGGCTTGAAACAGTTGTATTAGAGCTGCGCTCAGAGTTGGATAAAGAAGAAGAAAAAGCATTTAACGAGGCTCAAAGGGCCTGGGAAAGCTACAGCGTGGAGCAAGCGCAAGCGGCATCGGCAAGGTACACCGGAGGTTCTATTTATCCCTTAATTTATCTAAGCGAGCTAGAGTCCATTACAATTGATCGAGTAGGTAGGCTTCAAGCAGAGTTGGATGAAATCCAGCGACTTCGTAATTAAGGCGCTAACAAAAAGCTCAAGGCGACGC
The DNA here is from genome assembly GCA_028280025.1 of Chlorobium sp. GTDB lineage: Bacteria > Bacteroidota > Chlorobiia > Chlorobiales > Chlorobiaceae > Prosthecochloris. Next base: position 14,346 of record JANQMO010000065.1, on the reverse strand, counting down.
AAACCGCGCGTCGAGCTCCGGGGTTATTTTGGGCTTTGGTGCCTGCGCGGTTTGCGTCGCCTTAGCTTCACTTCACGCTGCCAGACATATCACCTTCTACAGTGATTGACGGGAAAGGTGATTTTTTGAGAAGGTTCTTTTTGCTATATAGGATTGAGATAACGGTTTTGGCCGGCGTAAGCCGGCTGATGAAAAGGGAATCCGGTGAGAATCCGGAACAGTGCCCGCTGCTGTGATCCCGCATCAGCACACGCTGATGAAAGGTTTGCCGAAAATGCCACTGTCGTGACGTTAAACGACGGGAAGGCCGGTAAAACCGGGAGAGTCAGAAGACCTGCCGTGATCCTGTTTGCTTCGGGTTAAAGCAGTTGTTGCACATGAGTGTATTTTTTTTCTCCGCGGGAAATCTGTCACTGCATTCCGATGGATTGGCATGCCCTGCGGCACATTCCGGTTTTATCCTCCATTGCCTTTTTTGGCAGGAGCGTTTGCGCCCGGTTACTGCTTTTCCGGATCAAAACATGTTTTCGTGTTTTTACTCCAGGGGATCAACAGTACCGAGATGCGTTTTCTGCTGAACATAAGCACCCATGCTCAAGACCTCTCGCTTGCCGGCAAAGAATGGCGGGATGCGTCGTCATTGCTCCAGGAGACAGGATTCGATGGTTTTTCCATTGCCAGGCTCTATGACAAGATCGAACCGGAAACCACTGTTTTCGAATTTTCTTTCCGGTCGAGGAAGGAGTGGGTCGATAAAATACACCGTCAGCAACGCGCATTGGGGGAAGTTTTTTCGGCAAAGGGGGCTGCATCATGAGTGGGAGGGCATATACAAACCTCATGCTGATGGTGACGAGTTCCTGCAACCTTTCCTGTGCGTATTGCTATGAAGGATCGGTGCATGCTGAAGGCGGAGTCATGAGTATGGGGACGGCTTTGAAGGCATTGCACATGGTTGCAGTACAAGGCAAGCCTTTTCATGTCCAGATTACCGGAGGGGAGCCGTTACTCGCAGGTGAACGGATTCCGGAGATCCTGGAATGCATCAGAAGGAACAAGTGGCCGGCGGCCATATCGCTTCAGACAAACGGTGTCCTTCTCGATCGCCGGACGGTCCTGATGCTGAAGCGATATGGCGTCGGCATAGGTGTCAGTCTTGACGGCCCTCCCAGGGTACAGGAAAAAGCCCGCGGAGGGAGCGGAGCGACCTTCCGTGCGTTGAGGGTGCTCGAGGAGGAGCAGGTTCCGTTCAGGGTCACTACGGTGATCACAGCAATGAATGTTTCGGAACTTGGCGGGCTTGTCATGGCTTTGCATCCGTTCTTGACCTCATGCGGTATAGGCTTCGATATGCTGTCGCAAAAAGGCGCTGCCATCGACGCCTCTTCCATGCTGCCGGATGCCGGAGAGCTGAAAAGAGGGGTGTCAGATTTTCTCGAAGTTTTCCATGCCCTCAACAGAAGCCGTAGAAAGCCTCTTGAATTCAGGGAGAAAAATCAGCTTCTCAGGTCAGTCCGTTCGAACAAGGCGTCATTTTTCTGCTCTGCGTGCAGGGGAGAGAGTCTTGCCGTCACACCGGAAGGATCGCTCTATCCCTGTACCCAGGCAATTGACGATCCGTCATTCAGCCTCGGTACCCTGGATGTTCCACTGATTGCCAATGCCCGTGCCCTGTCAGCGCTCACACTTTTTTCGGACCGCTGCAACGGTTGCCCTCTGAACGGAAAATGTCCCGGTGAATGCCCGACGCGACTGTACTATGGTGGAACAGCCGGTCGGGAACTTGCCTGCACACTATACAGGACAATTTATGATCACTGTGTCCAACAAGGAGAAATAGCGGTATGAATCACTATACATTAAGTTATTTCAGTACCAGTCCATCGGAAATACCTTCCTTGAGCAAGGCTGTCGCACAATATGTCGGGGAGGGCGGTTCGGTGCTTGTGAGAGCCCGCCTTCGTGCGCAGCTTTCAGCGCCGGTTCAGCAAGAAGAGTTTGTTCGTCATGCCGTCGGTGCCGATGTCGTTATCCTTCGCCTCATGGGTGGAAAGGCTTCATTCCCCGCTTTTGACGAATTGATCGAGGCATGCCAGGAGAGAAAGGAACAGGGAGAAAACGTTCCTTTGCTGATCATTCAGTCGGCTGGAGGCGATGATGAGGCGCTCGAACTTGCAAAGACTCACAGCACGCTTTTCGGCAGCGGTGAAGGAGAGACGATACAGCGTTATCTCCTGAACGGCGGCACGGCAAATTTCAGGAACCTGCTCTTGTCCCTTCATAATGTGCTATTTTCAACACAGTATCCGGCCGATCCGCCTGAAAAGCTACCGCACCAGGGAATCTATCACCCCGATTTTCCGCAGCATGATGATATCGAGGGATATCTTCGGAAACATGTCGACCCTTCAAAGCCGACCGTTGGACTCTGGTTCTACCAAAGCTACTTCATCGATGGGGACCTTGCGGCATTCGACTGTTTGATCAGGGAAATCGAACGACAGGGCGCCAATGTCATCGCGGTTTTTCATTTGCGCTACAAAGATGCGATGCGCGGCAACAAGGGATCGGATTATGTCGCACGGACTTTTTTCATGGACGCAGAAGGCAGAAGCAGGATCGATGTGCTGATAAATCCGCTCCTGTTTTCCCTCACCATGAATTCTCCTGAATACAGAGATATACTGCCAGGGCTCGACGTGCCTTTTCTGCAGGCGCTCATGACTTTCCAGCCAGTAGAAGAATGGGAAAAAAGCGTTCAGGGGCTTGGTACGATGGAAGTATCCTTTTCGGCGACGCAGCCTGAATTCGATGGGGCGCTGATTACCGTTCCTTTTGCTTCAAGAGAGGACACAGGAGTCGACAGCCTCACAGGAGCCCAGCTTGTTAAGATCATGCCGATCCAAGAAAGGGTGCAAAAACTGGCTTCTCTTTCGCTCAGATGGGCTCTTCTGCGGCGCAAGTCCAACCGTGAAAAACGTATTGCGGTTGTCTTTCATCATTATCCTCCGAGAAATGACAGGATAGGATGTGCGGTCGGTCTCGACAGTTTCGAGAGCGTCAGGCAACTGCTTGGAAGAATGGATGATGAGGGATATGCCGTCGAGAGGGGATATGAAAACGGGGATCAGCTTGCAAAAGAATTGCTCGACGGCATGACATGCGATCGCCGGTGGCTGACGGCGGACAGGATGGTTGAAAAAGCGGAAGCCGCTGCGGAATCCGGCACCTATATGCCATGGCATGAAAAACTTCCGGAGGCCGCAAGAAGCAGTATGCAGGAAAACTGGGGTGAGATGCCGGGGGATCTGTTCGTTCATGACGGTAAACTACTGTTTCCCGGAACACTCAACGGCAATGTTTTCATTACTATCCAGCCTCCGAGAGGCAGTCTCGAACGTCAGGACCAGCTGGTCCATGATCCTGTTCTGCCGCCGCCGCATCATTATTTGGCGCAGTATCGCTGGATACGCGATGTCTTCAAAGCCGATGCGGTGATGCACGTCGGCAAGCACGGAACGCTGGAATGGCTGCCGGGAAAAGCTCTGGGGCTGTCGCAGGAATGTTTCCCGGATCTTGCGATCATGGATATTCCCAATATCTATCCCTATATCATCAACGATCCGAGCGAAGGGACGCAGGCGAAAAGGCGGTCGAACTGCTGCATTGTCGATCATCTCACACCGGCTTATACCAATGCCGATCTTTACGAAGAGATGGCAAACGTGGATAATCTGCTTCGCGATTACGCAAATGCGAGAAACACGGACCCCGGAAAACTCGATGTGCTGAAACCGATGATCTGGGATGCCCTGACAGAGGCCGATCTGCACCATGATACCGGTTATGACCGGCAAAAAGCCATGGAAAATTTCGACGGATTTCTCGAAAGGCTTCATGCGTACCTCGACGAAATTGCCGATACCATGATTGCCGATGGCCTGCATACGCTCGGTGTCGCTCCCGGCGGCGAGAGGCTCGTTGAAATGATCGTGCAAATGATGCGGCTCGATCAGGGAGGCGTTCCTTCGCTTCGGGAATCCATTCTCACGGAAATGGGATATGAGTATGACGAGCTTCTTGCAGGCAAGGGTACCAGGGCTTTTTCCGGTTCGACAAAGACCGGGGGAGAGATCATTCGTGAAGCGCATGATAGCGCTCTTGCAATGGTTCGGATGCTTTCAGCGCATGATTTCTCGCATGACGCACCTCAATTGGTTTCCCGCTCGATGGGGGCGATCGTATCCGGCGAGGTCTTGATGGGGCTCGAATACATCTGCGAGAAGCTCGTACCCGATATTCGAAAGGTTCGGGATGAACTCGATGCTTCCCTGAAAGGATTTTCCGGGCGGTATGTGGAAGCTGGACCTTCCGGGGCGCCGACACGCGGTCAGGCGGACATTTTTCCGACAGGGCGCAATTTCTATTCGGTCGATCCGCAGAAAATTCCAACACCGGCTGCGTGGAAAGTTGGTATGAGCCTGGGCGACGCCCTGGTGGAGCGGTACCTTGAGGAAAACGGGGAGTACCCCAGGAGTATCGGGATTATTCTCTTTGGAGGGGCAACCATGCGTTCCGGTGGGGACGACCTGGCCGAAATTTTCTATCTGATGGGTGTCAGGCCTGTCTGGAAAAAAGGCAGCGGTTATGTAAAAGGTCTTGAAATCATTCCATCCAGCGAGCTCAAATGGCCGAGACTCGACATTATGCCGAGGATCTCCGGTTTTTTCCGGGATGCGTTTCCGTTGCTTGTCGAGCGCATCGACGATGCTGTCAAAATGGTCGCTGCACTCAACGAGTCGCCGGAGATCAACCTTGTCCGGCGCAATGTGCTTGCCGATGTCGAGGAATACCGGAAGGAGGGCATGAGCGAAGACGAAGCTTTGCGTGAGGCGACATTCCGGGTGTTCGGCTGCCCTCCGGGGACTTACGGGGCAGGTGTCGAAGAGCTGATCGAATCGAAAAACTGGGAGTCGCAGGATGACCTGGCCGACAACTATGTCCGCTACTCGTCTCATGCCTACGGTCGTGGTTCCTACGGCAGGCAGAAGCCGGCAACATTCAGAAAAGTGCTTTCGCGGCTCGATGCCACGGTAAAAAACGAAGACTCGCGTGAGTACGACATGTTTTCCTGCACCGATTACTACAATTATTACGGTGGCCTGATCACGGCTGCAAAGCAGGAGCGGGGAGAACTGCCGTTCGCTCTTGTCGGGGACAGCTCGGATCCCGACCGTGTCAAGGTACGTACCACCTTTGAGGAGGCGAAACATATTTTCCGTTCCCGTCTGCTCAACCCGAAATGGCTCGATGGCCTGAAGCGTCATGGATACAAGGGGGCCGGCGATATTTCAAAGATGATGGATGTCATTCTCGGCTGGGATGCGACCGCAGAGGTTGTCGAAGACTGGATGTACGAGCGGGTTGCGGGTAAATATGTGCTGGACGAGGAGATGAAAAAATGGATGCAGGAGGTCAATATCTATGCACGGCAGAACATTCTCGACAAACTTCTTGAAGCAATAAGCAGAGGGATGTGGAACGCAACCGACGATATGAAAAAGCGTCTTCAGGAGGAGTATCTGGAAACCGAAGGAGAGATCGAGGAGATCAGCGAATGAGCCCGGGACGTTTTTTCATGATTACCGTTGCAGCCCTGATTGCGCTTCTTTTGCATCAACAGCCATCCTCTGCCGCAGACAAGCAGAAGCCTGGAATGGTCATAACCGCAGAGGAAATCCGGGCCATGAATGTTATGAAGATCAGCGATCTCATGAACCGTATTCCGGGAGTCAAGGCGGGAGAAACCTCCGTTTCGATCCGCGGATCGAGTAATGTCAAGGTTCTGCTTGACGGTCGTTCGATCAACGACCCTACTTCCCGTTCCGGAGCTGTCAAATGGTCGATGATCTCGCTCGATACCATTGAGAAAATAGAAGTATACAAGGGAAGCGGCAGTACTTCCTACGGCGACAATACCGGAGGAGGCGTTATTGTGATCACGACGAAAACCGCAGATCGTTTTGGCGGTACGGCAGGCGGGTATTTCGGAAACAACGGCCAGGGAAACGTGATCCTGAATCTCCAGGGCAGAAAAAATAACCTGTCTGCAAATTTCTCGGCAGGCCATGAAACCTATGAGGGTTTTACGGTCAACGATGACAAGGCCAGGAACCGCCTGAGCGGCAGGGTCGACTACCGTTTTACGCCCGAATTCTCTCTTTTTCTTTCAGGGGAGTACAATGATGAGAAAAAAGGTCTGAGGGGATATCCGGAACGAAGAACCCCGAACTCACGCAAAGAATTTGACGCTTCTTCCTTTCTCTTCGGGCAAAAATACGGAGCCGTTACCGGCAGAACCTGGTATTCATTGTCAAAAACCGTTTCGACGGACCCTGACAAAGACCTGTATGCTTCACTCAAAGTGCTTAAGGCGGGCCAGAAAATCAATGCGCCGTTTGTTTTGCCGTGGCTCGGGACGATCGACGGGGGAACCGGTTATGAGTGGCAGGAGGCATCAGGCAGCAATTTCAGTACGGCGAGGGAAGAGCGAGCCTGGGTTTTCGCTCAAAAAGAACTCGAATGGGAAGAAAGCCCCTGGTCATGTTTGTTAGGGATTCGTGCCAATTATTACTCGAAATTCCGTAATACGCTGAATCCGGAGGTGAAGGTCGGTTATGCGAAAAAAAACTATGACGTTGCATTTACCGCAAACCGTTCAAGTAATCTGCCGACATTCAGACAACGCTACTACGAATCATCGGTAACCAGGCCGAACCCTGCTCTCCGGATGGAGGAGGCGGTGAATTATGTGCTTTCGCTGTCGGTCAGGCCTTTTTCCGTTTTCACGCTCGATGCATCAGTGTTTTACCGGAATATCAGGGACAGGATTACGTATGTCAGGAGAGCCGATAATACGGGACGTTATGAGAATTTTGGAAAAGTTACCTATCGGGGTGTCGAAACATCGCTGAAATGGACGCCATTCTCGTGGATAGATATCGCCCCGTTATATACCTACCTTCATGCCCTGAATGAGGAGACCGGTTACTGGCTTCCGGCGAAACCTTTTCACACGGTATCGACCGATATCGTTTGCAGGCCGTTCAGGGATTTTTCGCTGAGAGTATCGGCGAAATATACCGGAAAGGTCTATATCCGGTCCGACAATTCGGAATCCATTCCTTCATATACAGTCGTTGATGCCCGGGCGGATTACCGTAGCGGGCCGATGGGCTTCTACATCGATATCGATAATCTGCTCAATGACCAATACCTGTACGTAGATGGATACGATGCCCCTCCAAGGGAATGGATTGTCGGAATGAATTATAATTTCTGAAACTGCCATGCTCTCAAAACTCTACCCTTTTTCAGCAATAGTCGGCCAGGAGGAACTGAAACTGTCGCTTCTTCTCAATGCGGTCAATCCGAAGATTGGCGGCGTTCTTATAAGAGGTGAAAAGGGGACTGCCAAATCGACGACGGTGAGGGCTCTTGGTGCGCTGCTTCCGGACGACGTTTCTCTTGCCGGAGCCTGCCATCGCTCTCCTGCTGTCGTGACACTGCCCTTGAACGCTACCGAGGATATGGTTGCAGGCGGGATCGATTTTCAACGGACAATGAAAGACGGGCTGCGGGTGTTTCAGCCCGGCCTTCTGTCGAGGGCGGATGGAGGAATTCTCTATGTCGATGAGGTCAATCTGCTCGATGACCACATCGTCGATATTGTTCTCGATGCTGCAGCGTCAAAAGAAAACCGTGTCGAGCGTGAGGGCATTTCCTTCGTTCATCCGGCTTCATTTGTGCTTGTCGGGACCATGAACCCGGAAGAAGGAGAGCTTCGCCCCCAACTTCTCGACAGATTCGGCCTCTGTGTCGAGGTTACAGCGGAAAGAGAAAGCGCGAAACGTGTCGAGTTGATGGTTCGGAGAGAGGCTTTCGACGCAGACGAGGATGCCTTTATCGCAAGGTATCGTAAGGATAATGAGCGTATAACGGAAAAAATAACGCAAGCGCGCAATCGATTTGCCGGAGTGACTGTTCCTTCACATATGCGCGGCTTTATAGCGGCGCTGTGCAGCGAAAACAATGTTGCCGGTCACAGGGCGGATCTGGTTATTGAGCAGGCGGCTGCAGCGTATGCTGCCTACAGAGGATTCCGGGAAATTTCCGTAGACGACATCACAGCGGTAGCGGCATTGGCCCTTGCTCATAGAAGAAGGGATCCCGTTCCTCCGCCTCCCGACCGGGCGCCGGGGGAAAGGAGCGACCAGGAAGAAGGCGAACGTGAGAAGGGTGAGCAACAGGAAATGTCCGAGAGCGCAGGAGAGGAACAGAACGAGAATGCGGAAGGTACTTCAGGAGAGAAAGGGCTGGAACAGGGCGGTGCTGCCGCAAACGAAAAGGATTCAGGGGAGAACGATCTGAGCGGGTTCGACGGGGACAGGGACGAGGATGCTTCTGATGTTCCGGGTATAGAACAGCTTTTCGATGTCGGCAAGCCGTTCACCGTGCGAAAAATACATTCACCGAAAGACAGGAAAACACGAAGAGGTTCGGGAAGGCGGTCCCGGTCGAGAGTATCCCGGAAGCAGGGGCGCTACACCAAAAGCACCATGAAGCGGACGAACAACGATATCGCACTCGATGCGACGCTTCGGGCCGCCGCGCCTTTTCAGCGGCATCGGGATAATGTCCTGAATATGGCGGTCGTGCTCAAGGAGCAGGATATTCGTGAGAAAATCCGGGAAAAGCGACTCGGCAATCTTCTGATTTTTGTCGTCGACGCAAGCGGTTCAATGGGGGCTAAGGGGCGAATGGTGGCTTCAAAAGGTGCGGTTATGTCTCTCCTGATCGATGCATATCAGAAAAGGGACAAAATAGCACTGGTGTCCTTCCGTAAAGACGGGGCAGCGGTTAATCTGCCTGTCACCTCCTCTGTCGAACTCGCCGCAACCCTGTTGAAGGAAATGCCCGTCGGGGGAAGGACGCCTTTATCGGCAGGAATGGTGAAGGGCTATGAAATTGCAAGAAATTATCTGATTAAAGAGCCTGAAGCGAGACCCATTCTTATTGTCGTGACAGACGGCAAAGCAAACAAGTCTCTTGCGGCAGGGAAACCTATCGACGAGGTATTCGATATCGCAATGAAAATATCGATGGAGGAACGAATCCGCTTCCTCGTAGTGGATACCGAGGAGCCGGGTCTGATCCATTTCGGTCTTGCCGGAAAAATCGCCGGGATACTCGGCGCAGAATATTATAAAATCGATGATCTGCAGGCAGATTCGCTGCTGAGCATAGTAAAAAACGCTACAACATGAATCAACAGTACACCTACCCGTTTACAGCTATTGTCGGTCAGGAGCAGATGAAGCTCGCCCTGATTCTGAATATCATCAATCCTTCGCTTTCAGGCGTTCTGATCCGGGGCGAAAAAGGAACTGCCAAATCGACGGCTGTCCGTGCTCTTGCAGATATTCTGCCTGAAATCGATGTTATCGAAGGCACGCCGTTCAATCTTGCCGATGATGAGGACCCTGACGTTATCCGTGAGTGTTTTGCGGTGACGGGACAGGTACAGGCGTCCGGAAAGACGCATGGATTGACAAGACACAAGGTAAAGGTCGTGGAGCTTCCGGTCGGCGCAACAGAGGATCGTGTGGTCGGAACGCTCGACCTCGAACACGCGCTGAAAGCCGGTGAAAAAAGAATTGAACCGGGACTGCTTGCGGCTGCGCATCGGGGTATTCTCTATGTTGACGAGGTGAATCTGCTCGATGACCATGTCGTCGATGTGCTGCTCGATTCAGCGGCCATGGGGATCAACACCATCGAACGCGAAGGGATTTCTTTTTCTCATCCGTCACGTTTTACGCTTGTAGGAACCATGAACCCGGAAGAAGGGGAGTTGAGGCCGCAGCTTCTTGACCGTTTCGGACTGTGCGTCCATATCGAGGGGATATCGGAACCGGAGGAGCGTGTGACCGTTATGGAGCGGCGTTTTGCGTTTGAAGAAAATCCGGAAGCTTTCTGCGCCCGGTGGTTGGATGAATCGAAAAAGCTTGTTGAAAGAATACAGGATGCAAGGGAGCGCTATTCTGACGTAAAAGTCAGCAGGGAAAATCTGCTTGCGATTGCAAACTACTGCCTTGAAGTCGGTGTTGACGGGCATCGGGGAGATATCATTATCATGAAAACAGCCAAAACGATTGCTGCCTATGAAGGGCGAATGGAAGTCGAACAGGGCGATATCGATAAAGCGGCAATGCTCGCATTACCGCATCGTATCCGGCGTCAGCCGCTTCAGGACATTGTCATGGATGTCAGTACGCTCTTGAGAGCCAAAACCTCCGATATTCAAGAGTGACCGGCACAAAGAACAATGCCGCAAAAGAAGAGAGCATATGAAAACAATCGCATTTTACAATAATGTGCACAGTTCGGCACTATGGATGCAACTGGCAGGGCCGTTGCAAGCGGACGGTATCGATCTCGTGGCGTTCGGTTACGGTTCGCAGGACGACCTTTGTCTGCGGATCGGGAAAGGGGAGATCGATATTCTGATTACCGATGTTTCAAGGGAGATGCCCGGCTTTGAAAACCTCTGCCGTTCATTGCTTGACGTAAAGACAAGGGTGGCGCTGAACCGGCAATTGCCGGAGGAGTTCTCAACCGTTCCGGCTGATGAACTGGAAGAGGTCAGAAAGTATTTTTCAGTTCTTTCTAAACAGAATTATCTCAACGGAGTGAGGCGGATAGCAGGCCTTGACTTCGAGCCTTGTGCACCAGTCCGGACTTTCGGTATCTATCATCCTGAAGCTCCCGGTTTTTTTGAGGAAATCTTGGCTTACAAAGCGTGGCTGCAGGAGCGGAAGATATGGGATATGAGCGCTCCTGTAACCGGCGTTATCATGCCTTACAGTCTGCTTGCCGAAGGAAATACTTCAGATATCGACGCTCTTCTTGCAAAACTGGAGGAATGCGGTGTCATTGCCTGTTGTGTTTTTTGCGACACGTTGACGGAAAAGTCCGCTAATCCGGAAGCGCAGTATCCCTGGTGCCGTTATTTCAGGGAACCGGAACTTCCGCCGGATATCATACTCAGTTTCCTGATGGGCAGGCTGCTCGTTTCCGTCGGGGAACGCGCTTTGCTGCGGGAGATCAATGTTCCCGTTATGCAGCTTATGCGCAATTACACCCTTTCTCCGGAAGAATGGCTGAATGATCCGGTCGGCATCAGTGCCATGAGTCTGACGCATTCACTTGTCCAGCCCGAGATGTTCGGAGTGATCGATCCGACAATGGTTTCGGCTACATGTCAAGGGTCCGGTGGAACTGGTGATGGATCGGTTGCCGTTCCGATTGAAGAACGGGTTGTCATGGTGGCCCGGCGAGTCAGGCGCTGGGCGGAACTTCGCAGGAAGCCCGTCGCAGAAAAACGCCTTGCGATCGTCCTGCACAACAATCCCTGCAAGGGAGTTGAAAATACCGTTGGCATGGCTGTCGGTCTCGATACGTTTGAAAGTCTGGTTTCATTCCTGCGTGATCTGAAAACAGCGGGTTACACTGTTGGGGATATTCCTGCGACGGGCAGGGAACTGCTCGACATGATACAGGAACGGAAATCGATGGATGAGTTCCGGTGGACGACTGTCGATGAAGTTGTGCGGAAAGGAGGGGGGCTCCATTTCATGAATCAGGATGAATACAAGGCTTTTTTCGACACGCTCGATACGACGGTACAGGATAAAGTGAATTCGGACTGGGGAATGTTTCCCGGCCAGGGAATGGTGTGGAAAAAGGACGGCGAGGATGTGCTTGTCATAACCGGGATTTGTTTCGGCAACATTCAGATCATGTCGCAGCCGAAACGGGGGTGTTACGGTTCCCGGTGCGATGGTGAGGTATGCAGGATCCTGCACGACCCGGAAATATCCCCCCCTCATCACTGGCTGGCAACCTATTACCATATTCAGCGCCATGCCGACGCAGTCATCCATTTCGGGGCGAGCGGGGCACTGGAATACTTGCCGGGTAAACGGGCGGCGCTTTCCCAACGCTGCTTCAGTGATATTTCATTGGGTGATCTGCCGAATTTTTACCCCTATGTCATGGATGTGGCAGGAGAGGGAATGGTTGCCAAGCGGCGGGGCCGAGCAGTGATCATCGATCATCTCACCCCTGCGTACCGTCCTTCGGCGATGTCGGACGATCTTCTTCTGTTTGAAGACTATCTGACCCAGTACAAACGGGCTGTTGATGGTAATGATCATTCGAGAAGGCAGGCATTACTCCATTCCATGCGGGATGTCGCAGTGAAGTTGAAATTTATTGATGTGGATGACGATGCCGGGCAGCTTGAAGAAAACATCGAGCGCTTCTCCAGGCAGATCGCCGGAATGAAACGATCCATGGTTCCCGATGGGCTGCATGTTTTCGGCAGGCGGCCTGATCTCGATACCATGTGCGCGATGATTGCTTCCGCACTTGACCGTGCCGGCGACGGCATTCTTTCCCAAAATGAACTTGCATCCAGGCATCCTGTTCAGGAAGGTGATCTTTTTGAAAAAGCTGCCGGGATCATCCGGGCCGTTCTGGAAGACAATGATGATGCAGGATCGTTACAAAAAGTAGTCGAAGGGCTTCCGGAATCGTTCAGAAGCTGGTGTAAAAAGATGGCCGATTCACTTGCCAGGGCTGAAGATGAGTCGCGAAACCTTCTTCGCGCACTTGACGGCGAATACATCGATGCCGGTCTTTCGGGGTCGATTGCATCTGGAAAGGCAGATGTTCTGCCGACCGGCAGGAACTTCTATTCCGCTGACATCATGACTCTCCCGTCCGAAGCTGCCTGGAAGATCGGGTGCAGCCTGGCAGACAAGCTGCTGGAAAAATTTTACCTCGAAGAAGGGCATTTTCCCGAAAGTATCGGATTGAGCCTCTGGAGTTCTGATGCATTCAAGTCTGACGGAGAGCTGCTTTCCCAGATTTTCTGGCTGCTCGGTGTGCTGCCTGTCCGAAAGCCTAACGGTCGGATAAGCGGTGTGAAGGCGGCGGCCCTTGACGAACTTACGGTACATGTCGAGGGTGTTCAAAAAGAGCGTCCCCGCATCGACGTGACGATCGAAACAAGCGGTATTGTCAGGGATATGGTGCCCCATTTTATTGCGCTGCTCGACAAGGCGGTTGCAACAGTGAGCAATCTCGATGAGTCCTTCGAAAGAAACAAGGTTCGAAAGCATACAGAGGAGCAGTTCGAAGTGCTGAAACAGGAAATGGCAGATCAGTTGAATGAAACGGAAATACGGCGACTTGCCCTTTACAGGGTTTTTTCATCTGCCCCCGGAACCTACAGTTCCGGTGTCGGTCTGGCGATCGATGCATCGGCCTGGGAGGATGACGGCGATCTGGCTGAAGCATATATAAACCAGTCCGGATATGCCTATGGCGCGACAGGTCGTGATTTTGGAGTGAAAGCTCAGGACATTTTTGCCGGTCAGCTTTCCAGGGTGGATGTTTCCTGCATGAAGCAGACTTCTGCAGAGTACGACGCTCTTGACTGCGGGTGCTATGCATCGTTTGCGGGCGGCATGGCAACGGCTTCGACAGCTCTTTCAGGCAGGAAGACAAAAATGTACTGGGTGGATGCTACTGTTCCGGGAGAAACCGGTATTCGTGATTTCAAAGAGGAGATCGAACGTTCGGCACGGAGCAAACTGTTGAACGAACGATGGATAGAGTCCATGAAAGAGCACGGTTTTCAGGGAGCCCAGGCTATCGCCGGTCGTATCAACAGCCTGTTCAAATGGAGTGTAACCACCCAGGAAGTGGAAAAATGGCTGTTTGACAGCGTTGTAGAAACATATGTACAGGACGAGAAGAACAGGGAGTGGATACGGGAGAACAATCCCTATGCCCTCGAAGAGATAACCCGGAGGCTGCTCGAGGCAGAGGCAAGAGGTCTCTGGAAGGCATCCGGAGCGTTGCTCGACGAGGTGCGCTCGGCTGCGCTTGCTCTTGAAGGAGACCTCGAGGAAAAAATCGGCGACGTCGATGAAGCATATCAGGGTTCAAGGATTGACGTGTATACGTGCGATAAAGTGAAGAAATGGGCTTTTGACTGGAAGATAGACAGGGGGCAGCCTGATAACAGGCAGGCTGCCGTGAGATAGCGCTGGAGATAATTAATCTGATGAGAGCCTCTTTTTTTGTAGAGAAAAAAGTGATATACTCGAAAACTATTGTTCTTTCATAACTGGTGCCGGTTTAAAAGCCGGAGAATAGGGAAGTGCGTGAAAATCGTACACTGTGCCCGCAACTGTAAGACGGTTACTGTTGATG
>JANQMO010000044.1 GCA_028280025.1 Chlorobium sp. | reverse complement strand
TTCGAACACTTTCTTACTTTGAGCTTGCAGACCGAATGACGAACCGTTTACTGTTCGATGTTTAACGGAATAGGTGTTCGAAATCGCCGGAACCTCCACCTGGACGATGATGAAGAATAAAAGACCTAAATTGAGCGATTGTCGAGCATGCCGGAGATGCGAGGCACAGGGAATGCCGCTGTAGTGATCTACCGCAAGTTTCCTGTAACGAAGCAGATTCGGTGTGATCGGCAATCCCGAAGGGTTTCAAAAAATGCGGCTCTCCATCAGTTTTCACGCTCACCCGACAGATGGGGGATAATCTCTATACAAACACAGTATAATAGATCGTTTTAAATGATCTTACTATAATGGAGCATTTGTTGAAACGCTCAGTTTAGGAAAGAGATGTTTGCCTATGAGCGACTAAGCAACTGCTGACAAACGGCTCTGTGAGCAGCGATTTGGCGGGAGTAGCCCCTGGAACAACGTTGAGGCAACAACCTCGTGCGGGACAATTTTGGTCTCTCACTCGAATTCTTCAATCTGAATAAAGGATACTTGACAGCCGTTCATCAGCATGTCGCATACCCATAACGATAAGGTACGAGATTCTGTAACAGTGAGCAACCCGCCGCTCCAGAACATGCTTTTCGAAGCACTTGGAGGGATTATTTTTGAATGTCTGTAAATTGTTTTTGTAGCTTTCACTATAGGATGTTCCCTCTTCCCTGCCTTGCTATGTGACCTCCATCTTCCTGGCGACAACTGCCATGTCAGGAGAACTTGAGGAGAACGCCGTGCCCGCAACATCAGAATAGAACTCCACGACCTGAAACCCGTTCTTCTCGAGCTCATCTCGCAGTGAAGCCTGACTGAAGTACTGCAGCCAGTTGTAGACAACGCGCCTTCTTGTCTTTTCGATGATCGTATACTTGTCGAGAGTCACCTTCTCGTTGTCATACTTGTAGGTATTTAGAAAGCCGTAGTAGTCTTCGGAAGACCAGAAGTGATCAAGTTGGTTTCGTTCGTATACGGCAGCTTCCTCTCTGCTATCGAACACATTCAGTGAATGAACATCCAGCAGCACTGACCCGCCGGGCTTCAGGAATGCGTGAAACCTGGCAAGCAATGTCCTTCTCTGCGAAGGGCTTAGCGCGCAGAAATCGCAGAAGACCATTGTTATGAGATCAAATCTCTTCTCAGTTTCAAACTCAAGGTAGTTCTTCTCGTAGTAGGTAATCTCAAGCCCTTTCTGATCAGCGGCTCCACGTGCATACGCTATGGATCTTGCCGAAAAGTCTACCCCTGCAACTTCAGCACCGGCTTCGGCAAACAGGATCGTGTATAGCCCCGGACCACACCCGAAATCAGCGATTTTTGTGCTGGTGTTTACTCCGAAGTGCGACACGATCCAGTTTGCAGAACGGGCAATGAAATCTGCGTTTCGGGATGACAGATCAATGGACTCATTCAGATGGTATTCGAGCATCTTCATTGATGTGTGCTCATCTGTCCATAAGTCCTCTGCCGTGTAGAACTGAAAAGGTTCGGAACGCGAGTTGATTTCTTCCAGTATGTCAAACACTGATACCTCCCTTACAAGATAACGTCAAAGCTGACTGGCCCCTTTGTAGGCGAGCACCAATGGCGTCTGGCACCCGACAATAGCCGGAGCTTCGTGAACAAGATTGTCATTTATAAGGGCCTCGACCATGAATAGTGCGAAATCCACTCGTCGCGTCAGGTTACTTTTCAGGATTGGATCCCCGACATACCTGCTCCACACGGGAAGCCCCTGGCTTTCACCTTCTTCGAGGTCGCTCCCACGTACCACCCCACCGCTTGTCACTCACGAATATGCGATTACAAGCCTCGATTTGATCGTTTAGATCAGCGAAACGGGTCATTCGAGCCAGCCAGCCGAAGATATTCACAAACGTTCTCATCCGCCACGAATAAACGTCCTTTCCATCCCTGGTGATATACCAACATGAGAAACCAGCACTCACAACAATCAATATTATGTGCTCCTTAATGAAAGAAATCCATTGCTCTGAATAAGCTTTTCTTCCTGGACAAGCATAGTAATAACCTCATCAATCCGCTCTTTTATCTGAGTGGTAACACGTTGGAAACCAAGAGCTCGACCGGTACAAATAACAGCATCTTCTGGTGAGATCGAAAAGCTTTTTCGAACTTCTTGTAGTAGAGCCACATTGATCTCTTCTGGTGATACAAAATCAATCTTTTTTGCCACCGATTCTAAGGCTGTACGGTCTCTGACTTTAGGCATAGTCATGTTGGGATCCCATATAAAATCACCCTTAATAACAACCAAACCGGATTGCCGTGCCGACTGCAATGATGCATCTATAATCCCTTGAATTCTCGCTCCTGCTTTTTTACCAGCACCTGCAGCAATTCTTCTCGTCAACTCAATGAAATGAACAGGAGATTCTATTTCAGCGACCTTCACTATAAACGGAACAAAATATTCCGGGCTCAAGTCATGAAACTCATTTCCTCCCAACAGAATCTGAATTGAGGCACATTGGTATGGTTCAGAACCACCTGTTTGAGAATCTCGCTCACTCGGGGCTACATCTTCACGATCAATCTCTGATATTATTGGTGCCGTGGATTGAAAATTTCTTGCTGGGCGCTGGGCATCAGAATCGACATACTGCTTGGCTTGCTCAATAGCTGCAAGAACCCGTTCAAGCGTCTCTTGAGGATTCCGGTACCAATCAGTGCTCCATATCCTGTGGAGTCGCCACCCCAGCCCTTCAAGTACTTCCTGACGCAAACGGTCACGATCCCTTGCCGAACGTGAGCTGTGATACGTTGCTCCATCACATTCTATACCAAGAATGTAACGCCCGGGGTGTTGAGAATCCTTAACAGCTATATCAATAAAAAAACCAGCCGTTCCGACCTGAGGCTCCACATCTATGCCATGTTGAGACAAGGCTTTCATAACCTCCTCTTCAAATGGTGAATCACACTCTTTACCTGTACTGTGAGGTTGCTCAAGAATACCGGTTTGAGCAAAGGCAAGAAAATTCTTCAATGCTATGACACCTCGAGCCTGAGAACGGTTCAAGTCGATATCATTTGACGTAAAGTTCGAAAAAACGTCCATAGCTAGGCGGGCTCTTGATATCAACACATTCAATCTGCGCTCACCACCGTCACGATTTAATGGCCCGAAAGACATCGTCATATAGCCTTCTGTGGTCTTACCGTACCCGACACTGATGAAAATGATATCCCTTTCATCACCCTGGACATTTTCGAGGTTCTTTACAAAAAATGGCTCTCGCTTTTTCGTACTGAAAAAATCTTCACAAGTTGAGTCCATTCTCCTCAGATGCTCAAGCTGAAATGAAATAGCATCTCTCTGGGCAGTGCTGAATGCAACAACCCCAAGAGTAAGATCGGGATACGTTTTTGCATGCTCAATAACCGCTTTTGCAACAGCTTTGGCCTCTGCAGGATTTGAACGGGTTTTCCCTCGCTCATAAGCAGTGTCTGGAAGATGATGAAAACGCAAACCTCGCGCGGTCTCATTACCGCCAGGACTCGGAAATACAACGAGGCGATTATCATAAAACTCGTTGTTTGATACTGCAATCAGGGAGTCATGACGACTCCGATAATGCCACCGCAACATCCTCTCAGGAGCCCCTTTGGCAAGAAAGAGACTCAGAATGCTCTCCATATCACCAACCCGTTCTACATCTTCTTCCTCATCACCATCAATGAGGCTGTCGAAGAAACTTGTAGGCGGCAACTGCTTGTTGTCCCCTACAACTACCGACTGTTTTCCCCTTCTGATCGCCCCGAATGCATCAACTGGTTTTACCTGACTCGCCTCATCAAACACCACAAGATCAAAAGATGCTGAACCTGGCGGGATATAGGTGGCAATAGACATAGGACTCATCATGAAGACCGGCTTTATCGCCTGAATGGCGTTACCGGCTTCTACCATTAGCTTGCGAATAGGTAAATGGCGACGTTTTTTATTGATTTCACGACTTATCACCTGCAACTGGCCTCCGCCATTCAAACTTGGAAGTGCATTCCAGTGAAGAGAAGCCAAGCGGACCTGATTGTGCCTGAAAAGAAGGCGATCGAGGCGGCTAAACTCCTCAAGCATCTGAGTATGATGCGACCGGTCAAACTTCTTGATACTCGGTGAGTTGACATAGGCCTGCTCAACCAGACCGTTATACCAGCTGAAATCAAAGCGCTTAACCAGCGAACCCTGTTCGCGTTTCCATACCCGTGCGGCCTGAGCGATAGCATCCAGCCCCAGTGGCTTCAACTCAGATTCAAGCTGATTGAAACGGATGAGATGAAAGAGGCTGTCAACGTTGTTTCTCAGTTCCGCCAGGTAATCCAATTGTTTGGACAAAGAGAAATCCTCAGCAAAACGAGCATCATTATCGAATTGCAACCTTAGAAATTCGGTGACCAATTCAATGCCTTTCTTGTGCGATTCCAGAGACATCTCAACCTCCTGCAACTTGCCTTTCAATGCATCGACCTTCGGGGAACCTGAAAGGAAGTTTACAATGCCTTCTGGAACCTCCCCATTGCCAACGGACCTATAGAGTTCAACCACCCATTCTGTTAGCTTCTCAAGAACTTCCCAATCAGAGTTTTTATTTTTCCACTGAGCCCCGAAGAGGCATTCACCTAAAACCGCATTGTCATTAAACTGCTTCAGATATTTCTGGCTATCCATGACCGTATCGATCATGATGAGAATATCAGCGGATTTTTTGGGTAGCGGTTGCCTGCTGAACCCTTGCAAACGCTGTTTCGCTGTCCGAAAATCGCTTGAGAAAAAACGCCACCATTTATCACCTTTAGAAACGAACACCTGACGCATCTCAATGAAGTCCTGCGACCAGGCATCATCAATAAGCAAGTCATCGTACTGCCGATGTGCGCGTTCCAGCGCCCGTCCGGCATCAATCAGGACCTGAAGGTCATCACGGCGCTTTTGCCAATCACCAGAAGAAAGAGCGATCCCCTCAATATGCGGGGCATCCATAGCCCGCCTAGCTGCCCGGCAAATGATAGCTATATCGTTGCGATGTTCAGGTTTCTTGAGCCCCATTTCTTGTGCGAGAGCCACTGAGCTCTCAAGCAGTTCTCTGCTACTGCGCAATACATCACCCAGTACCTGCTCAAGTTTCAAGCGCTGTGATGGAAGAAACTCTGTAAGACTGCTTGAAGCAAACGGATTGTTTATGGGTGCCCCAACATCTTCCAGATGTAGGCTGAGAGCTTCGACCTGCAGACGTGCAGCCCTGTATACCGTTTCACTCCATTCAGCCATCGGAGCAAAATCAAAAGGTTGCACATCAGAACGATCAGGCTGATTCCTGATGGCTAACCCAAGTGCATTAATAAACGTAATCCGGGTATTACCTATCGGATTGTTAACCGCATCACAATAGGCATTAAGATCATCACGGAGACTAACCAGGGTTGCGATATCGTCTTCCGGATTCTCGACTACCGGACGTCCTTGATGGAGGGTTCTATCCAGATTCTCAAGTAACTTTTTTTTATTTGTCTTGTGGCTATGCAGCTCAAGCACGGCATCACCAAGCCCAACCTCGTCAAGTCGTCGCTTAACAACATCCAGAGCAGCCATTTTTTCAGACACAAACAAAACCTTGCGGCCAGCCCCGATGCATTCGGCAATGATATTGGTAATGGTTTGCGATTTTCCGGTTCCTGGTGGCCCCTGGAGAACCATATTACGCCCCGAATTGACGTCAAGAATGGCCATAACCTGTGTGCTGTCAGCGTCCTTTACCTGGTGAACATCGGCAGGCAAAAGCACGTCATCAATATGGGTCTCGTCAACAAATGAGCTTGCCTCTTCAGAAAAGCCGTCAGAAAGCAGCGACTCAAGCACAGAGAAACCTGCACCACCGCCATTTTGCTGCCATCCAGAAGGATCAAGATCCCTGTACATCAGGAACTTGCCAAATGAAAAGAACCCGAGCGTCATTTCATTCGGCACAACTTTCCAGCGCTCTTTTGCGCTGATAGATTGTGCTACAGCGTCGAAGTACTCCTGAATATCAAGCTCTTCCCTGTTCTCGATTTTGGGCAGTTCAATGCTGAATTCAGCCTTCAACTTCTCAATGAGAGAAAGATTGTCGCCGATCTCATCTCCTGTATAATGGAGCAGGAAACGGGCAAGCGCATTCTTCCTGCTGAGTTCAACAGGGATCAACAGCAACGGTGCACGCCTCGCATCCTGAGCTGCTGGCGCTTCATACCAATGCAAAAAACCAACAGCAAGAAAGAGGATATTGACACCTTGTTCTTCTATATAAGTCCGTGCATCATTATGGATTTTCAACAGTCTCGACTGCAGTTTCTGTGATGGCAGTAGGGTCTGAAGAATTCTGTCAGTATGGCGTCCGGCAAGCATGCCGCTTGAATCAGGATCACTTGGCTGTTCGAGCAAATATTCATCATCAAGCTCTTCATAGTGTTTTTCTTGCTCGATATCCTCATCATCATGAACAGGATCAAAGCTCATTTCCTTCCCCTCAGCAACAAGGAGCCGGTAGACTTCTGTGGCTAACTCATCGGTAACCTTGATTTGTTTTGCTCTATGGGAATGGCTGATCAAGGGATTGCGAAGACCCAAATCCAGCAATTCCTTACGGCTCTCTTCCAATACCTTATCGATATTTCTGCTCATGACTGAGTTATTCAGAATGCTCTGGAAATTCAATGTTGGCTATTACTCGATCATAACTCCGATGCGTTTTCCCCTCAGACCGCCCGCACCTTGCCAGAAACTGTTCAAACCGGCCTCGATATTCTCTATACTCTCCTCTGCCATATCTTCGGAGTTCGGCAGGCTATCAAGATCAGAGAGGGATTGACCCATTAAGCTGAAAATGACGGGCACCCCCCTCCTTAAACGTCAAAGATCAGCGGCACCGAAAACGTCCGTCTGATTCACCTTGTTGGCTGCTTGTCGCAGACCACCCATCCACACCGGATCCACTACTGATCCATTGCTTATTGATACCACCTCATCAACATAGGCATTTCAAGGTGTCGTGACGACTTGATTGCATCATAAAGCCTAACCAGTCTTGACTGGTCCATGGATGAAAAATTTTTTCTACAGAATTTATCAATCTCAGCTTTACACTGATCTCGAACGCTTTTTCTTCCACTTTTCAACTGTCTGCGTGGACGCGATTCATAATCCACAGTCTATGGCTCTAGAAACTCTGCCCACCCAGAGATTTGCCCAAGTAATAGCCGTCCCACAGCGGACGCTTTGTTAGCATCCCTGATCAATCTTGATTCACGAAACCGACTACTTCTTTGCTCCATCGTTTTGGCTGCGGACACTGTTTATTATCTATACTACAGGTTTTCTAATGCATCCTTAAAAATATACCATATTAATACAGTGCTCGGCAATCAATCTTGTAAGCTCTGACTGTTTATCGGTAGAATTAAATACCTTTTAACTAAAGGAGGTATGAGATTATGAAGGAAAAGGAAATACTCCAGTTTTTCAGGGCTCTCTGGGCGTATTGAGGTTTCGGAAGATCGCTATCTTGTGGAGCTTCGACTCGGACATCCCGGTAGACCGGAGCACCCTCTCGCTCAACGCAGTCATATCCTATGCAACAAGTACAAGAAACGCGCCAGTATTAACCGTTTAGTAGCTTTTCATCTTCGCTATCGTTCGAAGAATTCTATGGGTAGAACGCGTCTGGTGGAGAGGATTATCGGGCTCGGCTCATGATCAGAGGTGGTAACCCACGTGAACCCCGACCGAATAGTGTTCACCGTGGTCGGATGTGGAGTAGCCGAAGGCTGGTCCGATATGGAAATCTTGTACATCAAACCCGTAAGCCGCTTCCATGTGCGTCGAGTAGTTTGTCTCCCACTCACCGTCGTGTTTTGACCACTCGACGGCCGGGCCGACTGCCAGTTTCAGGCCTTTCCAGGGCTTGACTGACGCGAATGCACTCAGACCGTAGTGCTCTTCTTCCGAGAAAATCACCTCGCCGCCGATGCCGAGCGATACCTTGGAAAGAGTTCCTTCATCAGCAAGGCGTTTGCCGATGTGGAGATGCACACCCAGCGCGTCTTCGGAGTGGCCTTCTTCTTCATGATGCCCTTCCTCTTCGTGGTGCCCGCCTTCCTCATGGTGGTCACCGTCCTCTTTGAGATGCACCCAGCCTATTGAAAGGCCAATGTGAAAACCGTTGTCTTCATGGGCATGATGACCATGATCTGCGTGGTCGTGATGGTCATGGGAGTTCTCGGTGTATGCCTTGTGAGGCATGATGAGGGCGGCCATGATGGTGAGTGCGGGCAGGAGGAGCTTCTTCATGCTGTGTTCCTTTCTGTTTATTTAATCTTAATAAGTTTGTCGTCGTGGAGCTTAGGGGAGTCGAACCCCTGACCTTCTCATTGCGAACGAGATGCTCTACCAATTGAGCTAAAGCCCCTTGGGGGCACCTCTAAAAACTTATCGCGCGTCTCAATTGCAGCGTTGTCCCGACCTGCCGGGATTGAAATCCTCAAGGCGCTCACAACAAGTAATAGAGGAGCCAATGACTTCTGAAAGTTATGCTCCTCACAGTACAACTGCAAGTGAGCCCACAGAACAAAAAAACCTGCTTCATTGTAGCAGGTTTTTTTGTTCTGACGTTTGTCTTTAGCCAGGGAAAATCAGGCGTTTTCCGTAAGGGCGCTGTTGAGAAGCTGAAGTTGGTGGCGGATGCTGTTGTCCAGGATCGTGTCGCCGATTTTCACGGTGACGCCTCCAAGCAATTCTTCGTCCAGAGCCAGTTTTGCCCGTACTTTCTTTCCGGTATATCCGGCGAGTCCGTCGATGAGTTTTTTGGACTGATCACTGTCCAGTTCAATGGCGCTGGTCACATCGACATTGACGATCCCTTCACGCTCATCCCTCAGTGCAGAATACTCTTCGATGGTTTCGAGCAGAATAGCTGCACGTTTCTTCTTGCAGAGCAGATCGAGAAACAGCATGGTCTTTTCAGAGAGCCCTTTGAACACCTCTTTGAGAACACGGGACTTGGCATCCCCATTGACAATCGGGCTTTTCAGCACCGCAGTCAATTCTTTGGAACCCTCCAGGGTCGTTCGTACCTGCTCCAGATCCTGAGCGATCTGTTCGGCGATACCGGCTTCTTCGGCTACATCAAGCAATGCACTGGCGTATCGCCTGCTTGTTACAGTATTTGACATCGTAGGCGTTTCAGTTACGGTTTTCCGACAGATCCTTGATCATACTGTCAATAATGTTCTTCTGTTTGGCTGCATCCAGGTTGGCCATAATGATTTTCTCGGCACCTTTCACCGCAAGATCGGCAACCTCTGTCCTGAGTTCGGTCAATGCACGCCGTTTTTCCTGCTCGATCTCTTCTTTTGCGGTTGCAATCATTCTGGTTGCTTCAGCATGAGCTTTCTCGGTGATATCAGCACGCAGTTTATCACCATATTCTTTGCCTTCGCGAACGATTTTTTCCGCCTCCGCGTCGGCTTTTGCAAGAAGCTCGCTGTTTTTCCTCAGCACCTCTTCTGCCTCCTCCTTGGCGGTCTGAGCGCGGTCGATCGAGTCCTGAATGCCTTTCTCCCGCTCTTCGAGGGCGTTGAGCATCGGCCCCCATGTGAACTTCTTCAGAATGAAGAGCACAATCAGAAACGTTACTGTTGTCCAGAAAATCAATCCTGGGTTCGGGTCGAGCAACCCTCCGCTTAACATGATAAATCCTGTCGTAAGCATGGAATACTGTTCTCTTTTACGATTGAATAAATCCGTATGCGGCTCGTTGTGAAAACAGCCGCACCCGGTTCATGACGTATGAATGTATAGCTTGTCCGCTTACTTCAGTACAAGAAGCACTGCAATAACCTCACCGAAAAGTGCGACACCTTCGATAAGAGCAGCTGCAATGATCATGGTTGTACGGATATCAGCTGTAGCTTCAGGGTTACGGGCGGTTCCCTCTGCTGCCGAAGCTGCAATATTTCCGATACCAATACCTGCACCAAGAACAGCGAGACCTGCGCCGATTCCGGCACCAAGATAGCCTAAAGCTTCATTACCCATTCCTTCCATGTTGTAACACCCTCCAAATGATTAGTTATGTGATGAACTGTAGAGATACGGTTTAAAAATCCTGACAAAAGTACAAAAAAACGTTAAACGTCCGGTTCCGACATCGTCAATGCGCCGCCTCGGGCTCATGGCTCTCATCATGCGATGAGGCAAGTCCGATAAACAGGGCCGACAGCATCGTGAAAATAAAGGCCTGCAGGAACGCAATGAATATTTCCAGCAGGTAGATAATGACGGAAAACGGAACCGACACAAACACGGCCACGATAAAGCTCTTGAGAATAAAGCTGATGAAAATCAGGCTGAGGATAACAATGTGGCCAGCCGTCATGTTGGCAAAAAGTCGAATGGTCAGTGCAATCGGCTTTGTGAACAGGCCGATAAACTCGATAGGGATCATGATGATCCAGAGCGCAGGGTGCGTTCCTGCGGTCAGATGGGCGAGATACCCTTTTATGCCGTGGGCTTTCACGGCTGCCACCTGGGTTATAAAAAAGGTAAAAACCGAAAGTGTCAGCGTGACGTTGATGTTGCCGGTTGCCGAAGCCCCGTAAGGGATGAGCCCGAGAAGGTTAAGCACCAGAATAAAGACAAACACCGTCAGCAGGTACGGCATATGCCGCTCATAGCCTTCGCCGATATTCGACTTTGCTACATCGAGCCTGATGAACTGAACAATCGCTTCCATGACATTTGCCACGCCCCCCGGAGCCTTGCGGCTGCCGATCGTCTTGTAATAATTGCCGACATAGAGGAATACGGCCAGCAGGATTATCGCTGCAAGCCACATGAAGACCACATGCTTGGTTATGGACAGGTCAAAGCCGCCTATCACCAGCTTTGGCAGTGCGAATGAGCCGAATGGATCGAACTCCATCTTGTTGCTGTCAAGAATATGATGCATGATGACATCTCCGGCACTCTCTTCACCATGCCCTGCATCGGAGGACGCGGCTCTTGCAATAGTACCGATACCGAAGAGCAGCGGAATAATCAGAATGGCAATCCTCGCGAATTCTCCCGCCCGAAAAGCGCTAAACCGTTTCATGCAATATTCTTTTTCTGTTTGTTCTTCTTTTGATAGCTGAGGACTTCGGCAATAACATATATGCAATAGAATGCGAAAAACGATAACACAAAATCGTTGAGTACAAGGGGACTTCTGAGGATGATCAGCGCGATCAGCACCATAAGCACAAGCAGCCTCAGCACCAGTCCGCCAAACACAATCTTTGTAAACTCCTGCTGCGGCTTCTCATACGCATACTCGAAAAGGAGATAGCCGGCAAGGGAGTTTGCCGCGATCAGAATCCATGCTACGGCAACCGAAACGAGGTGAATCTCATACGATGCCGCCCCCCAGAGTATTACCCCCCATAAAATGACGGTCAAGATAAGGAACTTTACCAGAAAATCAAACAGTGTCTTCATCGTTATATACCGGTTAATCATTTCCGGTTTTCCGGGTTTTCCGGTTTGCGTTCTTGACGATTTTCAACAAGAGAAGCACCATCCCCGTCAACCCGGCGCCAACACCGACCAGAAGAAACAGGGGGGATGTTCCGAGCTGTCCGTCAACCCAGTAACCGCCGAGCACAAAAAAAGCAAAACTGAGGGAAATCTGAAATCCTATTCCAAGATAATCCGAAAGTGCGCGGACCGAGCGCCCGAAATGATCCGTAAACGGCTCTTTTTCCTGATGCTTCATGTTCCCTCTTGCGGCCGGCCCCCCGACCGGACCTGTTCAGTTACGATCGTTTCGTAAAGCCTGTCCCGCTGAAACAAATGCCCCCTTGTCAGAAGGCCTGGAAACGATCACGATATGCCGCTGTTCTTCCGATACACCTGCCATGTCGAATTGATAAGCGTATCCAGATCGCTGCAGGACGCTTCCCAGCCCAGCACCTCTTTGGCCTTCCCTGAAGATGCCACAAGCTCTGCAGGATCACCTGCGCGCCGTTCTGTCACTTCGGCAGGAATAGGCTTGCCGGTTATCTCCCGTGCACGCTGAACCATCTCGAGAACACTCACCCCGGTTTCACTGCCAAGGTTCACAGCTATGCTTTCTTTGTGCCGACCAAGGTATTCAAACGCCGAAACATGTGCCCTGGCGAGGTCACTGACATGCACGTAGTCGCGGATACAGGTTCCATCCCTTGTCGGGTAGTCGGATCCGAATATTTTCATCCCTTTCCGCATCCCCGCCGCCGTTTCCATAACAACAGGCAGAAGGTTCTGCGGGTTGACTTCGAGCCCCTGAACCCTGCCGGCAACATCATAGCCTGCGGCGTTGAAATATCGGATCGCGGCATACTTCAACCCTTTCAGCCGGTCATACCATCCCATGAGCTGCTCGATTTCGAGCTTGGTATACCCGTAAAAGTTCTCAGGACTCTTCGGGTGACCCTCATCGATGGGCAGAGTACGCGGGGAGCCGAAAATGGCAGCCGATGAAGAAAAAATCATGTTCGGAATACCGGCGGCAAGCATTTCATTGAGAATATTGATCGTCCCTGAAAGATTAACGCTCGCGTAGGCGTCCGGCCGCGTCATGGACTCGCCCGCGGCTTTGAGAGCCGCAAGGTGAACGCAGCCGTCGTATCCTTCGGTCATGACCTCCCGAAGCTGCATGGCCTGCATGATATCGCCGTGAACAAAATCAGCATCCGGAAAAAGATTGCGACGCAAACCAAGAGAAAGGTTGTCGAAAACCGTGACCGCATATCCCTGATCGAGAAATTCCCTTGTAACATGGCTGCCGATGTAGCCGGCACCCCCAATCACCAGAATTCTCGACTTTTCAGATGTCTCGCGTGCTTTTTCCATGGCTCCTTTTGTGTGATTGACTAAGATAACACTTTCGCCTAAATTGATTGCATGCGGCGATCATTCCCTGAAACGGTCCCGGTCTTCCACAACAGCATCTCAAGCGCGAACGATGGTACACATGATGATAGAGCCGGATATTTTCTCGCCATACCCGAACCTCCGTGCGCTGCAGACAACCCGTCACGGCGGCATCAGCCGCGAACCGTTTGCCTCTCTCAACCTCGGCCACAACACCGGTGACAATCCCGAAAACATCGACCGGAACCGCAGGATACTCTGCGACCGTGCGGAAATAAGCCATTCTTCGCTTGTCACTGCAAACCAGGTGCACGGAACAGAGGTTCTCCATGCCCGGCGGGGAGGGCATTATTCCGGTTATGACGCATTCATTACCGACAGCCCCGGTCTGTACCTCTGCATCCTCACAGCCGACTGTTTTCCGGTGCTCATCTACGACAGGGAACGAAACGCGGTGGGCGCGGCACATGCGGGATGGCAGGGGAGTGCGGCCAATGTGGCGGGAAAAACGTTATCAGCCATGCGGGAAGCGTTCGGCACAAAACCGTCATCATGCCTTGCATGGATAGGCACCGGTATTTCTGCCGCTGCCTATGAGGTCGGCAAAGAGGTTGCCTCCCGATTCGAATCCCGGCATGCACACAAAAACCCTTCGGGAACATACCAGCTTGACCTTTGCTCGATCAACCGGGACCAGCTCGAACAAAGCGGCATTGCCGATACGGCAATAGCAGTTTCTCCGTTTTGTACGGCTCGGAACAACAGGGATTTTTATTCCTATCGAAAAGAAAACGGAAATACCGGCCGCATGATATCGCTCATAGGGATCACTGCTCCCTGACGGCAACCAGGACCGTGCCGAGCGTCCCTTCCAGTTCGTGGACTTTCTCCAGTTCCTCTTCGGTCAGATTATCGGCAACCACATCGTAGCTTGAATAGGATAGCAGCGTCTTGCCGATGCTTTTTTCCAGGGCTCTGATTTCCTGCAACTGCTCATCGGAAAGCTTTGACAGACTTGAAAGCATGATGGACTCCTTTTGTTTAGCTGTTCTTGCTGACGCCAACAGGACCTGTATCTTCAGTTGTTTAATCCGGCTTTTTAGAATAAATTAAAGTTTATCTAAAAACACCTGAATCGTCTTTATAAATCCCGTGGCTGCAGACCTGCGGAGAGGGTACCGAATAACCGCCCGGGACATTAACTCATTAGCCAAACGCGAACATGAACGACACTGAACTACTCCAGCAAAACGAGCGGGCAAACGAAATCCTTTTCAAGGGCTTGGTCGAGTTCGGCTGTTTCAAGGCCGCTCTTGAACTCGATCTTTTCACTCTTCTCGGTGATGAACCCAGGGATGTCGAATCACTTTCAACATCTGCCGGTGCAGTTCCGCCTCGGCTGGGAATGCTGCTTGAAGCATTGCGCCAGATCGGTATAACCGAAGAGGAGAACGGAAAATGGGCGTTGACCGGGTTTGCAAAAAGCATGTTCGTACCAAGCGATGACCATCCCAATCTCTATATGGTACCGGTAGCCGAAGCCATGGCCTACACGGCCGAAAACTTCTATATGCAGATGGCCGAAGCCGTTCGCGGCAACCTCGACTACAAGGGGGAGACCTCTTATCCTCCCAAAACCAGGGAAGAAAATCTGTATTTCGAGGAGATCCACCGGCGCAACGCGCATTTCTCGATCAAGCTGCTGCTCGAAGAAGCCGATCTTGCCGAAAACAAAAAGCTTGTCGACGTCGGCGGCGGTATCGGCGATATTTCAGCCGCCCTCTGCCACAAGTACACGCAACTCGACACAACCATACTGAACCTGCCGGGAGCGATCGAGCTTGTCGATGAAAATGCCGCTGAAAAAGGACTTGGTGACCGGCTGAGAGGCGCGGCCGTCGACATCTACCGGGACGAATACCCGCCTGCCGACGCGGTCATGTTCTGCAGAATACTTTACTCGGCAAACGAACAGCTTACGGAAATGATGTGCACCAAGGCCTTCAACGCCCTCGAACCCGGCGGCAAGGTCCTTGTGCTCGATATGATTGTCGACGAGAAAAACAATCCGAATTACGACTATCTCAGCCATTACATCATGGGAATAGGCATGCCGTTCTCGGTCCTGGGCTTCAAGGAACAGTCAAACTACAAACCGATCCTCGAAAAAATCGGGTTCAGCGGCGTCCGCATGGTCCGCCGCTACGGACACCTCTATGTCGAAGCGGTAAAACCTGCATAGAAACAGCAAAAAAAGCAGCTCTCCACGGCGGAGAGCTGCTTTTTGTTTTCTATGGATCACACTCCCCGGCATTTCATGATATCTCCTGACAGGCTGTCAGGGAACACAGATATCTTCAGATACATATCTTTTGGTGTGCCCCGTACAGGTCGTGAGCTGCACGGCAGATATCTTCACGAAACATCGGGTGCGCTATGCTTGCAAGCGCTTCGGCGCGCTGCCGCATGTTTTTGCCATGGAGGTTGACAATCCCGTACTCTGTCACGACGTACTGGACATGAGCCCTTGTCGTGACGACTCCGGCGCCCGGTTTCAGCATGGGCACAATTCTGGACTCTCCCCGTTTGGTGACTGAAGGCAGGGCAATGATCGGTTTCCCGTCCGGCGAAAGCGCCGCTCCCCGGATGAAGTCCATCTGCCCCCCGACACCGGAAAAATGCCGCTGGCCTATCGAATCGGCGCAAACCTGCCCGCTCATGTCAATTTCTATCGCACTGTTGATCGCCGTAACCCTGGGGTTTTTCCGGATCTCCTTGGTGTCGTTCACGTAATCCGAACCGAACATTTCTACGAGCGGATTGTCATCGACAAAATCATAGAGGCGGCGTGTCCCTACAAGAAAACTGGCGACAATGATCTCGTTATGGGTTGTTTTGTGCTTTCCGGTAACGACTCCTTTTTCAACAAGGTCGATAACACCGTCGGAAAACATTTCCGTATGGATGCCGAGATCCCTGTGGTGAATCAGTGCGGCAAGCGTCGCATCGGGAATGGCACCGATACCCATCTGAAGGGTTGCGCCGTTTTCGACAATGGATGCGACATTCTGCCCGATTTTCCGTTCTATCTCGGTAAGTTCATGCCTCGGGGCTTCCGGAAGCGGATCATCGACCTCGACCATCGCGTCTATTTTGCTGACATGCAGGAGCCCTTCACCATGTGTCCTCGGCATGTTCGGATTCACCTGCGCCACGACTCTTCTCGCTGTATGTACCGCTGCGCGGGCCGCATCAACCGAGACGCCGAGGGAACAGTATCCATGGCGGTCCGGCGGGGAAACATGAACGAACGCATAATCGAGAGGCAGGACATTTCTGTAGAACAGCGCAGGCACATCGCTTAAAAATATCGGGATCGCATCGGCCTGCCCCTCCTGGACCGCTGATCGCACATTCTTGCCGACAAAGAGCGAATTGAGCCGGAAACTCTTGCTGTACTCTGGGCGCACATATGGCGCGTCACCCTCCGTATGAAGGCTGACAAGTTCGACGCTCCTCAAGCTGCCGGCCCTCTCGACCAGCGCATTGACAAGCCGTTGCGGCGTTGCCGCCGCAGTCTGAAGAAAAACCCTCTGTCCCGATTGAACACCTGCAACAGCGTCAGCCGCTGAAATTGACTTGAAATTCATGAATCAATCACCTCCTTTTTTTTATTCCTTGTTCGCATTACGGCCTGATACGATGTCCATAACGCTTCCGTTAATATTTCCTTTCCTTCGGCACGAACATGCTGTAGCGGGACGCCAGTGACAGGTCGACAGGTTTTTGCTCATAACGGTACCCGCCTCCTTTTTCGAAGTAATACAGCGAATGTCTGAGCCACGAACCGTCGTCCCGTTTCGGGTAATCGTCCCTGCTGTGCGCGCCGCGCGACTCTTTCCTCTCCAGCGCTGCTACGGCAACGGCCTTGGAATAGTTCACCATATGCTGCAGTTCGATTGCCTCAAGCAGCTCGGTGTTGAATACCCGCCCCTGATCGACAACCTTTAAACGGGCGGCCCGTTCCTGAAGCAGCGTGATGTCCCCGACAGCTTTTTTCAGGCCCTCCTCGTCCCGAAACACCGAGACATACTCCATCATTACCCTCTGGAGGTCCGATCGGATCTGATGAACGGTCTCACCCGTTCTTCTCCGTTTCAGTGCATCGACTTGTCGAACAGCCTGCAGACCTCGCCCGATATCCAGGGGGAGGGGAGCAAGACAAACCCTGTCGAGATATCGGTTAATGTCTTTTCCCGCCCGCCTGCCGAACACAATAAGGTCAAGCAGGGAATTGGAACCCAGCCTGTTTGCTCCGTGAACGGAGACGCAGGCGACTTCCCCGATCGCCCACAGGCCCGAAACTTCGCTGCCTTCGCTATCCCGTGTGACCCGTCCGTTCACATCGGAAGGAATTCCGCCCATGGCGTAGTGGCAGGTCGGCTGTACGGGAATCGGCGCCTGCACAGGATCCACTCCGAGATAGGTTTTTGCAAACGACTCGATCTCAGGCAGTTTTTCAGCGATCGCCTTCTTTGAAAGTCCTGTAAGATCAAGAAGAACATGATCTTTAAGGGGGCCGGCGCCGCGCCCGTAGCGCAGCTCCTCGTAAATACTGCGGCTGACAATGTCCCGAGGAGCGAGGTCCTTGATGCTCGGGGCGTATCGTTCCATGAAACGCTCTCCCTCGCCGTTGCGAAGTATGCCCCCTTCTCCTCTTGCTGCTTCGGTAATGAGAATGCCCAGTTGATACAGCCCTGTCGGATGGAACTGGACAAACTCCATGTCCTGCAGAGGGATCCCGTTATCGAGCGCTATACCCAGCCCGTCACCTGTGTTTGCAAAGGCATTCGAGGTTGTTTTCCATGCCTTTCCGTACCCTCCGGTTGCCAGAACGACTGAACGGGCATGAAAGATCATGATTTCGCCTGTTTTCAGATCAGTCGCCACAACACCGTTCACGGCGCCGTCACTCATGCAAAGATCGAGCACCTGGTATTCGGCATAAAAGCTCACGTTTCTCAAAAGCGACTGCTCGTAAAGAGTGTTCAGACAGACATGGCCGGTCCTGTCTGCTGCATAACAGGTTCTGCGAACAGGCGCCCGGCCGTAGTTGCTGGTATGCCCCCCGAAAGGGCGTTGCGCGATCCGGCCGCTTTCCAGCCGTGAAAAGGGCACCCCCATATGCTCCAGCTCGATAATAGCCCTTGGTGCGTCATTGCACATCACCTCGACCGCGTACTGATCGGCAAGGAAATCAGAGCCTTTAACGGTATCGTAGGCATGCCATAGAGGGGAATCTTCACCGGCATTGCCCAGTGCCGCAGAAATGCCTCCCTGGGCCGCACCCGAATGGGAACGCAGCGGATGCAGTTTGGACAACACCGCCACATCATGCTTGCCGGCAATCTCAACCGCCGCCCTGAGGCCTGCAAGCCCTGAACCGACAATGACTACATCATGATAGACAATCCTCATACTTTCTCAACCGGTATTCATTCCTGCAATCATTATCACCCGAATGCCCTGCCATGCAAGCAAGGCAGCAACAGCCCATCCAAGACCGACGAAAGTGCGCCTGAGGCGGGCCCGGATTATGATGTCGCCAAGGACTCTGCTTAAACCCTGCATCCCGTGAGAGAGCGCAAGCAGAAGCAGGGAGATGTCGATCACTTTCCAGAGCGGAGACCGCAGACGTTCGACAACCTTGCTGTATGTTATGACATGTTCTCCCGGAAGGGCTTCTTTTGCGGTCCATGCACCGGTCGGATTTTGGCCGCCCTGCGTGAGCATTTCTCTCTGCTGCAGCATAAGGTTGTATTCTTCAGCTGTTGCAAGGAAACCGTTCGGCATATGCTGCAGCCAGAAATGAAGGCCGAGAAAAAGAACAAGACCAAGGCCGGTTATGCGCTGCATCAGCCATCCAACTGCCCTGAACCGTTTCTCTGAAAGGCGCCCGCCGGTTTCTTCTGGAGGAGTCATGGCAACAGCGGCATTATGAAATAGGGGTACAGAAGAACAAGACCTCCGGCAATGACAACTGCCGCTGTGAACGCCAGCACTCCATAAAAAAGTCTTCGCTGATTTTCCGAGCGGTAAAATGCGTCTTGTATCGCTATTCTCAGACCGTTGAAGGCATGATAGGCTATCGAACCAAGCAGCAGGACTTCGGCAATTTTGAACAGGGGAGAACGGAACGTGGAAACATATGCTTCAAAAAGAACCGGATCGGTAAGGGACCGCAACCCAATGATGTGCATAACGAGATAGAGGACCAGTGCAAGGCCTGTCAGGCGATGCAGCATCCAGGCCGCCATTCCCGCCTTTTTCCGGTAAGAGAAAACCGTAGAAAGAAATGTCCTGAACGAAGGGGCACCAGGCCTTTCACGTTTATGCAGCATCCTCCGGAATTAATTGTTACTAAAACCTCGCCTTGCCGGCATTCACTATCTGCACACAAGATAACATGTACGAGGGCACAAACAATCCCGGCCAAACCATCAGGAGTTACATTTCTGAAAAGATTTCCGATGACAGGGATCACGGCCTGTTATCTCCCGCGGCGCCTCAGATATGCCGGAGTCCCGGCTTCTCCCTTGCGAATAACATCGTTCCCGCCCTCATCCTCTTCGGCTCCTTCATCCCTTGCCTGCCGGGGAACCTCAAAGGGTTCACGTATGGAAATGTTTCGCCGCAGGTAGGCGGGTTTATTGTAATCGTCAGGCTGCTGCTCGTGCATGCCCGCCCCTGCAGGCCGGTAAAGCTGAGGTGAATGCAATCCTTTCGGCAGTTCGGGATTGCGGCCATGCAGACCTGTTTCCGCTTCTTTTGCGGAACCCTCATCATCTGCACGGCTGAAACCGGTTATGATGACCGTTACCCGTATCTCTCCGGATGCTTCAGGATTTTCGACATAACCATTGATGATTTTTGCCGTTCTTCCCACCTGCTCCTCGAGGTAGTTCATCGCTTCGGACATATCCCTCATGGTAACATCGCCGGTCATATTGACCAGCACTCCCTTTGCGCCTTTGAGGGTGACCCCCTCCATCAGAGGGCTTGCAATCGCTTCCGTCGTGGCCTTGAGGGCCCGCCTGTCTCCCGATGCGGTTGCCGAACCCATGACCGCGTCGCCGGCATCGGACATAATACTTCTCACGTCGGCAAAATCAACGTTGACATGACCATGGCTGGTGATGATATCGGCAATGCCCTTGGCTGCCCGGTAGAGAACATCATTTGCCATGTTGAACGCCTCGGTTGCACCAATGCTTTCCTCGGCAATACTGAGAATTTTTTCATTCTCGATAACAATAAGCGTATCGATATACTTCCTGAGCTCGGTAATGCCGCCATCGGCTATCCCGGCTTTAATTATCCCCTCGAACCTGAACGGCCTGGTCACGACACCGATGGTAAGAATACCCATGTTCCTGGCTATCGAAGCGACAACCGGGGCCGCGCCGGTCCCGGTTCCTTTTCCCATCCCCGCCGCTATAAAAACAAGCTCGGCGCCCCTGAGCTGATCGGCGATAACATCACGGTCATCCTCGGCCGCCTGTCTGCCCTTGGCCGGGTCCGCACCCGCACCCAGACCGTTTGTGGCTTTTTTGCCGATCTGAACCCTTACGGGAGCCTTCGAGTTGAGCAGTGCCTGGCGGTCGGTATTGAACGCGATGAAATCCACGCTGGCAATCCTGCGGTCAATCATGTTGTTTACCGCATTGCCTCCGCAGCCGCCGATACCGACAATCTTGATGGATACAGCCTTTTCCTCTTCATTTTCAAACAATCCGGGATCCAGTTCAAACGCCATGAGTCTTGTTCCTCCTCTTAAAGGACCGTTCTAAAGCTTTTCCCACCAGTCTCTCAGGCGGTCAACCATCTTTTTCCCGGCAGCAGCCTTTGTGGACTGCCCTTCATCACCAGACGATCCTGTTTTTCCGTTTCGCATATCGATGACATCCTTGTCCTGAAAATCACTGTTTGCGAATGAATGCGCGACAAGGCCCATAACGGTTGCATACACAGGATTGTTGATCGCGCCTTTCATCCCTCCCGATACCCCTTCCGGGAAACCTGTCCTGACATCGAGTCCGAGAATACCCGAAGCAAGGGTATCAGTACCGGGGATAAGGCTCCCGCCGCCTGTGATGACCGCTCCGGCATTGAGATAATCGTAGTATCCCGAATGCACGAGAGACTCCCGTATGAGTTCGAAAATCTCCATCATCCGTGCTTCTATGATCAACGTCAGCCAGCTTTTCATAAAGGATTTCGGGGGACGCCCCTCCATTCCCTCAATAAGGATCTCTTCATCCTCCTGGGGCTCTTTGGAGTATGCGAAACCATGCTTGATCTTCAATTCCTCTGCAACTTCGAGGATCGCCTTTACGCCGAACGCCACGTCTTTGGTGACATCGTTTGCCGCTATCTTCACCACCTCGGAAAAACGGATAGCACCATCGATGTATATAGCCATCTCGGTGGTTCCCCCGCCGATATCGATAATCACCACGCCGCTTTTCTTCTCGCTTTTGGTCATGACGGCCAGCCCCGAGGCTATCGGCTCGAACGTCATGGCATTGACGACCAGACCGGCTTTTTCAACACACTGGCGAATGTTTTTAATCTTGGTTTTGGTCCCCACAACAATATAGGCGCTTCCGCGCATCGTCGTTCCGGCCATGCCGATCGGATCGAGCACGCCTTCCTGGTCGTCGACGATAAACTCCTGGGGAATGACATGAATGATCTCATGATCGATATCCAGGTACCGGATATTTTTCTTGGCGTTCTCCAGGAAGCGCTTGATATCCGAGAGATTGACAATCCCGGTCTGGTTGATGCTGATCTCGGAATTGCTGGTGATGCAGTGTACGTGTGTGCCCGATATTCCGACATTGACTCCCCTGACACGAATCGATGACTCCCGTTCGGCGTCGGCTACGGCCGTCCTGATCGCATCAACGGTCTTGTTGATGTTCACGACGGTTGCCCGCTGCAGACCCTCCGAATCCGCACGCCCCTGACCAAGGATGTTGAGTTTACCCATCTCATCCCTTTCGGCAACCACAACACAGACCTTTGTTGTCCCTATGTCAAGCCCGACGACAATATTGTTTTTCTGCATGTTCATTTCCCGGGAGATGATGTCAGGGCGTTACCCTGTCGAGACTCCGGCTGCCGTTCTCTACTGCATACACGTTATCGGCAAACCTCAGATCGACTTTTTCAAAACCGTCGAGCCCCTTTTTTGCAAGCACCTTTTGCCAGAATATCTCGAATTTTTTCAACTTTTCCTTGTAGCCGCCATCATTGCCGACAAGAAAAACCGTAGGGGATCCGGCAACAGAAAAATACGTTCCGTTCTTTCTTTCGAGGAAGAGCTCCCTGAAGAGCAAACGCGCATAATCCGATGCTTCCAATGCACCGATCATTTCCTTGACGATGCTCAGGTCTTTTTCATCGGCTTTTTCCCGGCGGCTTTCGGCAAAACTTGTCTTCACTCCGTGAACCCGAAACGACATGGAAGGCGAATTCAGTTCCCGGTAAGGCAGAATGTAGCCGTGGCTGTCCATAACAAGGACCTTCTGTCCTTTCATCACCAGTGCCAGCGGACTGCGCTCTTCGATCATGATCCGCACTATCCCGTTCATCTCCCTCCTGACGTCAGCTTTTAAAATGTAGGGAAGTGCCTCGATACGTCCGGCAAGCCCGGCTTCGTCGACGTTTTCTATGGGAACGCCAATGAAGCCTTCTGTCAGCTGGTCCAGATCCCCGGAACCGAGCAGTTTGTTACCGGAAACAACAACCTCCCTTACCAGCACTCCTTTTTTCCAGAACCTGGCACTTACTCCAAGAGCGGCAAGAGCGCCGACAACAACAAGCAGGAACAGGACAATAAGCTGCCAGCGTAATCCTGCAGACCCGCCGCCATGGTCTTCGTCCTGGTGTAACGGCTCTTTACCGCCTTTGGCGGCAGGACCGGGATCGTCTTCGAAAACAAAACCTCGCATCAGCACAGGGTTTTTTCATAGCCGAGCAGCTTGATTTCCAGTTCGAGAGCAACTCCGAACATCTTCCAGACACGATCTTTTACATGACAGATCAGCTCAAATACTTCAGCGGCTTTTGCGTCACCGGTATTGATTATGATATTGGCATGGACGTCCGATATCATCGCGCCTCCCCTCCGTATTCCTTTCAGTCCGCATGCATCAATCATCTGACCGGCTGTAAGCCCGGAATGGCTTTTGCCCGGCATGACGGGATTGCGGAAAATGGAGCCCGCGTTCGGCAGAAAAAGCGGCTGGCAAACCGCTCTTTTCTCCAGAGCGTCGCGGCACATGCCTGCCCGTTCATCACGCTCGCCTCCGGCAAGCTTCTTGAGTTTCAGTCCGGAACCGAGAACGGTATAATCCTCGAGGGAGCTTTGCCGATACCCGAACTCGATATCACTGGCAGGAATAACGCGCGACTTCCCCTGATCGTACACCTCAACCCAGGAAACCACATCACCTATTTCCTGACCATATGCCCCCGCGTTCATAACGACCGCGCCGCCCAGCGTTCCAGGAATGCCCTGAAGCATTTCAATACCCCCAAGCGATGCCGAGAACGTCTTTTCAGCCAGCATCGCAAGACTGACTCCCGCTCCTGCTGTAACGGTGTTTTTTTTGAACGAGTGCCTTCCAAGTGCACGTTTTGTAAGGATGACCGCCCCCCGGACACCATCATCATGCACCAGAAGGTTCGTCCCCCTGCCGACAAGCGTAAACGGCAGGTTCCTGGATTCGAAGAGCGATATCGCCCTGCAAAGGTCGTCAGGGTCGAGAGGGTCGACAAAAAAATCGGCACAGCCGCCTATCCTCAGTGAGGTATGCTCTTTCATGGATTCTCCAAGCAAGACGTCACCTCTGATTGTATCCAGCAATTCTTCAGTACTAATCATCTCATGATGCTCTGATCGGTTTCAAGAAACGGCATATGATCGTTGCCAATTCATCATTCAGCCGCACATCCCGGAAAGCTCCGCGGCAGCAGATGTAATATCGCCGGCTCCCATCAACAGCAGGAGTTTTTTGGAAACACAGTAACCCGCCAGGGCGGCGCAGAGTTCCTCCCGTGGAATGAAGCGGACGTCCCGCCCCCCTGCGACTCTTGCCGCATCGGCGACCAGCCTTCCGCTCACGCCGGGGAACTCTTCGGCTTTTTCACGTGCGGCAAAAACTTCAGTGACGACAATTCTGTCAGCATGACTCAGCGCCCAGCCAAACTCGTTGGCAAACGCTGCCGTCCGGGAAAAAAGATGAGGCTGAAAGACCGCGATAACCTCATAATCGCCCCAGCCTGCCTTGGCGGCCCTGACCGCCGCCCTGACTTCAGAAGGATGATGCGCGTAATCATCGACGATGACCGGCCCCCCCTCTCTGTTGTACCGAACCTGAAAACGACGCTTCATTCCGCTGAAAGAAGCAATTCCCCTGACGATCTCTTCTGCAGGAAGACCTGCTTCAGTACACACGGCAATTGCCGCAAGCGCGTTCTGGACGTTATGGCGCCCTGGAACAGACATGCTGAACCTTGCCAGCTCTTTTTTCCGGCACTCCACCCTGAAAGATGTCTCGTTCCGGTCGATATGGATGTCCCGGGCAGTATACTCGGCAGTCTCTTCGATGCCGTAGGTTATCGAGCGGCGCTCGAGGCGGGGAATAATGCTTCGAACTTCAGGCCAGTCGACACAACAGAACACTCTGCCGTAAAACGGAACCTTGTTGGCAAAACCGATGAACGCGTCATGGAGCTCTTCCAATCCCCGGTAAGTATCGGTATGCTCGATCTCGAGACTGTTGATGACGGCCAGTGACGGCGTAAGCTTCAGAAATGCCCGATCGTATTCGTCCGCCTCTATAACCATGTATTTACCGCTGCCGACCCTTGCGCTTCCCTTCAGATAGTCCGAAACGCCTCCGATCATCACGGTAGGCGATTCTCCTGCTTCAATCAGGATCGTTGCGATCATTGCCGTCGTGGTTGTCTTTCCGTGCGTGCCCGCAATACAGATGCCGCTTTTATAGCGCATCATCTCCCCCAGCATCTCATCTCTTTTAATAACCGGTATCCCTCTCTGCTGCGCAGCCGCAAGTTCAACATTGTCGCTCGCAGCAACTGCCGATGAGTACACAACGACATCGCACGTCCCGACATGTTCCGCACTGTGACCTTTTGCAACCACGGCGCCCTCCCGGCACAGTTTTTTAGTCACGTCACTCGAAACGATATCCGATCCGGTCACGATAAAACCCGACTGCAAAAGAAGCTCGGCAATGGCGCTCATACCTGCTCCGCCTATCCCGACAATGTGCACATGTTTCGTGTTTCCCAGTTCCACAGTTCCTTTCCTTTCACGATGCAAGTTGTTCAATTCTTTCCGCCAGTTCAAGAGCAGCCCGGGGCATCCCGTGACGCTTGCAGGCGGCAGCCGTTGCCGCTCTCCTGCCCCCGTCACCCAGCAGGCCGATAACCTGCTCCTTTGCGCTCGCTGAACCTATGACACTGTCCTCGATCAATACGGCTGCACCGTCTTTCGACAGAGCCTCGGCATTGAAAAACTGGTGATTCCCGGTCGCATGAGGGTAGGGAACCAGTATCGCCGGTTTACCGAGATTTGTCAGCTCGGCTACGGTAGAAGCTCCCGCCCTGCAGAGCACCATATCCGATGCGGAATAGGCGGTCCCCATGGTATCGATATAGGGGCCGAACCAGAGGTTCGCTGACGGACGGTACTCGCTCCGGATCGCATCGATGTCCAGAGAGCCTGTCTGCCAGATGAGATTGAACCTGCCCTCAATGTCCCCGAGCCATTGTTTCACCGCGTTGTTGATCGACCGGGCACCGCGGCTTCCGCCAAAAACAAGAAGCGTGGTTTTCTCCGGATCGAGCCCGAACGATTTCCTTGCCTCGCCGGAATCGGAAAGCGAAAACGACCGTGCCGGATTCCCTGAAACCCATACCCCGCTTTTTCTTGTAACATGCCGGCGGCTCTCTTCAAATGACAGATGCAGCTCGGTTGCCCGCATGGAAAGAAGCCGGGTTGTCAGACCGGGAAACGCGTTCTGTTCCTGGATCAGGTTCGGCGTGCCGAGCATCTGCGCAGCAAGCAGCAGGGGAGCGCTTACAAAACCGCCCGTACCGACAACGACATCGGGCTTTTCCTTTCTGACAAGCGATACCGCTCTCGCTGCCGATCCTGCAAAATCGGCCAGAACACCTGCATTGCGCATCAGGTCCGAAGGTGTTTTGCCCCGGCTGAATCCGCGCACCTTGAACAGATGCAACCGATAACCGAGGCGGGGTATTTCGGTCGCCTCGATCCCGCGTTCGGTTCCGGCAAAAGACACATCGGCTTCCGGATTCAGTTTCAGAAGCTCTTCGGCCATGGCAACCGCCGGATAAAGGTGTCCCCCGGTCCCTCCTCCCGCAAAGATGACTTTCATACGGCTCCCTCCGTCATCTCGTTGCCGGAAGATGCTGCTGCGGGGGGCTTCTTTTTCCTCGATATGCTGACAAGGATACCCACCCCCAGCGAATTGAACAGGAGCGCTGTTCCCCCGTAACTGATAAACGGAAGCGCGACACCTGTCGTCGGCAGCACGTTGCTCGCGACAGCGATGTTGACAAGGGCATACAGCACGATGGTGATGGTTATACCGAGAGCGACAAAACGGCCGAAACCGTCTGCTGCATTTTTTGCGATAACAAGCCCGCAGATAAAAAACAGAGCAAACAGAAGCAGCACGACCAACGCGCCGACAAAGCCGAACTCCTCTCCGATGATGACAAAAACAAAATCATTATACGAGAGAGGAAGGAACAGTTCCCGCTGCTTGCTTTCACCGATGCCGAGTCCGAACATGCCGCCGTTTCCGAGCCCGATCAGGGCCTGGCGGACCTGGTAGGAAAGCTGCCCTTCGTCGCCGCCGTTGAAAAAGGATAGAATTCTGTCGACCCTGTATGATCTCGACATGGCAAACGCAATTGCCAGCGGGACGAGAGCTGCCGCCGTCAGAAGGAGGTATTTCAGGCGTGCCCCGCCGAGAAACATCATTGAAAAGCCGATCAGCGCCACCAGAGAAGCCGTACTGAAATTCGGTGCGAAGGCGATCAGGGAAACCACCATCATGAGAAGGGTCAGCATGGGGTAGTAGCTTTCATTGAGATCCTTGATGTACTCCTTCTTGTCGGTGATCAGTCTGGCGAAATGAAAAATCATTGCATACTTGGCAAAATCGGACACCTGGAAACTCAAGGGCCCGATATATATCCATCGTGCCGCTCCCTTTATCACCCCCAAAAACTTGAAAACCAGCAGTCCGCCAAGCAGAAGAATGCTTGCAAAGAAAAACACCTTGCTCAGTTTCCTGAAAATCCTGTAGTCAATGGTGGAAAAAAAGAAAACGGTCCCGAGCCCGAGAACAGCATAGATCACCTGTCTCCAGAGAAAGTATTCCTGATTCGAGAATTTACGCTGGGCCCACCCTGCTCCGCTGGTATAAACAACCACAATACCGATACACATCAGGAGAACGACGATAAGCAGAAGAAATTTCCCTGCGAAACTTTTGGAGTCGCCCGTATGTACCGCACCGGCGAGCCCACCCGAATAGTTTTCTTCAAGACTGTACTCAAACGGTCTCGTCATACAAACTCCCGGATTAGGTCCTTGAAGGCTTTTCCCCGTTCCTCGAAGTTTTCAAACATGTCGAAGCTTGAACAGCCGGGAGAAAACAGGACCGTATCACCCTTTGCGGCCGCGTTGCGGCAGAACAGCACGGCTTCTTTCAGGGAACCGGCCCGCTCCACGCTGACGACCGGAGAGAGCGCCTCGGCAATTGTTTCCATCGATTCACCAAAGACCACCAGCGTCGAGACCCTTCCTCTTACCTCCCCGGTGATGTCCCTGAAATCCTCTCCTTTCGCCCGTCCTCCCGCAATAAGCAGAACTCTCTCCGGAACGCTCTGCAGGGCATGCTTGAGCGCGTTGAGGTTGGTCGCCTTGGAATCGTTGATCCAGTCAACGCCGCCAATCGTTCCGACAAGCTCCTGGCGATGCTCGACACCGGCAAAATTCCCGAGCGCCTTATATGCCGACGGCGCGCCTATACGGAGGACCCGTGCCGCTGCTGCCGCTGCCAGCACATTTTCAAGGTTATGGCGCCCCCTGAAACGCCTCTTGAAAAGATCCTCAAAACCGATAACCCTTTCTTTTCGTCCGTCGAGAACAGTAACGACACCCTCGTCCTCAACCGTTGCATACCGTTCGCTGTTCGCTGCGATACGCTCTGCATCGGTACTGAACGGAAACAGGCCGGGAAGTCCG
The DNA here is from genome assembly GCA_028280025.1 of Chlorobium sp. Classification (GTDB taxonomy): domain Bacteria; phylum Bacteroidota; class Chlorobiia; order Chlorobiales; family Chlorobiaceae; genus Prosthecochloris. The sequence continues at coordinate 133,204 of JANQMO010000044.1, read as the reverse complement.
CGCCCCCCGCCGCTGAAACGTTCGCGAAGTGTTGCGTTGTCAAAATTGTATACCAGCCAGTCATTGGGCCTCTGATTGCCGAATATCCTGTACTTTACCTCACTGTAACGCTGCAGACTGCCCCCGTACCGGTCAAGATGATCCGGCATGATGTTCGTTATGACCGCAACCTCCGGGTGGAACGTGTCGCAGCGTTCGAGCTGATAGCTGCTGAGTTCGACAACAGCGGTATCGCTTTGGGTCATTTTTCCGACAACGGAAGAAAAAGGAACACCGATATTTCCGGCACTGAATGCATGATACCCTTTCGCAGCACCGTCATAGCCGCAGATAGCCGCGATCAGCAAGGCGGTGGTTGTCTTGCCGTCTGTGCCGGTAACACCGACAATACGAGCGGGACAAACCCATGAGGCAAGCTCGATCTCGCTGTGGATCGTCATTCCCTCATGTTCGAGCCGCTGGATCACCGGGGCCGTTGGCGGAATACCGGGACTTACGACGGCGAAATCAGCATCGAGTACCTTTTCGCTGTGCCCTCCTTCCTCATAGAAAGCACCGATATTGCGAAGCAATTCACGCTCTTCTGCCGCAATCGGAGCACTGTCGCTGACAAACACTGCCGCGCCTCTGTCCCTGAGAAGCACTGCCGCAGCAATACCGCTCCGTTTCGCGCCGATTACGCTGACGAGCTTTCCCTCAAGCATCACGTCGTCCACGCTCACCTCAATTTTAATGTCATAAGACTGGCCATAAAAAACAGCAATGTGATAATCCAGAAACGGATGACGATCTTTTCTTCCGCCCATCCCTTCATCTGGTAGTGATGATGCAGCGGCGCCATAAGGAAAATCCTTCTGCCTTCCCCATAGCGCCACCTGGTATATTTGAACCACGCAACCTGCAGCGACACCGAAAGCGTTTCGATAAGAAACGTTCCCGCAAGGACCGGCAGGAGCAGTTCTTTTTTTATCAGGAGTGCGATAACCGCAATAGCGCTTCCAAGCGCAAGCGATCCGGTATCGCCCATGAATATTTCCGCCGGATGCGAGTTGAACCAGAGAAAACCAACGCACGCGGTCACGATTGCCATGCTGACGATCGTCACCTCCCCGCCTCCGGGGATGTATGCTATATCCAGATATTCCGCGTAAACGGTGTTGCCACCCAGGTAGGCAAATCCGGCAAGACCGAAAACAACGATACCGGATACGCCTGCAGCAAGGCCGTCAAGACCGTCGGTCAGGTTGACGGCATTGGAAACGGCTGTGATGATGAAAACGACCAGGGGGATGTACCACCAGCCGTAATCGATCATCAGGTCTTTGAAAAACGGAATCGTCGTTTCCGTCAGAAGCACGGAAAAAGAGGGATCAAGACGGGTATAAAACCCGATAAAAAGGCCAAGAGAGACCTGTCCGATCAGTTTGTATTTGGCATTCAGCCCGCCCTTGATCCGGAGTACTACTTTCCTGTAATCATCGACAAATCCGATCGAGCCCATCCAGATGAGCGACAGAAAAATCAGCCAGACGTAAGGATCGTCGAATTTAGCCCAGAGCATACCCGATACAAGCACGGAAAAAATGATCAGCGTCCCGCCCATTGTCGGCAGCTCTTTTTTCTTTTTCCTGTGCTCTGCTGGAGCTTCCTCTTTTACCGGCTCGATATACCGCTCCTTAAGGAAACGGATCAGTTTCGGCCCGACAAAAATAGTGATCAGGAGTGCGGTTATCGCCGCCGCACTCGCCCTGAAGGTGATGTAATCCACAACACCGAATCCGGGCGGATCGAAGCGGTTGTTTATATATTGCAGGAAATAATAAAGCATAACATGAACATTGTTGTATTAGTCGGTTGCATGCTTCATGAGCGCCTCAGCGAACCGTTCGAGCCTCATGCCTCTCGACGCTTTCAAAAGAAGAACATCACCGGGATGCAGCAAAGCATCCAGCGCCTCCTGAAGCGCTTCTTCTTCCATGAAGCTGCCGGAACATTTCGCTCCGGCCGCCATGCAGACGCTGGCAGCCTCTTCACCGAACGTGAAAAGGATGTCGAGCGGTTCAAGACCTGCCGCGTAACGCCCTATGTTCCGATGCTCGGAAACACTCCCTTCGCCAAGTTCGAGCATGTCGCCCAGAACCGCCACCCGTTTTCCCTTTGCAGGCAGTTCACACAAAAGGTCAAGTGCATGACGCATTGAATCAGGATTGGCGTTATAGGTATCGTTGACGACAATGATCCCTCCCGCATTCTGAAATTCGAGCCGCTTCCACCCGCTTTTGGGACTGAGGCTCTCGAGACCGCGGGCAGCATCCTGCGGCCGCAGTCCGAAATGCAGGCCTACCGCTGCGGCCGCAACGGCATTGGAAACGTTATGCCGGCCGGCAAAAGAGAGACGCACCATCACGGCCTCTTCGTGTGACGACAACCTGAACAGCGCCTTGCCGGAACCGTCGATACGGATATCCTCGGCCCAGACGCTGCTGTCCTCATGTTTGATGCCATACATCACCCTGCTGTCACAACCATCAGCCGCCTCGACAAGCCGCCGATCCTCGCCGTTGAGAAAAATAATGCCGCCGTGTTGCTCAAGATAGCGGTAAAGAGCTGTTTCGGCCTGCGTAACACCGTCAAGATCAACAAGATATTCGAGATGCTCATGCCCGATATTGGTTAACAGCCCATGTGTCGGCCCGGCAATATCGCAAAGCTGTTCCATCTCGCCGGGATGATTGATCCCCATTTCAACAACGGCAACCTCATGGTTCCTCCTGAGGCCGAACAGGGTCAGGGGAACACCAAGATGATTATTGAGGTTACCCTCGCTCATATGCACGCTGTAACGGCCGCCGAGCACTGAAGCGGTCATCTCCTTTGTCGTTGTTTTTCCATTGCTTCCACCGATTCCGACCAGAGGAATATCGAATGTCATACGATAGGCGCCGGCAAGAGACTGCAGCGCGGCAACGGTATCATCGACAACAAGGTAACGGGCATTCTCGATCCTCTCTTCGGCGGGCTGCCGATCGAACCACTCTCCTGAAACAACGGCACATGCAGCACCCTTTCCGAACGCCTGGCCGACAAAATGATGTCCATCCGTCCTCTCGCCTTTGAGCGCGAAAAAGATTTCCCCTCCATGTATCTTTCGCGAGTCGATGACAACCGACGGCTCGCGGAAGATCAGAGGATCATCGTCCGGGAAACCGGCCAGACGCCCTCTTTTTTCAAAATCAGCTCTTTCAAGACAAGCTTTCATAGCAACGGCTCATGCTTTTTTCTCGCGTCAATTACCGTGTTTTCTTTGACGCAATACAGATTGTGCTATTTCCCGGTCAGAAAAGTGCCGGCGATGGCCGGCTGTTTCCTGATAGGCTTCGTGGCCCTTTCCGGCAACAAGCAGAATATCACCATCTTTCATCAGATTGACTCCGCAGCGGATTGCTTCGGCCCTGTCGGCGATCCTCATGAAAAGAGAGGCGGAAATCCCCTTTGTGATATCGTCGAGGATAGTGCCGGGCTCTTCATCCCTTGGATTATCCGACGTTATAATAATACTATCGGCACCGTTCGAGGCCGCCTTACCCATCTTCGGCCGTTTTTTTCTGTCGCGGTTTCCTCCGCAGCCGAAGACGACAGCAAGCCTGGAACCCGGTTTGGCGAGCTCGCGCAGCGTCCCGAGCACTTTTTCAAGTGCGTCAGGGGTGTGTGCGTAATCGACGACAACAGAGCAGCCGTCCCCCTCTCCGCTGACGATCTCCATTCGGCCTTCGACAGGACCCGCCTGTTCAAGAGACCGGACAACCATTCCGGGCTGCAGCCCCATGGCTGTTGAGGCTGCAAACACTTCCAGCATATTCATAACGTTGTAAAGCCCCGGCAGCCGGAATGCTGCCGTGATGCGGTTTTCGCCGCTGCCGATATGCACCACGCTCTTTTCCATGTCGGCTGACACCACATCGGCCTGCAGTACAACGCCCCCGGTACAGTTGAAAACGCTTTGTCCGACAGAACAGCATAACAGAGCAGCGTCTCCACGATTGTCCGCCATGGTTTCGGCCCATGGATCATCCGCATTGACAACAGCAAACCCACCCGGCCTGATCGAACCGAAGAGCATCCGTTTTGCCCGGGCATAGTCTTCCATTGTACGATGAAAATCAAGATGATCCTGTGTCAGGTTTGTAAAAACTGCTCCTCTGAAACCGATACCGTGTGTTCTCTGTAAAACCAGTGCATGAGAGGAAACCTCCATAACGACCGCCGTGCATCCCCGTTCGGCCATCATGGCAAACAGGCGATGAAGGTCTTCTGCTTCGGGGGTCGTTCTATCGAGAGGGATCGTTTCTCCCCCCGCCATGGCCAGACCTGTGCCGATATACCCGGTGCATATGCCGCAATCGTTCATCACTGCCGCCATGAGGCGTGCAGTGGTTGTCTTGCCGTTCGTGCCTGTCACCCCGATAATGTCAAGCGTGTCGGCAATATCACGGTAGAATCGTTTGGCTATCCTGGCCATTGCTGCCCTCGAATCAGGCACGGCAACATACACAACCTCTTCGTGCAGGTTATCGGGCACTTTTTCACAGACAACAACACCTGCTCCGTTACGGACCGCTTCATCGATGTAGCGGTGCCCATCGGTCTCGAACCCTTGTACAGCGATAAAAAGAAAGCCGTCGGCAACCTTACGGGAGTCGGATGCAATCCCGCGTATCGAAAGACCGGTATTGCCGCTGCCGGCAAGCCCCGGCACATCCAGACAATCCAGTAACCCATGCAGTCTTATCGATCCCATCTTTTCAGTGGATTGTGCTCACATTTTCACCATGTCGCGCCTCGGCGGCCCCAAGCGTCACTTGTACAACCGACCCGGCATCAACCATCGAGCCCGAGGCCGTAGCCTGTGCCGTGACAACATCATTCAGATTTCCCCGGTACTCCATCACCAGATCCGACCATTCAAGAAGCTTCCTCGCGTCTCTGCCCGGAAGTCCGACAAGCTGAGGCACAGATATTAACGACAGGGAATCAAGCTCACGCTGCCGGGGCGAAACAAGAGCGAGCTTTTGCTTGAGCGGCTCTGAAATCGCGATCATCCTTTTGCTGACAGCAGCAAAAACCGGAGCGGCTACCGAACTGGCATAATACGCGGTTTTCGGCTCGTCGACAACGACTATTGCCGCAATTTCGGGCTTGCCGGCAGGGAACATACCGACAAAAGAAGCCACGTAATCCCCCCGATGATATGAACCGCTTTTGAGCTTTTGAGCCGTTCCGGTTTTTCCGGCAACCGCTATACCAGGCAGCGCTGCAAGAGCTCCGGTTCCCTCGGCGACAACAGGCTCGAGATACTCTTCTATCAGGTACCTGGCTGTCTCGGGATGAACAACCTGCCGAACCGTTTTCGGATGCGTCCGCTTTACAACATTTCCGTCCCTGTCCATGATGCTCCTGACAACATAGGGGCGCATCATCAAGCCGTCATTTGCAACAGCGGCATATGCCTGCAGCACCTGCAGAGGAGTAGCAGTAAAGGCATATCCGTAGCCCATCCAGGGAAGCGTTGTCTTATCCCATCTCTCCGGCTTTTTCAGAAGCCCTTTTGACTCCCCAAGCAGATCGATGCCGGTTTTCTGTCCGAACCCGAACCGCCTTATATACCGGTAATAGGCATCAGCGCCCAATGCCATTGCTGTTTTCGCCGCAACGATGTTGCTCGAATGCACCATCGCTTCCCGGAATGTCATCCGATCATATTTTTCATGGTCCCTGATCACCCTCCGGTGCAGGACCAGGGTACCGTTATGCGCATCGAGTGAGTCGCCTGCCTGCCTGTGCAGCACCTCTGTCGCCGCCGCAGCCATGACGATCTTGATGGTGGAACCCGGTTCGAAGGCATCGGTTATCGCCCTGTTCCGCGCTTTTTCCGGACGATACCCCCGCCGGTTGTTCATATTGAACGACGGGCTGCTGGCCATTGCCAGGATTTCACCTGTTCCGACATCCATCACAATTCCGGTTGCCGCTGCGGCATCGAAACGGCGGACGGCATTCTGCAGTTCATCCTCAACGATGGACTGGATATCGGCATCGATTGTCAATTGCAGACTCAGACCCTCACGGGCAGGAATCTGTTCTTCATCAGCATCGATAAACCGCTCACCTGTCGCATTCCGCTGAAAAACCTTGATCCCGTCATGCCCTTTGAGTTCTTCGTGAAACTTTTTTTCAAGACCGCTGACACCCCGGTTATCCCGGTCTGTAAGTCCGATAACCTGCGAGGCAATATTGAGATAGTAACGCTGTTGCTCTTTTTCGTAACCGATGCCCGTCACCGCTTCCTTCATGAGCTTCTCTGCACGGGCGATAGGCACGGACCGCTCCATCCAGACAAACCGGTTCTTTTTTTGAAGCTTTCGTCTGTAATGACTTCTGCTTTTTCCGAAATGGCGGGCAAACAGAGCCGACACTTCAGATACTCTGCTGACGGTATCCCTCCTGCCGTTGCTTCTCAGAGGGGTATTGCGGACAAGGTACGGATCGGCATAGAAGGAGATCATTTGAACACTTTCGGCAAGACACCTTCCCGAACGGTCAAGCATTCTGCCCCTTTTGGCCTGCACGCTCATCTCGCGTTCATGCTGCCGGGTGGCCATTTTTTTGTATTTCTGAACGTCGACGATCTGAACGCTCAGCAGGCGGACGACGATAAGCGAAAGAAGGGCAAGAAAAATGAGTGCAACCACCAGAAGGCGCCATCCGAACTCCCTGTCCGAGGCACCTTTCGAAACGGCCGAGTCACGTTTTTTTTGCATGCCCCCTGCCTCCTCCGTCAGTCAGTCCTGATGATTACGGCCGGTTCAATCCGGGCTTTCAGCCCCATGCTTTCGGCTCGCGCCGTTATATTATGAACCGCGTGAATCTCCTGGAGCTGAAGCTCAAGTGCCGCATTAATGCTTTTGCTGATCCCGATACGTTCACGAAGACGCTCGTTTTCCATCGAAAGCGAATTGATGGTCAGCAGGTTATTGATATAGATGACCAGAAACACTGTCCCGATAAAAATCAGGGCAAAGGTCCGCAAGCTGAGCAGGGAACGTACACCGGACTGATTATCCGCTGTACCCGCGTCTTGCTGCATACCGCCCTTAAACCGCCGCGCAGACGCTTTTTTTGATGCCTTTCGGAACACATGCGCATCCTGTCCCATGCCGACAAAAGCGGATGTCGGAGGACGCAGCCTGAGAAACACGCCTTTCAGCATGGAAAACATATGATCAAAAGAAATCTGTTGTTCAGCAGTATATTTCATCTCTCTTCCTCCTCTTGCTATGACTTCCGGTAAAAACCGGCACATCCGCCTTCATGGGGCGGGTCTATCGGCCACGGCTTCAATTTTCTCGATCACCCTCAGCTTTGCACTTCGCGAGCGTGGATTGCAACGTATTTCATCCGCCGATGCGACAAGAGGCTTGGGGGTAACAGTCCTGAATGCCGCCCTCTGTAGAGGTTCACGAAGACCAACGCCTTTCGGCCCCCAGTCATCTTTGGCAATTGCCGCAAAATATCGTTTCACTGCACGGTCTTCGAGAGAGTGGTAGCTGATGACAGCCATTCTTCCCCATCGGTCAAGAAGCGCTGTACCATCTTTCAAAACCCGCTCAAGAACACCTGTTTCGTCATTCACCACAATTCTCACAGCCTGAAAAATCCGTGCAAGCGACTTGACCTGCCGATCCTTTCCCTTGACAACCCCCCTGACAATAGCGGCAAGATCGCCGGTGCTGCGAATCTCGCCGTACTTCCTCCGCCACGAACACACCGCATCGGCAATTGCTCTGCTCAACCGCTCCTGGCCAAACCTGAAAAATATGCCTGCAAGTTCATGAGCATCCATGCTGTTGAGAACATCCGAGGCTTTTGTGCCTGAATCGGCTGCCATCCGCATGTCCAGCGGGCCCTCCTGAAGGTAACTGAACCCGCGCCCGGCCGTATCGATCTGGTAGGACGAAACGCCCAGATCGAGCAAAATACAAGCTACCGGCATACCATCGCTGCGGCTCGCCCTGAATGCAGCCACAATTGCGGCAATATCCTGAAAATTAGCCTTGATCAACTGCGTCATCCCCGAATACAGAGCAAGTTTTTTTTTCGCTTCCGCAATCGCATCGCGATCCTGATCAATACCGATAAAAAACGAATCCTTTTCGAGCCCTCTTTTGTGCAGATCCCGGAGGATTGCCTCTGCATGCCCCCCGCCGCCGAGCGTACCGTCAATATAGAGCCCCTCTCTTCCCGGCAGATGCGCAACAACTTCATGCACCATCACCGGATGGTGATACAGAACCTTGTCCATATGCCCCCTTAAAATACTGGCTCGCCAGTGCCTGAATACGTGAGCCGTTCTCCCTGAGCACAGCTTTGAGACTCTCCGGCGACCAGAGAATCATCTTGACATTTGCGCCGATGATAATAACATCTTTCGTGATCCCTGCATGCAGCATGAATTCCCTGGGAAGCGCAATCCTTCCCTGACGATCCATTTCAACGCCCTCGAGGCTTTCATACATCAACGTCTTGAGCATCCGCTCGTCAGGATTGAAATCCGAAAGTGCGGAGAGACTTTGTTCCTTTTCCTCCCAGACATGCGGCTCATACAGCTCAAGGGAACCGTCGATCGCTTTCATGACATAGAAAAGAACCTGCTTCGAATCCCGGTTCCTGCCATCCTGCACCGATGCAAGCCGCTTCCGGAAACGCGCCGGAATCATAAGTCGACCTTTTTCGTCGATTGCATGCTGTTCTTTTCCGATAAAACCCGCCATATCTCACACACTTTGACCCAATCTTTACCACTCTCTACCACTTTAATGTAAAAAAAAGCTTCCGAGATTAAAACAGAAGAGTTTCGTCCCTCAAGACAGCATACCCGAACATCTGTACAACTTTTGTTATTATTCGTACCTTACGGCAAAGAAAGGCTGCCGAAACACCGCTCGACAAGACCAGGACAACTATCTGAGGAATGAGATGTGACCAGGAGGAACAGGGAATATATCATTGACGGCTACAACCTCCTGTACAAACTTTTTGAAGATGTATCGGACCGGCCGCTCGAAAAGATGCGTGAGCGTGCAGAATCGCTGCTCATGAATTTCCAGGTGTCGGAGCAGGCAAGGGTGACGGTTGTGTATGACGGAAAGAATGCCGGGAGAGAGCACCATGATTATGGCGTCCTCAACAGAATTTTTACCCGGAAGGGACAGACTGCCGACGACTGGATCATAGACTATCTCTCATCCCTGCACGGCAGTACTTCGAATTTCACCATTGTCTCGTCAGACCGTTATATATGCCGTCACGCATCGGCGTATGGTGCGGCATCTATGCTCTCTGAAACCTTCATCGCGAAATATATCGTTGACGGCAAAGGGGTAAAGAGGAGCGCAAAAACCGGTTTCAATCGGGACAAATACAACGAGGAGCCTCTTCATCAAAAAGAAGTGGATCGATGGCTTGCTCTTTTCGGAAAATCGAAAGGATGAAAGGTTGGCCGAAAGATCAGCATTATTTTAATATTTTATCAATCATACAAGAGGTTTCTTACATAAGACTGTACGCACCATGTCAAACATAAACGACAGGCAGACAAATCACCGGCATGAACTGGACGAGTGGCGAAAGAAAATCGACGCTATTGACAGTGAACTTTCAACCCTCCTCTGCCAGAGACTCAACTGCGCCCAGAATATCAGCTCCCTCAAGCAGCGGATTGGCGAGGAAGTGCTTCAGCCTGCACGAGAAAAAGAGGTTCTTGCCAACGTTCTCAGCCAGGCGGATTCTGAACGAAAAGCGTGTGTGCTTGAAAAAATCTATAAATGCATCATTGAAGAAACCCGGCTGTTTCAGCATGAACACAAGAACCAGCAGCAGACACTTTCACCCCGATAACTTCCCGGAGCCGTTTCATGCGTGACTCGCTCACAAGCCGTTTGCTCATCTTTGCCTCAAGCATTTTTCTCCCCTCTCTTTTGTTTCTTGCCGCGTATTTCCACTTGCCCGGCTGGAATACCCCCGGGGCAATACCCCCTGAAAACCGGATGGTCGTACACCGTGGAGCAAGTCTTGGCTCGATCATATCATCCCTCTTCCAAAAAGGGGCGATCCGGGAGGAACGGCCATTACTTATAACGGCCGGCATTTTTCCGGAGCTTCGCAATATCAAGCCCGGAAGATACACTGTTCCTCCGGGTCTGTCGAATTACGCCCTGCTCTCCTACCTTCATAACCATCCGCAGGATGAAGAGAGAATCCTTATCCCGGAGGGGCTCGGTCAGGAAAAAATCGCTGCAATCATAGGCTCCCGGCTCGATACCGATTCACTGTCATTCATCACAAGTGCGACTGACAGGAACCTGCTTCTTGAGCTTGGTATTGCGGCTGATTCGTTCGAAGGATACTTTTTCCCGGGAACCTACAATTTCCCATGGGCAAGCACCCCGGAAGAGGTCATCCGGTTTCTGGTCGGAAAACTGAGGGCATTTCTCGCCGACAGCCTCGAGGTAACCGGCGGGGAAAAAAAGTTTGAAGAACGTGCACTGTTGACCCTTGCATCCATTGTCGAAGCCGAAACGCCTCTTGACGAAGAAAAACCGCTGATCGCCGGAGTCTATCTCAACAGGCTTAAAAAAAACATGAAGCTCCAGGCAGACCCGACGGTGCAGTACGCGCTCGGAAAGAAACGGGGCAGGCTTCTTTACAGAGACCTTACCGTCGACTCTCCTTACAACACCTATAAATACAAAGGGTTGCCTCCCGGCCCCATCTGCAATCCGGGAGCCTCGTCGATCATGGCTGTTCTGAAACCTGCCGATACCGACTATCTTTACTTTGTTGCAACCGGTACCGGAGGTCACTATTTTGCAAAAACTGCGGCTGGACATGCAAAAAACGTTAAAAAGTACCGGGCAACCCGCCGCTGAAAGGAGCGGCATCGCGGAAAACAGCCGCAGACATTATGTATATTTCAAGAAGTCCTTTTCAATCATTCAACCCTGAACCAGGAATCCTGAACAATGGAAAAGAAATCCTTGTCTGATATCTCATGCAAAGGCCGCCGGGTACTCATGCGTGTTGATTTCAATGTACCGCTCGATGATAACGGAAACATAACCAATGACAAGCGCATCGTGGAAGCGCTGCCCTCGATCAGAACCATAACCGAATCGGGAGGCAGGCTTATTCTCATGTCACATTTAGGCCGCCCCAAAGGCAAGGTGGTACCGGAACTGTCGCTTGCACCCGTTGCCAAAAGGCTTGCAGAGCTTCTCGACACACAGGTTGTCATGGCGGACGACTGCATAGGAACGGAAGCCATGCAGCAGGCACTCACCCTCCAGGACGGAGACATCATGCTCCTGGAAAATCTGCGGTTTCATCCGGAAGAAGAAAAAAACGATCCGGAATTCGCCCGGGAACTTGCCTCGATGGGCGAGATATATGTCAACGACGCATTCGGAACAGCTCATCGTGCACACGCATCAACCGAAGGGATATGCCATTTCGTACAACCCTCCGTGGCAGGACGCCTTATTGAAAAAGAACTGAAATACCTTGGACAGGCGCTCGACGCACCCGAACGCCCGTTTGTGGCCATTCTTGGCGGTGCGAAAATTTCAGGAAAAATCGATGTGCTCGAAAACCTCTTCAACAAGGTTGACACGGTCCTTATCGGCGGGGCAATGATCTTCACCTTTTTCAGAGCCCAGGGATACGCTGTCGGCAAATCCCTGGTGGAAGATGACAAGGTGGAACTGGCGGCGCACCTGCTCCAGACCGCCCGCGAGAAAAACATAACAATGCTCCTGCCGGAAGACGTTGTGGCGGCAAGCGAATTTTCCGCCGATGCCCGGACAAGCACCGTCGGAGTTGACAGCATTCCCGACGACATGATGGGTCTCGATATCGGTCCGCAAACCGTCGATAGATATTCACAGGAAATCCTCAATGCCAAAACGGTTGTCTGGAACGGGCCGATGGGAGTCTTCGAGATCGAAGCGTTCGCCCACGGCACTATTGCCGTAGCGCAGGCTCTTGCAGACGCAACGGCAAAAGGCACGATATCCATTGTCGGCGGAGGAGATTCTGCAGCAGCCGTCATGAAAGCCGGTCTTGAATCCGGCATGACACACATATCGACAGGCGGCGGAGCGAGCCTCGAATTTCTCGAAGGCAAGGTTCTGCCCGGCATTGCCGCCCTGAACGATTAACCATCAACCGGCATTAAATTGTGCTGAAAACCGCGAGGAGCAAACAAGCGATACTGCATGAATAGTTATAACCAGCCTTACAGGCCGGGGGGATTCCAGGTTATGCCCCCGGCTATAAAAACACTTATCATCGTCAACATCCTGGTGTTTTTTGTCACGGCAGCACCTGGATTTATTTCCCAGATATTCTATCTGTACGGGGCGTTATGGCCCATTGCGTCATCAACCGAAACCGGAATGGGCTTTCAGGTATGGCAGCTTGTCACCTACATGTTCATGCATGGCGGGTTCGCGCATATCTTCTTCAATATGTTCGCCCTCTGGCTGTTTGGGACCGAGATCGAAAATTACTGGGGAACCAAAGAGTTCACGTACTACTATTTCATCTGCGGTATAGGGGCCGCCCTGATCAATATCCTTACAACAGTCGGCAGTCCTTATCCCACTGTCGGCGCCTCCGGTGCGGTTTTCGGGGTGCTGCTCGCTTTCGGCATGATGTTTCCCGACCGTTACATATTCCTCTACTTCCTGTTTCCCATCAAGGCAAAATATTTTATTGCCGGATACGCGGCACTCGAACTTCTGATGGGGATCAACAGCACCACGATGGGCGCGCGCAGCAATATCGCCCATTTCGCCCACCTCGGGGGCATGCTTGTAGGATTCGCCTATATCAAATACCGGCAGCAGGGATTTTCTTTTTCCGACTGGATTGACAAAACGTTTCCCAAAAAAGACGAGAGCGGCGGCCCGAAACTCCATACAAAGAAGAGCAGTGAAACAGGACTGCAGGCCTCCGAGGAGGAAATCGATGCCATCCTCGACAAGATATCCCGGGACGGTTATAAATCATTGACCGAAGAGGAGAAAAGGAAGCTGCTGAAGGCGGGAAAAAAGTAAGCCAGACGTCATTTCGGAGAAAGAGCTATGATGGACGGAAAGGAAAAAGCATTTGACAGGGCAAGGAAAAAAGCGGAAAATGTTGCGCGCAATCCCGAAAAAGTAAAAAAAATACTCGATTCGGCGATGCACAAGTCTGCTGCGCACAAAAACCCGTCACAGTTTCAGGAAATATCCGAGAAGTTCCAGGCGCTCATCCGCCTGGTCAGGTCATGGATCAACCGGGAATACCAGGTCATCCCCTGGCAGACCATACTCCTTGCTATAACGGCAATCGTCTATTTCGTCTCCCCCTTCGATGCAATTTTCGACTTCATTCCTCTTCTCGGTTTAGCCGATGACGTCGCCATCCTCACGGCCGTTCTCTCATCGATCAACCATGACCTCGACAAGTTCATGACATGGGAGAACGAAATCCTCTCGACTGCCTCAGAGGCCGCGGTCCCGACGATCGAGGCGGATTACGAGGAAGTAGGCGGGGAAAGGCAAAAGTAGAAAGGCAAAGGGCAAAAAGGAAGAGCGCGCAGGGATATTCCAATAGCTTTAGCAACCTCGCCCAATGTCAACTGCGGCTCGTCCTTCAGTGCAGCCTCTATCAGTTCTGACATTTTCACCGGCGTTTTCACCGGCGTTTTTTGCAATTAATCGGCCAATTCGTGTTCCCGGTTCGGCCCGGAATGCATCACTGGTGTGAAGGGAACGCGTCCCGTCCCTTTCCCTTGAAACATTCTTGCTCTCCCATGCATAGTAACAATTGAGAAGCCTCGAACAAGGAGGCTCATGCTCTGTCGATCAAAACCATATGCATGCATCTGCCATATAGAACAACGAATCGTTCTGCAACCTTTCATGAAAGGAGGTAATGATGAAAAGCGTCAAGTTCCTGTTGATCGTGCTTGGCCTGGCGTTCATTCTGCCGCTCAAGTCCTGTGCCGTCACTTACCCGCATCCCGTCCACCATGGACCCCACTTTGTATGGGTTGCGCCGAGAACAACTCCCGGCGGCGTGGTCATCCCCGGCCATTGGGTGTACAGAGGGAAACCCTACAAAAACAAGGTATGGGTTCCCGGTCATTACAACCGCCGCGGTCACTGGATTCACGGCCACTGGAAAACGATAAAACGTCCGCGACACGGAGCGGTATGGGTCCCCGGTCACTGGAACCGCCGCGGCGTCTGGGTATCGGGACACTGGCGCGTCCGTTGACGTCCATGCAGCGAAGGCTGCCTCCGGAAATCATGCATTTTCTCATGATATAGTCATCCTCGGGCATGCCCTGTGAAATAGATGCTCTTGACTTCACGGGGCTTACCCGGATATCCATTTTCCAGCTACAGTCAATATGGAGGCCGCATCCCTGTGAAATCCGAACATCTATTTCACGGGGCGGCATGACTTTTGGAAACAGCCTCTTTGCCTTATCCTGCCGTTACAACCCCGGCACGCAGTATCCTGGCGACCCTGCACCAGTCTTACCTACCGGAGCGATATACATCGTGAATTCCTCCCGGCCGTCGACGCCAAGAAGCCGGTCACATTCGTCCTGGTCGTAGGCAGCGATTGCACAGGTTCCGGCTCCCATCGCGGTGCATGCCAGGTAAAGGTTCTGGCAGACATGTCCGGCATCGAGGGCGATCACCTTGTGCGCGGCAAGGCCGTAGCGCCATTCCATGCGTTCGGGGATGGTTGTCCAGAAAAAAACCGCCGCGGCACCGGCAACGAATTGCTGCGCCATGGAAGCCCATGCCGCTTTTGTCGCGATCTTCTCGTCGAGAAAAAGCCGTTCGAGCTTATTGTCGAGAGGAAGGTAGCGGTACAGCCCCGGCTGCAGACCATCGATGTTCTGGGCGGCAATGTAGGTTTCAAAAGAATGCCGTGCTCCGGCGGAAGGGACAGTCCGCAAAGCGCAGGCCTCGTTCAGAACAAGCCGTATCCCCTGGGTTGCCCAGAGCAGGGCGGAAAGCTCTTCCAACGAAAGGGATTCGGTTGAATAGGATCGCACGCTTTCCCGCTGCGCGATTGCTTCGCCTACCGGCATCGTACAATGCTTTTTCAACGATGCGCAGCCGTCGGGCAGTCCGACGAGGACGGTCCCGTCACGGCAAGGCTTCTGCAATGGAGGAGCAGGCTGTAGAAGGTTTTGTGCCGTCTCTGTAAAATTGATTGTCCGGCGGACGCTGTCCTTGAGGAAATAACGGTACTCTTCCAGCTTTTTCGATGAATCCATAGGTTCCTCCGTACCTCACGGCCGACTTTCGAGCAGTGTTTTGAGATATTCGAGATTCTGCCTGAAACGGGGAGTGAATGCAAGCGACATCAACGGATCAAGAACGCCCGGAAGCCCCCCGGGTTTCAAGGAAAACCGGTATGTCACCCTGGTGCCGCCGGGTTCGATTGAAAAAAGAACAGTACCTTCATAGGGAGCCGGGCTTTTTTTACTGGCAAAGGAGTATGATGTTCCCGGATGGTAACCCGTTACGGTCCACTCCGTTCGCATTGCCAATTCCATGACATTGCGGATTTCATAGCCTGCAGTACCTTTTCCAAGAGGCCCCTCTGTAGTGATGACCGACTCCCGTACATCTTCCTGCCACTCGCTGTCGTTGGAAATATCAGTCATATACGCCTCTACTTCGGCAAGGGGCCGCTTGATGACAACCGAATGCTCAATAGCCATGATGACCTTTTCTTCTGTCAACCGACACGAAGAATCAATAATTCCTCAAGCAATCAGAGATTTCCCAAAGGCACTATAGGCTCATCAACAGTTCAACAAATCAACAACTCAACAATTCTTCAAACCTTGCGTCTGAAGCATGCAAGCGTCTCGATATGGCTGGTGTGGGGAAACATGTCGACAGGCTGAACTTCTGTAAGGGAGTATCCGGCGGCAAGGATATCTTTGGAGTCCCGGGCGAGGTTGGCAGGATTGCAGCTCACGTAGACAATTGTTTCGGGCTGAAGCCGGACCATGGTTTTGAGCGCTTTCGGATGCATACCGGCACGGGGAGGATCGGTAACGATAACACGGGGAAAACCATACGCTTCGAGTGTATCGAGCAGTGAATGGAAATCCTTGAGATCCGATTTGTAAAAAGAGACATTCCCGATACCGTTACACCGCGCATTATCTGCGGCATCGTCAAGAGAACTTTCCACGATTTCAATCCCGACCGCCCGGCGGCACAGCCGCGCAAGATAGAGCGTTATGGTTCCGGTACCGCAGTAAAGGTCATAAACAGTATCGTCCGGCCGCAAACGGGCCATATCGAGTATCCCGCTGTAAAGAATTTCAGCCTGTCGTGTGTTGGTCTGGAAAAAAGAATTGGCCGATATCCTGAATATCAAATCCCCAAGCCGTTCCTGAATAAATCCATCGCCATGAACGGCATACTCCTCCTCGCCGACAGCCACGGTATTTTTCCTGGTGGTAACATTGTTCACGATAGTCATCGGCTGCTCGCCCATAGACGCCAGCATGTGCTCCCTGTAGGCCTCCATGAGCGAAGCGTCATGCCACGAGGTTACCAGGTTAACCATAAGCATGCCCTGTTCTTCGCTGTAACGAAGCGCCAGGTTTCTGAGGTATCCCTCATGATCCCTTGCTGCATACGGAGACAAACCTTTCCGGACGGCAAATTCACGGGTAGCCGCCAGCGCTTTGTTCATGCTCCCTTTGGCAAGGCAGCATGTCTCGATATCGAGAACTTTCTCATAGTTGCCCGGAGCATGGAATCCGAGTGCGAAACTCTTGGGTTTTTCAAGAACGGTTTGTTTCAGCTCATCCGGCAGGAGATAGCGCTTGCTGGAACAGGAAAACTCCACCTTGTTCCGGTAATGTGTCGTCGCAGGTGCCGGCAGCACCGGTTGTACCGACACATTCTGCACCCCTCCCAGATGAAAGAGAGCGTCCTGAACCTTCTTTTTCTTGTAACGCAGCTGGGCATCGTATCGAACGTGCATCCACTTGCATCCGCCGCAAACCCCGAATACGGCGCACTCCGGCTCCGCACGGTCTGGTGAAGGAACAAGCAGCTCATCAAGAACAGCTTCCAGATATGCAGACCTGACTTTCGTTACAGTTGCCCTGACGGTATCGTTTACCGCCAGCATGCCCCTGACGAGAACACCGGTACCGTTTTCAAGCCTGCCGAAACACTGATCCTTCTCGGCAATATCAGAGATGGTCAGCTCAATCTCTTCACCCTTTCTGTAATGATCCTTCAGACTGCTTTCTTTCACCTGAATTGATCGTTTCATTCGTACTTTCCGACGGTCAACAATGCAGCTCCGATAACTCCGGCACTGTCCCCGAGCCTGGGACGAACGACCGGAATATCAAGGGAACCGTTAAAAAGATGCTTTTCTATCGCATGCCGGGCCGCCTGGCTGTACAGCTCCTCGACATTGCCGACACCTCCGCCTATGATGATAATGTGGGGATCGAGGATATTGATGATCTGTGCAATCGCCTGCCCGAAACCGCTTACAAGCCTATCGACAGTCTCTCTCGACGCGGCGTCGGTTTCCGTCGAAGCGGCGATGTCTTTCAATGATTTCCACATCCCTGCCGATCGCACGGTATAATATCTCTCAAGGGAAGGGCCCGAAAGAACGGTTTCAACACAACCGTTCCTCCCGCAGTAACAGGGATCTCCTCCCGGCAGCAGTTCATTATGGCCCCACTCGCCCGCAATACCGTGCGCACCCCGAACAGCCTTGCCGCCGCACACGATTCCTCCTCCAACCCCGGTCCCCAATATCACGCCGAAAGCAACCGCACCGGAGCGGCGCATGGTATCCCTCCCGGCCCCGAACAGCGATTCGGCAAGCGCAAAACAGTTGGCATCGTTATCGAGACTCACATCTGCATGCAAGATGTCCTCGAGATCGTCGTGAAGAGGCTCCCCATTCAGACAAACGGTGTTTGAATTCTTCAAGCAGCCTGTTTTCATATCAATTCTGCCCGGGGTACCGATACCGATGTGCTCAGGCAGGGAAGAGCCAAGCTCATCAGCCATATTCTCGACAAGCATAGCTACCCGTCCCAGTATATGGCGGTAACCGCCCGACGCTTCTGTTGGAACCCGTAACCGAACGAGCGCTTCCCTGTTCTCATTGAGAACAGTTCCCTCTATTTTCGTTCCACCGAGATCAATGCCCCAATACTGTTCCTTCACTGTTGTATGCTGCTTTGTCGTTTCAATACCCAACCCGGCAGTGCAGAGATAAAACCTGCAGTGACCGTACCGGTAACGATTCCGGCAGCAAGAACCCAAGGGTCAGCCATATCTCCCCCATTCCGCCGGACGCTGCGGGAACTCCCGCCCCATACAAAGTATACATTCTGACATGCCGAACGCAAGCAGGAAAACGAAAGGGACGAAAACAGCTTCCCGGCCTCCTGACCAGGATAAACAGAAAAGCCGGGACAGGAAGGAAACAGCAATGGAAAACAACCGGGTTACAAGCCCCGGCCATCTGGCGGGAACCGGGGCGCAGAATCGAAAGAAAAGGTCTCAGTGTTTCTTGCTACCGCCTTTTTTCTTTTTGGGCGGCTTCTGTGCCGGCTTTGCCGGTGCTATCTCCGGAAGATCATCCGCAGAGGATGTCTTGTTGATATAGTATGTCTGGGCAATGCTGAACACGTTGAACATCAGATAGTAAAGGCCAAGTCCCGAAGGCAGATTATTGAAAAAGAGCAGCATCATGACAGGGAAAATATACATCATGATTTTCATCTGCTCGTTGGTCTGTGTCGTCGGCGTTATCTTCTGCTGCAGGTAGACCGCTCCTCCCATGAGAATCGGAAACAGCGCAATATGGTCGCCATACAGGGGGATGCTGAAACCCAGGTCCAGTATGGAATCGGGCAGGGAAAGGTCCCTCGCCCAGAGAAAGGATTCCTGCCGGAGTTCGATGGAAGAGCGGAAAACATAGAACATTGCAAAAAGAAGCGGCATCTGGATAAGCACCGGCAAACACCCGCCAAGCGGATTGACACCGGCTTCCTTGTATATTCGTCCCAGTTCGCTCTGCATTTTCTGGGGATTATCCTTGTACTTTTCCTGCAGCTCTTTCATCATCGGTTGAAGAGCGGCCATTTTTTTCATGGATTTGGTCGAGGCCATGGTCAGCGGGTAGGTGACCAGCTTGATGAGGAACGCGAAAATGATGATAATCAAGCCGTAGTTCCCGATGAACTTGTTGAGGAGATTAAAAATGGGCAGAATGACATACTCGGCAAAAGGCCTTGTCAGCCAGTCCCAGCCAAAATCCATGATCTTTTCGAGATTCACGCCAAGATCGTGCAGCACATTATAATCGACCGGGCCGACATAGAGCCTGAGACGCTCACTATGGGTATTTTCTCCCGAAGGAAGCTTGAACTTCAGTGCCGCGATATAGTCTTCAAAATGTTCTCCCGTCTTTCGGTTCCCCGTGAGATACACCCCCTCAGTCGGCGATGCCGGAATGAGTGCTGCAACAAAATATTTGGTTTTAACCGAAATCCATGCTGCCACCCCCGACTGTTCCTCCCGATAATTTCTGGAGGCGTCGCTGGCATCGACCTTCAAGAGGCTTCCCCCCATATAAGCCGAAGCCCATGAATTTTGCATTTCGTCTTCATGGTTTTTTTCCGAATGCAGCAAACCGCCATCCCATTCAACCTGGTACTCGTCGCCCGTCAGCAGGTCTTCGAAACCTTTCATCTCGATATCGTATCCAATCGTATAGCTGTCCCCGGAAAAGGTGTAGGCAATCGTGAGGCTTCGTTCCGGATCAATATCGAGACTGTAGGAAAGCGTATAGGTTTCATCGCCGCTCAGCATAACGTCACGCTCCTGGTCGGCAGCGCTGAAATAAAGATCCCTTGTATCGATCTTCTTGCCGTCACGTGTCAGAAAAAAAAGAGAAAGTGCGCCGCTGTCGCTGTTTTTCACAAGATCAAATCGCTCTCTTTCGGCATTGAGATGCTCTTTAAGAATCATGGACTTCATCGTTGCCCCACGGGAAGAAAAAACCGCCGTGAACAGATCGTTATCGATAGTCACGTTGTGTTCCTGACCTTGTGACAGTGACGAGAATTCTCCGAGGCTTTCTTCCGGCTTTTCAGGAGCAGCCTGTTTCGTGCTTTCTTGAGAGGCGTCAGATTCCCGCACCAGCGTTGTGTCTCTCTGTGCCATGTCCTGAACAGGATTTCTTTCCGGAGCCATGAGCTGCATCCACACAATCATGATCAAACCTATCAGAACAAGACCAATGACTGAATTTCTATCCATTATATCACGTTTTAGTATCGTTTGAATTAATTGTTCTGCCGGGCCGGGGGAGCGGATCGTATCCTCCTTTTGAAAAAGGATTGCAGCGTAAAACGCGCCACACTGTCAACAGCGCTGCATAAAAAAAATTATAGGATTGGAACGCTTCCAGTGCGTACTGAGAACAGGTAGGGTAGAACCGGCACGTTGGACCGGAAAGAGGCGAGATATATGTCCTGTAAAACGTTATCAGAAGAATCGGCACCTGGTTGATGATTTTCCAGACTGCGTTGTGTTCCATGATATTCCTGTGCTGTAATGGTGTCCTTCTGAACGTGAAACCGCTTAGAGACAACCTTGATGTTATTGATAACCCGAGGCGGCTATGCCGGTAAGCAGTGTCCTTATTTCATCCCTGAACCGCTCGGGAGAAGGAAGTTTTTTCCCGCGTCCCGTAAAAATAAACGCTATGCAGAGTTTTCGGTCTTTTTCTCCGGCTAAACGTTGAGCGCATCGACGAGCAGCCGGTTTTTCATGCCTGTAAGCCTCTTTCATCAAGCGTCTGATCCTGTTCCTGTCAACAGCATCCGGTCTGAGTTTTCGACCGACCACATACAAGACCATGGGCAGGCACCGGTTACTTCTGGTATGCATGTCTATCGGAACATATACCGCCTTGATGAACCGCCCTTTCATGCTGCGGCCCGAACTGAAAAGTGTCGATATGTATTTTTTCCCCCTTACTATCTCATACTTTTTCAGCGTATGCTGTCGGGCAGTCTCCACAGGCAGCGCAAGGATTATCCTTCAGGCTATTTTTTTCTCGATCCCATTTCGCTGCTTACACTGAGCGAATGGCGCCCTTTCGCTCTTCGTGAAGCGATGATTCTCCGCCCGTTTTTTGAAGCCATACGATGACGAAAGCCGTGTTTGTTCCGCCTTTTTCTGTTATGCGGCTGAAAAGTTCTTTTCATGATATATCGCTCCTCGCTGTTCTCATATTCTCATTCTAAAATACAGGGCATAGAATTTAGCATAATGATTTCTGAAATCCAACCTGAAGGGCCTCATTTAAGCAGTTCTTTTTTAGACTCGATCCACATTATACCAAGAGATCAACGCGATGTTGATAAGTTGTTGACAAAAAAAAATCTCTCCCCCCGAGCCCCGCCAAAACCCTGCTCAAAGCGCCATCGGCGCGTGTTGACAAGAAAAGTCTCGGGAATCCATAAGTCATTTCAAAATAATCATATGGAGTGTTGATAACTCGGGCGCGGAGAATGGTTTACATATCCATAACTTTTCGATTCCTGATTTGTTTTTTGTTCCTCTAAAAATGTAATTTACTGACAGCAATTGTTGATGACCTCTCCCTGAAGAGCTTGTTCACATTCAAATGTAACAATTTCATGACCTCTCAGCCCCTGAATGAAGCCGATGACAACCCACACAGCAACGGTAAGCAAAATAACGGCGCAGTCAGAATATGGACATCCTGTCTGAATGTTCTCCGGGAAAAACTCAACGACCAGGAATTCAAGACATGGTTCGCTCCGATCACACCCCTTGATCTGACAGACAATGAGCTCACGATTGAAGTACCAAGCCAGTTTTTCTATGAATGGATTGAAGAAAACTATTCCGGGCAGCTGAAACAGGTACTCAGGGATATACTTGGTTCCGAAGGAAAGCTGATGTATTCCATTGTGATGGACAAATCCCAGAACCAACCGGTCACGATTGAACTGCCTCATCAGAGCATCAATTCAGCTCTTCATGACAGCAACTGTTCCCAGAATAACGGGGTTTCTGTCGAACGGGACATGCTGGAACGTTACAGAACAAAGTTCGAAAGCCATCTTAACCCGAAATACACCTTCGACACACTCATACGCGGCGATTGCAACTCATTGGCTTTTGCCGCTTCCAAGTCAGTATCCCAGAACCCCGGACAGAGCGCATTCAATCCGCTTGTCATTTATGGCGGTGTCGGCCTGGGCAAGACACATATGACACAGGCAATCGGCAATCATGTTCGCGAAAACAACATGTCGCAATGCGTGCTCTACGTTTCGAGCGAAAAATTTGCCGTTGATTTTGTCAACGCCATACAGAACGGCAATATCGGTGAGTTTTCTTCATTCTACCGGAAAGTCGATGTACTGATCATCGATGACATACAGTTTTTTGCGGGCAAGGAAAAAACACAGGAAGAAATATTTCACATTTTCAACACCCTGCATCAGGGCAATAAACAGATCATCCTTTCTTCCGACAGGCCTATAAAAGAGATACGGGGAATAGAAGACAGGCTGATATCACGTTTCAACTGGGGGCTTTCAGCCGACATTCATCCTCCTGACTACGAAACACGAAAAGCAATTATCAACAGCAAACTGGAACAGAGCGGCCTGACCTTCGAAGCCAATGTCATAGAGTTTATCGCAACCAATGTCACCGATAATGTAAGGGATATTGAGGGGTGCATTGTCAAGCTTCTGGCAGCCCATTCGCTTGACAACCAGGACATCGATCTTGCTTTCACAAAATCCACGCTGAAAGACATTATCAGAACACCTTCGCGGCAGCTGACCCTTGAAACGATTGAAAAAGCTATCTGTTCCTATTTTTCCATAACGCCCAATGACCTCAAAGGGAAATCAAAAAAGAAAGAGATTGCGACAGGACGGCAGATGGCTATGTTCTTGAGCAAAGAACTGACTGACTCCTCGCTCAAGACTATCGGCCTGCACTTCGGCGGCAGAGATCATTCAACGGTAATCCACGGGTACAACACCGTACGAAATAAGGTAAAGACATCTACAGAGGCGAAAAATCACGTAGACGAATTGAAAAAACGAATCGATATCATGTCGATATAAGCGGAAACTCTCCGGCGGCTTCCAGGAAAATAACAGGTACAGGACCGGTCGCTTCCGGCATAAGCGACAAGAGAAAAAGGCGGCCATCAGCGGCATACAGGGAAGCACCGGTGAGGAATGCATGCCGGACATACGCTGTTAATCGGTCAGAAGTTCGTATTCTTTCCTTGATAATAACACAACAGCCCTGAAAACTACGGGGTAGAGCTTTTGTGTCCTAAATTGAGCGATTGTCGAGCATGCTACAGATGCAAGGCACAGGGAATGCCGCTGTAGTGTTCTACCGCAAGTTCCCTGTAACGAAGCAGATGTGGCATGATCGGCAATCCCGAAGGGTTTCAATACATGCGGCTCTTTTTCATTTTTCAGGCTTACCTGACAGGTGAGGGATAAGCTCTCGACAAACACAGTAGAACAGATTGTTTGTAAAAAACTTACTATTATGGAGCATTTGTTGAAACGCTCAGTTTAGGTGTATGTTGAAAAATACTATGTGCATAACGTGTCGATACACTGTTGAAGAAAGAGTAAAAAACAGGCCGCTTACCAACAGGTTTGACAGGAAAAAAAAGTTTATCATCGGGGATGTTGAAAACCCGGTATGGCAATCAACATAGTATCAACATCAGAAATTCACGGAAGCGGTTTTTAAGGCATTAAAATATAAATACTTAAACAAAGTCAATCGTTGTAATCAAGATTTCCACACACTCAATAACAACAACGAACAATAAATATTTAATAAAGTAAATAATGTAGATGATGAAATTTTCGACTTCAATCAAACATTTTCAGGATGCCGTAAACGGGGTGACACAAGCAATTCCGAACAAAGCTCTGGATCCAAGGTACGAGAACCTGCATCTTACTCTTGACAAACAGAATCTGACACTGTTTGCAACAGACGGCGAAATGTCCATTACCGCACTGACCGAGGTTGAGTCGGATGATCAGGGAAACATGGGCGTCAAAGCACGTACGATACTGGATTTTCTCAGAAGTATGTACGATACCGGTGTTGTGTTTGAGGTCGATCGTCAACAGATGAGCGAACAGGGGGTTGTCGGGATAACGACAGACAAGGGTCGTTACAAGATTCCCTGTACGTTTGAAAGTAAATCGGAGAAACAGGATACATCATTCGATATAGAGTTTGAGCTGGAGGTTGATGAACTGCTCGATATTGTTCACAAAACAATATTTGCATGCAGCATCGACGGTATGAGACCGGCAATGATGGGGGTTCTGTTTGAAATTGACAACGGCAGTCTTACTGCAGTATCGACAGACGGGCACCGTCTTGTCCGGTTCAGAAAATCATGTGACGTTTCTCAGAAAGAAAAACAGAAAGTCGTCATACCGGCACGGGTGTTATCCGTCCTGCAGAAGTTGCTCAAAGAGGGAACGGTTACTGTTTCCGTTGACTCGTCAAATAAAACCATTCGTTTTTCTTCGGCCAATATCGTACTCGATGCAGCCCTCATCGTGGAACAGTATCCGAATTATGAGGCTGTCATACCTCTCGAGAACGATAAAAAAATGTCCATCGAGCGTTCACTTTTTTACGATTCAGTGAAAAGGGTTGGGAGATTTTCAAGCATAGGCGATATTCGCTTTTCAATTTCTTCCGATGCTCTCAAGCTTGCCGCTGAAAACATCAACGAAGGCGAGTCAGCACAGGAAACACTTCCCTGCTCCTATGAAGGTGACACTATCGATATCGGTTTCAATTCAAAATTTATTGAAGCTGCTTTGGCGCATATCGATGAAGAAAATGTCGTCGTCGAGCTGGGGAGTCCGACAACGGCGGTTATTCTGAAACCGGAAAAGGAGAAAGACAGCGGAAATCTGATCATACTGGTCATGCCGGTAAGAATCAACAATTGAGATACCTGCACGATCATTGTACCTGGAAGAAACACACATCGTCAATTTCAGAAAGCATCATGATCTGACCTATGTGCCCTCACAAGGCGTCAATCTTGTTTACGGACCTAACGGTTCCGGAAAAACCAATATTCTTGAAGCAATACACTACTGCTCTCTGGCGAAAGGGATGAACAGGTCTCTCGACAAGGAGTGTTTGAAGTTCGATGCTGACTATTTTCTTCTGAAAAGCCGCTTTACCGATAAAAGCGGAAGAGAGACGGCGGTAAAGGTCACGTACGAAAAATCACGTGAGAAGAAGATAGTCGTCAACAACGAGGAGCTGAAGAAATTCTCCGGGATCATTGGAAAAATACCATGTGTTACCTTTACACCATATGATCTTGGTATTGTCAATGGATCTCCGCAGGAAAGGAGACGATTCATCGATACTGCGCTTTCGCAGTCGTACAGGACGTACCTCGATAACATCCTCCAGTACAGACGTGTTCTGCAGCAGAGAAACGCTCTTCTTGCACATTATGCTGAAGACCGGCAAATAACAACCAGTTTCGATATCTGGACAGAAAAGCTGGCTCACCTTGGAGCGTCGATCATTCAGGAAAGGCTTTCTTTCATCGACAGACTCGAAAACGTTGTAAAGCCGCTCTATACGGAACTGGGTCTGGAGGAAATTCCGGGATTCAGATATCACCCGTCGTCCGGCAGGATAACCGGGGGAATGAGCAAAGAAGACATCGAAGCAAGCATCCTGAACCGTTTTGACGATATAGCGGCGCAGGAAATCGTCCGGCAGCAGACGTTGATCGGTCCGCATAGAGACGATATGATTTTCACCGTCAATGGCATAGATGCACGCAAATATGCATCTCAGGGACAGATAAGAACATTTCTCATAGCCTTGAAGCTCGCATTGCAAAGAATGATCGGGGAGATCATCGAGGAAAGTCCGGTTTTTCTGCTTGACGACCTTTTCAGCGAACTGGATGAAAACAGAATAGACAGGATTCTTCACATACTGGAGGGATCGGGGCAATCCATAATCACGACAACAGAAAAGAGAGCCTTCGGTGCCGCAGAATGTATAAACATAGAGGAAATAGTGTGAAAACAACAGGTGAGCCAAAGACAATAAGGGATATTGTCGATGAACTGTATAGGCTGTACGGTATGAAAGGGGTTCAGGATGAGCACCGGGCGCTGGAAACGTGGGATATCGTTGTAGGAGACACCATAGCGAAAATGACCGAAATAGAAAGGATCGTCAATGGCATCCTGTATGTGAAGGTTCAAAATCCGTCATGGAGAAATGAGCTTCGTTTCAGAAAAGCCCATATCAGCAAACGGCTGAACGAAGCGATAGGAAAAAACATGGTGAAGGATATCGTTTTCAAGTAACGGCCTTAAAGCGATGCGGAATACGGGAGAACGGTAACGTTCCTTATAGAAGAATAAAGCAAAAAGGGGCCCTCAAAGAGCCCCCTTTTCATGAAGAAACTCTGTGCCTGCCGATTAGATATCGCAGACAATGTGGTTTTTTTCGATGAGTGTTTCGGCAAAAGCTTTACCAAATGCCTTGCACTCCTCGAATTCTTTTTCGTGCGGTTTGAACTTGACCTTGATGTGCTGGTCGAACACCTTGAGCTTCAGGTTGGTGAAATTCGATTCAATGATCTTTATGCTTTCACCGCTCCAGCCGTAGGAACCGAATGCGGCCGCAAGTTTGCCGCGGTCACGAATAGGATTGATCGCTGCAAAAAGGCTATAAATTTGTGATACGATATTCTGGTTTATCGTCGGAGAGCCTACGATAATCGCTGCACTGTGTGCGATTTTTTCCTCTATTTTAGAAAAATGCATGTTCTCGATATCACAGACATCGATGGTGAAATCACAATGCGGACGGAGCCCTTCAGCTATTTTATGAGCAATGACCGAGGTATTCTCATAAGCCGATACATACGCAATGAGGATGTTTTTCTCGTTTGGCAGTGCAATCGCGCTCTGTGAGTACTTTTTCGAGAGCTCGACATATTTTTTCCAGCTTGAACGAAGTATAGGTCCATGACCCGGACAGATCACCTTGATATCAAGGTCAGCGATTCGATCGATGGCCTGAAGCATGTATTTGCTGAATGGCCTGAGTATAGCGTCAAAATAATAGGTAAACGCATCGTCGAAGTCCCCGACGAGATCATCGTACATCTCCTCGTGGCAATAGTGGCAGCCGAATGAATCACAGGTGAAAAGCACCTTGTCTTCTTCGAGCCACGTATAGATAGCGTCGGGCCAATGAAGGTTGAGGGCATTGATGAAACGAAGCGTTTTGTTGCCGAGGTCGAGTGTATCACCGTCTTTTACCGTCATTGATTTGAAATCCCTGCCGACAAGGTCGCGGAGAAACTTGATGGCGTTTGCGCTGCCGACAACGGTTGCGTCGGGAGCGACGTCGAGAAGGTTCCTCACGTTACCTGAATGGTCGGGTTCAGTATGGTCGACGATAATGTACTCGATTTCTGAAGGGTCTGTAACTTGTTTTATCTTTTCAAGATACGTTGGCCAGAACTTCTCTTTGGATGTTTCGACGACAGTTTTTTTATCGGCGTTGATGAAATAGGAATTATAGGTTGTCCCGTACTTGGTTTCCATCACAATGTCGAATGTGACCAGACCGGGATCAAGAATACCGATCCAGGTGACATCATCAGTAACAGGTAGAATTTTATTGTCAATCATTGTATGATCCTCTTGAGATTATTAATGGAACAGGCTGCATCCCTGCATGATGAAAGCACGCAGGCAATGTGAATGAAAAAGCCGTCATGTTTACCAGCCGAGACAGGCGATGACCAATCGGCTGATGACAAATGCTGCGATGTATACTGCTGCTGCAATGCAGGCAAGCCTGGTAACTATACATGGAATACAGTCATAAAGTTCCTGCCGGACAGCTTAAAGGTAAAGATGAAGCGGTTTCATGACAGCAAGGAAAGAGACTGCCTGTTATTGATATCGTAACTCATTTTATTAAAAGGGAATATCGTTATTGTCAATACCGTCGGTCTCTTTATGTCTGATTTCTTTGATAAACTCGATCCCGTCAGGTGAGAAGCCAAACAGTGTGTCACTTGAAAAAATTGAGCTGAAATCCTGCGGTTTGAAAAAAGGAATGAATTTCTGGGCGAACTCGTCAAGTCTTTTCAGATAAAACTGGGTGTTTTCATCAGGCGTCGTGCTGTTCCATTCATCGGCAAGGCGCCCTTTGTCGTAATGACTGCTCTGCAGGCCGCTGCCCGAGACATAGTAGGTAATACGGTCGCCTTTGTTGATCGACATGTTTCTTCTCATGGCAATCTCGTAGGTTATCGATTTCGCTCTTTTGCCTGATTCTATGTCGGTTTTGTATTGATCGACAGTTGTTTTCAGTGTTTCGGTTCTTGAAAAATCATCGATAGACCAGTTATGCCGGATGATCATTTCCTTGTAAGACACATAGAGATCATGAAGTGCCTGAACATCTTCTTCAAGCAGCTTTCTGAATCCATCACGGATGAAGTCACGTCCGAATTTCTCGGCGCTTCTGCTTACAAGCGACGATCCTTTTAGTTTGAATGAGCCATCATAGTCGAGAAGCGCGTAATTCTTTTTAAGATACGAGATCATTTTCTTGAAACGCCCATCGAAACCGATCGTGATGCCCTCCGGCATCACAGACGATACGTCCCGGACCAGGCGCATTTCATCTTCTTTGTCATGGACATGCGGCGGAGGGACGAATAATATACCGTCAGTATCGACCTCGACGACCTTGCAGCCGCGGGACTCGAATTCCTGTATCATTTTTCTCGCTATTGCCTGTCCTGTTGTTGTAACACGGTCGGCTTCCTCATAGTCGTTGAAAATACCGCTGCTGAATCCAAGATAGCCATACATGGCATTGATCAGGACTTTATAAGAGGACTGCATGGCATCAAAGTTTTCACACAGCGACATGTTTCCTTTTTCTTTTTCTTCCTTCGCTCTTTTTTTGGCTGAAAAACGGAGATCTTTCAGATTTCTGAGAATAGAGGGAAAAATCCTTCGTTCATCGCTTTTCGGGCAGATGTCATAGCTGAGCATGATGGACGGGTAGAGTGATTCAACGTCGGCATAGACAATAGGCCCAAGAATGCCTTTAATGAAAACCTCTGTAAATCCTCCTGTATGCTGCTGCCCGATTTCGGGTTTTGGGATCGATTGCTTTTCCTTGAGGTATTCCCTCACCATCAAAGCCTCTATCTTTGCCGCAGGCCCCAGGCGTGCTGTGTGTGCGTAGGTATAGGGCATCATCCTGGTCATATGGAAATTACTGCCGGACAGAAGCGCCGATAATTGCTCGGTTTCACGAACGTCATCAAGAGCATAAGCAAGAAGACGGTCCGGATTGCTTTCCCACAGATCGGCAATTTCATCATAGGATACATACGTTCTTTCAGATGATGCAAAACCGAAATGTTTCGCAGCAGTTTTCAACCCGTAGCCCGGCATGGACCGTTTTGCCACATCATAATTTTGAACCAAAAACAGTGTGTCAACGACATGGCGCCCGGCGATGTCAAAAAAAGGATAGTCAATCACCCTTTCGGCAAAACGTATGCTGGCCGGAAAACTCCTCGGTACAGACCCGTCACGTCCGATTCTGAATTCGACGCCCTTCATTTCACAACGCTTCTGGATATAGGGAAGATCGAAGCTGAATATATTATGGCCTTCAATGACATCAGGATCCTTCAACTGGATGATCTTGACAAGTTCTTCGAGAAGTTCGGTTTCAGTTTGATCTTTACTGTGAATGACCTGTTCCCAGCCTCTGTTATCATGAAGAGAGATGATGATAATCGGGTCGGCACCGATCAAAACTTTTCTTTTTGTATTCTTTTCGGGCCGGTACAAGGTTTCAATATCCAATTGCATTCGGTATAAGTCCTCGAACAGCATCCCTTTGAAGAGCGTCTTGCCTGTCTGGAGGAGGTACTGGGTAACGGAATCTCCCCTGCTGTATGTAAGGTTTGGCGATGATGGCCCCTCGGAGGCTTCATCTGATGAACGCCTGGATTTCGAATCGATATAATCAAGAGCATTTCTGAAATTGTGATGGCTTTTGAAAATGGCGAGATAGCGGTAATAATTATCGCCGGCAAGTTTTGTCAGCCAGAATTTTTCGTTGTAAGATGGCTGGAATCCTTCCAGAAGGACCTCGTCCGAAAGAAAGAAAAAGGGAAAAAATTGCTCGTCACGGTGCTGAACACCGCTTGCATTTCTTGAATAGATGCGAACCTTGGCATCTGAAAGCTGATGGACCCCGACTATTCGTTCTTCAGGATCTTTCCCGAAAAGCAGCGTGTTTGTCGCATCCGTTATATGCTGAAAATCAGTCATTGTCTGAAGGGACAGGGTTAATAAGCGTTTGCATCGTGTTTCACGTGAAACATCGTCTGTTTTATCTTCCCAGTTTTATCATGAGAACGGATATATCTGCAGGTGTGACGCCAAGAATCCGTGATGCCTGCCCAACGGTGGCAGGTTTATGCGTTTTCAGCTTTTCCCTGCCTTCATGAGATATCCCTTTTATTGCATCATAGTTGAAAGATGCGGGAATTCTGTGAGATTCCAGCCTGGTGATCTTTTCAGCCATAAGGCGCTCCCTTTTTATATACCCTTCATATTTGACGTCAATTTCAACCTGCTCCAATACGTTCGGATCACGAGTTACGGAAAGGATCGCCTCAGCGGCATCAGGGCTGGCGGCAAGGATTGTCTGCAGTGTTATGCCCGGCCGTTTCAGGAGGTTTTTTACTGTTGTGCTGCCGGTGACGGATTTGCCTGAAGAGTCCGGAAGCATAGCTGCAATGTAACGGGCCTCGATCCTCAGTGCGGTCGAAATTTTTTTTACCTGGGCGATGTCGGACATTTTCTTGCCAAGAGCGGTCCATGAGTCATTCTCGACAAGTCCGCATGAATGTCCGAAGGGCATAAGTCTTATGTCGGCATTGTCCTGACGGAGTATGATCCTGTGCTCGGCAGCGGATGTGAACATGCGGTAAGGCTCCTTTGTCTCTTTTGTGATGAGATCGTCGATAAGAACACCGATGTATGCTTCTGATCGTTTTAGAATGAGCGGTTCACGTTTTCTGATTTGCAATGCAGCATTAATGCCTGCAATAATGCCCTGGGCGGCAGCTTCTTCATATCCGGATGTTCCGTTGATCTGCCCTGCAAAATAGAGATTCGAAAGGAGTTTGGTTTCAAGAGTCGGGTGAAGCTGGTACGGGTAAAAATAATCATATTCAATTGCGTAACCGGGCCGCATCATAACCACATTGGCAAGTCCGGGTATTGATCGAAGACCTTCACGCTGTATATCTTCCGGAAGGGATGTCGAAAAACCGTTGACATACATTTCATTGGTGTCGAATCCTTCCGGCTCAAGAAAGATGTGGTGGCTGTTCTTATCGGTAAAACGGTGTATTTTATCTTCGATTGACGGGCAGTAGCGCGGGCCGATACCTTGCACCTTTCCGGAAAAAAGGGGAGAGCGGTTAAAGCCCCGTCTGAGGATGTCATGGGTTTGTTCGGTTGTTGCAGTCAGGTAGCAGTCTATTTGTTTCCTGTCGGGAAGACCCTGCGTCGAGAAGGAAAAAGGCGCCGGGACGGGATCTCCGGGCTGAACAGTGACGCGGGAATAATCGACGCTTCTTCGGTCTATTCTTGGCGGGGTTCCTGTTTTAAGCCGCCCGGATTTAAAGCCGATAGAGCAAAGGTTCGCGGTCAGGTGCGATACCGGCGGTTCGGCGATGGTTCTGCCGCCCGGATAATGATCCATGCCGATATGGATGAGCCCGTTGAGGAACGTGCCGCATGCGAGTATGACCGTTTTCGACTCTATACGGCGCCCGGAACTGACCATTATTCCCCTGCACCGCCCTGTATCTGAAATGATTCCCGTGGCGGTATCCTGCAGCATATCAATCAGGCGTTCGCGCTCGAGCACTTTACGCATGTAGAGTGAATAATGTGTCCGGTCTGCCTGTGCCCTGGGAGAATGCATGGCGGGGCCTTTGCTTCGGTTGAGCATTCTGAACTGAATTCCGGTTGCATCGATAGCTTTTGCCATTTCTCCTCCAAGGGCATCGATCTCCCTTGTTATCTGCCCTTTTGCGACGCCGCCGATAGCAGGATTACAGGACATCCTGGCTATTGCTGAAAAGTCTGAGGTGACAAGCAGGCATTTCATGCCCATTCTGGCAGCGGCAAGGGCCGCCTCACAGCCTGCATGGCCGGCACCGGCTACGATGACGTCATACATGATATTCAAAACTATGTTTCACGTGAAAAGAATTTTGGCGGCGTTGCAGCTGTAAATTATTATTGTAAAGTGTTTTGTGGGATTTGTCGGACTGGTTTTGCATGTTTGCATGACAGAAATGTAAACCGGTATAACGGGTTTTCAGCTGACCGGGTGATTATCCGGCACCTGGGCGTTACTGCCCGCTGCAAGTGAAAGCGGGACAGGCATAAAATATAAGAAGTATTCTTCCTTTTTGGCGAAAAGGCCGACTGTTATCGATGCGTTTTACTGAAAAAAGAGGGTAAAAAAATATTTCCCGTTTGTGAAGCGTAAAAAAAATGTTATATAAATATATAGTTATATAATGCTGTCTTTCGCAGAGTAACAGGGTCTCTTGTTGCTCTTGGAACATGGCAAGCGTAACGAAGCATCGCCTGGTTGAGGAGCTTTTTTGCAGCTTCAAGCCATGGGGGGGTAAGGTTTCCCTCGCTCATTGCCCGGCTGCCTGATAATAAGTGGTGGACATTGCCGGTTGAAGGTTCTGGTGATTGCCGTTCTTGTGCGGTCACCGGACAACAATGAAAATGCGTTTGCTTCTTTCATTTTGCTAATTCATCATTAACAAAAGGAGATGAGAACTATGGTTAAAACAATTACCTCGTGGCTGTCTGTCGGTCTTCTGTCGGCGGCAGTACTCACCGGATGCACTACAGAGAAACCGGAGCCTCAAGCTGCAGCTGAGCCTGTTCAGGAAGAGGTCGATCCCCGTGGTGAGATCCTTGCACTTTCCTGCGCGTCCTGCCATGGAACCGACGGCAAAAGCACTGGTATTCTGCCCGGATTTTACGGTAAATCAGCATCGTATCTGAAAACAGTTCTCATGGAGTACAAGAATGACGAGCGTTATTCGACAGTCATGGGCCGGCACGCCAAAGGGTATACTGATGAGGAGATCGATCTCATTGCTGAATACTTTGGTAGTCTCAGTAAGAACAATTCTAAATAAGCGGGGGAACAAACATGAGCCAGAAATTTACACGTAGAGAATTCAATAAACTTGTTGTGGCCGGAGCTGCCGGCTCGACGCTCGGAATCTTCGGCGGTGTACGCCCCGCTTTGGCGAGTGAGAAGCATGTTGTTGTTATCGGCGGCGGTTTCGGCGGCGCTTCTGCAGCCAAGTATATCAAAAAACTGAGCCCGTCAATTGCCGTAACGCTTGTCGAGCCGGCAACGACATTTTATACCTGCCCTTTCAGCAACTGGGTACTGGGCGGTCTGAAGGAGATGAAGGACATCGGCCATACGTATGACACGCTGAAAAACACCTGGGGGGTTGAAATTGTTCACGATGAGGCGGTAGATGTCGATGCTGCAGCGAAAACCGTCAAGCTGAAAACGGGCAACGAGCTCACCTATGACCGCTTGATCGTTTCGCCGGGTATCGATTTCAAATTCGATACAATCGAAGGGTACAGCGAAGAGGTTGCCAATACAGCGATGCCTCATGCCTATAAGGCCGGCCCGCAGACCGAGCTGCTTGCAAAGCAGCTTCAGGATATGAAGGACGGTGATAATGTTATTATCTGTCCTCCGGGAAATCCTTTCCGCTGCCCTCCGGGCCCCTACGAAAGGACAAGCCTTATTGCCAACTACCTCAAAAAGAACAAGCCGAATTCAAAGGTCATCGTTCTGGACTCGAAGGAAAAGTTTTCAAAGCAGGGTCTGTTCACGAAAGGCTGGGAACGCCTGTATGGTGATATCATCGAGTGGCGCCCCGCATCCAAAGGCGGCAAGGTTGTCTCGGTTGATGCTGCAACCATGACTGTCAATACCGATGCAGGGCCGGTTAAAGGCGGAGTCATCAACGTCATCCCGCCGCAGCAGGCCGGAAAGATTGCTTTCGCTGCCGGTTTGACAAACGAAACCGGTTGGTGTCCGATCAATCCGATTACGTTTGAATCGACGATCCATCCGGGTATTCATGTGATCGGTGATTCCTGTATTGCCGGTGCAATGCCCAAGTCCGGCTTTGCTGCAAGCAGCCAGGGTAAAGTCACTGCTGCCGGTATCGTGAGACTTATGCATGGTGATGTACCTGCTCCTCCATCGCTTGTCAATACCTGCTACAGTCTTGTCGGACCCGGTTACGGTATTTCCGTTGCAGCGGTGTACAAGCTTACCAGCGACGGTATTGTCAAGATCAAGGGTGCCGGAGGCCTCACTCCCATGGATGCCGATGACGATCAGCTCAGCGAGGAGGCAACGTATG
This sequence comes from Chlorobium sp., assembly GCA_028280025.1. Taxonomy (GTDB): domain Bacteria; phylum Bacteroidota; class Chlorobiia; order Chlorobiales; family Chlorobiaceae; genus Prosthecochloris. Next base: position 98,404 of record JANQMO010000044.1, on the reverse strand, counting down.
CCCGCGGTTGGTACAACAACATAGCTCAGGATATCTGGGGTTGATGCTGTGTTGTCTGCACGCACTTGTCGAGCCCGGCGAAAAAACGCCGGGCTTTTTTTTGCCCTTTCTGCGGCGGCCGTTGTCAGCCCGTCCTGTCTGATTGTTAATCAGGATGGGGTTTCATATATTGGCTGAACTTATTCTCTTGACCGCGTTTTTTTGTTTAGCTACCGCGTCCATGAAAAATATCCGTTTTAAAAGTATACTCGTCGTCGCTTTGACTGTCCTTGCTGTCTGGTCACTGTGGCCGACCTACCAGGACTATTCCTACTCCCGAAAGCTTTCAACGTTCAGTGCATCGGAAGACAGTCTTGCTTTTGTGCGGGAGCACCGTGAGGCGATCGAGTCCGCATCGGAAAAAAGTCTGAAACTCGGCTTGGATCTGGAGGGAGGCATGTATCTCGTCCTCGAAGTGGATCTGGTCGATCTGGTGAAGGAGCGGGCCTGGAACCGGGACGGAACCTTTGACGAGATCATGTCGGAGATACAGGATGCTGTGAAAAAAGGTGGTAATGCCAGGGTTATTGATCTGCTGGTTTCCGGATTCGGGAAAAGAAACATCCGGCTTAGCCGTTATTTCTATGATGTTCGGGACAGTGATGAAGAAATTGTCGCCAAGCTGAAAAAAGAGGCTGAAGATGCTGTCGTGCGGGCAAAAGAAATTATTCGCAACAGGGTCGATCAGTATGGTGTGGCCGAGCCGGTTATACAGTCACAGGGTTTGCGGCGTGTTATTGTTGCTCTGCCCGGTGTATCCGATGAGGAGCGTGTTCGAAAGCTGCTTAAAGGCACCGCAAAGCTGGAGTTCAAGCTGGTACGGGACAATCAGAACATGCTTGAAGCCTTTGACCGGATCAACGGCTACCTTGCAAAAGAGGCTGCTGGTACAGATACGACGTCAACGGCCAGGGACCCCCTGTATGACAATATTTCCGTTATGCAGAACGGTATGGCCTATGCTCCTGAATACTCCAGGGAGTATCTGAGCGAGCTCTTCGCACGGGAGGATATCCGGCAATTGCTGCCTAAGGATACTGAAATACGGCTTTCAGCCCGCTCGATCGAGGGACAGGACGGACAGACGTTTTATGAGATGTTTCTCCTTAAAAAAACACCGGAGCTGACCGGGGGGGTCATTACAGAGGCCAAGGCTACATTCGGCGCGTCTGCTCTCCAGCCGGAAGTGTCCATGAGAATGAACTCTGACGGAACGGCTAAATGGGCCAGGATCACCGGGGCCAACATCGGGAGGCGTATTGCGATTGTTCTCGATGGAGCCGTCTATTCGGCGCCGGTTGTAGAATCCAAGATCCCCGGTGGAAGTTCTGTCATTAACGGGATAGATAGTATCGAGGAGGCTCAGGATCTGGAAATTGTTCTCAAGGCAGGAGCTCTGCCGGCCCCGGTCAGGATCATCGAGGAGCGCACCGTGGGGCCCTCTCTTGGTGCCGATTATATCCGCTCCGGTCTTCTGTCGGCAAGCTGGGGATTGTTTATTGTTGCGGTTTTCATGGTTGTGTACTACCGGCGGGCGGGCATTTCCGCCGATATTGCGCTGGTTCTCAATATCCTTTTCGTTCTTTCCGTTCTTGCCGGTTTCAGTGCGGCGCTGACCCTCCCGGGAATTGCCGGTATCGTTCTGACTATCGGTATGGCGGTCGATGCCAATGTTCTGATTTTCGAAAGGATCAGGGAGGAGATCGACGAAGGAAAGAATCTCCGTTCGGCAGTCGATACGGGGTACAGCAAAGCCTTTTCTGCAATTGTGGACTCACAGATAACCACTCTTGGAGCGGGATTCCTGCTCTATATCTATGGTATAGGGCCGATACAGGGGTTTGCCCTGACGCTGATGATCGGGACGGCAGCAAGCCTGTTTACCGCTCTGGTCATCACAAAGGCCATTTTTGATCTGCTGATCGACAGAAACCTGATGACCGCCAAAAGTTTCGGATAATAATAAAGGACTTGCAGTATGCACCTTATAAAAGACTCGAAGATTGATTTTCTCAAATACAGGAAAGTCGCCTACATCATCTCGCTTACCCTGATGGTGGCAGGAATTGTCTCGCTTGTTTTCAAGGGGCTCAACTACGGGATTGATTTCAAGGGAGGGACCGAGATTGTCCTGCAGTTCGAGAATGACTATAAAATTCGGGATATCAGGGCAGTCCTTAATGAAGCCGGTGTCGAAGGGGCGATAAAAAGCTATGGCGCCGATCGTTCGATCCTTGTCCAGACTGCATTTGACGGCGAGCTGAGCGAGTTGCGATCTCTTGTTTCAAATGCTCTTGACGAACGGCTCGAGGATAATCCGCATGACGTGCTCAGGATCGATTCTGTCGGGCCCAGTATTGCTGCTGATTTGAAATGGGCGGCACTGAAAGCGCTCTTTGGCGCGGTGGTCGCCATACTCCTTTATGTAGGAATACGGTTCGAGTTCCGTTTTGCTGCAGCAAGTGTTGTCGCTATCTTTCATGATGTTTTTATTGTTCTTGGAGTGTTCAGCATTTTCGGGGGGTTGTTCGACTACATGCCTCTTGATATCAACCAAAGTATCATTGCCGCCTTTCTCACCATAGCCGGTTACTCCATAAACGATACCGTTGTTGTGTACGACAGGATCCGTGAAAATATTCGATCGGGAAAGGCTTCAGACTATCCTGCGATTTTCAACAGGAGTCTTAACCAGACGCTCAGCAGGACGATCATCACCTCCGGGACGACCATGCTTGTTGTCCTGGTTCTCTTTTTCTTTGCCGGTCCGGCAATAAGAGGGTTTACCTTTGCCATTCTTCTCGGCATCATCGTTGGAACGTATTCTTCGCTTTTCATCGCTGCCCCGGTTGTGCTTGACTGGCTGTTGAAATCCCGCAGGCCGATAAAGCTGAGAGGGGGATAAGGTTGACGATTTTCCCGCAGGATTGGGCTGCGAGCGTTGTTTTGCTAAATTCAGGTAAAGCCAAATTATTATGAAACAGGTTTTTTTCAGGACCATATCTCTATTCGTGTTCGTCTTTTCGCTCGTCTCTACCGGTGCTGCCGCAGCAACTGCCGACAGGATTGTCGCCGTTATCGGCAATGAAATGATTCTCCAGTCGGAAGTTGATGAGCAGGCTATGATGACCCGCCTGCAGTATCCTGAATCGAAAAACGATCCGTTGCTGAAGTCAAGTATTCTTGAATCACTTGTCATCAAGAAAATTGTGCTCACAAAAGCCAGGCTCGACAGTATTCAGGTCAATGAAGCTGAGCTGCAGAAACAGGTTGACGAACGGATGGCGTTCTTGAGGAGCAGGTTCAAGTCAATAGAGGACATGGAAGCCACGTTTTCGAAATCATATGTGGTTATCGAGAAAGAAATCAAGGATGATCTGAGGGACCAGCAGATGATAGGCACACTCAGGAGGCAGAAGCTGGCAGGGATTTCGGTAACCTATGACGAGGTAAAGGATTATTTCGAGACGAATCGTCGGGAACTTCCCGATGTTCCCGAAATGGTCGAACTTTCACAGGTGCTTGTTTATCCGCAGGTCACCGAAGAGGCGAAAGTGAAAGCCCGGAAGGAAATCGAGGATATACAGATGAAGATCGAAGAGGGAGGGGATTTTGCACAGCTTGCACGGCAATTTTCCCAGGACCCCGGTTCCGCTTCGCTTGGCGGAGACCTCGGTTATTCGACAAAGGGCGATTTTGTGAAAAAATTTGAAGACACAGCGCTGGCGCTGGACGAAGGTGAAGTTTCCGATATTGTCGAAACGCGTTTCGGATATCATCTCATACAACTGCTTGATAAGGAAAAAGATGATTTTCATGTTCGCCATATATTGATCGTCTTCGATAGAGAAAACCTTGATGCGTCGGCAGCAAAGGCGAAGCTCGAAACGATCCGTAAGGATATCCTTGACGGAAACGCGGACTTTGCTGAAATGGCAAAGCAATATTCGGATGATCCTGTTTCGGCAAAAAACGGCGGTTTGATAAATAATCCTGAGACAGGTGAATCCATGTTTGCTGTAACATCGCTCAAAGAGCCGCTGAAATCGGTGGTTCGATCACTGAATCGTAACGGAGAGCTGAGCAAGGTTGTTCGGGTTGCGCCTGAAAAAGGATTCCCTTTCTTTGCGCTTTTTCGGCTGAACAAGAGAGAGCCGACTCATCGGCTTGACCTGCAAACGGATTATTCCCGGATCGAACGGCTTGCAATTGACCGGAAACAGGAAGAGCTTTTCAATCAGTGGATCAACGACCTCAAGAAGGAAGTTTATGTCAGAATATCAGACATCTAACCTTCTTACGTAACGGGCGTTTTTTTCGATGAATTCGCGGCGCGGTTCCACCTTGTCTCCCATCAGCGTGGAAAAAGTCTGGTCGGCTTCCATGGCATTTTCCACGGTTACCTGAAGAAGTGAACGGTGTTCAGGGTCCATGGTCGTGTTCCAGAGCTGTTCGGGATTCATTTCGCCAAGGCCTTTGTAGCGCTGGGTTGAAATGTTTGCCTTCCCTTTCTGTTTTTTCTTCATCGTCTCGGCGATACTGTTGCGCTCATCGTCATCCCATGCATATTTCTGTTCCTTGCCCGATTTTATCAGATAGAGCGGGGGCTGGGCGATAAAAACACGACCGGCTTCGATAAGCGCGCGCATATGGCGGAAGAAAAATGTAAGGAGGAGTGTTCGTATGTGGGCTCCGTCAACATCCGCGTCTGTCATGATAATGATCTTTCCGTAGCGCAGCTTGTCGACTGCGAATTCCTCTTCTCCGATACTTGTTCCGAGGGCGAGAATGATGGTTTTTATTTCATCGTTCTCGAGCATTTTGTGCAATCTGGCTTTTTCGACGTTGAGGATTTTGCCTTTCAGCGGCAGAATGGCCTGAAAGCTTCTGTCCCTGCCCTGCTTGGCGCTGCCTCCCGCTGAATCACCCTCAACAATGTAGAGTTCGCAATGTTCCGGATCGTTGATTGAGCAGTCGGCAAGCTTGCCGGGCAGACCCGAACTTTCCAGTGCGGATTTTCTCCGGGTGAGCTCCTTTGCTTTTCGTGCGGCGTCTCTTGAAAGCGCGGCACTTTTTACTTTTTCAATAATAGTCTTGAGTACTCCGGGATTGCTTTCTGCAAAATCCGAGAGTTGATCATTGACGATGCTCTCGACGATACTCTGTGTCTCCGAGTTGCCGAGTTTTGTTTTCGTTTGCCCTTCGAACTGCGGTTCAGGTACCTTGACCGAGATGACGGCGGTCAGTCCTTCCTTGAAGTCGTCGCCTGTCAGCGAGAGCTTGAGGTTTTTGAGCAGGTCATTTTTCTGCGCATAGGCATTGAGGGTTCTTGTCAGCGCCTTGCGAAAACCGGTGACGTGCGTTCCACCTTCATGGGTGTTGATGTTATTGACATAGCTGAAGACATTTTCCTGGTAGGAGTCGTTGTACTGCAGGGCTATCTCGATGACAGTCGATTCTTTTTCTCCACTGATATAGATCGGTTCTTTTATCAGGCTGACACGGTTATGATCGGTATACTTGACAAACTCCCGTATTCCGCCTTCGTAATGAAACGTTTCCTCGTTCCCGTCAACGTCGCGAACGATGATTTTGAGGACGTTGTTCAGAAATGCCAGTTCGCGCATGCGGTCGATGACGACATCCATGCGGAACTCCGTGGTTTTGAAAATTTCCGCGTCAGGTTTGAACGTTGTTTTCGTGCCGGTTTTATCCGTTTCGCCGATTACCTGCACCTCGCATTGCGGTACTCCTTTATGATACCGCTGATACCAGATTTTGCCTTCCCGGCAGACTTCGACTTCGCACCACTCTGACAGGGCATTGACGACAGATGCGCCGACTCCGTGCAGCCCGCCTGAAACTTTGTATGCGCCTTTATCGAACTTGCCGCCTGCACCGATGACGGTCATGACCAGTTCCAGCGCTGATTTTTTCTTCTGGGGATGAATATCGACCGGTATACCTCTTCCGTTGTCGGAAACAGTGACCGAACCGTCTGTATTGAGTGTCAGTTCGATGGTATCGTTATAGCCGGCAAGCGTTTCGTCAATCGAGTTGTCGACGACTTCGTAGATAAGATGATGCAGGCCCCTGACATGGACGTCGCCAATATACATTGCGGGGCGCTTGCGAACATGCTCTATACCGTCCAGTATCTGTATGTTGGTTGCCGCATAGGCTGATGAAGCTGTCGTGTTCCGGGAGTCAGACATAGTGTTTTTGCAAGGTGCGGATGCGTTTGGATCGATACAATTTGTGATCGTGCAATGTACTAAAAAATAGCCTCACATGCCATGTCAGGCTAGGCCTGTTCGACCATGAATGCATTGATAATATGCTCGATGTCGTATTTCCTTATCTTCCCGTCGGCAAACGAGTGCACGACGATCGCGATCACGTCGAAGCGGCAGTCAACCCCGGTGTCCGGAAGGGCGGCAAGATAGGCCGAAGCCGCCCGGATGATCTCTTTCTGCTTTGCGGGGGTGACGGCCTCGAGAGGATGACCTTTGTCTTTTGATGATCGTGTTTTGACCTCGATGAAGCAGAGGGTTTTCCGGTCTCTGGCAATGATGTCGATTTCATTGCGCCGGTAGCGATAGTTTCTGCTGATGACGCGGTACCCTTTTTTTATCAGGTGTGAAGCGGCGGTTGTTTCCCCCTGCCGTCCGAGGTCATGCGGTTCATATGACATGGCTGCTGTTCTGTTTATTCGCCAAGGGCTTTTAAACGGAAGCTTTTTCGATGCAGGGGGCAGCGACCGTACTTTTCAATCGCGGCAACATGTGCCTTTGTCGGATAACCGAAATGCTTGTCGAATCCGTACTGGGGATACTCTTCCGCATACGTTTTCATGATCCTGTCCCGTGCGGTTTTTGCCAGCACCGAGGCGGCGGCGATAGAAAAGACTCTGGAATCGCCTTTCACGAATGTTTCGTAAGGGACCGGAAGGTCGGGTATGAAGCGGTTGCCGTCGACCATCAGATAGTCGGGGAGCTTGTCAAGGGAAACGACAGCCTTGTTCATTGCAAGCATGGCTGCTCGAAAAATATTAAGGCGGTCAATGGTCAGGTTGTCGATAACCGAGATACCGAAGTCCTTTGCGGTATCTTTCACTGCATCTGCAAGGGAGTCTCTCAGCGCCGGTTTAATGATTTTTGAATCGTGCAGCTTGCGGAGTATCCCGTCAGGGTGGTAGAACCGCGGTAAGACAACAGCGGCAGCGACAACCGGCCCTGCCAGCGGTCCTCTTCCGGCTTCGTCTATGCCGCAAATTCCTGGAGCATCTGTCCAGTATCTGGCTTCGTATTGTGTCGTCAGAGGTTCGTGTCGTGCGGAGCGGCCCATTGATGCCTTGACTGAAAAAGGCTTTGTGCTGTTATATCTGTCATGAAAAGTGACGAAAATTTGTGCTTTTAACAAAAATGTTCAATAATAGAGCTTACATTTCATAGGCTGCATGTGCTTGCATGCGGTGCTGGGGATCGGAGTGATCCTCCAATGAGGAGCGTGCGTTTGAAAGGCGGTATACGCAGGAAGAGAGCGCGTTAATAAATATTCAAGATTTCAGAGTGGTGTAATGAAGAAGACGGTGAAAAAACAGTTGCTGATGAACAAGTCCGGCGATGAGATTCAGGTGGCCCTGGTTGAGGAAGGGCGTCTTGCCGAGCTGGTCATAGAGCGTCCTGACAGCTTGCGAAGCATCGGCGACATTTATCTCGGCAGAGTACACAAGGTTGTCGAGGGGCTCAAGGCGGCGTTTGTTGATATCGGACAGAAGTCAGACGGTTTTTTGCATTTTTCCGATGTCGGGACAACGAACGAAGATTATCGTGCCTTGATCGAGGACGACGAGGATGACGATGAAAACGGTAACGGTGAAAACGGTGAGGGAGACGGGGAGGTCAATGGAAAGACTGCGAACGCGCGGTCTTCAAAGGCCGGCGATGAAAGAGGTGCGGTTTCGGGTAACGATCCAAAAAGCGGGAACGGAAAAGCAAAAGGGGGCGATCGCCGACGGCAGTCCTATACCCAGATGATCGCAGGCAGGCTGAAAGCCGATGATTCCATTCTTGTGCAGGTTATCAAAGAGCCGATCAGCAACAAGGGCGCGCGGCTTACCTCCGATATTACCATCGCAGGGCGCTTTATGGTATTGCTTCCTTTCGGGGGCGGCCAGATTGCTGTGTCCCGCCGTGTTGTCTCCAGAAAAGAACGTGCCAGGCTGAAAAAACTTGTTCGCTCGATGCTTCCTGAAGGATTCGGGGCGATTATCAGAACGGTGGCCGAGCACCAGGAAGAGGAACTGCTGAAAAAAGATCTTGAAAAGCTGCTTGTCAAATGGGAGCAGATCGAGGAGAAGCTCAAGGATGCCAAGCCTCCGCAGCTCATTTTCAAGGAGGATACGATCATATCCAGTGTCCTGCGGGATTCCCTGACGACTGACGTTATGGAGGTTGTTGCCAATTCACAGGTCATACACAAGGAGACCTTGAATTATATCCAGTGGGCGGCTCCGGAAATGGAAAAGAACGTCACGCTTTATGAGGGCAAGCTCCCCCTGTTCGAAGGCTATGGCATCGCAAAGGATATCGAATCCATTTTTTCCCGAAAGGTATGGCTTAAGTCCGGAGGATATATCATTATCGAGCACACCGAGGCCATGGTGGTTATCGATGTCAACAGCGGACGGTATGCCGCCAAGAAGGAGCAGGAGGAAAACTCGCTGAAAACCAATCTCGAAGCGGCCCGCGAAATCGTCCGGCAGCTCCGGCTGCGGGATATCGGCGGTATTATTGTTGTTGATTTTATTGATATGCTCGATCCGAAAAACGCCAAAAAGGTCCATGACGCGATGAAGAACGAACTGCGCCATGACCGGGCCAAGTCGAATATTCTGCCTATGTCCGATTTCGGCCTGATGCAGATTACCCGTGAAAGAATCAGGCCCAGTCTCATGCAGCGAATGGGCGACCAGTGTCCTGCATGCGGCGGGACCGGCGTTGTTCAGGCCAGGTGCACGACCATCAACCAGATAGAACGATGGCTGAGGAAATATGCTCTTGCTCAGAAACTGATTTTCCAGCAGCTTGACCTGCATGTCAGTCCCACAGTTGCCGAACCGCTCCGTAACATCGATCGGAACATCGAGCTGAAATGGTTCCTCCAGCATATGCTTTTTATTCAGATCAAACCCGATGAAAGCCTCAGAAGTGATGATTTCCGTTTTTCGCTGAGGAAAAACGGCAAGGATATTACTGCTGAGTACAGCGACCTGTAAGAACGGTTTTTCATGCGGGAGATACAGTTTTTTGCAACTTCAGAGTAACGACGATTTATGCAGACAGAAGACGTCCGGAGAAGTATCGAGGATTTATCCGGCTTGACAGTCCGGCAGCTTCAGGACAATAGTGCGGCGCGGGAAGTGTTTGACGGTTTCCTTGTCCTGCTCAATAACGGGACGGTTCGGGCAGCGGAAAAAAAAGATGAGCGCTGGGAAGCGAACCCATGGGTAAAGCAGGGGATTCTGCTTGGTATGAAGCTTGGCCGGCTGGAGGAGCATACCATTCCGTTTCCGGACGGTAACGACTGGACCTTTGTCGACAAGGATACCTATCCGGTCAAACGTTTTCAAAAGGAGGACAGTGTCCGTATCGTTCCCGGCGGATCATCCGTGAGGGATGGCGCATATCTTGCGCCGTCGGTCGTGATGATGCCCCCGGCATATGTCAATGTCGGCGCCTATGTCGATGCCGGCAGCATGATTGATTCTCATGCGCTTGTCGGCAGTTGTGCCCAGATCGGGCGCAATGTTCATCTCTCTGCTGCTACCCAGATCGGCGGTGTTCTCGAACCGGTCGGGGCGGTGCCTGTCGTCATTGAAGATGACGTGATGGTCGGAGGGAACTGCGGTGTGTATGAGGGGACCGTTGTTTCCCGGCGGGCGGTTCTCGGAACCGGGGTTATTCTGAATGGGTCGACGCCGGTCTATGACCTGGTCCATGAACGTATCATCAGAAAGTCGGAGGGAACTCCGCTTACGATCCCTGAAGGAGCCGTTGTCGTTGCAGGGGCCAGGAAAATACAGGGAGATTTTGCCGAAAAAAACGGCCTGTCTGTCTATACACCGATGATTATCAAGTACAGGGATGAAAAAACCGACAGTGCAACGGCTCTTGAAAGTGCCCTGCGATAACTCCATGAGCAACAGGCTTGGAGAGTCACTGTGTGCAGGAATGAAGGCACTTCATTCAGGATTATTTGTCAGGATCGCACTTCCTGTTCTCGTTTCGCTGCTCGTTATAATGGGAACGGGGCTGAAGCCGGCAGATAATCCTGATGAAGAATATTTTTCCATATCGAAAAGTATCGAACTGCTCGGTGACGTCTATACGAACGTTTCCGGAAACTATGTCGACAGCCTGGATGTGGCTGAGTTCATGTATGCCGGAATTGACGGGATGCTCGATACGCTTGATCCTTATACGGTGTTTCTTGACGAGGATGAATCGCTTGAGCTCGGAGAACTCACCAGCGGTCAATATGCAGGCATCGGCGTCAGGATTGCCGATATAGCAGGAGATGTTTTTGTCGTATCCGTTTTCGGCGGGACTCCCGCCTCGGCTGCGGGGCTGCAGGTGGGAGACCGGATCGTGAAGGTTGACGGGAAAACGGTCGAGGGATATGACCTCGATGAGGTGAGGAATCTGATCAAGGGCCCTTCAGGAACAGGGGTTCGGCTGGCGGTTGAGCGGTATGGAAAGAGGCGTTGGAAAAGGGTGAGGATGGTACGTCAGGAGGTCAGGGTGAACAGTATCCGTTTTGCCGGGCTTTACGGCTCGACGGGATACCTTGAGATGCACTCTTTCGGCAACAGGAGCGCCGATGAGCTCGGCAAAGCCATTCGGGAGCTGCGCACAACGGCAAGCATTCGAAACACGCCGATGAAAGCGGTGATCCTCGATCTACGCAACAATCCCGGAGGATTGCTTGATGTCGCCGTTGACGTTACCGGCCTGTTTGTTCCGAAAGGCAGTATGGTTGTTTCGACAAGAGGACGTGATCCGGAAAGCAGCAATGTGTACCGGACGACCAGGGAGCCTCTGCTGGATACAATGCCTCTGGCTGTTCTGATAAACCGCAACAGCGCATCGGCATCGGAGATTGTCGCAGGGGCAATACAGGAACTCGACCGCGGTGTCGTCGTCGGTGACCGTTCGTTCGGCAAGGGGCTGGTTCAATCGGTCATCAGCCTTCCGTATGATTGCACGCTGAAAATGACAACAGCAAAGTATTATACCCCGTCAGGCCGCCTTATTCAGAAGCCGCATGACTGGAGACAGGAGACGCGGGATATCCTCGCCGGAACAAAGGCCGAGAAGGGTGAGCCTGTATACTATACAAAACACCGCCGCAAGGTATACGGCGGAGGCGGAATTCTCCCCGATATCCGGATCGAAGCACCTGAAATCGGCGATTATGAATCTGCGCTGCGTAGGAAAGGTATGCTGTTCCGTTATGCCAACCATTACAAGGCATCGAACGAGCGGCTTCCAGCGGCGGGTATTGACAGAAGTGTGATGATGCAGGATTTCAGCCGATTTTTGAACGGGGAGGGCTTTGCCTTCAGAACGGAATCCGAGCTTCTTCTGGAGGATATGAAAAAGATGCTTGGGGAAAAAGCGGACACGGTTTCTGCAGATGTCGATACCCTGATCGTCTCGCTTCAAAATGAACTGAAGCAGTTTGCCGACAAAAAGCAGTCAAGCGAGTCTGAAACGATTGCCATCGCACTCGAAGAAGAGGTTCTGCGCCACTATGACGAAGATGCCGCACGGCGGAGCCGTATCGAGCGTGACCCGGTGGTGAAAAAAGCACGGTCTATTCTCGAAGATTCCGGGGCCTATAAAAGAATCCTACACCCCTGAATTTTCCTGGTCAATATCCTTCCTTTCCTTTTCCGCCTGCCGGATCTGCTTGTGGACCCCCAGGACAATCATCAGGTTGCTGATGGTAAGAAGGCTTTCGGCGCTGCCATGCAGGAGGTCGTCGTGCGAGAGCGTTGGAAAGGATCGGATTTCGGCAGAGAGGTACATGAAAAACACCGTAACGCCGATGAAGACCAGCACGAACCAGAATCCGGCAACGGTCAGGCCGGATAGCAGACCGGGGTCTTTTTTGCGGATGAGAAGCAGGGTGAAGAGAAAGGCCAGATAGACAACGCTCGATATCTGAAGGATCAGATCAAAGATGTCTTCACCCATATAGGACTGCGGTCTGCCGGAAACGAGAATAAGCCCTGCAGCGGCAATCGTCCCCTTGGCTCGGCGGGAATTGATAACACGGAGAATGCCGAGAGATGCGTACAGGAGCGCACTGCTCCCGAAAAGGTTGACGGTTTCTGAAAGATCGAGAAGGATCGGTATCGAGTCGCCGCTGACATGATAGGCAAGAACGAACCAGCTTCCGATCCAGTGAGGGATCATGAAGAGCCCCAGCAGGCTTACGTCCTGCCGTCCGATAATCCTTCCGTATCGGAACATGAGGTAGGCCGCGATACCCCATTCCAGAGAGGAGGATATGTGGATAAGCCAGTTGGGCAGAGAGAGAAGCATTCAGGAGCCTTTTGCAAGGTGATAGATGTTTTTAAGGAATATTTTCATCTGAACACTCCATGGAGCAGGCACCATTTTTTTGTACAGGTATGAGTCGAACGTGATCCTCTGCACGTCGGTATCCTCGCAGATGGCGACAAAACTTTCCCGAAGCCGGTCATTGCGGTAGTAGACCGATTGCAGCGCCTGGAGTCCGAAAAAGATCGGCGCGTAGAGTTTTCGGAATGTGTTTTCATAGGTTTTCAGCGGCTTCCGGTCGCGAATTTTCTCGATCATGGCCTGTCCGCCCAGCTTTCCGGACCGCATGGCAAAGAAAATTCCTTCACCGTTTGCCGGGGTTACCAGTCCTGCAGCATCGCCAACGAGGATGGCGTTTTCCTGTGTGAATGACTTCCTTGGCTTCATGGGTATTTTTGCCGCTTCGTCGAGGTAAGGTTTTTCGCGGATACCGAGCTTCTCGACAAAACGTTGCTGCAGATGCCTGAGATTGTGTTTCCTGAACTCCGTGCCTGTTCCGATGGCGATATGGTCTGTCTTCGGGAATATCCAGCCATAGAAATCCGGCGAAACGTCCCCGTCAAACCAGATTTCGACAAGTTCTTCATAGGGCTTGAGCCGTTCACAGTATTGAAAGCGCTGCTGCATGGCGATCACCTGCAGTTCGTTCGGCGGAAATCCAAGGTCGTTCGCTGTTCTCGAGTTGGCTCCGTCTGCCCCGATGATATGGTTCGCTTCCAGGGGAGGGATATCTTTTGAAAGGTGCAGGGTGTAGCCGTTGCCGTTTTGCCTGATGTTCTTGACGAGCGCTTCGATGACAGTGGTGCCGAGACGTTCCGCCTTGTCTCGAAGATAGCTGTCAAAGCGCTCCCTGCGGACCATGCCCACATAGCCGTTGGGCATTTCCATGGAAATCATCCTGCCTCCGGGTGAACGGACGCTCATTTTCGAGAGCTTTTTTTCCACAAGAGGATCGGGAATACTGAACTCTTCTATCAAGCCGAGAGGAATCGCTCCTCCGCAGGGCTTGACATTTTCAAGGTTCCTCTCGATAAGAACGGTGGAAATGCCGGCTTTTGTAAGCTCGGCAGCGGCAACGGCCCCGGATGGCCCGCCGCCTATGACAGCCACATCGTAACGCATGGTTCAAGAAGTTGTTTAAGCGAGTTTTTCGTCAAGAAACGACTTTGCCCTGGACATGTCCAGCCTTTCCTGCTGTGCCGAGTCACGGAACCGGACTGTCACGGTGTTGTCTTCAAGCGTTTCATGATCGACAGTGAAGCAGAACGGCGTTCCGATTTCGTCCTGCCTGCGGTACCGTTTGCCGATAGACCCGGCATCGTCATACTGGACAGGGAAATCGTCAGCGAGGTCGTCACGGAGCCGTGCGGCTTTTTCTCCCATCTCCCCTTTTTTCATCAAAGGCAGCACCGCGGCCTTCACCGGTGCGATTTTTGTCGAAAACGTCATCATGACCCTCTGTTCGCCGTCAACAACGTCCTCGGTATAGGCGTCACAGAGCAGCGCAAGAAACAGCCGGTCACATCCGGAGGATGTTTCAACCACATAAGGGATATAGCGTTCACCGGTAGCCTGATCGATATATTCCATGTTTTTGCCCGAAAACTCCTGGTGCTGTTTCAGGTCGAAGTCGGTCCGGGAATGAATCCCCTCGATCTCCTCGATACCGAACGGGAACTCGAACTTGATGTCGTAGGCAAGGTCGGCGTAATGGGCAAGCTTGTCGTGCTTGTACCAGTGCAGCTTTGAGCTGTCTATGCCAAGCCTTTCGACGTACCAGTTGAACCGCTCCTCGCGCCATGCTTCGAAAGATTCTTCCTGGGTGCCGGGCTTGATGAAGTACTGCATTTCCATCTGTTCGAACTCGACCATACGGAAAATGAAGTTTCCCTTGACGATCTCGTTACGGAACGCCTTGCCGATCTGTGCTATGCCGAAGGGCACCTTCATGCGGTTGGATTCGCGAACGTTATGGAAGTTGACGAAGATTCCCTGGGCGGTTTCGGGCCTGAGGTAGACGATACCCGAAGCATCGGCCAGCGCACCCATGTTGCACTGGAACATGAGATTGAACTGCCGGACTTCCGTCCAGTCCGACGAGCCTGTATCCGGCGCCTTGATCTCCTCGGCGATGATGATGTCGTAAAACGCCCTGTTCGGGTCCTCGGCTTCGGACGCCCGTTCATAGTAGGTGCTTACCCTGTGCGCGTCATCCTCCCTGCCTTCCCTGCGAAGCTTTTCTATATGGTTCTCGATCAGATGGTCCGCGCGGTAGCGGCGTTTGGTGGTTTTGTCGTCGATCATCGGATCGTTGAAGCTCGATACATGGCCGGAAGCTTCCCATACCGTCGGATTCATCATGATCGATGCGTCGATGCCGACGATGTTCCGGTGCTCCCTCGTCATCGAGTGCCACCAGAGGTCTTTGATATTCTTCTTCATCTCGCTGCCGAGCGGGCCGTAGTCGAAGCAGGAGGAAAGTCCTCCGTAGATCTCCGATGACGGATAAATGAACCCCCGCCGTTTTGCGAGCGAAACCAGTTTGTTCATCACTTTTTCGGGCGACTGAGCCACGCGCTGCACCCTGGTTGTATCCGAATTGCTCATGTTGATGGTCATAGGTTATGTCCCTTCCGGCAGTCTCTGCCGAAGAGGCTCTGGATAAAGTAGTGAATATAACAAACCGGAGGGATTATCGGCCTGAATCCCCTTTCCGGTTTTCTCGGATTGTGCTGTATGCAGTGATTGCGGCCCGCATGCAGGCGGGGCGTTTTCGATCTATATGTTTCGTTATCGCGCACCTGTTCGCCTGGCTCCCCTTCAGTCTGCACGATGTCGGACATATGTGCCGCCTTCCTTATCTGTTTATAATTTAATGCTTTAACCGGATTCCGGTTTTCTCGTGGCGATTCTGGCATGGCGGTTGACTCTCCTGTAGTAGAACGATAACAAAACGGAGAGTCATCATGACACGGATCAAAAACATCATCATCGCCATCGCGCTCCTTGCAGGCTTCTCCTCGCAGGCACTGGCAGCAAGTACAAGCGGTGTCACCAACGTTGCAGTCAGCGTTCCTGAATTCATCATTCTTCACTACTATTCCGGCATCACCCTGAACTTCGATACTCCGGCAGCCGAAGCGATCGACGAAGGTAACAGCGGCGTAGAAGCAGACTGGAACGGTTCAACCAGCGGAAACGGCCTCGATGCCGGCAGCCTGATGAACGCGTCACTCGAACTCGACGGCACAAAGACAAACGTCAAGCTCAACAACGTCTGGGCGGTCAGAGGCTTTTCGAAGAGCGGCGATGCAAAAATCGAGGTTACGGTTCCTTCCGGTACGCTGCAGAACGGTTCTTCCGAAATCACGATGTCGGATGTCAAGGTCAGCGATGACGCACAGAGCGGCAAAAGCATAACCACAAAGCTGAACGGCATCTCCAAAGGCAGGGCAACGACCGGCAACATCGAAATGGACCTGGATTTCTCGAACACCACCCTCTCAGGCAGCCACACAGGCGGACAGTGCACCATCACGGCAACAACGCTCTGATATAACGGCTGTGCTCCTTTTGGAGCAAGCCTCTCATTCGGGCGTCAGCCTGTCACGGCGCCATCCCTATGGCTGCCGGCTGCTGTTAAACGGAAATAGCTGATCACTACCCGGCCTGGATCTCGGTCCTGAGGTCGATTTCCTCGAGAATGGAACTGACCTTGAGGCATACAGGCAATGTTCCTGAATAGATTACGGACAATCCTTTTGTATGGACTTCCCATGTATGTTTTTCCGCTTTGGACCTGGTGCACTGGATTGCCTTGATGATCTGAAAGATGACTTCGTCGAAGGTGTGAACATCGTCATTGAAAAGGACAACCCTGTATGCATCGAGTGTGTCGATCTGGATTTCCTGTTGAGCGGTCTGGGTTTCTTCCCCGCTGCCTGATGCCTGCCAGAGACTATACATGGCCAAAAGAGCTGTACATGGACGATATGATAGGGCTTTGAAAAAATGTAATAAAAACAGTAAAGATCGTAAAGAGAATCCCGGTTTCCATACTGATGCAGCTATCCCGGCCGCTAAGCGCTCACATACTCATCCAATGATCAAACCCCATACGGCAGTCTCATGAAACCGCTGGCGGCATGGTCAAGGAAAGCTCGCCGTTACGGGCGGCAAGAGAGCATGATGTTCCGACAGGAATCGTGAGCAGGTCGTCGATATGCCCGTAGGAAAGCCCGGCGGCGACAGGAATGTGCAGGGCGGTTTTTTCCGTATAGTAGCGCAGGATGTCGAGCAGGGGGTCCTGGCGGTTGAAATCCATGATATCACGGCTGAACTGGCCGAAAAGAAGTCCCTTGCACCGGTTCAGAATGCCTGCGTTATACACGTGAGAAAGGAGCCTGTCGATCCGGTACGGCTCTTCATTGACGTCTTCAAAAAGAGGGATCGCATTGTGAAAAGCCGGAAGGTAAGGGGTGCCGACAAGGCAGGAGAAAACGGTCAGGTTACCTGCCAGTAATGTTCCGCTGGCAGCGCCTTCACGGTAGATGTGGACCGGGTGTCCGGGGTGGTTCAGGAACTGCCGGACCGAGGTTGTGGATTCCAGAACGTTCCAGAAATTTTCTTCCGTATAGGGGCTTGGATTATGAAGCTCGGTAGCAAGCATAGGGCCGGAAAAGGTGAGCAGTCCGGTCCGGGCGAAAAGTGCGATCGAAAGGGCGGTGATGTCCGAATAGCCGGCAAGGATCTTCGGATTTTCGGCGATCAGAGCGTAGTCGAGATTTTCCAGCAGTCTGGTCGCCCCTGAACCTCCTCTCAGGCAGAAGATGGCCTTGACCCTTCTGTCGGTAAACATATCGTGCAGGTCCTGAAGCTTGCGGCGGTCGAGTTCCATGCGTGGTTCGCCCTGGCAGTTGAAGTGCCCGGCAGGCTTGACGCGGTACCCCAGTTTTTCAAGATAGATGACCGCCCGCTCGATCTTCTCTCGATCAGGAGAAGGGGACGAGGGTGATATAAGCCCGATAGTGTCCCCGTGACAGAGTGCTTTTGGCGTCAATATCTTCATGCGATGATATAAAAAAACACCAGCGGCTTTGATCGTTCATACCGCTGATGTTTTAACTGAAGCAGGATTCTGCTCCCGGGAGGCCGCTTCAGGAAATGTCCTCTGTGAGAAGAATTGCCTTGTTGTCGCTGATCTCAAAAAAACCATCGGCGATCGTGAATGATTTTTCCCCGCTATCGGGAAGTTCGAGCTTCACTTTGCCGCCTTTGAGTGCAGCGACAAGCGGGGCGTGGTTTTTGAGAACCTGGAACAGGCCATCCCTGCCCGGGGCCAGAATACTGGTTACCTCCCCTGCAAAAAACTGTTTTTGAGGGGTGACGATTTCGATGGTAAAGGCTTTATCGGATCCGGCCATGATATATCAGCAATTATAAGGTTTTTGCTTTTTCTACAGCCTCCTCGATGGTGCCGACAAGGTAGAAAGCGTTTTCAGGCAGATCGTCATGACGCCCTTCAATGATTTCGTTGAAGCCCTTGATGGTGTCTTCGAGTTTGACATACTTCCCTTCAAGCCCGGTGAACGCTTCGGCCACGAAGAAAGGCTGAGAAAGGAAGCGCTGGATCTTTCTTGCCCGGGCGACGGTCAGTTTGTCTTCGTCACTGAGCTCGTCCATACCGAGGATCGCGATAATGTCCTGAAGGTCTTTATAGCGCTGCAGGAGAGCCTTGACAGCCTGGGCCGTGTTGTAATGCTCGTCTCCGACAATGTTGGGATCGAGGATACGGGATGTAGAATCGAGAGGATCGACGGCCGGGTAGATACCAAGCTCTGAGATCGATCGCGAAAGCACCGTTGTTGCGTCAAGATGGGTAAAAGCCGCAGCAGGTGCAGGGTCGGTAAGGTCATCAGCAGGGACATAGATGGCCTGTACGGAGGTTACCGAGCCTTTCTTTGTCGAGACGATCCTGTCCTGCAGTTCTCCCATTTCCGTTCCGAGTGTCGGCTGGTACCCCACAGCGCTCGGCATACGGCCGAGAAGTGCCGATACTTCGGAACCTGCCTGTGTAAAACGGAAAATATTGTCGATAAAAAGCAGCACGTCACGGTTTTCCTCATCGCGGAAGTACTCGGCGATACTGAGCCCGGTCAGCGCCACGCGTGCACGTGCGCCCGGAGGTTCGTTCATCTGTCCGAAAACAAGTGCGGTTTTATCGATAACTCCGGACTCTTTCATTTCCTCCCAGAGGTCGTTGCCTTCCCTGGTGCGTTCTCCGACACCGGCGAAGACACTGTATCCGGACTGCTGTTTGGCGATATTGTTGATCAACTCCATGATCAGCACGGTCTTGCCGACACCGGCGCCGCCGAACAGACCGGTTTTTCCGCCTCGTGAGTATGGTTCAAGAAGGTCGATGACCTTGATGCCCGTTTCGAACATCTCGGATTTGGTGGACAGCTCTTCGAACTTCGGGGTCGGCCGGTGGATCGAGTAGGCCTTTTCGCTCTTGACAGCACCGAGACCGTCGATCGGGTCTCCTACGACATTGAGCATTCTTCCGAGAACCTTTTCTCCTACCGGAGCCTGAATGGGGTGTCCGGTGTTTACGACAGCCGCTCCTCTGACCAGTCCGTCTGTTCCGTCCATGGAAATAGTGCGTACACGCTCATCCCCAAGATGCTGCTGGGTTTCAAGAACCAGTTTCGATCCGTCGGGCCGGGTAACCGTCAGAGCGTCAAGAATCGCCGGCAGGTCTCCTTCCGGGAAATCAACATCAACGACAGGACCAATGATTTGAGAAATCTTGCCTTCTTGCATATTCACAATGTTGAAAGGATTGTTTTGTTGCGGTCAAAGCTTTTTCAGGTTAGAGCCACCTGCGGGACTTGAACCCACGACCTACTGTTTACGAAACAGTTGCTCTACCAGCTGAGCTAAGGTGGCAGGGCACCTAAAAAAATATGTTTTTAAATATAGTTTAATTATTCTTTATACACAAAGATTCCACCCTCTGTATGAAGGACTATAAATAAAAGGGAAGATTTGTATATTTTCAAACGAAATTCAGCATTTCAGATAGCAACCAAGGAAATTTAAATACCTCGACACCTATGCATATTATCAAGACAACCGCTATGCTTTTTTTCTCCCTGCTTATGTTCGCGTGCCAGCCTGAGCAGGCTGAGACAGCTAAACAGCCCTCTGAAAACGGGAACGAGATGCCCGCAATAGATGCCCCGGCTTTTGCCGGAGATCTGCTGGACGGAGGCTTCTTTTCCAGCCAGCAGCTTGAAGGAAAAGCCGCTATTATCAATTTTTTCGCGTCATGGTGCCCTCCGTGCCGTTACGAAGTTCCGGATATGATAGAGCTTCAGAAAGAATATGAGCAAAAAGGCTTTACCTTTGTCGGCGTAACTGTTGACGAGGATCTTTCAAAAGCAAGGGCTTTCACAAACGATTCCGGGATCAATTACCCGGTTGTCATTGCCAACAAGGAGATTATTGACGCCTACAGCCAGCTTCTTCAGGAAGGGCTGCGGTCCATACCGACATCGTTTGTGATCGGTAAAGACGGCACGATCCTGACGTTTTTCCTCGGCGCCCGGAACAAAGCCGTTTTTGAAGCCCTTATACAGGAGGCCCTCGAATTACAAGAACAGTGATATTGCCAGATGCCCTTATAAACGAAGTAAAACCAGGAAAACCATGAGCCTATTGCAGATCGATCCGCCTGATTATGTGAAAAACCGGAAACTCATCGATTGGGTACAAGAGACCGCCGATCTCTGTCAACCCGAGTCCGTCCGCTGGTGTGACGGTACTCAGGAAGAGTATGATGCTCTTTGCCGGGAAATGGTCGACGGCGGTACGTTCATTCGTCTATCCGACGAGAAGCGTCCCAACAGTTATCTGTGCCGTTCCGACCCGAGTGACGTCGCGAGGGTGGAAGACAGGACATTCATCTGCAGCCTTCGCAGGCAGGATGCCGGCCCGACCAATAACTGGGTTCCCCCGAAGGAGATGAAAGCAACGTTGAACGGCCTCTACGAAGGGTGCATGAAAGGCCGTACCATGTATGTCATTCCTTTCAGCATGGGGCCTCTTGGTTCCCATATTTCCCATATCGGCGTCGAGATCAGCGATTCGCCGTATGTCGTGGTAAACATGCGTATCATGACCCGTATGGGCAGACAGGTGCTTGACGTTCTTGGTGAACATGGCGATTTTGTGCATTGTCTCCACTCTGTCGGCGCACCGCTTGAACCGGGTCAGCAGGATGTTCCGTGGCCCTGCAACGACACGAAATATATCGTCCATTTTCCTGAAGAACGTTCTATCATGTCGTTCGGCAGCGGCTATGGGGGCAACGCCCTGCTCGGGAAAAAATGTTTCGCCCTTCGTATCGCATCCGCCATGGCACGCGATGAGGGATGGCTTGCAGAACACATGCTGATCCTCTGCGTGGAGTCTCCCGAAGGCGAAAAAACCTATGTTGCGGCAGCGTTTCCCAGCGCATGCGGAAAAACCAACTTTGCCATGCTCATTCCGCCCGATGCGTTCGAGGGGTGGAAAGTCACGACAATAGGAGACGATATCGCCTGGATCAAGCCGGGTGAAGACGGTCGTCTCCATGCAATCAATCCTGAATACGGGTTTTTCGGTGTCGCTCCCGGTACTTCGGACAAAACCAATCCGAGCGCCATGGCGACCCTGAAGGAGAACTGTATTTTCACCAATGTTGCACTGACGCGCGACGGCGATGTCTGGTGGGAAGGGATGACCGATACTCCTCCCGATGGCTTGACCGACTGGCAGGGCAATCCATGGTCTCCTGATTCGGGAAAACCTTCTGCCCATCCCAACGCACGATTCACCTCACCTGCTTCACAGTGCCCTTCGATCGATCCTGACTGGGAAAATCCGGCGGGGGTACCGATCGATGCCTTTATTTTCGGCGGACGCCGCAGCGACCTTGTTCCTCTGGTCTATCAGTCGCCGAACTGGTATTTCGGGGTGTATCTTGCGGCAACCATGGGCTCGGAAAAAACCGCTGCCGCCGCAGGAAAGGTCGGCGATGTCCGGCGCGATCCTTTTGCGATGCTGCCGTTCTGCGGATACCATATGGGCGACTATTTCAATCACTGGCTGCATGTAGGCCGCCTGCTTCAGGAACCGCCCAGAATTTTCGGCGTCAACTGGTTCCGCAAAGACGAAAACGGCAAGTTCCTCTGGCCCGGCTTCGGAGAAAACATGCGTGTTCTGAAATGGATTGTCGACAGGGTCCATGGAAGGGCGGGAGCTGTAGAAAGCCCTCTCGGCTGGATGCCGAAATATGAGTCAATGAAATGGGAAGGGCTTGAAGAGTTCACGCCGGAAAAGTTTTCCAAACTGATGGTGGTTGAGCGCGAGGACTGGAAAAAAGAACTTCTTTCGCATGAGGAGCTTTTTGAGAAGCTGTACGATAAACTGCCGAAAGAGTTTTCCCATATTCGCGAGCTGCTGCTCTCGACGTTCTGGCTCTCACCGGAGCATTGGGAGCTTGCACCGGAAAGGTTCACCGACGGCGGAGAACATCATCACTGAACGCATCTCTGTTTGAGGATCGCCTGAACGTGCTGCCGCAGAGGATGAGTCCTGCGGCAGCCGCAGCAATCGAAGTATGGAGTGTAACAAGGAAGATAATCTCGAAAAGTGCAATTGCACATACGAACCCTGTCCGCGTAAAGGGATCTGCTGTGAGTGTATCGCCTATCACAAGAACAAGGGACAGCTTCCTGCATGTCTTTTTCCGGACGATGTCGAGCGAAGCTGGGACAGGAGCATCAAAAAGTTTATCGAGATAAACGAAAAGGGGCTGTAAAGAACGTGCAGCCCCTTTTTCGTTCACTCCTCCTCGAGAGTGAAGCCTATTCTGACGGTTACCTGCCAGTAGGCAATCCTGTTTTCCTCGACATGACAGCGTGTTTCGACAACTTCCACCCAGCGGATGTGGCGGATTGTTTCCGCAGCGCGTTCGACGGCGTTGTTGACGGCGTCCTCGATGCTTGTTGTTGATGAGCCGACCAGCTCGATTTTTTTGTAAACGTGAGAAGTACTCATGTGATCAGGGTCTCATGTGTTCAATCTGCAGGTATTCGATGACCGTTACATTCCGGCCATTACGGATACAATAAGCAAATCGTCCGGATTATCCCAAGAGGGCAGCTGCGATATGTTTGTTTCTGATGTGCTGCTTCGTATATTACTGTATGACTAAATAGGGATATAGTTATCAATATTAAATCTTGAGTGATGAGTGAACAACCAAAAAAAGTGGCGCTTATAGCCTCCCAGGGAACACTTGACTGGGCATATCCTCCTTTCATTCTGGGCTCGGCAGCCGCCGCAATGGACATGGAGGTTGTTATTTTCTTTACCTTTTACGGCCTGCCGCTTCTCAACAAGAAAATCGATGCGAAGATATCGCCTCACAGCAATCCTGCCATGCCGATGAAGATGCCGTTTGGCAGCGAGCAGTTCCAGAACATCAACTGGCAGATTCCGAAGCTCCTCACCGGTAACGTTCCGGGATTCGATGCACTGGCTACGAACCTTATGAAAGAGACGTTCAAGAAAAAAGGGGTTGCGACTATCGAGGAGTTGCGCGAGTTGTGTATTGATTGCGGGGTGAAGTTCATCGCCTGCCAGATGACGATGGACGTGTTCGGTTTTTCGAAGGATGATTTTATTGACGGCATTGATTTCGGGGGAGCGGCAATGTTCCTCGAGTTCGCTGCCGATGCCGATATACAGCTCTTTATCTGATCTTTCCTGCATGTGTCGAGTGCAGTTTTCCGGTTGTAAACCGGGAAGACAGTTGCGGCTGGAGCGGTGCAAAGGAGGCGTGTATGAAAATCGCTATATCCGGCAAAGGCGGGGTAGGTAAAACGACGCTTTGTGCTCTCCTGGCGATGGAGATGGTCCGGCAGGGGCGCAAGGTGCTCGCTATCGATGCGGACCCTAATGGCAGTCTTGCAGGCGCCCTGGGATATAAAGAATCTGAATCCGGGAGAATTGAGCCGCTCATTGAGAAAAAGGCGCTTGTCGAAGAGCGTACCGGGGCTAAACCCGGCAGTATGGGCGGGTATTTTGTGCTGAATCCCAAAGTCGATGACCTTGTTCATCGGTTTTCGGTTGAGATCAACGGGCTGAGGCTCATGGTGACGGGTGAACTCAAGGAAGCTCTGGGAGGGTGCTATTGTCCGGAAAATGCTTTGCTGCGATCCTTTTTGCGCCATTTGATCGTCGAGCGTGACGAGTGGGTGCTGCTCGATATGGAGGCGGGCTTCGAACATCTTACACGAGGGACGGCAGAATCCGTGAGTGTGCTTCTTGTTGTTGTGGAGCCGGGGCAGAGGGCAATTACAACAGCAAAAAAGATATCATCCCTTGCCCGGCAGCTCCATATCAAAAGGATCGGTTACGTTTTCAACAAGGTGCACGACGATGAACAGAAACGGATAATGACCGATGTGCTTGGGGCGGAAAATGTCTGGGCGGTCATTCCGTTCGATATGCATGCGGTACATTCGGACTTGTCCGGAACGTCGCCGTTTGACAGTTGCCAGGGTATGCTCGATACGGTTCGCACGCTTATCGATACGCTGGAAGCGAAGGCATGATTGCCTGTCTTTTTTTGCCGTACCATCAACAATGGTTGCTCACGCGGAACGGCCGGGCAATTGATTCGTTGTTCGCGCGGTTTTCCTGGAATTCCTTGCCGTCAGGGGGGCATATGCACTCAGGAATGATGTCGTTGTGCCGCTCTGGAAATCAGTTCAATACTATCGCTTTCGGGGCTGCCGTTGCTGTTGTTCATGATCGCGGGACCGAAAAAAGCTCAAAAAGGAGGTTTCCTGAAATGTTGGTACAAGTATTGGTAAACGAGCCTCAGGGACAGCGCTGCAGAGAAAACATGGCGACAGTGATGTCGCTGAAAGAGAAATACGTGTTTGATGTTGCGGTAGTGAAAAAAAATGAAACAGAAGCCGGGGAAGATGCCGGTCTGCCGTTATTCCCGGCGATCATTGTCGACGGGAAAATTGTTTGTGAGGGGGCGGCTGTCGACAGGGATGAACTTGAGAGAGCTCTTGGTGATGCATAACCGGTCAATAGCATACAGCTCTTTGGGGGCTGCCGTAATCCTGCTTCTCATCCTGATCGTTGCGGTTGGCGTTCCTTCAACCGGCAATGCAGAGGTTCCTTCAGAAACTGCCGGACCCGGCTTGCAGGTTGCGAACAATACTGCTGATTCGCTTATCCTGCCGGGAAAACTCGGGATACTTGTGGATAAGACTCCCCGGGGGATCGAAAAGGGAATGATCGATCCCGATGCCGAAAAAGGGTTTGCGGGGATACCCGGGGCACCCCTGATCAACTATTTCACCGCTTTTCTGTGGGCTGTCTGGATCGGCTGGATTTTTTCGACTGTCGGGGCCTTTGGCGGGATCATGGCAGGCGTTGGTCATCTGACCATTCTGGGGCTCGGCGCTTATGCCGGCAGTTTCAGGATAACCAACCCCGAATTGAATGCTTTTCTGACGGATACGATCCGTGCAAGCAATCAGTATCTCGTCGGTCTTGCCGCTTTTATTTCAACGGTTAATTTTTACAGGGCAAAACGGATTGTGCTGCCGCTCGGCCTTGCTCTGGGGGCCGGCAGCGTTGCCGGCGGAGTCCTGATCCCTCTTCTTACGGCAGGCAAAATTCAGCTTGGAGAGTATCTGGGATATTTCGGACTGACGGTTCTCGTCATAGGAGGGTTTATTTATTACAGTACGACCCGTAAGGGACTGGATTCGAAAAAAAAGGCCGGCGAGGCGACAGAATCGTTTAAACGAATGCTCGAAGAAAAACGTCCCTTGTCTTCAGGAGTAGAGGGTATATCGTTCGGGCTCACTGCTGCAAGCTTTTCCTTTTACGGTACTGAATACCGTTTCAATCCTCTCCTTGCCTTTGCCGGCGGCCTTCTGATAGCGGCCTTATCCTCGTTTATCGGTATTGGCGGCGGATTTCTCTACGTACCGTTTTTGACGATGGTCGTTGGATTGCCCATGTTGATTGTTGCCGGGACTTCAGCATTGGCGGTTTTGCTGGGCATGGTTACAAGCATTTTCTCTTTTGTCGTTCTCAAGGAGACCTTTATAAGCTGGGACCTTGTCGGAGTGGAAATGGCAGGGGTGTGTATCGGTGCAATGGTTGGTCCAAAAACACAGAAATACATCCCTGAAGTATGGCTGAAAAGACTTTTTGTCCTGCTTTCGGTCTATGTCGGATTGCGATATTTCAGTAAGGGTTTTTTCGGCCATAGCTGGCTACCGCCTTATTAATTAAGGGAATGTCGCGGCTTATCTGTTGTGAAGGAGCCTGGGGTGTTGAATGATGTTTCTTTTTGAGTATATCGTTAACGATTGTTATCTTTATCACAGGAGGTTGGTATCTGCTTGTTATTACGTCTCTCGGCAAGCTCATTCCCGCTGATCGTTTCTGATTGTCACATCATGACGCCCGCTTCATAGAGGGGTGAGGTTTATATTCCGGCCATGTTTGGGGTGCGCGGTTAACAATTGTTACGGATCGGTAAATTTTTTCACAAAGGAGCGGCTGAATGGCTCTATGCATGGACGGGCCAGGATGCTGATAATTTACGTATCGACAAGAATAAAATCCGGAGGCTGTTATGAAAGAGAATAATTCAGGAATGTCGAGAAGGAAGTTCATTCGAAACAGCGCCTTGGGTATCGGCGCTCTTGCGGCGGGTTATCCTCTGCTTCAGGGATGCTCAAACGAACAGGAGTCCGGTGCGGGTGCCGGAGGCGGCGCCGTTTCGGGAAAAACAATCAAGAGCTGCTATCTGCCCATTACTGATGCCACGCCTATCATTCTTGCCCATGAGCTTGGTTTTTACAAAGAGATGGGCATCGCTTCGGAAAGGCCGGTGCTTATAAGGGGCTGGGCTCCCATGGCCGAAGCGTTCATGGCGGGACGGTTCAATCTGACGCACCTTCTCGCTCCGATCCCGATCTATATGCGTTACAGCAAAGGGTTTCCTGTGAAAGTTGTTGCATGGGACCATATCAACGGTTCGGCCCTGACCGTAGGAAAGGAAAGCGGTATAGAGTCATATGCCGACCTTGGAGGGAAGCAGATCGCGGTTCCCTACTGGTATTCCATGCACAATATCATCATACAGATGATCGCAAGGGAGATGGGAATCGAGGCGGTCATACAAGGCAAGAACGAGCCTCTTGCAGAAAACCAGATGAACCTCTTTGTCATGGCACCGCCTGACATGCCGACTGCGATCGCGTCGAAAGCGATCGACGGTTATATCGTGGCAGAGCCTTTCAATGCGGCTGGAGAAATACTGGCCGGGGGGAAAATTGTTCGTTTTACCGGCGATGTCTGGAAAAATCATCCATGCTGCGTTGCAGTCATGAACGAAAAGGAACTCGAGGACAGGGCATGGTCGCATAATGTCATCAAGGCGCTTGTCAAGGCTGAATTGTGGGCTTTGAACAATGTCGAAGAAGCGGCCCATATCTTGTCGAAGGACGGGGCGAAGTATCTTCCTCTTCCGGAAAAAGTCGTCAAGAGAGCGATGCTCAAATACGATCTCGACACCTATGGCGTCAACGGAGGAACAGGGGCGATCAAACATCCG
This sequence comes from Chlorobium sp., assembly GCA_028280025.1. Taxonomy (GTDB): domain Bacteria; phylum Bacteroidota; class Chlorobiia; order Chlorobiales; family Chlorobiaceae; genus Prosthecochloris. Next base: position 71,023 of record JANQMO010000044.1, on the reverse strand, counting down.
GAATGGGACGCTGAACGACTGTCGTACAATCCTTACCAGTTTGAGTCCGCGACGCACAAGATGGTCGAAATGATGAAGCAGACAAAGATGGAAGGAGATCTCAACTTCATGAAAAATCTTGATCCGGCAGTGGTCCAGAAAGAGCTGATGTACACAGAAGGGGTTAAGGAGGCTTCTGCCGAGCTGGGCGGTCTGGTACAGTTTGCCGGCGTCGATCCGGAAAATCCGTTTGTAAGGGAAGAGGTTATAGCGGTATAACATTCTATACCGGCCCGCCGCCCGATACGTTCTTCCGGACAATGGCGGGTTTCTCTTGAATAACAATGCTGACACGTCTGCGGTCTGCCCTTTCCCGGCAGACTGCCAGGCAGGGTACGTTCGTGAGCGAACATTCGGCGAGTAAGTTTAAACCTGTAATTCATCATGGCGAACAAACAACAGTCACGAAACGGCAGCACGCAGGCATTTCTTGCCGACAGGAGTTTCTATGTGCTTGGCGTGTTCCTGTTTCTGGTTATCTGGCAGGCGGCAAGTATGCTGAAGCTCTTCGGAAATGATTTCAGCGAGGCGTTTTCACCCCTGTCGGCTTTTCTGGCGCTGATCGAAATGGCAAAAAACGGTGATATCGTTCATCACGCGGTTCCGAGCCTGCGAAGGGTGCTGGTCAGTCTCCTTCTGGCGATCATCTTTGCGCTTCCTGTCGGCGTGCTGGTCGGTTATTTCAGACGGCTCGAGCAGTTGACCTATGTTCCCTTTCAGTTCCTGCGCATGATATCTCCTCTGGCGTGGATGCCGATTGCCATCATCATGTTCGGTGTAGGGGATGTTTCGGTGACATTCCTGCTCTGGCTTGTTGCTATCTGGCCACTTATTCTCAATACCGTTCATGGTGCAGGACGGGTCAGCCCGCTCTGGCTGAACATGGCCAAGACCATGGGGGCAAAGGACAAGGGGATTCTGACCAAAATCATCATCCCTGCAGCCATCCCCGATATGCTGACGGGTCTGCGGCTCGCCGTAGGTGTGAGCTGGATCATTCTCGTACCGGCGGAAATGCTCGGTGTGCCCGACGGGCTGGGATACTTCATTCTGGACACGAGGGACAGGTTCCGTTATGACCAGTTGATGGCGACGATATTCATCATCGGACTCATAGGGTATCTCTTGGACTCGGCCAATCGCTGGCTGATCAGCAAATTTGCATGGAAAATCTGAAACAACGGGAGTGTCATATGGCTGACAATGGCAGAAGCACGGGGCCAACGTCTGAAGCGCTTATTTCGCTCAAGGGGGTCACAAAAGAGTATCAGAAAAACGGTACGTGGATAGAAGCTGTCAGCGGCTGTGATCTGGATATTGCTGAAAACGAGTTCCTGGTTATCGTCGGGCCGACGGGCAGCGGAAAGTCGACCCTCCTCAAGCTTATCGCAGGTTTCGAGCAACCTGATAAAGGCGAGGTGCTGCTTGACGGCGAGCCGGTCAAGGGACCGGGTTCCGACAGAGGGATGATTTTCCAGGAATATGCCCTGCTTCCCTGGAGGACCGTTCTGCAGAATGTCGAGCTCGGACTCGAGTTCCAGTTCGGTAAAAGAGGCAAAGAGAACCGGGAGCTTGCCATGACATACATCGATATGGTAGGGCTGTCCTATGCGGTGAACAAGTACCCCGTTGAAATGTCCGGCGGTATGAAGCGCAGGGCATCGCTTGCGATGATACTCGTGACGAAACCGAAGATTCTCCTGATGGACGGTCCGTTCAATGCGCTCGATTCAAAAACGAAACTGACCATGCACACCGAGATCACCAGGATATGGGAACACGAGCATAATACGATCATCTTTGTGACCTCGGAACTCGATGAGGCGGTCAAGCTGAGCGACCGGATCGCAGTGATGAACAGTGAAGGCAGGATATCGAAAATATTTACAAACGATCTGGCGCGGCCGAGGTTCGGCAAGGCGGCACTCGAACCTGAATTTCATCACCGTTTCATCGAACTGCGCGAAAAGGTGATGAACGAGGTGAAGGCCGGGGCCGGCAAGGCGGTTTGTGAAACACGTTGAAAACCTGAATATCAAAAACGGGAGTATTGTTTATGGAGAGCAACGGCAGGAAACGGAAAACGCTTCTCGAGTTGCAGAACGTGTCGAAGGTTTTCAAAAAAGACGGAAGTGATGTTCTCGTACTCAAGGATATCGACCTGACGGTAGATGAAGGGGAGTTTATCTGCGTTCTCGGCCCGACAGGATGCGGTAAATCGGTGACGCTGCAGATCGTAGCCGGACTAATCGACCAGACGAACGGCTCTGTCATTCTTGACGGTAAGGAAGAGCATGGGCCGGGGCCCCATAAAGGGATGGTTTTTCAGGAGTATGCGCTCCTGCCCTGGAGAAGTGTTGTCGAAAATGTTGAAATCGGTCTTGAATTGAAAGGGATCGGCAGGAAGGAGCGTCGCCGGATCGCCTTGGAGCAATTGGCAACAGTCGGTCTTGCAGGAACGGAAACCCAGAAGGTTCACGAGATATCGGTAGGTATGCGGCAGCGGGTCGCCATTGCCAGAGCGCTGGCCAACAGCCCGAGAATTCTCCTCATGGACGAACCCTTCGAGGCGCTCGATGCACTGACAAAGGAAGAAATGCAGATTCAGATCCTCAATGTATGGGAGAAAACCGGCACAACCATCATGTTCGTTACCCACGATGTGGACGAAGCGATATTCCTTTCCGACCGGATCTGCGTCATGGACATCAATCCCGGAAGGGTCAAGAAAATGCTGGTCAACCATCTCCCCAGACCGCGTCACGAATGCATGAGCCGGACAGACAAGGAGTTCAACGATATGCGCGATGAGATCATCGCTCTCTATTCCTCGCTCAAGGATGAGGAACTCGATCTCATCATATGAGGCTAACCGAAATTCTTAACTGCTATCATTATGAAGGGACATACCTTTCTCAAGGCATTTATTCTTATCGTCATGCTTCCCCTGATCATTTCGTGCGAGCGGGGTGGAGACACGGCCGCATTATCCGCGAAAGGTGCCGCGACTTCGGCATCGGCTCTTTCTGAGCCGGGTGAACTGCAGGGATTGAGGCTTTACCTCGGCTACTGTTTTGTCTGCCATGGGCAGAATGGGGACGGCAAAGGGCCTTACGCGGAGAAGCTGTCCTCACCTCCGGCCGACTTTACCGACAGCACCTATTTTGGCAGGAAAACCGACGTAGAGCTCTATGATTTCATAAGCAAGGGAGGCCTGGCACACGGAAAGTCAATGCATATGAAGCCGTTCGGCTTTCAGATGACGCCTGAACAGATACAGAGCGCCATCGCTTATATCCGCCTGGTCAATCGCCACGAAAAGATCGATGCCGCCGAAGATCATGGATACAGCGGCGAGGATATCTACCGTAATTCCTGTGTTATGTGTCACGGCGAGTCGGGCGGGGGTGACGGACGCGTGTCGAAAATGATGAATCTGAGCGTCCGCCCTTTATCGGCAGAAACGCTCGGAGAGTACAGTGCTGCGGGACTGTTCAATGTCGTCGAGCAGGGCTTTCCTCAAGACTCGACAGGTGTGCGCAGTTACATGCCGGCATGGGGCAATACGCTTACCGAAAAGGAGATCATCGACGTCATCGACTATATACGGTCGTTCGAAGACTGATTCCAATGCTTTATCAAGCAGCAAAGGAGTAACCTATGGCTGAAAAGAAAAACTATACATACGAGGATGAACTGACCGGTTCGCGAAAGGCACCTGAATACACGCCTGGAATGCCTCTGAAAGACAGGATAAAGCTGGTGCATCGTCTCAACTACAGCAAGGAGGAGATGATCAGGCATACCGCCAACAAGGCGGTTGCCGAAATGGTTGATTTTATGGGCAAACACGATATCTGTAATACGTTTGACAGGTTTGCCCAGCAGCATCCACAATGCGGTTACGGCCTCACGGGCGCATGTTGTGCCTTCTGTTCCTATGGTCCATGCAGGGTGACGGAGAAAACTCCCCTTACCGTTTGCGGTAAGGACGTCGACCTTGTTGTGGCAGGAAATGCGTTACGGCGTCTTGCAGCGGGATTGTCAGCGCATGGCGCACACGCCCGTGAGGTTTTTATTTCTCTCAAGGCTGCGGCTGAAGGTTCCGCCCCGATTCCCATAAAAGGAAAGGAAAAAGGTCTGGCGGTAGCCAGAACTCTTGGCATCGAAACCGAAGGCAAATCCATAGAAGCGATCTGCGGCGAAATTGCCGAACGGTTTATTGACGATCTTCAGCGCTCTCTTCCCAAAGAGCACAGAACACTCAAGGCGCTTGCCCCGAAAGAGCGTGTGGAAACCTGGGAAAAACTCGATATCATCCCTATAAGCGCATACCACGAGTGCTTTGAGGTCAATAATCTTACAAGTCACGGTACGGATTCGGATTTTGAGAGCCACATGCAGGCTTTCCTGAGGACCGTACTTGCCTACTCGATCACAACCGTGGTGTCTACCTCGCTCGCAACCGATATCGTGTACGGCATTCCGAAACGCTCGATGATCAATGTGAATCTGGGCAGTATCGTCAAGGAAGGCTGTATCAATATCGGGATCAACGGCCATGCGCCCATGGTTGCTTTTGCGATATGCGATATCGTGGGAACACCGCGCATTATGGAGAAAGTGAAAAAAGCCGGGGCTGAGGATATCAAGCTCTATGGAATGTGCTGTACCGGCGGAGAGTTCATTGAGCGCGATCTCGGCATCCCCCTCGTGGCAATGGCGTCCTCGGCGGAAATGGCTGTTGCGACGGGCGCTTTCGAAGCGATCGTTGTCGACCAGCAGGATGTGCTTCCCGGAATGATGCCCGTTGCGAGGCAGTTCCATACAAAAGTCATTACGACATCTCCTTCCGGAAGAAAAGAGGGCGCGATCGTTATCGAACTGGATTACTACCTGAAAAATCTCGACAAGCTGTATGATCTTGCCGAGGAAATTCTCGATATCGCGATCGACAATTACCGGAACCGGAATCCTGAAAGGGTCTACGTTCCGAAAGTCAGGGCAAAGGTCGAAATGGGATTCGGGGTCGAAGAGGTCATGAATCTCTTTAACGGCTCCATCCCGGACAAAAAAATCCACGGGCTGGCCGAACTGGTGAAGTCCGGCAGGATCAGGGGAATTGTAAACTTCGGTTCCTGCGGCAACATCCGGGGCGCCGTGTTCGAGCGCAACCAGATCATCATAGCCAAGCAGCTGATAAAGAACGACGTTCTGGTGACCTGCCACGGCTGTTCCGGTATGGGGCTGCTTTTTGCCGGGCTCGCGCATCCGGATGCCTCCGCGCTCTGCGGGGAAAGGCTGCGTGACGTTGTCGAAGAAAAAGAGATTCCTCCCGTGCTGCATGTCGGTGCCTGTACCGACAGCACGAGAGCGAGCCAGATCATGGTCTATACGGCAAACGCCGCGGGTGTCCCGAACCCTTCCATGCCGCTTGCCATGGTTGCTGCAGACCCGGCGGCGGAAAAGACAATGGGTGCTCGTTACTCGTTCATACTGCAGGGAATCGAAACCTACTCCTGTGTTCAGGACAATACGATCGCCTCCGACCGTTTCATGGATTACGTGGGTAACCGTTTGCGCACGATGCTTGGCGCTGCAATGAACTGGGACCCCGATCCCTACAGGACGGCTGAAGACATTTTGCGGATGCTCGACAGGAAAAGGGGTGCGCTCGGATGGCCGGTTTGGGATTATACGATCGGTACGAAAGAAGAGATCGAAGATCAAATCCCCGACACAGTGGAAATAGGCCAGAACCTTTGTACGCCGGGGTAGCTGATGATTGACAGGCAAGGGTATATCCGTCCGGTTTTTGTAAATTTAGCGGTATCTCACAACCCTCTAACGTTATCGTCATGTCATCAGAAAGTCCCGGCAGAAGCACATGGAAATCTCGATCCGGCTTCATTCTTGCAGCGATCGGTTCAGCGGTAGGCCTCGGCAATATCTGGAGGTTTTCCTATCTGGCTTACGATAACGGCGGCGGGGCGTTTCTTGTCCCCTACCTTGTCGCGCTTTTGACAGCGGGCATTCCTCTCCTTATTCTCGAGTTCGGTATCGGTCATGAACGAATCGGCAGCGCACCGCTGGCGTTCAGGAAAATCGGGAAAAAATGGGAATGGCTCGGATGGTGGCCTCTCATGTTCACCATGTTCGGCGTCGTGCTCTACTATTCCGTGGTGATTGCCTGGTGTTTCGATTTCATCTTCTATTCCCTCACTCTTGCCTGGGGAGACAATCCCGGCGACTTTTTTTTCAAAACCTTTCTTGGTCTCAGTTCCTCCCCTGCTGAAATCGGTTCGATCAGGATGCCTATAATCGGCGGGCTGCTTGTCGTCTGGCTGATCACCTGGATAATCATTGTTCGGGGGGTAAGCCATGGTCTCGAACTGGCAAACAGGATTTTCATGCCTCTTCTTCTCGTCCTGACCGTGATTCTGGTCATCTGGTCTCTGAACCTCGACGGGGCTATGATCGGTGTCTCAGCCTACCTGAATCCTGATTTCTCGAAATTGACCGATCCTCTTGTCTGGGTCAGCGCGTACGGCCAGATATTCTTTACCCTGAGCCTCGGTTTCGGCATCATGATCGCCTATGCAAGCTACATGCCCTATGAGTCCGATATGACCGGAAGCGCCCTGATTACCGCATTGACCAACAGCGGGTTTTCCCTGCTCTCCGGTTTCGGTGTTTTCTCCATCCTCGGTTTTATGGCCTATTCCCAGAACCTGCCGCTTGAAGAGGTCGTCAAACAGAGCATCGGCCTCGCGTTTGTCGCGTATCCACAAGCCATGTCGCTTCTTGGCGGCATAGGTCCCCTGTTCGGTGTGCTTTTTTTCCTCAGTCTGACCGTTGCAGGTATTTCGTCATCGATTTCCCTTGTCGAGGCTTTTGTATCAGGGATACAGGACAAGTTCGGTTTCGGCAGGAAAAAAGCCGCAACGGTCATCTGCATTATCGGTTTTGCGGGAGGAATAATTTTTACGACCAACGGCGGACTCTACTGGCTCGATATCGTCGACCACTTTATCAATTTTTACGGAATCGTTGTTGCCGCGCTGCTCGAATGCGTCGTCGTGGGCTGGTTCTTCCGCCTCGACATGGTCCGCAAGCATATGAACAGCGTTTCCAGAATACAGCTCGGAACCTGGTGGAACTGGATTATCAAGCTCGGCCTGCCGCTGTTTCTTGCGGTCATTCTCGTCAACCAGTTCATCAAGGAGGTAACAAGCGCGTATGAAGGCTATTCATGGGAAAGCCTGATCGGTATCGGCTGGACATGGGTAGGGATCACCTTTCTTGTCTCGTTTGTCTTTGCCCTCCAGCCCTGGAAGACCGAGTGCCACTTGGAGAAAGGACGGGGCGAGGAGCTATAAAGCTATAAGCATTTATTCAGAAACATCGTTCTTGCTTATCTTAAAAAAGTCATGCCGGACTTGATCCGGCATCCATGCGTTAGATGATAAGAGTTTAATAACATAAACATCATATCTGCATTTGGACAAGGCAGAAGCGATCAAAAATTTCTCTCTAATATAGAAGTGGATATACATTTCAGCGGTGTATCTGATGGCAGCTAATTGACAATGGAAAAAGATTTTAAGAAGATAAGCAATTGAAAACCCATCATACGATCATACAGGGTGACAGCCGACAGATGAACCTGTTGCCTGACAGGTCGGTTCATCTTGTCATAACATCCCCGCCTTACTGGCAGCTCAAAGATTATGGAACCGATACACAGATCGGTTTTCATGAGAGTTACGAGAGCTATATCAACAATCTGAATCTTGTCTGGAGCGAGTGTGAAAGGGTATTGCATCCCGGCTGCCGTCTCTGCGTAAATATCGGTGACCAGTTTGCCCGTTCAGTTTATTACGGCCGGTACAAGGTTATTCCCATCAGGACGGAGATTATCAAGTTCTGCGAGACCATCGGTTTCGACTATATGGGGGCCATCATCTGGCAAAAGGTAACGACAACCAACACGACCGGCGGGGCTTCAATCATGGGAAGCTTTCCCTATCCGCGCAACGGTATACTGAAGCTGGACTATGAGTTCATTCTCGTTTTCAAAAAACAGGGTGAAGCACCAAGACCAACCAGTGAGCAGAAAGAGCAATCCGCAATGTCCAAGGAGGAGTGGAACACCTATTTCTCAGGTCACTGGAATTTCGGCGGCGCCAAACAGGATGGTCACATTGCGATGTTTCCCGAAGAGTTGCCGCGGCGGCTCATCAAGATGTTTGCTTTCCAGGGCGATACCGTACTCGACCCTTTTATGGGAAGCGGGACAACCAATCTTGCGGCAAGAAATCTCGGGCGCAATTCGGTTGGATATGAAATCAACCCCGAATTTGTTGAAATAGCAAAACAGAAGCTCGGTGTTAACCAGCCTGACCTCATAGGTACCGGATATGAATTTCAACAGGACAAACCTTCACTTGATTCAGAGCGCGCCATCGAGCGACTTCCCTATCGTTTCAAAGATCCGCACAAGCTCGATAAAAAAATCGATCCAAGAAAGCTCTCTTTCGGATCGCGAATTGACAAAAAGAACGGCGCGCAACGCGAAGAGTTTTTCACTGTCAAGGAAGTACTGACACCGGAAAAGGTATTGCTGTCGAATGGTTTGATTGTCAGGCTGCTGGGTATCAAATCCGACCCTATACTTCAGGACAAGGCTATCGGATACCTTAACGAGAAGATCAAGGGTAAGCGGATATTCTTGAAATATGACAGTCAGAAATACGATGAGGAAGGCAGCCTGCTCTGTTACCTTTATCTGCAAAACAAAACATTCATCAACGCTCATCTGATCAGGAGCGGTTTTGTACGCATCGAGACGGATTATGAATACAAGTACAAAGACAAGTTTTTAACTTTATCGGAACAGGTGAATGGCTAAAGAGTGGATTCTTAACAGCGCAATGAACCGCTTCCAGTTGAATTTCAAAAGGAATGTCGGTCCCACCTCTGAATCCATCAGGAAATGTTCCCCAAAGACACTCGACGAATGGCGGGAGTATTATTTTGCCAACGTCAAACCTGAAGAGCATATCGTCGAACTTGGTAAAAAGCTCTATGTGAAAATCACCGAGGTAATTCAGGCCGAAGTTGCCGAAGTGACTGAAGAAGATTGCATAAACTACATGAAGCAGCTTGTCATCGACAGGACATTCGATGGCTATATAACGGAAATTCAAACAGTATACGGTCAGCTTGAGCAGTTGCTCGGAGTCAAGATCGAACCCGCACCGGATGAGTGGGACAGGTTGTATAACGTAGACTTTTTCATCAAGGCAGGTGAAAGCTTTGTCGGACTGCAAATCAAGCCGATCACATTCAGTGATGGAACCATCCAACTGCCGGAGATTTTCAAGGAGAAATCCATTCAGGAAACGTCACACCGTAAGTTCACGGAAAAATTTGGCGGTAAAGTGTTCTACATCTACTCTTTTAAAAGCGGGCAGAAGAAAGAGATTTACAACAAGGATGTGATCGATGAGATCAGGAATGAATTAATCCGTTTGGGGGGGAAATGATGTGTGCAAAAAAGATCGCTACGGTGTGCCAGTTGAAAATAACCCTGAACGGCTCAAAGCCGCCTATCTGGAGGCGTATACTTGTTCAGCCGGATATCACTCTCGGGCAACTGCACGAAGTGTTACAGATTGTGATGGGGTGGACTGACAGCCATTTGCATCAATTCGTCTCCGGTCCGGAAATCTTTGGCGTTCCCGATGATGAAGAGGGCGGTTTGTTCGGTTTTCAGGTGAAAGATGAAAACAAACACCGTTTGTCGGAGTTCTTAAGGCGTGAAAAGGATTTTCTGAGCTACGAATACGATTTTGGAGACGGCTGGGAGCATAAGATTCTCCTTGAAAAGATTCTTCCTTTTGACGGTTCCATAAAGCTGCCGAAATGCATCAAAGGAAAAAGAGCTTGTCCGCCTGAAGATTGCGGAGGCATATGGGGATACCAGGATCTCATAGAAATTCTGGATGATGCATCCCATCCTGAGCATCAGGCAGTGATTGAATGGTTGGGCGGGAACATCGATCCCGAGTTCTTTGATCTCGGCGAGGTTAACGATGCACTGGCCGAGCATTTTCAGTGAGCATAAAGAATTACTATTTCCATCTTCATCTTTTGTCGGAAATATTCACCCGAGCATCATTGACAGCTCGATTGAGTTGTCAGCAACAGGAGATTTCATCGTCAATGGTCTGCATACGTTTGAAATCGGAGGTAAAAACAAGGGGTTTAAACAAATAAGAGGTATTGAAAACAGCTATGTCGTAGCTGATGATATCGAGGTTGGCTTTCAGAAAAAGATTCCTCTCTGGCTCTTCGGGTTTCTCTATTGACCCGTTATGGCTGAAACTGCCCATACATTATACCCCATGTGGGGCATGAGCACTCACCTCGTACATTCCTGATGCTGTCTGGAACTAACGGGTGCTCAGCGCTGATGCAGGCCTTTATATTGGGCCAAAAGCAGTTTTTTGTCTTGATTTTGGCGGAATATCGTGGTGGCGGCCATCAGTCCCATCTACACAACGTTCCCTCATTGCAGATATCTGTGGGAGTAGTTTGCCTCTCTTGATGTATATTAAAAGAAGAACGTGTCGAGAAAAGTGTCACTGAAATATGAAAAAACCTGCTCAGCCTCTGGCAGAAGTGTTTGGTCATCTTGTGACTGATACTTCCGAGAGGGCAAACAGATATCGTAATCAAAGGCTGTGTCCTTTTAATAACAAGGTTCCGAACTGTACTAAAGATAAAGCAAAAGATCCGCTCGGTGTTTGCAGTGTAAAGCATGACGGTAATGCTGTGATAACATGTCCGGTACGATTTCGTGAAGACTGGCTGATTACTGACGATGCGGCGTCGTTTTTCTTTCCTGAAGGATCCAACTGGAGCTCACTGACAGAAATACGTTTGAATGACGGAAACGGCAAATCTGCTGGAAATATTGATATTGTTCTTGTTGCATATGACGATAACGGAAAAGTGACAGATTTCGGCGCACTTGAAATACAGGCCGTTTACATTTCAGGTAATGTTCGGGACCCCTTTGAATACTTTATTGAAGAATCGAAAAATCGGGCACTCATGGACTGGTCGAATCAACCAAATTATCCTCGCCCGGACTATCTGTCTTCATCAAGAAAACGTCTTGTCCCGCAACTTTTTTTCAAAGGAGGGATTTTACATTCATGGAGAAAGAAGTCAGCAGTTGCTTTGAATAAAAGCTTTTTCGATACACTTCCGGTACTTACGAAGGTAAACAGGCAAAATGCTGACATAGCATGGCTTATTTATGATCTTGAGCTCAGTAATACGGATGGAGTTGAGCGTTACAGGCTCAAAAAGGTTGATGAAGTGTTCACCGAATTTGAACCGGCTTTGCTTTCGATAACGACACCAGTACCGGGCAAGATTGATGATTTCATGAAAATGCTTCAAGACAGGATCGACGGGGACCTCGAAACAGCTCCAATAAACAGGACCATTGAAAAGCCGTTTTGAAATGATTAAGCAGCCGTCTCTTTTTCCTGATTATCAGGAAAAAGAATGCATGATACATCCAAAGCCAATCAATGTTGCCTCTGTTCCGCAGAGAAGTCCTTTCCGTTATCCCGGAGGTAAAACATGGTTTGTCCCAACATTCCGGAACTGGTTGCTGAATTTGTCGTATAGGCCGGGAGTGTTGATTGAGCCATTTGCCGGCGGTGGTATCATCAGCCTGACCGCTCTTTTCGAGAATATGGTTAATGAGGCGGTAATGGTTGAGCTTGATGAAGAGATTGCTGCTGTATGGGAAGCTGTTGTTAAAGGGGACGCTGAATGGTTGGGAAAAAGAATACTTGATTTTGAGCTCTCGAAGGAGTCGGTTATCAGGGAACTCTCTACAAAGCATACTGATATCCGGGAAAAGGCGTTTCAAACCATCTTGAAAAACAGGACTTTTCACGGCGGTATTCTTGCTCATGGATCGGGTTTCCTGAAAAATGGAGAAAACGGCAAAGGTATCAAGTCTCGATGGTACCCGCAAACTTTGGCGAAACGCTTCAATAGCTTATCGAACGTTTCTGGTCGGATTAATTTTCGAAAAGAGGATGGACTGCGTGCCATAGAGGAGTTCTCTGAGCATAAGAACGCAATCTTTTTTATTGATCCCCCTTATACTGCCGGCGGCAAGAAAGCCGGAAAAAGGCTGTATCGGCATTACGATCTTGATCACGATCGGCTTTTTTCATTATGCGAGCGTATACAAGGCGATTTCCTGATGACATATGATAATGCCGAAGAAGTGAAGCAAATGGCTCGATCTCACGGTTTTCAGATGCGGTTAATCCCTATGAAAACAACTCATCATAGGGCAATGGAAGAATTGGTTATAGGCAAAGACCTTTCCTGGATGGACCGGTATCAGGAGGTTCATGAGCCAGAGGAAGAATATGGGAAATGATCTTCAGCGTTATAACTTTCCATCATCGTTTTTAGGTTCGATTTATTGTCCCATGAGAGCCTTCTCCAAACAGAAGTCGAATTTGTATAGGATTTCCCTTTCCTTCAGGTTAATGAGTGAGGGCTAAGCGGTGTAGGTCTTGACGAAATACCGCTAAAAGAGTTTACGTGCTTTTTACATTTGAAAATATATTACTATATTTTTCGTAGCGACTACTGTTAGTCTACGTTGGCGGTCCTCCATATCCACATTCTGACCTATGATGCCCCGAAATGACGACCGCCATTAACCGCCAGTGCTCCCCCCCCATAAGTGCTGAGCCATAAGTTTATTTTGTGACTCTTTTATTTGTTGATTGTTGAACTGTCATCAAAAAAAGATTGTGCACACACTACTAATATCACAGAGATATAGTCCCTGTATGCTTTATCACATGTTATTATTGAAATTTAAACTGTAATGATGATTTTTTGTCACCGCATTTCTTGTTAAGTATTTATTATGCGTTATTAAAAGTATTGCTTGATCAATTGTTCGTGATATTATAAGGCAAATCTTAAAAGATGTAAGAACAGAAAAAATTTGATGGATGTTGTGTTGATTTTGTTTTGTCAGATTGAACTAGTTTGATATGAGGTATCTTGATTCTGTTTTTTTAACACTTTCTATCGGAACTATTATTCTGTCGATATTAATATTTATAATACAATGGCGTTTGTTTAAGGAACAACAAAAAGATATAGAGACTACAAAAAAAAATGCCAAAGAGGCGGGGCAGATAACAATGAAATTATCTACGGATAGTTCAATAAAGGATAGGGGTAAAAACTTGTTGTCTCTTAATAATAAGTTGCATAATAAAGTGCAAGATTGTACTTCCTGTTAAATATGATAAAAAATCGTTGCCATCTATTGAACAAGGCGACTATTATGCTATTCAGATATTAACGTTAGCTCTCGGGTTAGAAAATTTAGATATTGAAGAGGTTGATAAGAGTAATCCAATTTATTCTAAAAAATTAGATGGTGATTTGGGTGCGCCGGGAGACCGGCAGGAGATAAAGGGTGCAAGTCCCTCCAGTGAAGGAGTAGCGACCCACACTGTCCCCGAGTCATGCGTGCAAGACCGTGAGGTAATGCGCGAAGCGTTGACAGGGGTCGTGCAGGCCAGCCATTGAGCGGCGAAAAACAAAATCTGGGGAGCCGATGCTTTCCTAATGGCAGAAGGCAACAAGGGCATGTGCGGTAAAGCGAGTACAAGCCGTCCCCACGTCGTCAGAGACCCTGGCATGTACGAAAGTTTCCTGCACGGGAACCGGGAGATCTTCGATACCCTCCCGTCGTCGTTGGCGGGTCGCATCGGGAAAATGTAAAAGTTGAAGCCGATGATGTACGGTATGAAGAAGTCAGACTCACCAATAGTACCGGAGAAGCGGTCGAACAAAGCGGGGAAGCTCGTGGCGGAGTCCGTGGAGGGAAGGGGTGGGAACAAGAGAAATGCAGAACTGCAAAGCACGGCCCGGACGCAGAGTCGGCAAGCCGTGTTCCAGGCGCAGGACCGCATACGTGAAGCAGTAAGCAGAAACAGAGAGGAAAAGCTAACAGCACTTCTGCATCATATCTCCGTAGATTGCCTGCGGTGGTCATACTTCGAGTTAAAGAGGACAGCTGCAACAGGCATCGATGGAGTGACGTGGAGGGATTATGGAGCAGGACTGGAAGAAAGCCTTGCAGACCTGCACCGAAGAATCCACACGGGAGCGTACCGGGCACAGCCATCACGCCGAAAGTACATACCGAAAGCGAATGGCCAGCAACGACAGCTCGGCATCGCGTCACTGGAAGACAAGATCGTCCAGCGGTCGGTGGTGGCGATCCTCACGCCGATCTATGAGGCGGAGTTTCTGGGTTTCAGTTATGGATTCCGTCCGGGACGCAACCAGCACGATGCGCTGGATGCGCTCGCATACGGGATCAAGGTGAAGAAAATCGGTTGGGTGTTGGACGTCGATATTACCCGTTTCTTTGACACGATCAGTCACGAGTGGATGATACGCTTTCTTGAACACCGGATTGGTGACAAGCGTATAGTGCGGCTGATTATAAAGTGGCTGAAGGCCGGAGTACAGGAAGAAGGCGAACGGGTCAAATCAGAAGAAGGGACACCGCAAGGAGCAGTGATATCACCGTTCCTGGCGAACATCTACCTTCACTATGTCTATGATCTGTGGGTCAAGCAGTGGCGAGAAAAGCATTGCCAAGGTGACATGATCGTTGTGCGTTTTGCCGATGACAGTGTTGCGGGCTTCCAGTACAAGGAAGAGGGCGAACGATTTCTGACTGATCTGAGGAAACGGCTGGCAAAGTTCGCCCTAACGTTGCACCCGGAGAAAACCCGGCTGATCGAGTTCGGCAGATTTGCAGCTGAGCGACGAAGACGGGAAGGAAAAGGAAAGCCTGAGACCTTCGACTTTCTTGGATTTACCCACATCTGTGGAAAGAAAGCGAACGGGAAAGGCTTTCAGCTCTGGCGCAAGACGAAGCGCGGTTCACTCAAGGCCAAGCTCAGGGAGGTAAAGGAAGAGTTAAGGCGGCGCATGCATGTCTCGATACAAGAGCAGGGCGAATGGCTGAACAGCGTGCTGAGAGGTCATTACGCCTATTTCGCAGTGCCGACAAACATTCATGCACTATCGGCATTCCGCCACTATATTACGGTACATTGGATAAAGCGCATAAGGCACCGAAGCCAGCGAGACCGGATGACATGGGCGAGGATGCGGATATATACCGATCAATATCTTCCACGTCCGAAGATTCTTCATCCATGGCCGGAGCAACGGTTTTGCGTCAAATACTCAAGTTAGGAGCCGGATGCGGGAATTCCGCTCGTCCGGAACTGTGCGGGGGGCGAAAGGTGACTTTCGTTCCTACCGCGATTTTATCTTTGTAGCCCTCAGACCAACCCCGCATTAAATAAAGAGATGCCATATGGCGTTTTGAATACAAAGGGCGAAAAGATGACCTTTCCTGAAGATATAAAATGTTGTGATGATTATGAAAATAAGCAATTGTGGTTTAATCAAATGATGCTACCCTGTTGGTTTTATAGCGATTATGATGCAAGAGAAGAAGAGCAAGATGAGCCAATTAAAAAAAATACATATATTTGATTTAAAGGAAGAGGTTCTAGATGGCATTCAAAAAGTTGGTAAAGGAGAGTTCGGTTGAATCAGATGCGGAAAGATTATATGTGGATGCAAGAAAATCAGACGGGAAGATAACTGTTGATGAAGAGGTTAGAGATTTTGGAGTATTGGCAAGATTGTCTAAAGGTGATGATAAGATTATTGTAATAGCTGGAATTCATCAATATGGTACGTGGATTGTTGCTGAGTTTTTGAATAAAGTGATTCGGGGTGAGTCTGATGATAAATTTTTTAATGCCGCTTTTGATGGCGGAAATGATTTTGTGATAATTATACATGGGAATTTCTTATGGTGCAAAATTAGAGGTTAGAAACGCTGAGATTTATTTGGAGTCTATATGGGTTAAAAAAGAGGGTTATTGGAAACGTCAAAGTAAACCGGAATTTGATAAGGTTTTATAATCTAAAAAAACAACTGAGTTTTAACTCCCCGGATAGCAGATTAAGTTCTCTGGCGATCGATTTATTGCATGTTTTGAGTGTGAAGAAGATCAGTTATAAAATAAAATAACAATAAATCTGTTTTTTAAGAAATGCATTCTGTTTGATAAACAAAACAAAAATGCAATGATAACAAAAGGTGAGATAGAGGATTATTTGGGGGAAATGTCTTCCATTCTTAAGCCATTGATGGCTTCTATTGAAGACCAGGTTATGAAGCAAAGGGATAAAAATAAGATTCCTCCATGCATCTCCAAGTGGAGGATCAAAAGCCTTAATAGCTTGTATCTTAAAACAAAGATAAAAAAAATAAAAGATGTTAAAGACTTGACGAGGATAACAGATATTTCAGGCATGCGGTTTTTGGTGCTTTTTGAGGATGATTTGATTGTATTGCATGAAACTCTTCTAGATATATTGCTGGATAAAAAAAAGGGATTACGCCTAGAAGAGTATAAGTTGTTTAATTGGAGTGACCCTATAAAAGAAGAAAAATTTTTGAAAGTAGTTGAAAAAAAGCAAAAGCTTTTTAACGAAAGTGTTGGTGAGATTGGACCGGTATACAAATATTTACCAATGAACCCTGATTCTGGATATAGATCTATCCATTATTTGTTTAAGCATAAGGATGGTGGATATCATATAGAGATTCAGCTGAGAACTTATCTGCAGGATGTGTGGGGTGAATTAGAGCATTCTTTGGTCTAT
This sequence comes from Chlorobium sp., assembly GCA_028280025.1. GTDB lineage: Bacteria > Bacteroidota > Chlorobiia > Chlorobiales > Chlorobiaceae > Prosthecochloris. Next base: position 54,145 of record JANQMO010000044.1, on the reverse strand, counting down.
AAACAAGGACATATAAATCCATTTATAAGGGAAACGTTTGTGCGCTTAGCTGAAGAGCTTGCTGTAAAAGATGCAAACATTCAGTTCTTGAATCAATTGTCTAAAAAAGAGCGTCGGTTTAATAAGTCAGTTAAAAAATATGAAAAAATATGTCCATATATTTTACACAACAAACCATTAATCGCAAAGAAAAACTATGAAGGAGAAAAATATATTAAATATGTTAACCATGCCCAACAACACCGTGCAAATGAAGAGGAAAATAGAAAAGATGAATGGATTGAGGAAGGTCAGGCTCTTTTAGATGACTTGTATAAAACTGTTGAGTCTGATGATGAAGACAAAAAATACTTATGGTATACTACAGAAAAAGCATATTGGCTTTTAATAAAAGGCGACTATAAGGAAGCAAGAAAGCTCTATAAGACAGCTTTAGGAATAAGGCAAAGGTTGAAGGATAGTGTTCAATGGGGGTATTCAATCAACCTAAGAATGGGAGAGACATATATGGCAGAAGGGGATTATAATAATGCCTGGGAACAATTTGATGAGGCTGAAATGCATGTTCCTACTGATTTTAAAGGAGATGAATTAAGCGTTTATCAGTTAAAAGATCTTCTTGCGTATCATTATTGGGTTTTTGGCCCAGAAATGTATGAGCTTGCACTTGAAAAGATGCTGGATGCAAAAAATATATATGAGCAAAATAAAGATAAATTTGTTTGCGATGAAGAGAGTTATGTGAGAAATATAAATAATAATATGTGTTGGTATCAGTTGGAAGTATGCGTGAAAGCATATCAAAGAATAAAGAAATATATGGGAGATCATGGAGAAAAAAATGAAAAAATAAGCAAAGAAGAGATTGAGAAATACAAAAAGTTAAAAGAAGATACAAGAATATCTTTAGAGGTTTTAGAAGAGATGTTGGACAAAACAGATTGTTCAAATGAGTATGATACGGCCGCATGGACATGTTATAATTTATATTTGATGGAAAGCAAAGTCAATGATTTGAAGAAAGCATATTTATATGCAGAACAAATGTTAAATAAAAAGAAGAATAAATCGAAACAAATTGATATAAGTAATGCATTGCAAAAAACTCATATGCAAGAGATTGTTAATGAGATGAGTGAAAGGGGGATGCTAAAATAATACTATTACTATAGTGATTTGTGAAATATGCTTGTTTGAAAAGCATGACTACATGGTAGTAAATCATATGACAAATATCCTGTGTCTTTAAGCTAAGCAAAGAGTAAAACGATCGCGAACATGTATGACTGCTTAGGCCTGCTATTATCAGCCAAAATCAAATGCAAATGGTTAGAGAACGTTGAGTGAACTGGCTAATCAAAAAAAGCTGCAAAGTAAAGTTGTGTTATCGAAAAAACTTGATGCCACAAGATGCACGACAGAAGAACATCGCAATGGCAAGACTTTTTACACCGCCCAAATAATTAAGGAATAATACCAAGTGATCTCTTTTATTAGAGCCAATCTCTATGCTTAAGGGAAAAGATCATGCTGAATATATAGGCCAAGCACATGTTGCTCAGGTCTTCAGCCACCGACCGTGTTAAACTGGTGATGAAGAAATCCAGCTGCAAGTGGAGGGGAATATGGCCTATAGGGTTTCAATCGTTCGGGTTAACCGATTGATGATCGATACATCGAAAGATTAAACTGAAGGCTATGAGATGAGTGCCTGAATGTGAACTGGCTTATGAGCATCGGCATGCACGAGAGGGCGGGGTGATTGCAATTTGATCCGTCCGCACTGTTCATTGGGAGCATTGACAACAGAAGAATTTCTAGTTCCAGCTGAATTTTGCCAAAGGGAAGCGGGTGGTTGTGGCGGGGGGGGGGGTATCCAGTGCACATTTATCAAAACGATGCACTGTATTTCATTGAAGAGTGCAAGGGAGGCCGTGTATAAATGCAAAAAAGCACCCCACAAAATTTGTAGATGCTTTTTTGCTGGCAAATAGGCGTGTGGCTTAAAAACCACACAATAAACGCGTTACGTTGGGTCAACATTCATTGTGGGTGTTCTCCAAATTATTTGTTATCGGTTAAAAGAAGGGGACTAAGTTCTACTCACAGATAACTTACAAAAATAAATGGAAAAAAGTTTCTTTTTTTCAGTAGTGTCCGGTAGAAAATAAAGAAGGTCTGAAAACTACTAAGAAACGGCGATATTAAAAGTGACCAACCCTTTTCTATCATTTGCATTCACAAGGGGCTCCAGACCATGAGGCAAGTTACAACGATACTGGTTGAGTTGCTAAAGGTTTTTCCGAGATATGAATTCGCGTAACGCGAACAGCAGCATCAAGGCAACCATTACACGAAGTATTACACGGGCTGGCAACCGCAGATCACGTTGCTCTATGCACAGATTGCCGATCATGACAGCTTACGAAGGTTATTCATGGGAAAGCCTGATCGGTATCGGCTGGACATGGGTCGGGATCACCTTTCTTGTCTCGTTTGTCTTTGCCCTTCAGCCCTGGAAGACCGAGTGCCACTTGGAGAAAGGACGGGGGGATGATTTGTGATGTGGCGGGCGATAGTATCTAACAGTCCTGATCATGGCCGTCATGAGTAGTGTCATGCTGTACAACAAACGTTTCGATAAATCGAATCTGTTCAAAGGAGATTATCATGAAGCACGCCGTTGTTCTGCTTATGCTGCTGGTATTTACCGTTATAGCACGGCATGGTTCTGCCCGCGAAAACAAAGATCTTCTTGATATAACCAGCGGCTCGGTCCTGATTTCCGCTACCTCGGAATACAATCAGAAATGGGCAGGTCTGCTGCTTCTGGACGGGACGACGGACCTGGGATGGTGCAGCAAAAAAGGAAGCGCGCATCCGAATACCGTTGTCATCGAACTGCCGTCGCGGTATACGATCACATCGTTTTCTATCGATAACACCAACGTAGAGGAAAGCGGCTACCCCGGTATTTCCGCAAAGGGTTTCAAACTCTACGTGTCCGATACATCCGCTTCCGAGGGGTACAAGCTTATTCTGGAAGGAGAGGCGGCCAAGGGCCAAAAGAAGGGATTTACCATTCAACAGTCGTCACCCGGCCAATGGCTGAAGCTGGAAGTTCTCTCGAACTGGGGCGATCCGGACTATACGGAAATGATGGAACTCGAGGCGTACGGCATTCCCTCCGGCGCTGCCGTCACTCCCCAACCGATCAAGGGTGTGTATGATACCAATTACAATCTCATGTGGCTGCTTCAGAGCGGGACGTCTATCGAGGGCTGTTACGACTGGGATAACGGAACGCTTAACGGAACCACCGACGGACGTGTTATCCGTTTTCAGTGGGTAGAAGACGGTCCCCAGATCGGAACGGCCATGATGGTGCTGACGTCGGATGGAAGTTTCCTGAACGGGTTATGGTATGAGAACGGCCTGTACAAGGGGCTGTGGTACGGAACGAGAGTAACTGACGGCAGGGCGCCGAAATGTGGTCAGGGCATTGCAAAGAGTCCGGACGGAGGAGGGGCCATCGGCCAATCCCTGGATAAGGTCGGTCGAGCCATCATCTACGGTATCTACTTCGATTATGATGCGTCTACGATCAAGCCGGCTTCAAGGGAGACCTTGCTCAAGGTGCTCGAGGCGATCAAAGCCAGGCCGGATGTGAAACTGGTGATCGAGGGTCATACCGATGCTGACGGCAGTGACGCATACAACCAGGCGCTGTCAGAAAAGCGGGCAGGTTCAGTGGTCGAATGGCTGGTTGCCAACGGCATCGCTCCGGGACAGCTGACTGCAAAAGGATACGGCGAGTCACGGCCGGTTGCCGACAACAGCAAACCCGACGGTAGGGCATTGAACCGGCGCGTTGAAATCGCTGTCGATAAATAAGGTTTGTTCCTTGTCTGCAATTACCAGTTCTCGACTTGTAACCCGTCAGGTATATGGTTGAATGCTTTGTCTCGTGTGACCAGGACGGCGTTGACGGCTTTTGCGTGGGTTCCGGGACGTAGCTCCGCAACCACAATAAGTCTGGTGTCATGCAGGCTGTGTTTTCTTTTCAGTCCAGCGTTCAATTGTCATGACGGGTAACCCAATCGGGTATATCCCGCCATCCTACTGCATGGACTCCGCTACGTTCATAGGACTCATCGCCTCCGTAGATCAGCCATGGCTGAAGAGTGTTTTCAACTGAAAATTTCGCTGCATTTTTCCCGGCCCGGATATAATCTTTCGTGACGGTTTTTCCGGATTTTATCTCAATAGGCTGCAAATTGGCGGCTTTTTCAAAGAGCAGATCACTCTCCACACCTTTATTGTCTCGCCAGAAATATAGATCAGCAGGCTTGCCTGCATTGTAGCGGGATTTAAAAAACTCGCTGACAACGAGTGATTCAAACATTGCACCGCGTAACGGATGCATGGAAAGAAGCTCGGCAGAACGGATTCCGAGAAGCCAACAGGCAAGGCCGACATCGATGAAGTAAAGTTTTGGCGATTTTATCAGTCGTTTGCCGAAATTTTTGTGGTATGGGGGAAGTAGATGAACGATGTAGCTGGACTCAAGTACCGATAGCCATTTTCGAGCTGTTGTGTGAGAAATACCGGTTTCGCCTGCAAGTGAGATCAGGTTGAGCAATTGTCCGTTTCTTCCTGCACACAGCCGGAGAAAACGCTGAAACGAGGAAAGATCCTGAACATGCATTACCTGCCTGACATCCCGTTCTATATAGGTCGCAACGTAACCGGCAAACCAATCTTCCGGTTTTACTTTTGAGGTATGCAGCGCCGGATAACATCCTGTTATCATCAAACGATCAATTGACAGACGTTTAAGATTTTTGGCAGTTAGTTCTCCAAGTGAAAGAGGCAATAACTGTGTTATTCCAACGCGGCCTGCAAGTGATTGTGTGACACCGGCGAGAAGGCCGAACTGTTGTGATCCGGTAATAACAAATTTTCCGGGGCCTCTGTTTTCATCAACCATACCCTGGAGATAAGAAAAAAGGTCAGGCCATCGCTGGGCCTCGTCAAATATCGCACCATTTCCAAAACGCGCAAGAAATCCTTTCGGATCTTCTTCGGCAAATGACCTTTCGGCAGGATCTTCCAGACTTACATAAGGCTTTTCAGGGAAAACAGCTTTTGAAAGTGTTGTTTTTCCTGACTGTCGGGGTCCAGTGATGGCGACAACCGGAAACGAAGCCGCCAGACTGTTTAACGTTGCTGTCAGTGACCGTGGTATCATACAGTAAGGTACAGATTGAATTTCTAAAATTCAATCTGTACTATTTTCCCCCTGTTGTAATGCAGGCTGTTTTCGTTTCAGATAGTGATCGATTTTTGAAGAGCGGCTGGTAAAAGGTAGTCTTGAAAGGTACGCTTGAATTCACAGGTATTGTTTGCCACCAGAACAGCATTGGGAGCTAAGGAGAGATTCCGGGGTTACCAGCTCTCGACTTGTAACCCGTCAGGTATACGGTTGAATGCTTTGTCTCTTGTGACAAAAATGGTGTTGACGGCTTTTGCGTGGGCGGCGATCAGCATATCTAATGGAGAGAGGGTTATGCCGGCGGCTTCGCACTGTGCCCGGAGGTCACCGTAAACCGGCGCCGCTTCATGGCTCCAGTCAAGGATATCGACGCGGATGAGAAATTCATGTACTCTTGCTGACAACCCTTTTGGACAGGCGCGTTTTGCCAGGCCATAAAGCAATTCGGCTTCAGTGACCGATGAAATCGCGATATCCTGCATCGGAACGGATACCAGTTTTTCCCGAATCGCAGGTATATCTCCCCTGATTACATGACTCGCAATATTTGTGTCCAGCATGTACCGGGTCATTCTTTCCAACCTTCGAACGGATCACGCGACTGTGCGGTTTCTTTTCGATCTTCACTGTTCATGAAGTCTGAAGGAACGTCTGTTTTGTCATCGAGAGCGAACAATCCTTCCCACGAATCGGGTTTCCGGGATAAAATAATATCATCCGTAAGCGGGTCGCGTTGGATAAACACTTCGGTTCCCTCAAATCGGAACTCTTTAGGCAGGCGGATGGCCTGGCTTCGACCGGACATGAATATTTTTGCGGTTACAGGCATATGACAAATATAAAATGTTGATCGGTATATATCAAGGTATATACCGGAATGTTGATCAATTTGTTCCTCATTCATCGGTTTGTAAGTTCAGCAAGTCTGTTGTAGTGCAGACTTTTTTGTTTCTGCCTGTTTTTGATTCTCCCAGGAGAAATGGCAGGAGCAATACTTTTTCTGCATGGGGTGCATTGTCACAAATTCTTCTGGTAGATTTTGAGATTAGTCAACCCGGCTTTCGTATTTCAGTTTTTTTGCCCGCGTTCATTCACAGGTGCTGCGCGATTCCTTAAGGAGGGTTAAAAAAGCGTTGTACTAAGATCGTATATTTTAGTGAATATTTCGCATTAAAATGGTATATTTTGTTGTGTGTTTTTCTGAAACTGTAAAAAGAACAGCTAATGTTTCACCGAAAAGCAGTGGAAGATCTTCAGTCATGGTACAACGGAAAAAACCGAAAACCGTTGGTCATCCGTGGTGCCCGGCAAGTGGGGAAAACCACTGCTGTTCGTCTTGCAGCCGAAAGTTTATCGGTTCCTCTTGTTGAGATTAATCTTGAACGGCATCCAGATCTGGAACCGTTGTTCCGTTCTTATCGGGTTGAAGATCTCCTTTTTTCGATATCTCTTATCACTGGTCAGGAAATTACTCGAAGCAGTCGTGCTATTCTTTTTTTTGACGAGGCGCAGGCAATTCCCGCGACGTATTCATGTCTGCGCTATTTCCATGAAGATATGCCGGAGCTGGCGGTTGTGCTGACCGGATCATTGCTTGACCAGGCTCTGCATGACTATCAGTTCCCCTATCCGGTAGGTCGTGTTGAACAATACTTTATGAGCCCGTTCACATTCATGGAGTTTTTAACTGCCACAGAGGAACGAAAGGCGATAGATGTTCTGGAACAACTGACATGGAAAAACGTTCATCTTCTTTCGGATCAGGTGCATGGCTATTTGCTTTCAACGGTGCGACGATATACGCTGACCGGCGGTATGCCTTATTGCATACAGATTGCCGTTGACAATCAGTTTATACATGCGGAAATTGTCCGGCATCAGGCACAGCTTATCCAGGCCTACAAGGACGATTTCTCCAAATATAGCGGGTCACAAACAGCCTTGAAGCTCGGCGCTTTTTTTGATGCGCTTCTCAGTCAGGTCGGTCTTCAGTTTTCCCATAAGCAGGCCAATGAGATTGCGTCTTCAACCAGTGGTGACAACCGGCAGTTGAATGCAGCTATTGAGCGTTTTGTAGAAGCCCGGTTGTTTTTCCGGGTTGTGCATACCAGCGCCAACCATATTCCACTGGGTGCTGATGTAAAAATCAGGATAAGCAAGTTTTTGTTTATCGATACCGGTTTACTGCTTGCAGCACAGGGAATTCCGGTACAACAGATTATGAATTCACCATTGGAATTGACAAACCGGGGTGTCATTTCCGAGCAGTTTGTCGGTCAGCAATTGCTTGGTGCAAAACCGGGATATGTTGCTCCTTCATTGTATTACTGGCACCCCCCCAAAGCGGAAGGGCAGGCTGAGATCGATTTTCTGTATGAACATGATAATCGAATCTATCCGGTAGAGGTCAAATCAGGCAGTCGTGGGTCGATCAAATCCATACATTCATATGTCATAAAAAAACAAGCTGATTGCGCAATACGGATCAGTTCTGCAAAGCCGTCGATCGACAATCTTGTCGCTAAAGTGCGCGGTCAGGAGCGGGCATTCAGGCTGTTGAATCTTCCCTTTTATCTTCTTAATCATCTTGACCGAATGTTGGCTTTTCCTGCTACAGAAGTGTAGTTTCGGATTAAGGGGACGTTTTGTTTCAGATGCTCTCGATATTAATCGGGGCCGGTGGCTGACAACAGCAAACCCGACGGTAGAGCATTGGACCGGCGCGTTGAAATCGCGATCGATAAATAATGTTTGTTACGTGATGGTTTGGGGTTCTCAAAACCATTTTTAAAAAGCTTGGAACCGGTCCCGAACAGTTTGGAGAGCCACTCAGGCATGGACTGAAAGGGTTAAGAAAGCTGCGGACAGGCGAGTATCGCACTGTGTACAGGATTGAAAAGCAGGTTGTCCGGGTGCTGGTTTTAAAGGTTGGGATACGACGAGACGGCCAAGTGTACAAGGAGATGCGGCAACGGTTACAGAAAGCCGGGGATTGATTCGGGATGTGGTATCTGTTCATTTGCTTCTGGATTCGATTCAGTGTACAGTCAATCCAGCAGGTTCTTGTAAATGCTGCCGTCTTTCATGATCAAGAGTAACTGCTCCTCGAAATTCGAGAGGATTGAAGCATCCTGGAGAGGGTTGTCTCTGACAATAAGCATATCGGCCATCGCTCCTTCCCTGATCACGCCGAGGTCGCCGGAATAGGGATAGAGTTTGCCGCACATCCGCAGTGCCTGCCCACCGTTCGATGTTGCGTGGCGGAGAATCTCGATCGGCGGGAAAAAGCGTGACCTGTAGACGAACTCCAGGTGCTGGTCGTCCATGTTGCCGAAGCAGTCGGTTCCGAAAAGGACTTTCGCGTTATACCGGCGGAAAAGTTCAAAGGTCTTTTCAAGCCCTTCCGCTACAGGTGCGAGTTTTTTCCTTTCTGCTTCGCCCCATCCTTCCGGCGGATGGAGGAACACGACTGTTTGCGGCGACCACCACACCTCCTTTTCCACGCCGAGGCTCACGGCCCGCTCGTTCATGATGCTTGCGTGCTCGATCGACATGACGCCGTTCTCGATATCGCGTATGGCCGATTCGGCGGTATAGGCATGGGAAGCGACATAGGTGCCCCAGCTTTCGGCAACCTCTACAGCAGCCCTGACTTCTTCGGGCGTGTACTGCAGGGTGTGGATCGGGTCGGCTTTCGATATGATGCCGCCGCACGAGGCGATCTTGATCTGTTTCGCTCCCTGGCGGAGGCACTCCCGCGCCGCCTTGCGGACAGCGTCCGCGCCGTCGGCGATGTAGGAAATGCCGTCAAGGAGGGATGTAACGCCTCCGCTCAACTGGCCGCTGTCTGGAGGAACGTGCGTGTGGCGAAAATCGAAATGTCCCGATGTCTGTGAAATCAGGGCACCCGAAGCAAATATCCTGGGCGCGTTGAACATTCCCTCTTCGGCCGCCCGCACGACGCCCCAGTCGTTGCCGCCGGCGTCGCGGACAGTCGTTATGCCCTGCATCAATGTCTGTTCCAGTCCCCTTGCAAGCCAGAATGCCCGGTAATCTTTTGTCGGATTCGAAAAGATCATTTCCGCTGTCATAGCCCCGATCATGTGGAAATGGCTGTTGATCATGCCCGGCATAAGCACATGCCCTTTGCCGTCGATCTCTGCGAAGTCCTGCGGAACAGGATCCGAGGCGTCATGAATCTTCTTTATGACATTCTTCTCCACGAGAACGTTCATGCCATCGCGGAGCTGTTCGCTCTCTCCGTCGAAGATGCGGACATTTGTAACGGCAATGCGTGACGGGGAGGTTTCGGAAGGATTTTTCGTAAAGCTGAGCATGTTTTATAAGAGGTTTCTTGAATTGATCATATGATGACAATATGAGAAATATTCCATTGTATTGAGATGATGCTTCTTGATTTCCGGTCTCTTATGGTATGTCACGATAGTAGCTCAAGAACTGCTGGCGGACTAACAACAAGAATTTCCCGGTTTTTCATAACTTTCATGAAACTACCGTTATGGCTTGTACTGGTTTTCGGTTTTATTCGAGAGCAGGAATGTTTTCTGTTGTTTCAAGAACTCTATGGGTGACGGAATGAAATTTTCTTTCGAAGAATACTCATCCGGGATATCACGGATATGCGCACAATACGGGATCAAGTGTCTCACGGCATTCGGCGGAGTGCTTTCGGACGAGTTTGATGAGGAAAGCGATATCGATTTTCTTATCGAACTGGACGGTATTGAAAACGGAATGGTCCGATATATGAGCGTCAAGCGTGAATTGCAAGGTCTTTTTGGAAGGCCTGTCGATCTTGTTATGCCGAAATCGATAAAAAACGAGAGGCTGAAGCGCCATATCTACCAGAAAACAAGGACGGTCTATGCGGCATGATCCTCTGGTATGCATTGAAGACGCCCTCCGAGCGTGCCGAATGATTCTTGATTTCACCGCAGGAATGGATGAGACATTATACGGGGAGGATTTGAAAACAAAGGCTGCGGTTGAAAGAGCCTTCGAAATTCTTGGAGAAGCGCTCAACAGAGTAAGTCGTATTGATGTATCACTTCTCGATACGATAGACGACTGGCAATCGATAATCGGGTTCAGGAATGTAATTGCGCACGGATATGACTCTATTGATGACGAGATCGTGTGGGACGCGATTCAAAGACACATTCCGGGTTTGATTGTCAGTCTTGAAAAACTGCAGAAATAACAGGAACCCAACGTTATCGCGTTTAAAGAGTCAATAGCATAAGCTATGTCTCATCCGGATGCTCATTGCAATGTCTCCTGATGAGATCGAGAAACGGTTTGCCGTAGCGGCTGAGCTTGGCTTTGCCGACGCCGTTGACTGCAAGCATCTCTTCCTCGTTTTGCGGCTTCATGGCGGCCATTTCGCGGAGCGAGCGGTCCGAAAAGACAACGTAGGGAGGGACGTTCTGTTCGTCGGCGAGTTCTTTGCGAAGAGCCCTGAGAAGGTCGAAAAGGCTGCGGTCATAGTCTTCTGTGTGGTCGATGGCAGGTTTCTTTATGCTCTTCTCTTCCTTTACCCTGATCATTTCGACGTTCGCGTTTCCCTTTAGTACAGGAACAGCTTTTTCGAGCAGGTAAAGCGCTGGGTAGAGGCCTTCGGCTCTTGCAATTATTTTCTGTGCCAGCAGTTCGTCGATCAGGTGCCGCCAGAAAGTCTTGCTTCGGTCTTTGCCGACACCCCAGGTTTTCAGACGGTCGTGGCCGAAATCGCGGATCTTTTTGTTTTTGATGCCGGTGACGATATCGACAATGTGGGTTGCGCCGAATCGCTCTTCCGTACGGGCGATTGCCGAAAGCAGCATCTGCGCCTCGACGGTGCAGTCGGTTACCTCGCGCGAGCCGAGACAGATGTCACAGGAGCCGCAGTTGTCCGCCAGGTAAGTTTCGCCGAAATAATCGAGCAGGGTTTTGCGCCTGCAGACTGTGGTCGAGGCGAACGAGATGACCTTCTTGAGCGCACCGAGCGCTTTCGTCCGTTCGTCTTCGTCCGTGATCGTGTCGATGAAGAACCGTACTCTCGGGATATCGGCCTGAGAGAAGAGCATGATGCATGCAGACGGTTCACCGTCCCTGCCTGCACGGCCGGTTTCCTGGTAGTAGTTTTCGATGCTTTTCGGCAGGTCTGCGTGGATGACGAAACGGATGTTCGATTTATCGATCCCCATGCCGAAAGCGATCGTCGCAACGATAACGTCGGTCTCGTCGCGGATAAAAGCTTCCTGGTTCTGTTTCCGCTCCTCGCCCTCCAGCCCGGCGTGGTAAGGCAGGGCGCGGATTCCTTTCGACTGCAGCATTGCGGCGGTCTCGTTGACGCTTTTGCGGCTTGTGCGGTAAATGATGCCGGCGGAGCCTTTAAATCCTTTCAGGATCGAGACCAGCTGTGCGCTGGTGTTTTCCTTGAACCGGATGTCGTAAGTGAGGTTGGGACGGTCGAAGGAAGCTCGCACGATCAACGGGTTGCGCAGCCTGAGCTTCCGGAGAATATCCTCCTGGACTTTGAGGGTGGCCGTTGCCGTAAAGGCCGTGACCGGCGAGTTGGGGAGCAGGCTGACAAGGTCGGAAAGAGAGAGGTAATCGGGACGGAAATCATGGCCCCATTCCGAAATGCAGTGCGCTTCGTCGATCACTGCCAGGCTTATGGAGACTTGATTGAGCAGTTCCTGGAAATGATCGAGAGAAAACCGTTCCGGTGCGACATAGAGCAGGTCGAGCGAATTCGAAAGCAGTGCTTCGATGACAGACGACTGCTCTTGAGGTGAAAGGGAGCTATTGAGGTATGCCGCTCTGATACCGTTTGCCTGCGCTGCGTCCACCTGGTCTTTCATCAGCGAGATCAGCGGGCTGATCACAATGCAGGTCCCCGGCAGCAGCACCGCCGGAAGCTGATAACAGAGCGACTTTCCACCCCCGGTGGGCATCACGGCAAACACATCCCTGCCGCTCATGATCGCCCGAACGATTTCTTCCTGGTTCGGGCGGAATGACCGGAAGCCGAAGACGCCGTGCAGCGTTTTTATTATGTGTGAGTCGGAGGGTAGTGGGGTGGTAATGGTTTCTTTGTCTGGTGTCCCCGGCATGGTGTTCTGTTAAGGATGGTGATAGTAGTATTGCAGTGCTTACTCTGTCAGGGTGATTGTTTGCATTTCAGTTCAAAAACATACATGTGCTTAGGTATCCATTGATGCCGTTTCCGATTCGCCCAGCCAATAGCATGCTAACGGCGCAGGGATTTTTAATGCCTGAATCTTTTGGTCGCGAGTCAGCGGAATGACTCCGAAATCCTCCATGTTTTTTGTGATGACATAGGACTTGTCCACGTTACGTTCCTTGCAGAATACCGTCAGTCCTTTGAGGTCAGCGGATTCAACGGTAGTGCCCCGGTATTTTGGACATGCTTCCGATTAACCAAACACTTTCTGTTTTGCAAAATTCTGATTGCCTCTAAAGATTCCTTTCCCGTATCCAAAAGGCATCAGACGATAAATACGGTCCATATAAGTATGGTATACTGTGCTTATTTTTGTCTTGCAAGCAAAAACGGCTTTTGTTGGGTAAAAAAATTGCGAAGTACCTGGTTATGTGAAAATGCGTTTCATTACATGGCCAAGTATGGCGAGTTTCATTATTTCCCTTCTCCGGGAACCGACAACCGTTTCTGGCGTTTTTTCTGTAAGGTCTTTTGAAACAACAGGACAAGGAACCCGTCTGTGCTGATTCTCCTGCTTATAGGATATGCCGCTTCCGCGCTTGCGCCGCTGCTCTATAAACGGTTCAGGGAAAACTTCGGCTGGATTGCCGTAACGTTTCCCCTGTTCATGTTTTTCGGCTTTTTGTCGCGCTACCCGCAGATTGTCTCCGGAGAAGTTATCCGGGAATCGGTGCCGTGGGTTCCCTCGCTCGGCATCAACTTTTCCTTTCTGCTTGACGGACTGAGTCTCAGCTTTGTTCTGATCATAACCCTTATCGGCGCAGCGGTATTTCTTTACGCAGGAGCCTATATGAAGGCATATGCCGAGACCGGCAGGTTTTACGTTTACATCGGCATTTTCATGACCTCCATGCTGGGTCTTGTGTTGTCGGACAACATGCTCCTGATGTTCGTGTTCTGGGAACTGACCGGCATCAGTTCCTTTCTCTTGATCGGGTTCAATCATCACAAGGAGTCTTCGAGAAAAGCAGCACTGCAGGCCCTGCTGGTAACCGGTGGTGGTGGGCTGGCCTTCCTTGCCGGCATCATATTGCTCTACCGGGTTACAGGCAGCTTCGATATTTCGTCCTTCTACGATATGAACGGCGTTATCACCGCTCACGCGTTTTATCCTGCTATTGTGATCCTTTTGCTGATCGGTGCGTTTACCAAGTCGGCGCAGTTTCCGTTTCATTTCTGGCTCCCCAATGCCATGGAGGCCCCTACGCCCGTGAGCGCCTATCTCCATTCGGCAACGATGGTCAAGGCGGGCGTTTACCTGATAGCAAGAATGAACCACGAGATAGGGGGAACGCCGATTTGGCAGGACACGGTTCTGGTAGCGGGGGCGTCGACCATGGTGTTGTCTGGTCTGCTGGCGTTCAAACAAACCGACCTGAAGAAGCTGCTTGCTTACTCGACACTTGCTGTGCTGGGAACCCTTGTCATGCTGCTCGGTATCGGATCGAAACTCGCGATCAAGGCCTTTTTCATCTATCTCATTGCTCATTCTCTCTACAAGGGGGTGCTTTTCCTCATTGCGGGGACACTTGATCACGAAACAGGGACTCGCGATGTAGCGAAGCTCGGAGGGCTTGGGAAGCGAATGCCTCTGACGGCGGTCACGGCGGCACTTGCCTCCCTGTCCATGATGGGAATTATTCCGCTTGTGGGTTTCATCGGTAAGGAAACGGTTTACAAATCCATTCTCGAACTGGAATATTGGGGGATCTTTCTTATAGCTGCTGCGGTGCTTGCCAACGCTTTTGTGGTGATGGTTACCCTGTTTGTGGGATTCAAGCCGTTCTGGGGTAAGGCGATGGATACTTCCCGCCAGCCGCACGAAGCTCCGTTCAAAATGCTGCTTGGCCCGGCCCTGCTTGCGGCACTCGGCCTGCTTTTCGGGATGTTTCCCAACTTTTTCATGGCAGCAATGCTCGAACAGTCGGCCCAGAGCATCCTGTCCGAGACACTCAGTCTGAAGATCTCCATATGGGAGGGTTTCAATCTGGTGTTGTTACTGAGTTTCGTGACCCTTCTGCTTGGAGGTGTCCTTTATCTGATACGTTTAAAAATGTCCGAACAGGTCGTGCGGATGACGCTGCCGGTTTTCATGAGGCCTTCGGCCTGGTATGAGGCAACGTTGCGGGGCGTGCTTTCATTTGCAACCGTGCAGACCCGGTTCGTGCAAAACGGCTACCTGCGAAACTACATCATCGTCATCGTCTTGACGACGGTGTTCCTGGCTTCCCTGGCTCTGTACCGTTCAGCAGGCGGGATTGGCATAGCGCCCGACTTTTCGATCACTTTTTACGAAGGGGCACTCGCTTTTATCATTCTGGTTTCAACCCTGCTTCTTGTCAACTCCAGATCACGTTTGAAGTCGATTGTCGCTCTCGGAGCTCTCGGGTTTTCCATCGGTATTATTTTCGTGATATACGGCGCGCCTGATCTTGGCTTGACGACCTTTGCGATCGAGACACTCAATGTCATCCTCTTTGTGCTGGTGCTCTATAAGCTTCCGGGTTTCCTGAAACTTTCCCGTTCGTCCAACAGGGGAAGGGACGCGGTAATAGCCGTTTCTGTCGGGGTGTTAATGACGCTTACGGTGTTTGCCGCTTCATCCTTCGAGCTCTCGTCAGAGCTGAAGCAGTACTTTGCCCAAACGAGCGTTCCGGACGGGAAAGGGCGAAATGTGGTGAATGTGATTCTTGTGGATTTCAGGGCTATCGATACGCTCGGTGAGATCACAGTGCTCGCCGTTGCCGCTCTGGGCGTTGTTGCTCTGTTGAAACTCAGGGCGGACGGAGGAGGACGGTAATATGTATTCAATTATTCTGGCCACAGCGTCCCGTTATCTGCTGCTTCTCTTGCTGATATTTTCTGTGTTTCTTCTTTTGCGGGGGCATAACGAACCGGGAGGAGGGTTTGTCGGCGGACTTGTCGCGGCGGCAGCGTATGCGCTTTACTTTATTGCAAACGGTATTCAAGCTGCAAAAACAGTCGTCCGTTTTGATCCTCTCAGAATTATTGCGGTCGGTTTGCTGACCGCCATCGCAAGTACTCTACCCTCGCTTGTTACCGGTGAGCGATTTATGACAGCTTTCTGGATCGACACGGGGATTCCGTTCATCGGCAAGGTCGGGACTCCTCTCCTGTTCGATCTCGGGATCTACTTTCTTGTGCTGGGGATAACGATCTCCATTATTTTTTCGCTTGCAGAGGAGGACCGCTCATGACATTTCTGCTTGCGGTCATTGTCGGTGTGCTCTATGCCGCCGGAACCTATCTTATCCTGAGAAGAAGCCTCGTGAAGGTGATTTTCGGCCTGATCCTGCTCGGGCATGCCGCTAACCTTATGATATTTACCGTCGGGCGGCTGACAAAGGGGGCTCCTGCCTTTGTGCCGGAAGGGGCAGAGGCGCTCGTCGAACCATTCGCCGATCCGCTGCCTCAGGCGCTTATACTCACTGCGATCGTTATCGGTTTCGGCGTGCAGGCGTTTACTATCGTGCTCTTCAAACGCACCTACCAGGAGCTGGGAACCGAGGACCTGGACAGGATGAAGAGCACGGATCAACTTCCGGGAGAAAAGCCATGAACCGGATTATCATGCTGCCCATCTTGCTGCCGCTCTGCACTGCGGCAGTCATGATTTTCTTCCGCAAGCGGACTCTGCTGCACCGTATGCTGAATGCGGCGGGGACAGCGGCCATGCTCGGCGTGTCGCTGGTTTTGTTATCGGGCGTCCATGCGCAGGGGATTTTGTCGCTGCAGGTCGGCGGCTGGGAAGCGCCGTTCGGCATAACCTTTGTCGCCGATATGCTTTCGTCCATCATGGTGGTTGCCACCGCATTTATCGGCTTCACCACCGCACTTTATTCACTCGGGACCATTGACGAAAAGCGGGAGCATTTTTTTTACTATCCGCTGCTGCAGATCCTTTTGATGGGTATCAACGGGGCTTTCCTGACCGGGGACATTTTCAACCTCTACGTCTGGTTCGAGGTGATGCTGATCTCCTCCTTTGTGCTGCTGGTGCTTGGCGGGAGGCCTCAGCAGCTCGAAGGAGCGATCAAGTATGTCACGCTGAACCTGCTTTCTTCTTCGATCTTTCTCGCGGCGGTGGGGATTCTGTACGGAACCGCAGGCACACTCAACATGGCCGATCTTGCCCAGAGGATTCCTTTGCTGGAGCACCGGGAAATGCTGTCGGTGGTGGCGGTGCTTTTCATGATCACGTTCGGGATCAAAGCGGCGATTTTCCCCCTGTTTTTCTGGCTTCCGGCATCCTATCATACTCCGCCGATGGCGGTTTCCGCCATATTTTCCGGACTTCTGACGAAAGTCGGGGTCTATGCGATCATGCGATTTTTCACTACCATTTTCGTTCATGAAGAGGCGTCGTTCATCCATCAGGTGCTGCTTGTTCTTTCCGCGTTCACGATGGTCGTGGGTGTGCTGGGCGCGGTGGCGCAGTACGACATGCGCAAGCTGCTCTCCTTCCATATCATCAGCCAGATAGGCTATATGATTTTTGCGCTCGCGATACAGTCTCCGCTTGCCATAGCCGGAGGATTGTTTTACATGATTCACAATATTGTCGCCAAAACAAACCTGTTTTATCTCAGCGGAATAATCCGGCGCCTGAAAGGTTCCTGGGATCTCAGGGAGATAGGAGGGATCTACCGTTTTTATCCGATGCTCGGACTGCTGTTTCTGGTTCCGGCTCTTGGGCTTGCCGGTATTCCTCCCCTGTCCGGATTCTGGGCAAAGTTCCTGGTGATCAAGGCGGGTCTGGATTCGGAACACTATCTGCTGGTGGGGATAGCTCTCTGTGTCAGCATGCTGACCCTGTATTCCATGATAAAAATATGGAACGAGGCGTTCTGGAAAGACGATCCTCTCGGAGAGGGCGGTGTTGAAGACGAGGCATATTTGCGGATTCCAAGTACGAGGAAAGCGATGATCGTGGTGCCGATTGTGATACTGGGAGGCCTCACGGTGATCTTCGGGCTCTGGTTCGAACCGTTTTTCGGGCTTGCGGACAGGACAGCCATCGAGCTGCTGGATGCCGGTGAGTATATCGATGCTGTTCTGGGAGGGAAGTCATGAATCCTTTTTTATTCAATATCCTGCTGGCGATCGCCTGGATGATGCTTGTCGGGGAGATTACTGCCGGTACCTTTGCCGCCGGTATGGTTGTCGCTTACCTGATCCTGTGGTTTTCCCGTTCGGCATGGGGGGAAAGCAGGTATTTTTCAAAAATACCGCTCGTGATCATGTTTGTACTCTACTTCTTTAAGGAGTTGATCATAGCGAACCTCAAGGTTGCGTTCGATATCGTTACTCCAAAGGACTATATGGAGCCGGGGGTTATAGCGGTTCCGCTCGATGTTGAAACCGATATCGAAATCACGCTTTTTGCGAATTTTGTCACCCTGACCCCGGGAACGTTGAGCATCGACGTATCGCCCGACAGGAAAACGCTCTATGTTCACGCCCTGTATGTCAAGGATGCCGACCGGTTCCGCAATGAACTGAAAAACGGTCTTGAAAAACGGTTGATCGAGGTGATGCGATGAGTTTTATCGAATGGTCTGTATATATTTCGGTGATCATCATCGGCCTTTCGATCCTGGTGATTTTTCTCCGTCTGGTGATCGGGCCGAGCATCGAGGACCGGATTGTTGCTCTCGACCTGCTTTCGGCCAATGCGATAGCGTTTATAGCGGTCTACTCGATCCAGAAGAACACAACGACATTCCTGGATGTGGGTATCATTGTGGCACTGCTGGCGTTTCTCGGTACGGTGGCGTTTGCCTACTACCTTGGAAGGAGGGGAAAAGAATGATTGAAATTTTAAGCGGTATCTTTTTGCTGCTGGGAACCCTGTTTATTCTGCTTTCGGCAATCGGTATCCTGAAGATGCCCGATCTCTACACCCGCATGTCGGCAACGACCAAGGCTTCAACACTGGGTATCGGGCTGGTGCTTATCGGAACGTCTGTCTATTGGCAGGATTTCGGCATCGCTTCCCGTGCCCTGGCGATTATTGTCTTTCTTTTTCTTACGGCACCGGTGGCAGCTCACATTATCGGCAGGGCGGCATATTTCGGCAAGGTTCCGCTCTGGGAAAAGACAAAGATTGACGAGTTCGGCAAGCGCCCTGACGACGTTGGCGATTAACAGGCAGGAGCAAAAAACCGGAAACAAGGATGTGCCCTCATTTCCGGTTAGCATTGACAAAATGGACGCCGTCCGGTATCAGATCGCAGTACCTCCCCGTTCTCCTGTCCTGATGCGGACGCACTCCTCGAGAGGGGAAACGAATATTTTGCCGTCACCCACCTCGCCGCTTCCATGCCTTGCAGATGCAACGATTGTCTCTATGGTTGTTTCGACATAGGTGTCGTTAACGGCGATCTCGATACGGACTTTAGGGATCAGGTTCGGTGCGATCTTCCGGCCCCGGTAAATATCGATGTCTTCCTGCCGTCCATGGCCCGATATCCTGCTGACCGATATTCTTGTGATATCGGACTGGATAAGGGCCTCGCGGACTGCATCTAGCTTGTCCTCCTGGATAATTGCTGTTATCAGCTTCATAATTATTCAGTCTTAGTTAAGATTGATAAGACCATAACCGTGCTCACCGTGCAGACTCTGATCGAGACCGGCCATCTCGTCGGTTTCATTCAGGCGGAATCCTACGGTTTTTTCCACGATAAAGAGCAGCACGATGGTAACGATTGCTGCATAGACGATGGTGATGCCGACAGCTGCAGCCTGTACGCCGAGCTGCTGCCAGACGGTCCAGCTTCCTCCGGCTGCTGCAGCGGCATCGGCCATCCAGCTTTCACGGATAAAGAATGTCAGTGTGAGTGCGCCGACGATTCCTCCTATCCCGTGGATACCGAAGGCATCGAGACTGTCATCATATCCGACGCGGTTTTTGACCTGAATGGCAAGAAAACAGATAATCGAGGCAACTGCGCCGATGACAATCGCTCCGTCAGGCTGTACAACGCCCGCGGCTGGCGTTATTGCGACAAGTCCGGCAAGTATTCCGGAAACAACACCGAGGCTTGTGACTTTTTTATAGAGAGTGCTTTCTATGATGATCCATGCAAACGCACCCGCGGCAGCGGCAATCTGCGTTACTGTAAGAGCCCTTCCGGTATCGAGATCACTGGCGACGGCGCTGCCGGCATTGAAGCCGAACCAGCCGACCCAGAGCAGGCCTGCGCCGATCATTGTCATAACGAGATTGTTGGGATGCATGACATTTTTCGGATACCCTCTTCTTGCGCCAAGGAACAGTGCCGCGACAAGGGCGCTGATCCCTGAAGATATGTGAACGACGGTGCCGCCGGCAAAATCGATAGCGCCTGCGGGGCCCATGTTGAACAGGAAGCCGTCTTCAGCCCAGACCCAGTGGCAGATGGGGCTGTAAACCGCGATACTCCATAATGCGATAAAGATGATGAAGCCCCTGAAACTCACTCTTTCTGCAAAAGCTCCTGCAATAATAGCCGGAGTGATGATCGCGAATTTCCCCTGGAACATTGCAAAAACGTATTCGGGAATACCCGAATCGAGAATGGATTCGTCAATGCCTTTGAGGAGAACGTAATCAGGGTTCCATCCTGCAAGCCCGCCGAGAACATTCGGTCCGAAACTCAGTGCGTAACCGATAGCCGGCCAGAGAACCCCTATGACGACCATTGCAGCGAAGCTGTGCATCATGGTGCCGAGAACGTTTTTTGTCCGGACAAGTCCGCCATAGAACATGGCAAGGCCGGGAACCATAAGCAGCACAAGCGTTGTCGCAGTCAACATCCACGCGGTCGTTCCTGAATCAGTCACCTCACCTGAGGCCCAGACAGTGTCTGCGGCGGTAACGGCGAGCAGAAGAAGGAAGCACGCTTTTGTCAGTTTTTTTGCCATAACAGAAACGTTTAGATGATAAAAATCCTTATAAATTAAATTCGGTAGCGATAATTTAAAAAAATATTTAAGTCTGCCAAGTCTGTTGGTGAAAAAGTTACCATGTTGTGGGAGGCGGTACAGGGGCGTGTTTTGGCCGGTATGCTCCTTTTTCCGGATGGGCGCGGCGTTGTGTTTCTGCCGGGTATGTACTATTGAGCATGAAAGGCCTGATTGTTGCTTTTCTGTTAACGTCGTCTTTTCATTTTGAAATCCATTGGCAGGTAGAGTAAATTAACACATCAGGCAATGGTTGGCTGATTGCCGCAGGATAGATTGTGCTTTGGATGTTCCGCGGCAGTACTCTTTTTGGCAAAGCACGTGTCATTTCACTATAGAACATGAACATCTACATTGGCAATTTGCCTTACAGCACTACAGACGAAGAGCTTCGCGAGGCTTTCTCCCCTTTCGGTCAGGTTGATCGGGCGAGTATCATCAAGGACAAGTTTTCGGGCCGTTCCAAAGGATTCGGTTTTGTTGAAATGCCAAACGACAGTGAAGCTCAAAGCGCAATCGACGCGCTGAATGAATCAGACTTCAATGGTCGTTCGGTCAAGGTTAACCAGGCCAGACCGCGCGAAGAACGTCCTCCTCGTCAGAACAGCTACTGAATCAACCCCCAAAACAGTATAGACTGGAGCAGGGGAATGACCTGCTGTTTCAGGAGAGTTTGTCAGGCTGGATCACAATAAAAAGCTGACAATCCCATGTTCAAGGGGTTGCCAGCCTGGTGTTCATGGATATATGGTGATATGCTCAGCAGTTCTGCAGGTTACTTATTCAGGATGACACCGAGATCTTCAAGCAGTGCCTGCAGGTCTTCTTCATGTTCGACTTCGTCTTCGAGGATCTGGACGGCGATATTGTAGGTGACGGGATCTTTGAGTCCGATTTCCTCGATAATACTGTTATAGGTGGAAATGGCGCACTGTTCGCCTGATATGTTTTGCTCGAGTATCATTTGAACGAACGGGTTCTCGGGCGCGTCGTAACCGCAGTTTGTCCATTCGAACCACTGTTTCGGGGTTGTCAGCGGTGTTCCGCCAAGCTGTATGATTCGATTGCTGACCATATCGGCATGACGCAGCTCGTCGGCAGCGTGCTGCATGAGTTCGGCGATAACCGCGTCTTTCATCGGGCCTTCAACGACTTTTGCGCCGATCCAGTACTGGTAGTAGGCCAGCCATTCGTCGGCAAATGCCTTGTTGAGAAGCTCGAGCACGCGATCGAGATGCTCTCCTACAATCTCACGACCTCTGGTTCCCATGGGTTTCTCCTGTGTTTATTATTATTAAGAAATTGCGCCCATTGCGGTGCCGGCCGTATCTGACCTGTTACATGTATTTCTGTCAGATCCTGACGGCAGCAATGCTTTCTGTCATCTACTACCTTTTCTTTTCAACAAGATCTTTCAGCGCTTCTCTGAGCGACGGATGAATGAAGCGATATCCATGGCTGTTCAGCATACCGGGGATGACCTTCTGCCCTTTCGTAGCATATTCCGCTCCTTCTCCCATGAGCAACTGAAGCGCGAATTTCGGTACAGGCAGCAGTGACGGCCTGAACAGGACTGCGCCGAGATCCTGAGCGAACTCTTTCATCGATACGGGCCGGGGGGCTACCAGATTGACCGGTCCCTTGTAAAAAGGGGTATCCAGCGCCTGGCGGATGATGGCGATTTCATCATCGATATGAAGCCATGAAATACACTGGTTCCCTGAGCCGACAGGCCCGCCCAGGAACAGGTTGAAGGGCGTCAGCATCTGCTGCAGCATGCCGCCTTTTGTGGAAAGAACGATCCCGGTTCTGAGTATGACCGTTCTGGTATCTTTGGGCGCTTCCGAGGCGGCGTTCTCCCAGTCGACACAGATCTTGGCAAGAAAATCGCCACCTTCAGGCGCCTTTTCATCAAGGTCGCCGGTATCGGTACAGTTGTCAAAAGCCCCGTAATACCCTATTGCAGATGCAGAAATGAAAACTTCCGGTTTGCGGCTTGCTTTCTGCATCGCTTTGACAATGTTCCGGGTGCCTACAACCCGCGAGTTGTAGCTCTCGACCTTGTGTTCCTCAGACCATCGGCCTTCAAGCAGCGGCTTGCCGGCAAGATGCACCACGGCTTTTGCCCCGTCGATGTAATTTGCCCACTCTCCTTCTGCCTGGCTGTAATTCCATGCCGCATACGCTGCGGCGCCTGGGACTTTGGTCGATGCGCTTTCAGGGGATCGTGAAAGAACAACAACGTTTTCACCTTCCGCAATCAGCTGACGGGCCAGCTCCGAGCCGATGAGACCGGTTGCACCTGTAATGACAATATGTCCTTCCATGTCGTCCCCTGTTTTCATTACACCAACCACACCCTGTTTTTGTTCACCAACTCCGGTATGTGGGTAATAATTCCCTATTCTACCGCGACCGCTTGGTTGCGTGGACGGTCGACAGTGCAGTTGTTCAGGGATGCGATATGGTACGCGGTAAGTTGCAGCGGTATGACCGGGAGAAGAGGGATTTCCGATGCTTAAAAAGCAGTGTGCATTTCTTCGTGCAGTGCGGCAGCCTGTATGCGTACCGCATGTTCGAACGCTTCAGGTGATTCGAAGTCTCCCTGAGGATATATGACGCCTCTGCTTACATTGATAAGCGCACTCTCTTTATTGTCGTCAAGTCCCGATAGTGATGAATCCCGAAGTGAACCGCCCTGGGCGCCGACACCGGGAATCAGGAAAAACAGGCCGGGTGCTTTTTTGCGTATCTCTCCCAGGAGAGCGCTCTTGGTTGCCCCGACAACGATCCCTGCATTGTTGTTTCTGTTCCACTCCTGAACTTTTTCAAGAACCGCATCATAGAGTGTTCCGCCTGAAGAGAGCTGCTGTTCCTCAAAATCGGCCGAACCCGGATTTGAGGTAAGGCAGAGCACGAAGATCAGCTTGTTGTCGTAGTCGAAAAAAGGCTCGAGGGAGTCGGTGCCCATGTAAGGGGCTGCCGTTATGGCGTCGAATGCCCAGTGTTCGAAAAATGCCTTTGCGTACATTCTGCTTGTATTACCGATATCGGCCCGTTTGGCATCGGCTATCGAAAGGCATTCGGACGGCAGGGATTCCAGCGTGTTTTGCATATCACTGATCCCCTCGATGCCTCGTGCCTCGTAGAACGCGGTATTGATTTTATAGGCGACGGCGTGATTGGCTGTGGCCCTGATTACCGACCGATTGAATGCGAGAACAGGTCGATCCATCCTGCCGAAGATATCGGGGATTTTTGCGGGATCACTGTCCAGACCGACACAGAGAAGAGACCTCTTTGCTGTAATCTGGGCATTAACCTTGTTTCTCGTGACATTCGTCGATATATTCATGGCGATTGAATGCATGGTTACGCAGCCCTGTATCCGGGCATTGCAGAGTTATCTAATCAATAGAAACCTAAACTGAGCGTTTCAATAAATGTTCCATAATAGTAAGTTTTTTTAAAACAATCTGTTCTACTGTGTTTGTAGAGAGGTTATCCCTTACCTGTCAGGTAAGCATGAAAACTGATAAAGAGCCGCATTTATTGAAACCCTTCGGGATTGTCGATCATGCCACATCTGCTTCGTTACAGGGAACTTGCGTCCCGACACGTCGGGATACAGCTGCATTCCCTGTGCCTTGCATCTGTGGCATGCTCGACAATCGCTCAATTCAGGAGAGAGTAAAAAAGCAAACCGGCAGGACACTGCCGGGTTCTGAAACTAATTGAAGGCCAGGAGCATTTAGAC
Source organism: Chlorobium sp. (assembly GCA_028280025.1). Taxonomy (GTDB): domain Bacteria; phylum Bacteroidota; class Chlorobiia; order Chlorobiales; family Chlorobiaceae; genus Prosthecochloris. The sequence continues at coordinate 29,896 of JANQMO010000044.1, read as the reverse complement.
TATGTTTTACGGGACGAGTCATACGATTATGAAAGTTTCGGGTGTTCCATCAGGAATGAAATTACTTGTAACTCATTTTTATGGCAAATAACCTTTTCAAACCACAGAACCCGTACGACGGCGGTGAACAGGGCGGCGACGATAAGAAGCCGAGGTTTTCCGTTGTATACTACATCGTCATTGTACTGATAATTATTGGTTTACAGCTTGCGTTTTTCTGGTCGGGATCATCGGAAGAAATTCCTTACAGCACGTTTCGCGAATATATACAGAAAGACAGGATAGAGTCTGTAAAAATAGCTCCGGAGCGCATTTACGTCACCCTCAAACCCGGTGTCCCTGCTGTTTCCGGGGAAGCCCAGGGTGTTTCGGGGACCGCTGCAGCGTCAAGGGAAGTTTTTGTGGTCCCGGTCAAGGATGAAGGACTGGTCGATCTTCTTGAAACGAAAGGGATCAGTTACCAGGGCATACCCGGCAACACCTGGATAGGTGAGCTGCTCCAGTGGATCATACCTTTCGCGCTGCTTATCGGGATATACTTTTTTGTGTTCCGCCGTATCGGCGGACCCGGCTCGCAGTTCATGAACATCAGTAAAAACAAGGCAGCCCTCTACGAAAATCTTGACGAGCATACCCGTATTACCTTCAAGGATGTTGCCGGGCTCGACGAGGCCAAGGCGGAGGTCATGGAGGTCGTTGATTTTCTCAAGGATCCGAAAAAGTATACCAAGCTCGGCGGTAAATTGCCGAAAGGCGTTCTGCTGGTAGGTCCTCCCGGGACAGGCAAGACCCTGCTTGCCAAGGCGGTGGCCGGCGAGGCGGACGTTCCGTTTTTCAGTATCAGCGGTTCGGATTTTGTGGAAATGTTTGTCGGTGTCGGTGCCGCACGAGTCAGGGATCTTTTCCGCCAGGCAAAGGAGAAAGCTCCCTGTATAATCTTTATCGACGAAATCGATGCCGTTGGCCGGAGCCGTGGAAAAGGGATGATGATGGGGGCCAATGACGAACGTGAGAATACGCTTAACCAGCTTCTTGTTGAGATGGACGGTTTTGCCACCGACAAGGGTGTTATTCTCATGGCGGCAACCAACCGGCCCGATGTTTTGGACAGTGCCCTGCTTCGCCCGGGAAGGTTCGATCGCCAGATCATGGTTGACAAGCCGGATCAAAAAGGACGGATCGATATTTTCAGGGTGCACACCAAAAGCCTTTCACTATCCCGGGACGTCAACCTCAAGGTTCTTGCTTCGCAGACTCCGGGTTTTGCCGGGGCGGAAATAGCCAATGCTGCAAATGAGGCGGCCTTGCTGGCTTCAAGAAGGGGACAGCAGCAGATCGAGATGAAAGATTTCGAAGACGCCATCGAGCGTGTCGTAGCGGGACTGGAAAAGAAGAACAAGGTCATCAATCCGCAGGAAAAGAAAGTTGTCGCCTATCACGAGTCCGGCCATGCGATTATCAGCTGGATGATGGCTGAAAATGACGCGGTGCAGAAAATATCCATTGTGCCCCGCGGGATGAGCGCGCTCGGTTATACGATGAACCTGCCTCTCGAAGACCGGTACCTTATGACCAAAAAGGAGCTCTTTTCACGCATATGCGGTCTGCTTGGCGGCAGGATTGCAGAAGAGATTGTCTTCGATGAAATTTCGACCGGTGCCCAGAACGACCTGGAAAAAGTTACCGAAATAGCCTATAACATGGTGGTTGTCTATGGTATGAGCGACAAGCTCGGTAATATTTCCTACTACGAAAGCAACAATCCGTACTATGGCGGTCCCGGCGTTGACAAGAAATACAGTGAGCATACCGCCCGCCTGATTGACGAGGAGGTGCACGCTCTCATCGATCAGGCACAGAAGACGGTTCGTGAGATATTGACCGAAAACAGGGACAACCTCGAACAGCTTGCTCAGGAACTGCTCGAAAAAGAGGTTCTGCATTACTGCAGGATCGAGGAAATTCTCGGTAAAAGGCCTGCCGGAAGCACGTTTCATGGTATCACCCATGACTGTGCCGGAGATGCGGCGGAAAACGGACCGGAAGAGGGAGTCGAAAAAAACGGCAAGCCTGCCGTTGACGAGGAAGAACTGCGCAGCCTTGAAGCCGCAGTCGAAAAGATCCGGCAGACCAAAAAAAGCGGTGAGAGCGGTTGATGGCGTTCTTCGAGGTTTCTTCAGTGCGCAATTTGCATGTGTAAATTCCGCTTGTGATGGTAAAAAGGGTGCAGGTGACCGTCTACGGACTGGTTCAGGGTGTCGGATTCAGAATGTTTGTTCACCGTTCCGCCTCCCGCCTTGGGCTTAAGGGATGGGTGAAAAACATGCCGGACGGTACGGTCAGGGTTGATGTACAGGGTTCAGCCGGATTGATTGACGAGCTTCTTAAGGATATCAGGGTGGGACCTCCCGCTTCGAAAGTTACCTCGCTTGCTGTTCTTGAAAAACAGCCTGATCACTCCATGAAAGCGTTTGCTATTCTGACCTGAGGGCGTTATTGTTATGCTCTTGCACCTTGTCGTGTCTGACGGAAAAAATGCCGGGTTGCAGTCACAGCCGTGAAGAATGAAGGGCATCCCCTGTTGTTTCAGAGGATTGTCGATGTCTGAAGTGTGGGTCCCGAGGGAGTCGAACCCCCGACCTACTGGGTGTAAACCAGTCGCTCTAACCAACTGAGCTAGAGACCCATGTCAAAGGGACGATAGTATACGAATTATTCTGTTCCCTGTCAAAATATATTATCAGGGGGTTGTGCGTCTGGTTTGCAGGCGATTTGTAACCTGCCGCTAAAAAGTATAAATTCATGCCGGAATTTCACGTATCCCAGCAACGTTGCAACACCATGAAATCATTAGCTATTCTCGGCAGTACCGGCTCAATCGGCGTGAGCACCCTCGATGTTGTCCGGCAGCATCCTGAACGATTCCGTATAACAGGTCTGGCGGAAGGTCATGACGTCGATCTCCTGGCCGAACAGATCATGGAATTCAGACCTCGCATTGTATCTGTCAGGGATGAGGCTGCCGCGGATCGTCTTTGTCAGAAGCTCGGTGAAGAGCGTCCCGAAATTCTCTGGGGTATCGATGGAGCCGCTTCAGTCGGCGCGGCTGAAGGCGTCGATATGGTTGTGTCAGCAATTGTCGGTGCAGCAGGCCTTGTTCCGACCGTCAGCGCAATAAAGGCAGGAAAAGATATTGCTCTTGCCAACAAGGAAACGCTTGTCGTTGCAGGCCGCCTGGTTTCCGACCTTGTCAGAGAGCATAATGTTACCCTTCTTCCCGTTGACAGCGAGCATTCTGCCGTGTTCCAGTCTCTTGTCGGGCACCGGAAAGAGGATATCGAGCGAATCATCCTGACGGCGTCGGGAGGCCCTTTCAGGCAGACTCCTGCTGAGGAGCTTCAAAGCGTTGGCCCGGAAAGGGCGTTGAAACATCCGCAGTGGTCCATGGGGGCAAAGATAACGATCGATTCGGCAACCCTGATGAACAAGGGGCTCGAAGTGATCGAGGCGCACTGGCTCTTCGATATGCCGGCGGAAAAAATCGGCGTTGTTGTGCATCCCCAGAGCATTATACACTCGATGGTAGAGTACGTTGACGGATGTGTCATGGCGCAGCTTGGCGCACCGGACATGCGTGCTCCGATTGCCTATGCAGTCGCATGGCCTGAGCGCTGTGAAAGCGGGATCAGGAAGCTCGACCTGACAGAGATTGGCACCCTGACCTTCGAGGAGCCTGACACTGACCGCTTTCCGGCGCTTCGTCTTGCATTTGATGCGCTGAAAGCCGGGAGAACATTTCCCGCGGTGCTCAATGCCGCAAACGAAATTGCGGTTGCTGCATTTCTCGACAGAAAAATAGGATTTGCCGATATTTCCGCCATTGTGGATAAAACCATGCAGGCTCATGATGCCTATGATCCCTCATCTCTCGAAGAATACCTCGAGGCAGACCGCTGGGCCCGTACTGCTGCGGTGGAGATGACGAAATAGCTGGAAGTATCGGAAAAGCAGGAACATATGGATTAAGAACCGCCATCTCGAAAGTTCGGGTGAGGAAGGGTTTTCGGGGCGGATTGTCTTGAAGGAAAAAATATTGGATCATGGACTTTATCAGTACGACATTCTACTTTATCGTCGCAATTTTCATTCTTGTTACCGCGCATGAACTGGGGCATTTTCTGACGGCGAGAATGTTCGGTATGCGGGTTGACAAATTTTACATCGGTTTCGATTTTTTCAATCTTCGTCTCTGGCAGAAGAAAATAGGCGAAACCGAGTACGGTATCGGCGTTTTTCCCCTGGGCGGGTATGTCAAGATATCGGGAATGGTCGATGAAAGCCTCGACACGGGCTTTCAGAAGTCGGAGCCGCAGCCATGGGAGTTCAGGGCCAAACCGGTCTGGCAGCGGCTTATCGTTCTTGCCGGCGGGGTGACGATGAATATGATTCTTGCTGCGGTTATCTTTATCGGTATGGCCTCGGTTTTTGGTGAAAGCAGAACCTCTGTGGTCAATCCCGCTTATGTCGAGGAGGGGTCGGTTTATGCCTCGATGGGCATGAAGACGGGCGATCGTTTTCTGGCTGTAAACGGCAAGCCCGTTCAGTACTGGGAAGAGGTGCTGTCTCCGAAAAGCTTTTCGGGAAGCAGCCTCTCCTATACCGTCTTGAGTAACAATGGGCGCAAGACCCTGCAGGCGCCGCAGGATATTCTTTCCCGGATAAATGAATCACAAGCGCTCGGTATACGCCCGCTGATGCCTCCGGTCATCGATCAGGTTCTTGGAGGCCAGCCGGCTGACGAGGCAGGTTTGAAACCCGGTGCCCTCATTACCAGTATCAACGGCAGCCAGGTCGTTGACTGGACAGAGGTTGTCGGTTTGATCTCGGCCAGTCCGGGAAATGCAATAACGGTGGCATGGAAGTACCTAGCCCCTTCGGCTGAGGGAGCGGTTGATGTTGCCAGAATCAGGGAGTTCGGCAAAGAGACCGTTGCCGATATCGTTCCGTCTTCAGCAGGCAAGATCGGTATCGCCCTGAAACAGACGCTCGTTATCGATCATCGGCGGCTCGCACCTGTTGATGCGTTCTTCCATGGAATAGACCAGACTTGGAATCTTACGGTTACCACGGTACAGGGTTTCGGAAAAATTGTTTCGGGTCGGGAGGATTTCCGGAAATCGCTTGGCGGACCGATCAAGATAGCGCGCATAGCCAATCAAAGTGCGGAAAGGGGCCTGAGCAGTTTTCTGTATTTTCTGGCCTTGCTCTCGATATCATTGGCGTTTATCAACATTCTGCCGATTCCCGCCCTGGACGGAGGCCAGTTTGTGCTCAATGCGATCGAAGGGATCATGGGCCGCGAAATCCCGTTCGAGTTGAAAATGAGGATTCAGCAGGTAGGCATGACCCTGCTGCTCGCTCTCTTTCTGTTTTTTATCCTCAATGACATCATCAATCCCTGATCGGGAGTGCGGGAAGACAGGCGCCGACGATGCTTGACAAACTCGAAGCAATAAAAGACAAGTACCTCCGGCTGGAAGAACAGCTTTCGGACCCCGGTGTTATTGCTGACCAGCAGCGTTTCAGAAAGATCAACAAGGAGTACAGTGACCTGAAGGAGATCGTTCAGGCCTATGACCGGTTCGATGTCAACAGGCGGCAGATCAAGGATGTTCGTCAGATGGTTGAAGAGGAAACCGATCCGGAGATGAAAGTGCTTGCACAGGCCGAACTGCAGGAACTGCTGGACCGTGAGCCGGAACTGGAACAGGAATTGAAACTGCTCCTTCTGCCGAAAGACGAGGCCGATTCAAGAAACGTCATGATTGAAATCCGTGCAGGAACCGGGGGAGACGAAGCGGCCCTCTTTGCAACCGACCTGTTGCGGATGTACCAGAGGTATGCCGAACGGAAAGGGTGGAAATGCGATGTCCTCGAGTTCAGCGAAGCAGGTATTCCCGGTGCCTGCAAAGAGGCGGTTCTGGGAATCAGCGGCCATGACGTCTACGGTACGATGAAGTTCGAGAGCGGCGTGCACCGTGTTCAGAGGGTGCCGGAAACCGAGACGCAGGGACGGATTCACACCTCTGCGGCAAGCGTCGCCGTTCTGCCTGAAGCCGAAGAGGTGGATATCGATATCCGCAAGGAGGACCTTGAGATGGATACCTTCCGAAGCGGAGGCAAAGGGGGGCAGAACGTCAACAAGGTTGAAACGGCCGTTCGCATCACGCACGCACCGACAGGAATCGTCGTGGCCTGTCAGGAGGAGCGTTCACAGCTCCAGAACCGTGAAAGAGCGCTGAAAATGCTGCGGGCGAAGCTGTATGACATGCAGCTTGCGGAAAACAACAGGGAGCGGGCAGATCTCCGCCGCTCCATGGTGGCTACAGGTGACCGGAGTGCCAAGATCCGCACCTATAACTTCCCGCAGTCAAGGGTGACGGACCATAGAATCGGTTTTACCAGCCATGCTCTGCCGCAGATACTCGACGGTGCTCTGGATGAGGTGATCGAAGCGCTCAAGCTTCATGATCAGGCAGAACGTCTTCAGGAGGAGCAGCTCTGATCTCTCCTGATTGACGCCTTTTTGGTATATTTTCTAACCGTATGCGGGAATGAACAAGCTGTGAACAGCATCATTCAAGCGATCACTGGAAAACGATGAAGAAGAATTTTGAAATAAAGATAACCGGAAAAAGCAAAGGGGAATGGATTTTTTATAAGGGGTTTCACGAGACGGTCGATTATCTCTCGAACCATAAAAAGATTCTCAGGTTCAACCCGTTCTGCCGGAATGTGGAACAGTTGGGCGAGGGAGATGTATACAAGTGGCATTTTCGTGTAACGGACCCTCAGAACAATCCGTTCGACATTTTCTTTTTCATCGAGGAGAGCCAGGAACTGATGGTGTCCCTGCCTGAGGCCTATGAGGACATGGAGCCTGATGATATACCCGAAGAAATTATCCATGACAGTACCGTCGGCAGGAGAATCATCTGGAAACACCACCCTTCCGCTAAAAAAATCGACGATCCTTCCAGATATGTCTTCGAGGGAAAAGTATTTGCCGAGATGCATGTGGAGCCTTACCGGAAGACGCAGACAAGGGTGCATTTCGATCTGAAAGTAAACGTCTGGTTCACACTCTATCCCGCGTTCAGAATTATACCGGAAAAGGTTCTCAGGAAAATGACCAATGCCGGTATGTCTTTTATTATGCAGACTTCCACAGACAAGATGTTCAGGAGCATATCCAGAGATTTCGCCAGGATTCAGGCTGTTTGATAACCTTTTCCTCTCTGCCGTAACACTGTCTTCTGATGCCCTCTTGGCAAGGACTCACAACAGTTTCCGGCTTTCAGCCGCTTTTCGGTTTCGATCGTCAGCCTGTTCCGAGGTAAGCCGGACCAGAGCTTTACACTTCCCGGTTTCTGTCATGAATGTCTATATTTCTACAGAAAACCAATGCTTTTTTCCAGGGATATCTGATGAGGAAGGAATAATAACCAGGGAACGAAATGAAACAGACCGTTGTCATTCTGAGTATTCTGCTGATGGGTGTTCTTGCGTCCTGCAATACGATCGAGGGTGTCGGAAAAGATGTCGAGTCGGCCGGTTCGACCATCAAGGAATCGGCGCAGAAAAGCAAATGATCTGCATGAAGGTCAGCTGATGGCTCACGGGGGATCGCTCACAGGCACCGGACCGTTTTTTGTGTTTGCCCGGGTTCGATCGAAGCGCGGCAGCTGTTGTTCGTCGTCGTGCGCTCACTTCTGCTCGAACCTTTGAGTACCGCCCTGACAATATAGGTGCTTCTGCCCGCCGGATTTGATCGTACTCCGACCCAGCTGTTGCTGTAGACGCCTTCAGGCTCTATCGAGGTTACACCGATGGGCTGTACAATTCCTCCTGCTGCACCCGGAATAAGGCTTTCGTCGATCTCGATATCTATGCCTTCAGCACTGCAACTGCCTTTGCAGAGATTCTTGACCGTGGCTCGTATGTAGAGATTGCCTGAAGCACGTTTCAGCTCGACTTTTTCTATAGCAAGGTCAATCCCCTGGCAGGCAGCAGAATAAGGCGGCCGCTGGCCGGCCTGTCTTTCAAGGGCCGGGGCATTGATCTCTTTCTGAGGCTGCAGCTGTATAAGGGTGTCGGGAGCACTGTTTTTGGCGGTAAAAGCAGGAGAGGAAAACAGGCAAAAAACGGTAAAGAGGCATAGAGATACTCCGGTGATAATTCCGGTTGGCAAGGTTTTCTTCATGGTATCTTTCTCCTGTGTACGTTCTTTTTTGCGCCGGAGTTCAATCGACCTTTGCAGTGTATAACTCCAGCAGAGCCTTTCCTGCCCGGTATTGAATCCGTTTTACCAATGATTGGGCAGGCATTGTGCGGACAGTTATCTCTTGATTAACTTATACAAAAAAAATGTAGCTTTCCAGCATGTTTGCAACAGGAGTTCTACTATGAAATGGAGGATGAAGCGCCGGACCGTTCTTTCTTTATTGCTGCTTGCAGTGGCGGCTGTCTTGTTGCCGTACGGGAGGTGTGAGGCCGGACCCAAAACCTATTATCATTTCACCCTGAAGGCATTCCTCGATCCTCATAACCTCAACGCTGTCGAATGGGCCTGGGTGACGCTGGTGGAAGTTCCGAAGACTGAGGCCTATCCACGGGAAGCGGCTCTGATAGAGAGCTACGGCGGTTCTCTCCGGGGGAGTGTTCTGGCCTTTGTCCGCGGATCGGCCTGGCGATCTGAGCACAGTTACACGCTTGACAAACGATGCAAGGACAGGCCGGCCGAAATGAAGATATCATGGCATGAAAGCTGGAGCGACAGGGTATATGCTCAGGGCGGTCTTGACAATCCGAACAATCTCAACGAGCTGCATTTCGGTTTTACGACCAGGCCGATCCTGCGTTCGAACAAGCGGTGGTACGATCCGAAAAGCCGGGCATACGTCGTCGCCGGACCGGTCAGGATGGGAGGAGCGGCTGCTGAAGAGATGAGGGGGGAATACACCCTTCGTCCGGTCAACTACCGCGATGCCCTGAAGCATTACAGCTTCTGTGGAAAAGATTGGGTGAAGCAATACCGTTCGAAATTCAATCACTTCCATCTCCACGAGGAATTTCTCGATGGCTACGACAATATTTTCAATCAGACGACCGGCAGGAAACATGTTGTCTACCAGGTGATTCGCTCGTCGTCGAGAACCCATCCGAACTGGAAAGAGCAAAGGATGAATTTACCATAAGGAACGTCGGTCAAAAAATTTTTTTTTAGATTTATTCTGCTTTCGTTTTTTGCAGGCATTGTTATCCGGTTGAACGTGAATGGCAATTAAGAATATACTGGTCATAGGCCTTGGCGGTGTCGGACTCCACCTGACCAAAAGGCTTGTGCATGACGGCTATGTTGTAACGGTTATCGAGTCGAGCCAGCAGTTGATAAACAGTGTCAACGACGCTGTTGATGCGAGGGTCGTCAGGGGTAACGCGATGGAGCTTGGCTGCTGGAGGCAGGCAAAAGCCGAAACGATGGACCTCCTGATTGCGGTAACCAATGAGGATTCGATCAATATGATCGCATCCATCATTGCCGACCGTTTCGGTATACCGCGAAAAGTTGCCCGGGTCAGGTCGCCTGACTACGGCTACGAAAACTCTTTTCTCAACAAGAGCGATTTCAAGATCGACCTGGTCATTCATCCCGAAGAACTGGTCGCTCAGGAAATGGTGCGGCTGATCATGCGGGCATCGGCAAACGATGTCATCGATATCGGCGAGGGCGAAATGAAAATTATCGCCATGCGCATCAACCAGGACTGCCCTCTTCTGAATAAAAGTCTCAGCGAGATCAATCTGCTGCACAACGACTTTCAGTTCAAGATTGTTGCCATCGGAAGGGGGATTGCCACGATCATTCCCGGTGATGAGGACAGTGTTCTGCCGAACGATCAGGTATTTTTCATGCTTAACGGCAAAAACCAGCCGCAGCTCATGCAGCTTATGGGAGTTCGTGAGCAGGAAACGCACAAGGTCATGATTGTCGGCGGCGGGATGGTTGGTGCCAGGGTAGCCGGACTTCTTGAGAAAACTTTCAGTGTCACGCTCATAGAAAATGACAAGGAGAGGGCCGAAGAGCTTGCACCGATATTGAAAAATACCGATGTGCTGCTCGGGGACGGTACCGATGTCAACGTTATGGTGCTTGGCGGTCTCATGGAAATGGATATGTTCATTGCGGCAACAGGCAACAATGAAACAAACATTATAAGCTGCCTCCTGGCCAAACATATCATGAACAGGACAAATGTCGACGAGACCGCCAATGAAGGTAAGACAATCGCTATCGTCAAAAAAGAGGATTACCTTGTTCTGGCCTCGACAATCGGTCTCGATGTTGCGCTGAACAAAAAGATATCGGCTGCCGACGAGATCATGAAATTCATCCGGATGGGCGAACTGTTTTCCCTTGCCCATCTCCATGGTGTCGATGCGGAAGTCATCGAGCTTGCAGCCGCACCGAAATCGCAGATCACAAAGAAGCCGCTGAAAAAACTCAAAAGCATGCTGCTCGAAAAGCAGATTGTGATCGCCGGCGTGGTGCGTGACGGAGTGTGTGAAATGACCGATGACGAAACGGTTATCGGACCGAACGACCTTTGTGTTGTCGTTCTGTCATCAAAAAGCCTCAAAGACGCACGTGAGCTCTTCAAGTAGGCGGGCCAACGCTCTCGGGAACGACAAAGCCTTCTTTAATGAACTTTCCTGCAATATCCAATGTCTTCGGTGTACTGCTCCTTTTTATCGGGAGCACCATGCTTCTTCCTCTCGGTTGTGCACTGATATACAATGACGGTGATGCGATACCCCTTGTCTCCGCAGCGCTTATAACCGTCGGGATCGGTCTGCCGCTCTGGTGGAAATTCAGGAAGTCCCGTGATCTGACTCTCAAGGACGGTTTTTTCATTGTTACATTCGGATGGGTTCTGGTCTCTTCGGTTTCAACGCTTCCTTTTCTCCTGCACGGCAGCATCCCGTCGTTTACCGATGCGTTTTTTGAAATGATGTCGGGCTACACGACGACAGGCGCAACGATTCTCGATGATATCGAAGCGCTGCCGCACGGCCTGCTCTTGTGGCGAAGTACCACCCACCTTATAGGTGGCATGGGATTCATTATGGTGACCATTCTCCTGCTTCCTCTTCTCGGTATTGGCGGTATGCAGCTCTACAAGGCTGAAGCCGATCCGGGACAGGTTATCACGGGTGAAAAAACGTTTCCAAGGGTGAAGCAGACAGCCGTCTGGCTCTGGACGATCTACCTTGCTCTCAATCTCATGCTCATCCTTTTGCTTGTCGTTGGGGGCATGCCCCTCTTCGATTCCCTCTGCCACGCTTTCGGTATTGTTTCGACGGCAGGCTACTCAATCAAGAACAGCAGTCTCGGGTATTATGACAGTGCATGGTTCGACTGGGTCACCGTCATTTTCATGTTTCTTGGAGGCATGACGTTCATGATGCACTACCAGATCATGAAGCGGGACTGGGAACCGGTCCGGAACAATACGGAGATTCGATGGTATATCGGTTTTGTCGCTTTTTTCGGCCTTCTGACTGCACTGATACTCTGGATTTCCGGGAGCTACAGCGGCCCCCTGGAGTCCCTGCGCTACGGATTTTTCCAGGTCGTATCAATCCTGACAACATCAGGTTTCACAACTGCGAACTATGAACTCTGGCCCCTGTCGGCGCAGATGCTCATTCTGGTTGCCTGTTTTATAGGCGCATGCGCGGGCTCGACCACAAGCGGCATAAAAGTCGTGCATTACGAAATCCTCTTCAAATATCTCTACGCAAACGGAAAAAAATTCCTCCAGCCCCTTGCGGTCGTTCCTATCAAGATAAACCAGAAAAACGTCGACGCTTCCGTCGTTACCCTGGCGATAAGCTATTTCATCCTCAATATCTTCATGATCCTTGCCGGAAGTCTGGTCATGACCATTCTTGACGATATGGATCTTTTCAGTTCCATGAGCTCGGTTATCTCGGCGCTTTTCAATATTGGTCCCGGATTCGGCGAAGTGGGACCGAGCAGTACCTTTTCCCATATTTCTCCGGCAGGCAAGTGGTTTCTTTCCTTCTTCATGCTGACCGGCAGACTTGAGATGTTTTCCGTGATGGTAATGTTCTATCCAGCGTTCTGGAAAAAAATGCCTGGAAAGAAATCGAGTGTGAAAAGCCTCAGATAGGAGTGCCCGGGAGCCCTCAGCTTCGCATATGATATTCGTCGGAGCGGTGCCCGCTTGAGTCCCAGCCGAGATCCTTGTCTTTGTGCAGCTCCGCTTTTTCTTTCAGCATGAGCTCTTCGATGTCCTCTATCCGCTGTTTCGTGGCGCGAATCAGTTCTTTCTTGTCGTGCCGCATTTCTGCAAGCTCATGGATATGGCGTTCTTCGTATCGTCGGAATGTTTTCATTGCCCTCGATACATGGTGTTTCCTGTGACCGAGCCTGCTCAGTGCGTTGCCTCCTATCCTGAGTGCGACATCGAGCGTATCGAGGTATACGTCCTGTATCCCTCTGTCGATCAGTTCGAAGGACTCCTCCCAGCTGTTTGTTCTGGCGATGATCGGGAGATTCGGGAAATATTTGCGCACAGCGTCGGCAATTTCGATGGTTTTTTCCGAATCAGCCACCGCGATGATCAGAAGTTCCGCCTCTGCAGCTCCTGCAGCGTGCAGGAGGGCGGGGCGAGACGCATCTCCGTAAAAGACCTGCAATCCCATTTTCCGCAGCATTTCGACATTGTCGGGATCGGTGTCGAGATATACCGCTTCTTCGTCGTTGGCCTGCATGAAGCGCCCTACCGTGCTTCCGACCGAACCGAATCCGGCAATGATGACCCGGTGTTTTGCGTCGATCCTGTCAGGAGCCTTTTCTTCCCGTTCTTTCGTTCCGAATCTCGGCTGAATGATTTTTTCGTTCAAGAGAACAAGGAGAGGGGTGATCGCCATACTCAGAGCGACAACTGCAATAAGGGGGTTGACGAGCGATGCTTCGAAAACTCCGTTGGTGAGGCCGAACGAGAACAGTACGAAAGCGAATTCTCCCCCTTCGGCAAGAGCGAGCGCGAAAAGCATAATGTTGTCGAAACTCATGTTGAACAGTCTCCCGATTACGACAAGAACGAGGAATTTCAGGAGAAGGAGGGCCGCTACCAGTTCCATGATCATGAGCGGATTACCGGTGATGACATTAAAATCGATCGAGGCGCCGACGGAAATGAAAAAAAGGCCGAGCAGGAGGCCTTTGAACGGCTCGATATTCGATTCCAGTTCATGGCGATATTCGCTCTGTGCAAGGAAGACGCCGGCGATGAACGTTCCAAGTGCAGGGCTCAGGCCGACTTTGCTCATGATAATGGTGATGGCGATGACAAGAAGCAGGGCGGCTGCGGTAAACAGTTCACGCAGCCTTGTTTTTGCGATCAGGTGGAATGCGGGGTTGAGCAGATATTTGCCGGCAAGAATGATACCCGCGACAACTCCAAGAACGACGGCAGTCTGTCCCCAGATCGGCAGACCGTCGATCCATGTGGAGCCCGCTTCATGCCCGCCTGTTTCATGACCATGATGTGATGGAGCCAGCCCCGTTGCCAGGAGCGGCATGAGCGCGAGTATGGGTATGATTGCGATATCCTGAAACAGCAGTACGGAAAACGAGTTCTGCCCTCCGTCCGTCTGCATCAGGCCCTTTTCATTAAGAGTCTGCAAGACGATTGCAGTGGAAGAAAGCGCAAGGACAAGGCCCAGGGCGAGTGATGTCTGCCACTGAAGACCGAACATGATTGCAATCACCATGATCAAAAGAGCCGTGGCCGATACCTGTGCGCCTCCCATTCCCAGGATGGAGCCTTTCAGTTTCCAGATCATCGAAGGCTGCAGTTCGAGTCCGATAAGAAACAGCATCATGATGATCCCGAATTCGGCAAACTGCATGACGCTTTGTCCTTCCGCGCCGATCAGGCCGAGAACAGACGGGCCGATAATGATGCCGGCGATGAGATAGCCGAGAACCGAACCGAGCCCGAGTTTTTTTGCTATCGGAACGGAAATGACCGCCGCGGCAAGATAAACGAACGCCTGGAAAAAGAATCCTCCGTGGTGCATGGACCTAAGTTTTTCTGAATTGATCTCTGAGATTATCCAGATTTTCGAGCCTTTCCGGATCGAATGACCGGTCGGCAAGAGCTTGCAGGGCATAGCGGTACTGCTGCGCCTCTTCTTCGATCGTATCGAACGTCATGACATTGGTGCCGTGAATGGCATAGGGAGGGAGATACCGCATGCCGCAGAGAAGGGCTGCCTGCTCCAGCGGAGCAAGAAGTTCTTTCATGGTGAAACGGTTGAATCCTTTTCTTGTATAGGAGCCTTCACTTCCGCCCGTGGTGATAAAGTGGCATACCCATTTGCCCCGCAGTGCGTTACCGTTCCGCCCGAAGGCCCAGCCATGAACAAGAACGAGATCCATCCATTCCTTTACGAGAGCAGGCGGACCGAAAAGCAGGAACGGGTATTGGAAAAGAACGACATCATGGTCGAGAAGGAGCTGGCGTTCAACGGGAATGTCAATGTCCATTTCCGGATAGCACTCGTACAGGTCATGAAGGGTTGCACCCTCGACGCTCTGGAGTGTTTCTATAAGCGATTTGTTTACCCTGGACTTTTCCAGTGCGGGGTGGGCAAATAATATCAGAATCTTTCTCAAGGTCACTCTGTGGCGGTTCTTGCCTGCCATTCCAGGCGGTCAGGGTTTCTGCAGGAAGCCTGTGCGATCCGGCAGGTAAACTAACCTGTCGCAGGTAGAAATGATTCCCGGTCCACCTTTCTGCTTCAGAGACATGATAATCGCGATACCTTAGCGCCCGTGGCAAGCAAGGTGATATGCGTCGTTACTTGTTTCTGCGGGACGCAGCCATTTTTGCGGCACCGGCAAGTTTGCCGCCGTAATGTCCCAGCATGGTTACGACCGGCAGCGTAGCGAAAAGGAGCACGATGTAGACCCAGTGGAGCCAGTCATTCTGGTACATCACCTCCGGTACCGTCAGCCGGATGGTAACAGTTGCCGCAACAAGGACGAAAAGGAGGATCGACAGACGGATCTTGTTTATGAAAATCGGCGTTTTCGCCTTTTTATAATTCTTTTTCCAGTCATGAAGCCCCGAAAAAAAGGACACCGGCACGGCAAACAAAACAATGATGAGAAGGTGTTCGACCGTGTGCTCGAAGAACTGGTCTCCTGCCGGAAGCGTGAGCATGAGATAAAGAACGGCAACCGGAATCAGCCCGTTGCTGAAATGTGCAGCGACAGGATGTATCATGAAACTTTCTTGCATCTCCTTGAGCAGACTTTTTTTCCCTGCCATTTTCAGCTCCTTTAATCTGGGGTTGAATGGTAACAAGAGATCATAATGTAAGGCTTTTGGGCGTAAAACACATCATGTCGGCAAATAGGTCCTCTTGTTGCATTTTCAAAAGAACTGAGCCGTGCAGCCTCGGACTTTTATTTCGGACTGTGGATGACAAAGAGATAGGGAACAAGACATGTTCTGAAAAAACAAAAGGCGCATTACTGATCAGAAATTCCTGGGGGCGTCAATGGGGAGATAACGGGTATGGATGGCTGCCGTATGAGTATGTCCTGCAGGGGCTGGCGCTTGATTTCTTGTCGATATTGAGTATGGAGATGGTCGAGACGAAGCAGTTCGGACTGTAGAAAAGCTGTTGATTTGTAGGGATTGTTGAATCGTTATAATGATAAGGGTTGAAGTTATATGAGAGGTATATAACAGTTCAACAATTCAACACATCAACAACTCAACAAAAAGGTTTTTTCTTGTGATTATTTAAGCAGATGCGGGGCGTGCTGTTGAAGAAGTTTTTTGAGTTCGAAATCGCCGAGCCGTGCGGCTGTGGTGAAATCTCTCAACTGTCCTGCACTGTTTCCTGCCCTGCCTTTGGCGATGCCGCGATGCAGGTATGCATTTGCCATTTTAGGGCTGTACGAAAGAGCATTGGAAAAATCCTTGATGGCGGCTTTGTAGTTGCCGGTATCGAATAACACGAGACCACGGTTGTAATAGGCGACGGCCTTAAAATGGTCTGCACCGGTTTCGATGGATTTCGTATAGTCGTTCAATGCAAGCTGATACTCCCTGCGGGAATGGTAAACAGCGCCCCGCATCAGATATGCCTGCGTATATGAAGGATTTTTTCTGATGGCCTTCGTGTAGTATTTTTCAGCGCTTTCATACCGTCCGCTGAGGTGATGACTATATCCGCTGTCAAAGTAGTCTTTCGGGGATTTGGCATACAGCGGGGGCATTGCGAAAAGCATGCTCAGGAATACAGTGATGCCGGCCTTGAAAATGTTTTGCATGAGAGGAGGAAATGCGTTCGTAATTGTATTATTATATCTGATTAACGGTACATCAACGCCTGCCCTGTAGATAACACGTCATGTTTCGGATCAGTCTGGACGAGTTTGACGGTCCCCTGGACCTGCTGCTGTTTTTTATCAAGCGCGACGAGCTTGATATTTATAATATCCCCATTTCCAGAATTACCAAAGACTTTATCGATTATCTCGATGCCATGCAGAGCCTCAATCTCGAGGTGGCGGCCGAATTCATCTATATGGCATCGCTCCTGATGAGTATCAAGGCGAAAATGCTTCTGCCGAGCGAGAGTTCCGAAGAGGGTGAGGCTTCCGAGTTCGATCCCAGGACAGAGCTTGTTGAAAGGCTTCTTGAGTACAAGCGTATCAAGGAAGGAGCGGAACAGATGCGTTTGCTCGAAGAAGAGCGGCGCAGGATGTTTGCTAAAGGATATTTCGAGGCTTTCGAGCCGGAAGTCATCGATGAACTCGACCAGCCTGTCAACCGGCCGACGCTCTACCACCTGATCATGTCCTACAAGTCGGTGCTTGACAGAATGCCGAGAACCAGGGTACAGAAC
This sequence comes from Chlorobium sp., assembly GCA_028280025.1. GTDB lineage: Bacteria > Bacteroidota > Chlorobiia > Chlorobiales > Chlorobiaceae > Prosthecochloris. The sequence goes on along the minus strand of JANQMO010000044.1, from coordinate 12,874 downwards.
GTTGATGAAGCGCCGGTAACAATAGACGAGCAATGTGAAAAGATTCTCGGTTTTCTGAAAGAAACAATCCAGATATCCTTCAGGTCTGTTCTTCAGCATGAGAAGAATCCTCTTGTCGTTGTTGTAACCTTCCTTGCGGTTCTCGAACTCTGCCGCGGCCGGAAAATTACCGTTATCGTCAAAGAAGGGTATGATGATTTCTGGATGTCGGGAAGGGAGTGAACCCATGCCTTTTCCTGTCGTTTTTTTCTATGTACATTTCTGCGTGCCGTCAGTTTTTTCAATTGATTCTTTCCGTTCCGCCGGGAAGAAAAACCCTGATGAGAGGAGAACAATGAAACATATTTTCCTTGCGGTTTTGATTGCTTTCGTGCCTGTCATGATAACCGGCTGTAACAGCAAAGAGCCTGAAGCCGAGGCTGAGCAGGGGCTGACTCTGGAGCAGAAATACGGGTCATCCAGAGTAGCCCAGTTCCAGGTTCAGATTGCCATCAATGATTGGGAAGGCCATCTTGCTTACATTGAAAAAGCCCGAGAGGAAAGAAAAAATACCAGAAGAAAAAAGCTTCTCGAAAAGGTGAGGTTTATGGAAGAGGAACTGACTATCGATGATTATGACTATGCGCAGGCATGCATCAAGGGCATCGTCGGCATGTATCAGAGAGTTCTTGGCGCATTGTCAAAAAAGATGAGTATCGAGGACGCAAGAAAAACCGTGCGGAGCCAGTATCTCCTGCCGCCAAACCCTCGTGCTGCTGACGGGATCGAGGAAGCGATCGATCGGATGATTGTTGCGGTATATCTCTGCAGGGCATCCCAGGCTGAGCTTACCGAATCCGCTCTTGTCGGGAAACATTTCCTGCTCCCCGTACAGAAAGAAAGGTTTGCGAAAATGGGATTGTAAACCGTGTCTGACCCGGAAAGCGTCATTGAGACGGCGCTTTTGATGCAGCCGCTCAGAGAACCGGTCCTCCGCTCCGCGATACAGGCACTGCAGCTTCCATCGGGGAGTAGAGGCCTGGACGCCGGGTGCGGTATCGGGTTGCAGTCCAGGCTTCTTTTCGAGGCAATCGGGCCAGCAGGTTCTGTTACCGGCCTGGACAGCGATTTATCATTATTGGATTATGCTGTAGAAGCGGCAGACAGCGCCGGTCTGGCGGGAAGCGTCAGGTTCTGCCAGGGTGATGTAAACAATATTCCTTTCGATGACAATACATTCGACTGGGCATGGAGCGTTGATTGTGTGGGCTATATTCCTGTCGATCCCCTGCCCATGCTGAGAGAGCTTGTGCGGGTTGTGAGGCCGGGCGGTATGGTGGCAATACTTGCATGGTCTTCCGAGACACTCCTTCCCGGTTATCCGTTACTTGAGGCACGGCTGCGGACAACAACCGCGGGTATGGCGCCATTTCTCAAGGAGAGCGAACCGGAGCGCCATTTCCTGCGATCGCCCGGTATGTTCCGCAAGGTCGGTCTTGTCGATCGTTCAGCCGAAACATTTTCAGAAGAAGCCTGCGCTCCGCTGACCGATTCTTTGTATCGAGCGCTTTCGACGCTTTTCAGGATGCGATGGAAGGGAGCTGAGCAGGAGTTGGAGGAGAAAGAACGAGAGGCGTTTCTTCGTCTCACTGATCCGGAATCAGAAGAGTTCATTCTTCACCACCCTGATTATTATGCGTTTTTCACCTATTCGATGTTTCATGGCAGGGTTCCCCAATGAACATATCTCAATCTATCCGTGGTGAGCACTAAGCTAAAAACGTGGTTGCAATGGATTGCGAGAATCAGCGGGACTTTGATCGTCTTTCTTTTTCTTCCGTTTTATTTCGGGTACGGCAATCCTCTCCCCTTTCTTAAGCCTGAGTATTCCCTCTACGACAACGTATGGCTGTCGGTGTGTCCCTTTGTCTTCATCGGGCTCATGCTCGGCTGGCGATATCCCTGGACCGGCGGTGCTATGGTTGTGGTCGCTGTTCTTGTTGGAGAAACCGTATCGCTCTTAACCGGCCACGGCCTTGTCCTGCATATGTTCGTGCCGCTGGGGGTGGGGGTGCTTTTTATTGTCTCGGCAAAAAAACAAGTTGCTATGAGTGTAGGCGATTGAGGTCAATGGGTCTGCTTATTTATGCACGACGAAATATTATTGTATAATGTTATTGTTTATTGATGAATAGTATGGCTGTGAAGAAAATATTTTGTCTTACATCAGGAGGAGGGTTATGGCTAATAAAAAAGTAACAGGAAAGAAAGCTGCAAGTAATGCATCAAGAACTCTTAGAAGTTCTTCGACTGGTAAATCGTCGAAAACAGCCGCGGGAAGTGCATTGTCTCAACGAAAAGCACCTAAAAAACAAACTTCATCATCAGCAGCAAAATCTGCTTCTAAAACACTTCGTGACGGTCGGACAAGTAAGCATTCCAAATCGGCGGCAGGGAGCGCGCTCTCTCAAAAAGGAAAGAAAAAGTGAGATATTTGCCTGAATGGAGAGGCCTTAATGATCGTATAAACAGTTATGGCTGTTATTTTTGAAAGTATCAGTTTTTCTGGTGGTGTTAACAGCACAAGTAGTTGAAAGAAGATGAGAATCGCATTGAGTACAGAGGTTCTTGAATGGGCGTTAAATCGCTCGAATCGAAGGGAATCTCTGGAAAATAAATTTCCCAAAGTCAGTGAATGGCTAAGTGGTGATGTCCAGCCAACATTGCGACAGTTGGAGAATTTTGCAAAAGCCGCAGCAGTGCCTTTTGGATATCTTTTACTTTCTGATCCTCCTGAGGAGAGTCTGCCGATCACTCATTTTCGCACGTTGAGAAGTGATACTTCTAGAAGATTTAGTCCTGATCTTCTGGAAACCATCCAGAAAATGCAGCAAAGGCAAGAATGGATGAGAGAACATCTCATTGAGCAGGGTCATGATCGTTTATCGTTTGTCGGCTCTGCATCTTTTAATGATGACCCTGTTGCTGTTGCTCGACGAATCAGAGAAGATTTGGGTATACAGGAAGACTGGGCAGCTATTCATACTCGATGGGAAGATGCATTACGAGCATTGGAAAAGAAGGTTGAGGAAGCCGGTGTCCTCGTAATGGTAAATGGAATTGTAGGCAACAATACTCACCGTAACCTTGATCCTCGAGAATTTCGTGGCTTTGTATTGGTTGATGATTATGCACCATTGGTTTTTATCAACGGAGCAGACGCAAAAGCGGCTCAGATGTTTACACTTGCACATGAACTGGCTCATGTCTGGTTCGGCGTCAGTGCTTCTTTTGACCTGCGTGAATTACAGGCTGCTGATGATCTCCATGAACAGATTTGTAATCGCGTAGCTGCTGAATTTCTCGTGCCACAAAGTGGTTTCGAAAAGGTATGGCAGTCTGTAAGGACTGAAGAAAAGCCTTATAAGATTATTGCACGTCGTTATAAAGTAAGTGAAATCGTTGCGGCCCGAAGGGTCTTGGATTTAGGGTTTATCACGAGCAATGATTTTTTCGAGTATTATCATGAATGGCAGGGTCAGAAGCGGAAAAAAAGCTCTTCCGGGGGGGATTTTTATGCAACACAGGGCTTTCGAATAGGAAAACGGTTCGGTCAGGCTTTGGTTAGTTCTGTTCAAGAGGGTAGGACTTTGTATACGGATGCATACCGTTTGACGGGACTCTATGGCAAAACATTTAAACAGTATGCTCAAGAGGTTTATGGGAGGACTCTATGAGTGGTTCTCCAGTATTTATTTTAGATGCGAACGTTTTTATTACTGCGTCACGTCGCTATTATGCTTTTGATCTGGTTCCTACATTCTGGAGTGCCTTGATTGAGCATGCAAACGCTGGGCATATAGTAAGTGTTGACAGGGTAAGAGATGAGATTTCCCGAGGAAATGATGATCTCTCAGTGTGGGCCAATGGGGATTTTCACCATGCTTTTCAATCTACCAATGATTCGGAGGTGCTTGCTCGATATACAGAGATTGTTGCATGGTCACAAAATCAAAACCAGTACAACTCAGCAGCCAAGGCTGAGTTTGCCAGAGCGGAAAATGCTGATCCGTGGTTAGTGGCTTATGCTGCTGTGCATGGCGGCATCGTTGTGACTCATGAGGTTATTGACCCGAATGTCCGGCGAAAAATCCCGATTCCAAATGTGTGCAACGCTTACGGGGTTGAGTGCACGGATACCTATGACATGCTCCGCTCGTTGAAGATACGGTTGGGATGAGATTGTGAGTCTACCGAATCAATACGAACGTAGTGAGCCGAGATTTTCTTTTTGAAGAAACCATGAGGTATCACTTTTTTTGTTAGACGGGTGTGAAAGCCGCTGAAGATTCAACGAAGAGTGGTATTGATGGCTAATACAGTTGCAAGAAGAAGCCGGGTTCAAGTCCGGCTTTTTTATATTCTATCAGGATTGTTTTGGCGTTATTTTTGTAACTAATTTGTGGCTTTTAATTTTACAAAAATCTTTATGACTCTTTATGTGCTTATATAATAATAGTTTATGGTAAAATATTTGTAGATATGCCAGAAATCCGTCCTTTCAAGGGTTTGCGGTACAACCCCGAAACCGCGGGTGACATGGGGAACATCATCTGCCCGCCCTATGACATCATTCCTCCTGCAATGCAGCAGGAACTGTACGACAGTTCGGAATACAACGCGGTGCGGCTGGAACTGCCGAAGGAAGACGATCCCTATGGTGCGGCGGCGGAGCGGCTGGCGCAGTGGATGCAGGAGGGCGTGCTGATGCAGGATGACGAGCCGGCACTGTATCCATACTACCAGACCTATACCGATCCGGAGGGCAACACCTACACTCGCAAAGGCTTTTTCTGCGCGCTGCGCCTGCACGAGTTCAGCGAGAAAAAGGTGCTGCCGCACGAACGGACGCTTTCGGGGCCCAAAAAGGACCGCCTCAACCTGTTCAAACGGACGCAGGCCAACATCAGCAGCATTTTCGGGCTGTATGCCGATGATCAGCTTCAGGCGGACAAGGCGATCGAGACGTTTGCAGCCGGTCACGATCCGATTGTCGATGCCGCGTTTCAGGGGGTGAGGAACCGGCTCTGGAAGATGACCGATCCCGATATTGTCTCGACCGTGCAGCAGGTTCTCCTCGACCGGCAGGTCTATATCGCCGACGGGCACCACCGGTACGAGACGGGAGTGAACTACCGTAACCTCCGTGCGGAGGAGAATCCGTCGCATACCGGTGAAGAGCCGTATAATTTCATTCTGATCTACCTTGCCAATATCTTCGACGAGGGATTGATCATTTTCCCGCTTCACAGAATGGTTCACAGCCTCGAACAGTTCAGTCCCGGAGGTTTGATCGATACGCTGAGCACCAATTTCGAGGTAAAGCCCTTGGGCGGCAGAGAAGAACTCCGACAGTATCTCGATGGTGAATCGTCCAGCCATGTGTATGGCGTCGCCACGTCAGCAGGCGTTTGGGGAATCAGGCTCAAAACACCTCCCGAAACCCTGCTCGGCGATTCGGTCCCTCTTCCGCTTCTCCGGCTCAGCGTGGTTGTTCTGCATGAACTGATCCTGCAGCGTATGCTGGGTATTACCCCGGAGGCGATGCGCAGCCAGGCAAACGTGATCTATGAAGAGGACGACCGGAAGGTGTTCGAGGCTGTTGAAAAGGGCGATATCCAGGCCGGATTTATCGTCAAGCCCACAACGGTGCAGCAGGTGCTCGATATTTCAGGAGAGGGAGAAGTGATGCCGCAGAAATCGACATATTTTTATCCGAAGATTATGACAGGGATGGTCATGCATAAACTTTAGAAAAACCTGCTGCGCTTTTCGATTACTGCGTTGGGCAGTGCTCGAAATCCTCATGTACTGGTATGTACACTCCGGTTTCTGCGCGCTGTCCGCCTTGTACTCAAAAAGCTCGCGACGGTTTTTCGATACTTTAAAAGTTATTTATAGTTCTTACCCTCTGATGGCTTTCTGCCGTTCCAGTTCAACAACTCAACAGATCAACAATTCAACAAATCCAATCTTTTCCGTAGAATTGATAGATAATCCAGTGAAGTACACGATTGCATAGTAAGGAGGACATGGTAAAAGAGCTTCTTTCACGTTCGGTTCATGAGACCCGTGAATACGCCAGGCAGCTTGCTGCCGGTCTGCAGCCGGGCGATGTTGTCTGCCTTAGCGGGAACCTCGGGGCGGGGAAAACGGAGTTCATGCGTGGAATAGCTCAGGTCTTCGGCTGCGATGACCAACTGACAAGTCCATCCTTCTCGATATTCAATATCTACAGGGGAAGGCTGAACGGCCAGCCTGTCATTCTTCAGCATTTTGACCTCTACCGCATCGAAACCTCTCTTGAGCTTGAAGGGCTCGGTTTTGGCGAGTATATCAACGGTGATGCTGTTTCGGTTGTCGAGTGGGGTGAAAAATTCATTGAAGAGTTTCCGCCAGAGACAATAAAGGTGCACATCGATGCTGCAGGTGAGGAAGAAAGAAAAATTGTAATTGACAGTTAAGTTTGTTGAATTGTTGATCTGTTGAGTTGTTGAACTGTTTTATGAGAAATCCGCTGCTGATTTCGGGATTTAGTCTGGCATCAAGCAGTCTGCAGCTTATTCTTTTTCGGGTTTGTTGTGTGAATCCAGGCGGGATTTCAGGCCTGTCTTTTTTTGACTTTTGATTTTTTACTTTTGACTTCGTCTTCATCTTCGACTTATCTTCACAAGATTCTTGCGCTTGAATGTACGCATCAGTGCATCAGCGTTGCTGCGGCAACACCTGAAGGCGTTGTCGAAGAGACGGTCAGGGAGTGGCAGCGGACGGCGGAATCGATCGTGCCGCTCATTTCCCGTGTTCTCAAAGAATCCGGATCATACCTTTCAGATATTGACTGCCTCGCTGTTTCTTCGGGTCCTGGGTCCTTTACGGCGCTGCGAATCGGCATGGCTACGGCAAAGGGCATCGCTTATGGAGCCGGGTTTCCACTTGTAACCGTATCTACCATGGAGGCAATGGCTGCAGCAGCGCGGCCTCATTGCCAAGCTGTATGTCTGGTGCCTGTTATCCCCGCCCGCAAGGGTGAGCTGTACTATGCCGTCTACCGATCTGAGGACCACGGTGTTGCGGAGGTTGAAAAGACGGCCTGTGTCTCTGTTGCGGATTTCAAAGAAGTACTGGAGTCGCATGGTGAGCGGTGCGTGGTGGTTGCCCGGGACATTTCCCTGCTTGGAGAACTGTGCCGATCGGCCGGTCGGGACCTTGTACAAGCGGATTTTTTTACGGCAGCGTCCCTTTTGCCGATTGCACAAAGGCGTTTCATGGCTGGTGATGCTGCCGTTCTCGAAACGGTTACGCCCGATTACCAGCAAAAATTTCGCTCTGAAAAATAGTGTGCACGTATTGTAGCGGTTGTGTCCTGAATTGAGGGTTTCAGCAATTGTTTGGCTTACGTATGTGCCAGCGTTGAAATCCAAACATGTTTTCGGAAATCGACAATGGCAATCCGCTTCGGAAAGCGATGATTATTGCTATATTTTTATACGGTCATCCGTTTGATGAGATAGCGCGGATAAGGTGCGGCGGCGGCATTTTTTCTCAATAATTAAAAACCATATGGAGGTTTATGGCTGAACCGGGTCGTGATCCGGGTAGGGAGCCCGAAGTCAGGGACATTCCAGTCAGTGAACTGCTTGCAAGAAGGGCGGCTGAGCTGTCGCTGGAAAAGAAATGTGATGACGTGACGATTCTCGATGTGAGGGGCCTGACGAGTGTGACGGATTTTTTTGTTCTGGCAACGGCAGATTCCGAACGCAAGGCAAAAGCGGTTTACGAGTATATAGTCGACGAACTCAAGCATGATGACGAGCGTCCGCTCCATGTTGAAGGTGCCGATACACTGCACTGGATACTGATTGATTATGTGAATGTTGTCGTCCATATTTTTATGCCGGACGAGCGTGCTTTTTACGACCTTGAATCGCTTTGGGGCGACGCTCCGAAACACATCCTCAAAAGTCTCGGCACAGAGGGCACCGAAGGGGCCTGAAAGCCTTTGGCAGCTTTCCCGTTAGATGGGGATTTCATACATTGTCCCCGTCATATTTTTCATTCAATTTTACAGTATAACAGATGCAGCGCGACAAGATATTACCGATCAGTATTGAAGATGAAATGAGGGATTCCTACCTCGACTACTCCATGTCGGTTATCGTGAGCCGCGCATTACCTGATGTCAGGGATGGTCTCAAGCCCGTACACCGCAGGGTGCTGTATGGTATGCATGAGCTGGGCCTGCAGGCCGGAAAAGCCTATAAAAAATCCGCCCGTGTCGTTGGTGAAGTGCTCGGTAAATTCCATCCTCACGGTGACAGCGCAGTGTATGACAGTATCGTTCGCCTTGTACAGGACTTTTCCATGCGCTACCCGCTCATCGACGGCCAGGGAAACTTCGGGTCGATTGACGGCGACTCTCCTGCCGCCATGAGGTATACGGAGGTCCGGATGAAAAGCATCGCAGGCGAGATGCTCAAGGACCTGGAGAAGGAAACCGTCGATTTCGCGCTGAATTTCGACGATTCGCTCGAGGAGCCGACAGTACTCCCTTCCGCCATGCCCAACATGCTGGTGAACGGTGCTTCCGGCATTGCTGTCGGCATGGCGACAAACATTCCTCCCCATAACCTCAACGAAGTGGTTGACGGATTGATCGCGATGATCGACAATCCGGAAATAACCATCGAAGAGATTATGGCGCACATTATCGCCCCTGACTTTCCTACCGGAGGGATAATTTACGGCTATGAGGGCGTGAAGCAGGCATACACAACCGGCAGGGGCCGTGTTGTCATCCGCGCGCGTGCGGTTGTCGAGGTCACTCAGAAAAACGGAAGGGAGTCCATTATTGTCAGCGAGCTTCCCTACCAGGTCAACAAAGTTCGGCTTATAGAGAAAATCGTCGAGCTGATCCACCTGAAAAAAATAGACGGAATCGCAGATATTCGTGACGAGTCCGATCGTGACGGTATGCGGCTTGTTATCGAACTCAAACGTGATGCGGTTGCCAAAGTCGTGCTCAACCATCTCTACAAGCACACGCCGATGCAGGACACGTTCGGTGTTATTCTTCTTGCCCTCGTAGGCGGGGTGCCCAAGGTGCTGACACTGAAAGAGATGATGCAGCTGTATATAAAGCACCGTAATGAAATTGTTCTTCGGCGGACAACCTTCGACCTCGCCGCCGCCGAAAAGAAAGCGCATATTCTCGAGGGGCTCAAGATCTGTCTCGATAATCTCGACGAAGTGATTGCAGCTATCCGCCAGTCTGCCAATGCGCACGTGGCGCAGGAAAAGCTGATGGAGAAGTTCGGGCTGACCGAGGTCCAGTCGAAAGCTGTCCTTGAAATGCGCCTGCAGCGGCTTACAGGCATGGAGCGCGAAAAAATTGAAAAAGACTACAAAGAAACGCTTGCGTTGATCGAGGAGCTGCGTTTTATTCTTGCCAATCCAGGCAAGCAGATGGAAATCATCAAGGATGAGTTGCTGAAGGTTAAAAAAGTATACGGAGACGAACGCCGGACGGAAATCAGGCCGCAGGAAGGCGAGTTCTCTATCGAAGACATGATCGCCCAGGAAGATGTGGTGATCACGATCACCCACGAAGGGTTTATCAAGCGCTTTCCTGTTTCCGGCTATCGGCGGCAGGCGCGGGGAGGCAAGGGGGTGACCGGAGCCCAGGCCCGGCACGAGGATTTCGTGGAGCATATGTTTATTGCATCCACGCATAACTATATCCTGTTCTTTACCAACAGGGGACGCTGCCACTGGCTGAAAGTCTACGAAATTCCCGAAGCGGGACGCGCCGCGAGGGGGCGTTCCCTGGCAAATATCATGGAGTTGCAGCCGGGCGAAAAGATCAGGGCATACATCAATGTGAAGAATTTTGACGACCCGCTGTTCATTGTCATGGCGACAGCCAGGGGGATCATCAAGAAAACCGAAATTGAAGCATTTTCCCGTCCGCGCCGGAACGGTATAGCGGCTATTCTCATCGATGAAGGTGACGAGCTGATCGAAGCCCGACTGACCGATGGAGAACATGAGATTATCATGGCAAAAAATTCAGGCTATGCGGTTCGTTTCGCTGAGAAAGAAGTGCGTCCGATGGGCAGGACGACACGCGGGGTCAAGGGAATCACTCTCGAGGGAGGAGAGAATTGCATTTCCATGGTTACATCCAAGCGTAACGATACATCACTTCTTGCTGTAACGGATAACGGGTTCGGCAAGCGCAGCCTGGTTGATGACTATCGTCTGACGAAACGAGGTGCGCGAGGTGTCATTACGCTGAAAGCTCATGAAAAGGTCGGAAACCTTGTTGGTCTGCTCGATGTCAACGACGGTGACGATCTGATCATCATCACTGCAAACGGGATTGTGAATCGACAACATGTTTCCAACATCAGGCTTACGGGACGGAATACCTCCGGTGTCAGGCTTATCAGGCTGATGGAGGGCGATACGATATCTGCCACGGCAAGGGTTCCCAAAACGGATGTTGAAGAAAACGGAGACGACGTCGGTCCGGAAGATCAGATTGAGTTATTCAAGGAATAAAAAGGCTTTTACAGGAGAAGCGGATATGGAACAAAGAAAAGAACCCTATATCCAGCACGAAGAACCGGGACTGAAAAAATACTGTGCATGCGGGTTGTCAAAAAACAAGCCGTATTGTGACGGTTCGCATCATGGAACGGGTATGCATTCCTACAAAGTGGAAATTGAAGAGGCAAAGACCGTTGCCATCTGCGGCTGCGGACAGTCGAAGAGCAAGCCGTTCTGTGACGGCTCTCACCGGACGCTGTAGCGGTTCGGGTTTCTCTCTTTATCCTGGAAACCATAGCCGCTAGCCGTCAGACAAAAATAATTCCTAAAACACCGTTACTGTTATGGCACGACCGAAAAACGTAAAGCATATTTTTGTGACCGGCGGGGTGGTTTCTTCCCTTGGCAAAGGTATTTTATCGGCATCTCTCGGATTGCTCCTCAAATCGAGGGGACTGCGTGTAGCGATACAGAAATACGATCCCTACATCAACGTTGATCCGGGAACCATGTCGCCCTACCAGCACGGAGAGGTCTACGTAACAGATGACGGTGCGGAAACGGACCTCGATCTCGGTCATTATGAGCGGTTTCTGGATGAGCCGACATCCCAGGCATCCAATCTTACCATGGGCAGGGTCTATAAAACCGTTATAGACAGGGAGCGCCAGGGAGATTACCTGGGCGGTACGGTGCAGGTTGTGCCCCATGTGATCGATGCAATCAAGGAAAAAATGAATGAACAGGGTAAAGGCGGCACCCTGGATGTACTGATCACGGAGATCGGGGGCACGATCGGCGATATCGAGTCGCTGCCTTTTCTCGAGGCTATGCGTCAGATGAAGCTGGAGCTGGGACCTAAAAACCTGCTTAATATTCATCTCACGCTTGTTCCCTATATCAAGGCGGCCTGTGAACTCAAGACCAAGCCGACACAGCACAGTGTCAAAATGCTGCTTGAAACAGGGATACAGCCGGATATCCTTGTCTGCCGGAGTGAAAAGCCCCTTTCAAGGGAGATCAAGAACAAGGTCGGTCATTTCTGCAACCTTCACGAGTCCGATGTGATCGGACTCAACGACTGCGATACGATTTACGATGTGCCGCTCATGCTGTTGAACGAGCAACTGGACATACGGGTACTGAAGAAGCTGTCGATCAAGAAATACAGCGCGCCTGAACTTTCGTACTGGCGTGATTTCTGCAACAAAGTGAAACATCCCAAGGATGGTGAAGTGACGATCGCGATCTGCGGTAAATACACAGAATATCCCGACGCGTACAAGTCGATTCTCGAAGCGCTGGTTCATACGGGCGCCGTGAACAATGTCAAGGTGAATATCAAGCTGGTCAGATCGGAAGATGCGGAAGAGAACGGCGGAAAAAGCGGAAAGTTCCTCAAGGATGTTGATGGTCTGCTGGTCGCACCCGGATTTGGCGACCGGGGTATCGAAGGCAAGATCAGTTTTATCCGCCATGCACGGGAAAACAATATTCCGTTCCTCGGCATCTGTCTCGGTATGCAGTGTGCATCGATCGAGTTTGCCCGCAACGTATGCGGGCTTGCAGAGGCCAACTCCACGGAATTCAACAAGCGATGCCGCCAGCCTGTTATCGATCTGATGGAGAATCAGAAAAAAGTCAAGGAAAAGGGCGGCACCATGCGTCTGGGGAGCTATCCCTGCATTCTCAAGGAAAAGACCAAAGTGCATCAGGCCTATGACAAGTTTCTGATCAATGAGCGCCACCGGCATCGTTACGAGTTCAATAACGATTACCGCGAACTGTTCGAAAACAACGGTATGCTGTTTTCGGGAACATCGCCCAACAGCGAACTTGTCGAGATCATCGAGCTCAAAGATCACCGGTGGTTTGTCGGGGTACAGTTCCATCCGGAACTGAAATCAAGAGTTCGCAGTCCGCACCCTCTTTTCAAAGGTTTTGTGGCTGCTGCAAAAGCGTATGCTCATGGCGAACGTCAGCTTTCGCTTGAAAGTGTTACGCTGCCGCTGGAGGAGCCTGAGGAAGGTTGAGTTTCAGGGGAAGGCGAGTACCCTAAGAAGAAATTCTTTTCTTTTATAGGTCTTATAAGTCCTATAGGACCCATAGGACCTATAACACAGCTTCCGATATTTATCTGCATTGTTTCCCTCTTTTCTGATTTTCTGTTTGGACATATCTTCCCCATTGCCTACATTAGTTTCCCGCTGAAAGAGGCGGGTGCGGATGGTAGTCATCCGTAGTGTTCTGAGAGGGGGATTGAGTATGGGAATCGAGGAATCGGACG
>JANQMO010000028.1:17500-59946 GCA_028280025.1 Chlorobium sp. | reverse complement strand
TAACGGCCAAGGTTCCTGTCCGGACCGAAAATAATTTCCCTCTCTTCCGGAATCTGGCTGACAATGCGCTCGGCATTTGAAGAGGTGCAGATAATGTCCGACTCGGCCTTGATTTCCGCAGTGGAATTGATATAGCTGATAACCAGGGCACCGGGGTGCTCCGCCTTGAAAGCCCTGAAATCGTCAGTCGGGCAACTGTCGGCAAGCGGGCATCCTGCACGGTCGTCAGGCATGAAAACGGGTTTGCCGGGATTGAGAATGCTTGCCGTCTCCCCCATAAAATAGACGCCGCAGAAAACAATCGTTTCCGCATCGGTACTCTCCGCAGCACGGGCAAGCGCAAGGCTGTCACCCACGATATCGGCAGCGTCCTGTACCTCGGGAACCGTATAGTAATGGGCAAGAATGATTGCCCGCATTTCTTTTTTGAGTTCGCTGATACGTTGGGCAAAATCCTTCGTCTGCCTGCTCTGTATCGAGCTGCTCTGATAGTCAGGTCCAGTCATCACGATTTCTCTATCCGTTGCTCTTTCAGTGCTGTCACAACTGCCGTTCCGAAAAACATCGGGTCAGCGCCCAATCCTTACAGATCCGGTTATTTAAGGTAGTATTCCAGTTCGTCATCCTCCCTGATGAGAAGAAGGATCGCAGCATGAGGAACAATGAGGTATTTTTCACCCTCGTACTCTATCTCGTGAGCACTGCTCTGTATGAATATCGCAAGGTCACCGACTTTTGCCTGAAGAGGAATATACTGGGGTGATGAAACCTCCTCCTTCCAGGGTTCATCGGTTTCAGGCGGGGGTCCGACAGGGTATCCGGGCCCGATCTTTAAAACGTAACCGCTTTGTATTTTTTCTTTTTCCTGAACACCGGGCGGCAGGTAAATGCCCGATTTTGTCCGCTCGTCACCGGATCTGGGCCGGATCAGCACTCTGTCTCCGACAACGACAAATTTTTCAGTTACGTTTACACTCATTGTTCTGTCACCACTCCTTGGGCGGGCCTGCAAGGAAAACTCGACGCCGGCATATATCCTGAACCAACGCGTTGGAAGACAACCTTTTGGCGTCATGCATCCACAACAGCCGTTCTCACCGGGTTTTTCTGTTCCGTACGCTTCTTTGAAGCGGTAAATTTAATAAATTCAGAGGGCCTGCCAAATCAGCAGGCACCACATAAACGACAAAGCATCATCGGCCTGCTGCGTGGCATGCAATACAAGTCAGCTTGCGCATGGAACATAACGAACGGGTTCGCGCTGAACAACGTACCAGGACATTCGGAGCACGAAAAAGCCTGAAACTGGCCATTATCATTACAGCGGCCATCTTTTTTTTCGAGATCGCAGGAGGATTCATATCCGGAAGCCTCGCACTGATTGCCGATGCAGGACACATGGCAACGGATCTCTTTGCCCTCCTGATCAGCTTCCTTGCCATTCGCTTCAGCGTACAGCCTTCGACAAAGGAACGCTCATACGGCTATTTCCGGCTTGAGATCCTGGCGGCTCTGATCAATGGCGTCGTTCTTTGCGCAGTCGCGCTGTTCATTGTCATCGAGGCATGGAAACGCATTGCTGTACCGATAGACATTGCCGCGATTGAAATGCTTGCATTTGGAGCGGTAGGACTGATCGCCAACATGGTCAATGCCGTGTTCCTGCAAAAAGAAAAGGACATGAGCGTCAATGTCCGAGCGGCATATATCCATATATTGAGCGATCTTGCCGGCTCTGTAGGCGTCGTTCTCGGGGCTCTTCTGATCAGGCTGACCGGATGGATGATCCTTGACAGCCTGATCAGCCTGTTTATAGCCCTCCTGATTGTCAGAAGCGCATTGACGATCATCAAAGAAGCGGTGGATGTGCTTATGGAATCTGTCCCCAAAGAGCTGGACATTGAAAACATAGAAAAGACGCTTCTCGATTTCGGGCATGTCAAGAGTCTTCACGACCTGCATGTCTGGTCTCTGACAAGCGGCATCAATGCCCTGAGCTGCCATTTGCAGGTTGATGATCTCCGGATGGGCCAAAAACTTCTCAGGGCCGTTCATAGAGAGTTGAAGGAAAAGTATAATATTGACCATGTAACAATCCAGCTCGAAGAAGCTGATCATGTACAACACTTTCAGACATAATATCCTGGTCCGGCTATGAACCTTTTGAAGGTATTCAATTATTTCCGTGAAAATAACGCGTATCTTTTTCTGCTCGTCTATTGCGGCATTGCCGCCCTGCTCATCCGCGTAGACAAAAACGATCCATTGAAATCGATCCTTGTTCGCGGAACTGAACTGAAATCAACGGTATCTCAAGCGATCAGCACGATCGATCAGTATTTCCACCTGAAAGAGGAAAATGAAAAATTGACCCTGCAAAATGCAGTTCTTCTCAGTAACGTCATCGGACAGAACACCTTGTTGAGAGACACGTCTGCTGTCAACCGTGTAGCCGAAATAACCGGCAAAAGTCCGATGAGACTGATTCCCGCTCGAGTAGTCGACCGCCGTTTCGATCTTAATGAAAACATGCTTATCGTCAATGCAGGAATAAATCAGGGCGTAAAAAAAGATATGGCTGTCCTGACACCCGACGGACTTGTCGGGCGGATCACTCAGGTTTCCGGCAACTATGCGCAGGTTTTGCCGATACTTCATTCGGAATTCGGTGTCATTGTTTTTTCAGACACGAACAAGACGCACGGGATCCTGAAATGGGACGGCAAAGCGGAAAACGCCGCCCAGCTGCACTACATTCCTTTAAGCAGTTCCATAGAGAAAGGAGAAATGATTTATACTGCCGATTTCAGTACATTTGCCGTGAGGGGCATACCGGTCGGCGAGGTTATCGATGTCACACCCGAACAGCGGTTCTTCAAGGTCGATATCAGACTGAATGTTGATTTTTCCACCCTGACCTATGTCCTTATCGCTGAAAAAACCGTCGAGAGTGAAAAATCGATCTTTTTCGACAACGCTCCCGAGACCGGTCTCAGAATACCTGACAGAAGAAAGTGAAGAACCAATAACATGCGTTACAAGTTGTAACTGAAAGGAATAACCGTGTTAAAAAACCCGATTTACGATTTCCTCATCCTGCTTGCGATAGGCTCACTTCAGCAGCTTGGTATTTCGCGGCTGGCAATTTTCGGAACAAGCCCTGACCTGGTTACCATTTACCTTGCAATGACAGCTATCAGGTCCGGTCAAAAAACATCGACATCATTTGGTTTTTTCGGAGGCATCTTCATGGGGTTTCTCGGCAGCAATATGGGGCTGGAAGCGCTCACCAAGTCAATCGAGGGTTTCATTGCCGGCTATTTCTTTATACCTGAAGACAGCCACGCCACGTACCGAAAAAAAATGATGCTGTTCTACAAAGGGGTTCTGTATGCATCGATAGCCGGAAAAACGATCTATACGCTACTGGCGCATTCGCTGTCACTGCCGGCCCCTCCGAACATTCTTCTTGCAACCGGCCTTGGAACGCTCTTGACAATGACGATAGCGGTTGCTGTATACCAATTGTATTTCAAACAGGTTCTCACGTGACAATCATCCGGCTTCCGGTGGCAGCAAAGCGTCGAGGTCATCGTGTTACGCTCCCCTCGTAACGTGCGTACTCAACACGATATGTCACGCTGCGAAACGTTATAGAAGGAGAGGCTCGTTACAGAGGTTATGGACAAAACAAAGAAAAAAGCCTTAAGCGCATCCCTGGTTGTCGTCGCCATCTTTGCCGTGCTCATACTGCGGCTTGTCTATCTCCAGGTTTTCGAGTACCGCCGGCTTGGCTCGATATCGGATGCAAACAGCCTGAGGAGAGTATGGCTGCAACCCCCGCGGGGCAGGATGATCGACAGGAACGGCATTGTAGTCGTCGACAATCAGCCGCTCTACACGGTCAAGGTCATGCCCGCCGAATTCAGTGATTCACTGAAAAAAAACGTACTCACCGGTCTGATTGATATCACCGGCGAGGAGCTTGAAGAGCGAATAGACAAAGGGTTCGAGTACAACCGGTTTGCCCCGGCGTCAGTCAAGAGGGATATCGAACCCCATGAAATGATGCGCATCAGTGAGAATCTCTGGATGCTTCCCGGAGTCATGATCGAAATGGAAAACAAAAGGAAATATCCGCTGGACCTCGATGGTTCGCATATCTTCGGCTACCTGAACTTCCTGTCAAAAGGCGATCTCGAAAAAATGGCTGACAAAGGATACACTCCGGATGACAAAACCGGCAGCAAGGGGCTTGAAAAACAGTATGAGGAAAACCTGAGAGGCCGAAAAGGCGTGCGGTTCGAGCTGGTCAACTCAATAGGCAAGACTGTCGGAAAATTTAATGAGGGCCGGAAGGATCTGCCGTTCATCAAGGGTGACGATATTCACCTTACCCTTGACAGCGGGCTCCAGAAACTCGCAGAAGGCCTTCTGATAGAAACGGAGAAATCCGGCGCTGTGGTGGCAATTGACCCGCGGGATGGCGGAATTCTGGCTCTGGCAAGCGAACCCGGCTACGACCTGGAGATCCTCAACGGAAAAACCGATGCGGAACAATGGAAACAGATTGTTCGCAACCCTCAAAAACCCCTGTTTAACCGGGCCATACAGGCAGCCTACCCGCCTGGATCGGTTTACAAGCTGCTGCTTGCCATCGCTGCCCTGGAAGAACAGGCGATCAGTCCGAAGAAAAAAATCTACTGTTCCGGTGTTTTCCGGCTCGGCCGGGGCCGGTATCGCTGCCATGGCGGACAGGGCCACGGTATGGTTGACCTGGAAGAATCGATTGTGGAATCCTGTAACACCTATTACTACAACCTCATTTTCGACGTCGGATTTGAACAATGGTCCCGATACGGAAGCATGTTCGGTTTCGGAAAACCTACCGGGATTGACCTGCCGGGAGAGCGTTCATGGCCTCTGCCCTCGGTTGAATACTACAACGAGCGGTACGGCAAAGGGAAATGGTCCAAGGGTAACCTTGTCAGCCTCTCAATCGGCCAGGGTGAACTGAACACAACACCGATACAACTCGCCTCGTTTATCGCGACAATCGCAAACAAAGGAACGCTTTACCAGCCGCATATCGTCAAGGGATACCAGCCCTTCGGGAGCGACAGCCTGGAAACAGTGACCTACAAAAAAGAAAAGCTGCCGGTCTCGGAAAAGACATTCGAGAAAGTACGTCAGGCAATGTATGGGGCTGTTGATCACGGAACCGGAAGGTTTGCCGCCGTAAAAGGCATCAAGGTTGCAGGAAAAACAGGTACTGCACAAAATCCGCATGGAGACAACCATGCATGGTTTGTAGCCTTTGCACCTCTTGAAAACCCGACGATCGCTCTGGCGGTTCTGGTTGAAAACGCAGGTTACGGAGGAAGTGTTTCAGCACCGATAGCAGGAAAACTCATTGATTATTATATTAACGGCCCCGATACAACAGCGGTTGATTCGACGATCACCCAAAAAACCGATGGCGGACCAACACCGGCTGACAGCGTATCAGCTCACAGAGGGATCATTTTTTCACCTTTCGCTGATGACACGACATCAGCGCGTGAGAACTCCGGGAACGCCATAACAGACACAGAAGAGGATGATTTACAAGGATGATCCGGAGCTTACCCGGAGATTTCTCGAAGACACGAGCAACATACGGACCGGCCATACCCCGGGGGTATATTTTCCCGAAACAGCAGACGATATCGCGGCAATTCTCAGGGAAAACAGCGGTTCGGGCAAACGGTTTGTCATCGCAGGAAACGGTACAGGTACCACAGGAGGCAGAATACCGTTCGGAGATACCGTCATTGCCATGGAGAAACTTGATCGGATCGGCGAGCCCCGCCCTCTTGGCAGCCGGCATGCGGTCATGACGGCCGAAGGAGGAGCGCTTCTTGAAGATGTCCAGAAAAAAGCCGGAAACTCAGGCTGGCTCTACCCTCCTGATCCTACCGAAAAACTCTGTTTCATCGGCAGTACTATAGCCAATAATTCCTCCGGAGCCCGAACATACAAGTACGGCCCGACACGCAGCCATATCGAACGCGTGAAGGTTGTCCTGGCGTCCGGAGACATCCTCGACATCCCGCGGGGAAAATATCCGGCAGGAGAAAACGGCATGTTCCGCCTCGACCTGCCTCTTGCCGGCAGACTTGAATTCAGTATACCCGACTACCATCTTCCGCGTACGTCAAAACATAATGCCGGTTATTACACCGCCGGAGGAATGGACCTTATCGACCTTTTCATCGGTTCGGAAGGAACACTCGGTATTGTCACCGAAGCCGACCTCAAACTTGTACCCGCGCCTGAAAACATCATCTCATGCCTTGTGTATTTTCCGACACCGGACGACCTTTTCGGATTTGTTGAAAAAGCCAAGAAGAACAGTTTCGGCGTCTCTCCCGGAGCCATCGAATTCTTCGATCCCAATGCTCTTGCCTTTATCCGGAAGGTCTATCCTGAAATCCCTGCCGACACGGCCGGGGCCATATACATCGAGCAGGAAACCACAAAAGAAAAAGAAGACGAAGCGCTCGAACAGTGGTTCAACCTCATGGAATCATCCAACGCTCTTACGGAAGATTCCCGGGTGGCACTCGATGCTGAAGAACAAAGAGCGATGAAGGAACTCCGGCATGAACTGCCTGTACAGGTCAACGAATGGCTTGCAGCACAAAAGGAAAGCAAGATCAGCACCGACATGGCCGTACCCGACGAATCATTTGCAGCACTCTATTCGTATTACCGGGAAACCTGTGAAAAACATGGTTTTCATTATATAATTTTCGGCCATATCGGCAACGCACATGTTCATCTGAACATCCTGCCGTCGAACCATGACGAATTTTTGACGGCAAAAAAGCTGTATGTTGATTTTGTCGATAAAGCCGTTGAACTCGGCGGAACACTTTCGGCGGAACATGGTATAGGAAAGCTTAAAGCCGGCTACCTTGTCAGAATGCTGGGCGAAAAAGGCATGCAGGAGCTTGCGAGAATAAAAAAAGTATTCGATCCGGAACTGCTGCTCAACATTGGCAACATGATTCCGGAGCAGTATTACCATACCTGAACCCGGCAGCCTGCGCTCCCAGCCGCACGTCAAGAAACGAACAGGAATCTCTGTTGTGACCAAAGAACAGAAAAACAAACAATACGCACCGACGATACTGAACCGCAAGGCGCGCCGCGAGTACGAAATCCTCGAAACCATGGTTGCCGGTATCGAATTGAAAGGAAGCGAGGTCAAGTCGGTACGGCTTGGCAAAGCGAGTCTTAACGAAAGCTACGCGATCATCCACAGAGGAGAGGTATGGCTCGAAAACATGCAAATCTCCGAATATGAACACAATCATGTGGAGCCGATCGATCCGAAAAGAACCCGAAAGCTGCTCCTCAACCGTCAGGAAATTGAAAAACTCAGGCTGAAACTGCAGCAAAAAGGGCTGACGCTCATTCCGTTGAAAGCATTTTTCAACAGCAAAGGCGTTCTCAAACTGGAACTGGGGCTGGCAAAAGGCAAAAAACTGCATGACAAACGCGAAAGCATCAAGGCCCGGGACACCCAACGCCAGTTGCAGAGGCTGAAACGACAGTACTGATGCTGCATGCACGTTCCCGGCACAGGGTATGATCCCGTTGCATCACATATATTCAGAACAACCACACAGGACACAAGAACAACACTACCCATGAGTTTTCCATCAGTCAAGGAACAGCTCGACCTCATTGCCGCAAATACCGTTGAAGTCATCAGTGAGGAAGAGCTTGAAAAAAAACTGACAAAAAGCTACGAGACGCAGAAACCGCTGAAAATCAAGCTCGGGGCAGACCCGTCAAGGCCGGATTTGCATCTTGGACACTCTGTCGTGCTGAGGAAACTGAGAGAGTTCCAGGATCTCGGTCATGAAGCGATCCTGATTATCGGTGATTTCACCGCCATGATCGGTGATCCTTCAGGAAAAAGCAAAACCCGGCCGCAGCTTTCGGCCAGGGAAGCGCGGGAAAACGGTGAAACCTATTTCGAACAGGCATCGACCATTCTCGACAGGGAAAAAACCACGATCTGCTACAATTCCGACTGGCTCGGCAAAATGGCCTTCGATGATGTCATCCGGCTATCCAGCCACTACACGGTGGCACGGATGCTTGAGCGGGACGACTTTGAAAAACGATACAAAATGCGTGAACCGATCTCCATCCATGAGTTCCTCTACCCGCTCGCCCAGGGGATGGATTCGGTTCACCTGCGCAACGATGTCGAGCTGGGAGGCACCGACCAGAAATTCAACCTGCTGGTCGGCAGGGACCTTCAGAGAGAGTACGACATCCAGCCCCAGGTATGTATAACCATGCCGTTGCTTGTCGGGACGTTCGGCGGGGAGAAAATGTCCAAATCACTCGGCAACGCTATCTGTTTCAACGATTCTGCCGAAGATATTTATGGCAAAATGCTCTCGATACCCGATACCCTGATAGAAACCTATTTCAAGCTTCTGCTTCCTTCCCCCAAACAGCCGCTCGAGCTGTTCAGGGAGATTATCGGCCAGAATCCCAGAGAAGCCAAAAGAACGCTCGCAAAAGAAATTGTGTCGCTCTACCATTCCGATGAACGTGCGCTGCAGGCCGAAGAACATTTCGATCGGGTGTTTGTGCATAAAAAAGCGCCGGCCGACATCGAAACCTTCGAGTTCGATTCGGAATCGGTCCCGCTTGCCGATCTCCTTGTACAGCTCGGCGCGGCTGCATCGAAAACCGAAGCCCGCAGGCTCATCAGCCAGAATGCCGTTCAGATCGACGGGGAACGGATCAACGATATCGCCTGTGCAGTGCCGCTTGGGACCGAACCGAAAACCATCAAGGCCGGGAAAAGAAAATTTTACAAAGTTGTCAAGAAAAATTGATTTTGATTAACGTGGCTTTTTCCTATACTTGCTCAATTTTCAGTCCAGTCATGCCATCATAACGCGGAGATCACAACGTTGTCGTTTGTACCTGAAAAAGTTTTTTTCACCAAAGGCCTCGGCAGACACAAAGAGTATCTCTCGTCCTTCGAGCTTGCACTGAGAGATGCCAAGATCGAAAAATGCAACCTGGTGACCGTCTCCAGTATATTTCCCCCGAACTGCAACCGTATCGATGTCGAAGACGGTCTGAAACAGCTTTCGCCCGGCGAAATCACTTTTGCAGTCATGGCAAGAAACTCCACGAACGAGCACGGCAGGCTTATTGCATCTTCGATAGGCGTCGCTCTTCCGGCGGATGAATCGCTCTACGGCTACCTGTCCGAACATCATCCTTACGGCCAGACATCGGAAGAGTCAGGCGAGTACGCCGAGGATCTTGCGGCAACCATGCTGGCGACAACACTTGGCATAGAGTTCGACCCGAACAAGGACTGGGACGAGCGCGAAGGGATCTACAAAATGAGCGGCAAGATCATCAACTCGTTCAACATCACCCAGTCAGCAGAAGGACAGAACGGCTTGTGGACGACAGTCATTGCCTGCGCTGTCCTGCTTCCCTGATCTTCTGAAACCAGTAACAGGTGGCGCCGTGCTTCTCATGCAGGATATTCACACTCTTGAAGAACTGATCATCTGGGGTGGCTATGCGCTCCTGTTTGCAATTGTTTTTGCCGAAACCGGCCTGTTTGCCGGTTTTTTCCTTCCTGGAGATTCCCTGCTTATTACCGCAGGGCTGATCTCGGCCTCCGGTAACCTGGATCTTCCGCTTGTTATCGCAACGCTCTTTTTCGGCGCGATCATGGGCGATTCAACCGGGTACTTCATCGGCAGCCAGTTACAACGAGCATTGTTCGACAAAAAGGAAACCAGGTTTTTCCGGAAAGAGTATCTGGAAAAGACCGAAAAGTTCTATGAAAAACACGGCTCGAAAGCGGTATTCCTTGCCCGTTTCGTTCCGGTCGTTCGAAGCTTTTCAGCAACGCTGGCAGGTGTGGCAAAAATGCCCTACCCTGTTTTCCTCTTCTACAGTGTTTCCGGCTCCATCGTGTGGGTTGTCAGCTTTACGCTTATGGGATATTTTCTTGCCACCCTGTTTCCTGATCTGGTTGATTTATTACATTACATTATAGCTGCAGGCATTGTCATTATCATTGCCAACACGCTGAGATACCTCCGAAAACAATCACAAGATATGAACTGAGGCAGGACAATCGTTCCATCATGCTGTCAAAAATAATCAACCATTACCTGCCCGTAACGCTCAGGGGTGTCCTTATGGGCGCCGTTGATGTCATTCCCGGAGTATCGGGCGGAACGATCGCCTTTATCACAGGTATCTATGAAACCCTGATCGCCTCCCTCAAGTCAATAGACAGGCGAGCCTTTGCAAGGCTTACGCGATTCGAGTACCGCGCTTTCTGGAGAGGAATAAACGGCGGGTTTCTTACCAGCCTGCTCTTGGGCATCGTTTTCAGCATCGTCACACTTTCCAAAGTCATCCTGTATCTGCTCGAGCACCATACCCTGCTCCTGCTCTCATTTTTCTTCGGCCTGATCATCGCCTCTGCAATCGTCATTGTCCGCAGGGTCAACACGCATACCGTCGGAGGCTGGGCCGCATGTATTTCAGGGGCGGTTCTCGCCTTTCTGATAACAAACCTCTCTCCTCTTGAAACACCCGAAAACCTGTTGTTCGTTTTCCTGTCCGGAGCCATTGCAATATGCGCAATGATCCTTCCCGGCATATCGGGCAGTTTTATCCTGCTCCTTCTCGGAAAATACACCTTCATTCTCAGCGCTGTCAAGGATTTCAATATCATCGTCATCATCGCTTTCGTAACCGGATGCGCTGCAGGACTGCTTGGTTTCGTCAGGCTCCTCTCGAAACTGCTGCGGCAGCACCATGACCATACGATGATGACGCTTGCCGGCATCATGATCGGTTCCCTGACAAAAGTATGGCCATGGAAAGTACCCGCGTCGCATATGGTGCCCGACGGGGAAAAAGCAATGCTGTTTTCCCTCAATGTCACGCCCGGCACTTACGTCCAGCTGACCGGGTCGGAACCGATGGTCATTGCCTCGATGATGCTGATGGCTTTCGGACTCGCGTTCGTGTTTCTCCTGGAGTATCTGTCAGCAAAAACGCATGGTACCCTGGGTGAATATTCTTCGTAACATCTCCCCGTATTGATCCATGAAAGACGACATGAAAACCGATGTGCTGGTTATCGGCAGCGGCATCGGCGGCCTCTATTTCGCGCTGCACACCGCTGACTTTGCACACGTCACCATCATCACGAAAAAAGAAAGCTGTGCGTCTAATACAAACTGGGCCCAGGGCGGCATTGCCGCCACTGTCGGCGAGAACGACAGCCCTGATCTCCATGTAGAGGATACCCTCAACGCGGGAGCCGGGCTCTGCAACCGTGAAATGGTCGAGCTGATGGTCCGTGAAGGACCGCATCACATCAGAAAGCTGATCGAACTGGGTGTGGACTTTACAACCACCAACGGAGAGAATCTCGACCTGGGAAGAGAGGGAGGCCATTCGAGAAGACGGATCGTCCATGCCAAAGATCTGACCGGCCAGGAGGTAGAACATGCCCTTCTCGAAAAAGTCAACAGCCATCCCAACATTACGCTCCTGGAACACCATTTCGCGATGGAACTTTTGACGGAACACCATCTGGGCGTCAAAACCAACGATATCAACTGCTACGGAGTCTACGTACTCGACTCGAAAAACAGGAAACTGAAAAAAATTCTCGCGAAAGTCACCGTGGTCGCCGCCGGAGGCCTTGGCCAGGTTTATCTCCACACGACGAACCCTCCAATCGCGACGGGAGACGGTATCGCCATGGCTTATCGGGCAGGTGCGGTCATTGCCAACATGGAGTTTGTCCAGTTCCACCCGACCTCCCTGTATCACCCGAAAGCGGATTCATTCCTCATTTCGGAAGCGGTCCGCGGCTTTGGCGGTGTATTGAAGCTGAAAAACGGACAGGAGTTCATGCACAAGTACGACAAGCGGGAAAACCTCGCACCCAGGGACATCGTAGCCAGGGCTATCGATTTCGAGATGAAAAAAACAGGTGACGAGTGCGTTTTTCTCGATGTCACCCATCTCGACAGTAACAACACCATCGAACACTTTCCCAACATCTACGAAACCTGCCTGCAGTACGGCATCGACATGACAAAAGAAATGATCCCTGTCGTACCCGCGGCTCACTATTCATGCGGCGGCATAAAAACCGATTCCCTTGGCAGAACCAGCATCAACCGCCTGTATGCATGCGGAGAAACCACCTGCACCGGTGTCCACGGGGCCAACCGGCTCGCAAGCAATTCTCTGCTCGAAGCCCTCGTCTTCGCTTACCGGACATATACCGACATCAGGGATGTGCTCCCCTCGCTGGCAAACGATACGGTTTTTCCGGACTGGGACGACAGCGGAACAGTAAGCCCTGAAGAATGGATCCTTGTTTCTCACAACAAAAGAGAGGCACAGCAGGTAATGAGTGACTATGTGGGAATCGTTCGCAGCGACCTCAGGCTCCAGAGGGCAAAACGCAGGATCGAGTTCCTCAAGGAAGAAACAGAGCACTATTACAAGAAAACAAAGATCACGACCCAGATCCTCGAGCTCCGCAACATCATCAAGATCGCAAACCTCATCATCGACGGAGCGATCATGCGCCGTGAATCAAGGGGACTGCACTACACCACGGACTACCCCCAGACCGACGACAAGCATTTTCTCAAGGACACGGAACAGCGATCATTTTGATTTTTTAGGTATTGGGGATTGGGTAATGGGTAATGGGTAATGGGTAATGGGTAATGGGTAATAGGATGAAGATAGCTGTTTTCGATAGGAAAGTCATGCCGGACTTGATCCGGCATCCATACTAACGCTGGTTGAAAGATGGATCCCCAGGTCAAACGTAAGGATGATCATATGGTCCTGACTCCTATTCATCTTGTCTCTCTGCTCTTAACCCTATTTCCTACTACCTACTACCCACTACCTACCATATCACACTTCCTGCCAGTCCCTGGCGTAGCGGAAATCGATACCCGGCGTTCGGGAAGAAACCTTTGCAATAACCGGCATCATTCGTTTGTACTGGTTTCTGACAACCATTTTCCGGACCCTGTCATAAAAAGTCTCATCGATTCCTTCCTCGAGGATTGCATCTTTCTGCATTCTTTTTTCCAGCATCATGTAGAGAAGCCTGTCGGCTTCCTCATAGCCGAACCCGAGATCCGCTTCATCGCTCTGGCCTTCCCAGAGATCGGCTGATGGCGTCTTATCCACAATCTCAGCCGGAATGCGAAGATGCCGGGCAAGCCCCCATACCTGGGTTTTGTACAGATCACCTATCGGGTTGACCGCCGAAGCCATGTCCCCGAAAAGGGTACCGTAGCCAAGCAAGAGCTCGGTCTTGTTGCTCGTTCCTACAACCAGCCGTCCGTCCCGTGCTGAAATATCATACAGGAAAAGCATCCGTGTCCGTGCCATAATGTTGCCCATGCGAAGCCTCTCCGTCTCGGGAACAGAAGTGGAAAAAGCATCCACAACACCGGAAATTTCAATCTCTTCGGAACGAACCCCGGACTGTTGAACCATCATTCTTGCGTGCCGAATGCCCTCGGAACTGCTTGTCCGGTATGGCATGAGAACGGCAAGGACATTATCCGGTCCAAGAGCCCTCGATGCAAGCTCGCAGACAACCGCCGAGTCGATTCCACCGGAAAGGCCGAGGACCACGGAACCGAATCCGAACTTGCTGATTTCGTTGCGGATGAAAGCCAGCAGCATATCCTCAACAATTGAATAATTCAGGTCAAGACGCTCCATGTTCCTGCAACGTTATTTTTTCAACCATTTCTGAGGGTCCTGTTTAGCCTTGCCCTTCCATATCTCGAAATGAACAAGCGACCCTCCCTCAGGCATTGGACCGGCCAGACCGATAACCTCCCTGCCCGCGACAATATCGTTTTTCGCCACGCTTATTTTGGCAAGGTTCGCATACACCGTCAGAAACGATTGTGCATGACGGATGATAACAATATTCCCATAGGTTGGAAGATAGGCGATCTGGGCGATTTTTCCCCCCGAAACCGCACGAACAGGAGAACCTGAGGAGACGGATATATCAACACCATTGTTTGTCGTTACGATATTCAGGTCAGGATCATGAATCTTGCCGAACTTTCTGACAATCACACCGTTATCGACAGGCCATGGCAGTTTACCAAACGCCGTACTGAAATCAGTCGACAGCGCGGCAAGTGCAGCTTCCGAACTATCTGCCAAAACGGCAAGACCGGCTTTTCTGCGGCGCTCCTCCTCGAGCCGCTGCCGTTCTTTTTCCCTTTCGATGGCAGCCTGCTCTGCTTTTATGAGCTCCTCAATCTTTTTCTGGAGCTTTTGAAGCTTTTTCCGGTTTGCCTGAATTTCACCGGCAAACTTCTCTTCATCTTTTTTCAGGGTATTCAGCGCAACCTGTTTTTCTTTTTTCTTCTCAGAGAAATTACGCTTTTGCCCTTCCTGCTCCCTGAGCACATTCGAACGTCTTTGGCGGCTCTTCTCCAGCTCGGTACGGCTCTTTTCAAGCTCTTTTGCAGCTTGCTGCAGGTTATCCACCCTCCTTATGACCGCTTCGGAAAACAAACCGATATAGCGGGACCTGACAACAGCCTGGTTGAGCGATGAGGAAGCAAAGAGGAGCTCGACCGGCTGCTTCGAACCAGACTTGTAGACATTCACAACAACCCCCCTGAACTCATCCACAATACGCTGATACGTACTCTGGTTCTCTGCATATTGCTTCTTAAGGATCGTAATCTCGCGGTTCTGGGCTCGAAGCCTGGCGTTGTTTTTTGCGATCATCTTTTCCAGAACCTTTATCTGCGCATTGTAATTCTTCAACGCCTCCACCGACTGCTTTTCTTCTTCCTGCGTCTTTTTCAGTTTCACCTGAAACTCTTTCAGCTGTTTCTGCAGCCCGACAATATCCTTCTCGAGCTTTTTCCTTTCCTTTGCGATCCTGTCTATTTCCGGGCTGCATAATGCATTATTTCCAGGCAATAGTCCCGCTGCAAGCAGAACGAGTACGACTGTCGCCGCATGCCTCAACAGTAACGGCAGGTTTATTGTAGTAGTATCATCTTTACACTTCATACCCGCTAAAAAGGATCTATTGTTTCCGGCAACAGTTCAGGAAAATATGAGGAAAAAACCTCTGCCGGTCAAAAAGGTTCATGACGAAAAGGCAAGTTTCCCGTGCCGCCCTGCATCTGTATCATAAACCGCTTTTATTTTCTTCACGAAATGAGTAAATAGGATTCTTTTCCTGTGCATTCACCTATTTCATGGACAAACTTGTCATTCAGGGAGGCAATCGTCTCAACGGTACGGTAAAAGCGTCGGGTTCGAAGAATTCCGCACTGCCGCTCATGGCTGCAGCACTGTTGTGCGATACCGGTGAAATTACCCTCGAACGAATTCCCGACCTGAAAGATATCCGGACGTTCCGAAAGCTTCTCGATTACCTTGGAGTGGAAACCTCCTACCATGAGAACACCCTGCGCATCTCTTCGTCGGACCTTCGCTGCGTCAAGGCGCCGTATGAACTGGTGAAGCAGATGAGAGCGTCGATCTATGTCCTCGGTCCCCTGCTTGCCCGCTTCGGACAGGCAAGCGTCTCGCTCCCCGGCGGCTGCGCGTTCGGTCCGCGACCGATCGACTTCCATCTCATGGCAATGGAAAAGCTCGGCGCATCCATCAGTATTGAAAAAGGATTTATCGAGGCAAAAATAAAAGGCTCCCGCCTCAAGGGTACGACCATCGACTTCCCGACGACAACAGTGGGAGCAACAGGAAACACCCTCATGGCCGCCGTTCTTGCCGAAGGCACAACGCTCATAAAAAACGCGGCTATGGAGCCCGAGATCGTCACCCTTTGCTGTTTCCTCGAGGCCATGGGAGCCAGGATAGACGGCACAGGAACAACAACGCTCGAAATACAGGG
The DNA here is from genome assembly GCA_028280025.1 of Chlorobium sp. Lineage (GTDB taxonomy): Bacteria > Bacteroidota > Chlorobiia > Chlorobiales > Chlorobiaceae > Prosthecochloris. The sequence continues at coordinate 43,931 of JANQMO010000028.1, read as the reverse complement.
AGTCGAAAGCCTTGACGCGAAGGATTTCACCAATATATTCGACCGGATCGAAACAGCGACTCTGCTGACGGCAGGAGCAATCACCGGAGGGTCGATCACTGTTTCCGATATCGATCCCGGGCACCTTGCCGCAGTCCTTGAAAAGTTTGAAGAATCCGGATGCTCGATTATTACCGATTCCGGCTCCATCACTCTTGAAGGAACCGACGCCATTGCGCGAACCGATGTGATCACCAATCCTTTCCCGCTTTTCCCTACAGACATGCAGGCACAATGGATTGCCCTCATGACGCAGGCACAGGGAACAAGCCACGTTATCGACAGGGTTTACCACGAACGGTTCAACCATATCCCCGAACTCAACAGACTCGGAGCCCGTATAGAAATTCGAAACAACGAGGCAACCGTACACGGACCGACACGGCTCACGGGAACAACCGTCATGTCGACGGACCTCAGGGCATCGGCATCCCTGGTAGTTGCCGGCCTTGTCGCTGAAGGCGTTACGGAAGTGCTCAGGATATATCACCTTGACCGCGGCTACGAACAGATCGAAAAAAAGCTCAACAGTCTCGGAGCATCGATAACACGCGAATCATACCAGGAATTCGGGTAGGCAACATACATGGAACCCTTTTGTACTGCGGCTCTTGAGGCTTTTTACTCCAGAAACAGCTTTTCTTTGACAGTAAATCGATGAAAAACGCTCCAACGCTTGTAAAATTCCCTGAAAGCGTTATATTTATTCACTCTGTTAACCGGACTTTCGCCGGGGCCCTTAGCTCAGTTGGTTAGAGCAAGCGACTCATAATCGCTAGGTCGTAGGTTCAAGTCCTACAGGGCCCACAAGGCTCTGGCAGAAAACATGGCGTGTTCGTCTAGTGGCCCAGGACACCGCCCTCTCAAGGCGGAGATCACGGGTTCGAATCCCGTACACGCTACCACTTCTTACCAGTTCCCTGCACCCGTAGCTCAATTGGATAGAGCGTCTGACTACGGATCAGAAGGTTAGGGGTTCGATTCCTCTCGGGTGTACCATGCCGTTCCTTCCAGGAAACGGCTGTTTTGCTTTAAGCCTCTTCAGCTCTCATTTTTAAGTCTGACATGCCGGGGCTGCCAGCTATTGTCAAAGAGAAACACTTCAACACCTCAACAACTCAACAGCGCTGTTGTAAAACAGCTATGATTCTTCTATATTATGTCCCTGCTTTGAGGAGTGGCCAAATTGGTAAGGCACCTGACTCTGGATCAGGCAACTGCAGGTTCGAGTCCTGCCTCCTCAGCCATACGAAAGCCTTATATCGTCAGACGGTATAAGGCTTTTTGGTTTTCAAATGACTGTGATAATCTGGAATTGAATTCCTTACAACAGTACGATCATGCAGGATGCCCGTTGTTTTACGGAACAATTTTAACAGCCTCATACAAACACTTCAAGTTCAATATGGCATTGTGCATATCATATATTTTGCTTCATTCTTGATTTATTTATCCAATATGATCCAAATGTCCAATCTTCAATATCTAATACCAAGAGTCTTTTTCCACGATTCACCAATTTCAGTTGGTAATTTATCTATGAAAAAATTTTTTATCTCTCTTTTCATTTCTGAATTAAATGCCGACTGGTTCAGGTCAGTCGCCAACTTATTATGAGCCAACTTCCTGACATTATAAGCTTCCAGTCCTGTTTCAAGAACGTAGATTCTGAGCATGGGTGATTCAACATGCATAAGTGCATTTTTAATTTCTTTCAAGGCTTCATCAACTTTTTGATTTAATTCTTTTAGGAGAACTTCGTTTATCTGGGGTTCTAATGGAATTTCAGCCTTAGCTTCATCAATCTTTATCAACGCCGGCAGTAAATAGATGAGTACTTGATCTCGTGGGGCCGCCTCAGATGCTTTATGTTTCAGAATCTGAACCAGATCATCAGCTTTTTTATAGTCTGCAATTCGCCAATAGCAGAGTGCAGTTAGAACGTCTTTACTTATATCCAACTGATTATCACCCGTAGAATCGACCTTATCCAATAATTCCAAAGCCTTTCTATAATGAGCGTCCGGATAAATCAGATCGAATTCGCTTACTTTACTGTTCTCTAACATAACACCATTATTCCATTCGCTCTGTGCCTGCTGAAGGGTAACTGCCTGACAACTGTAAATCAGCGCAATGCCGACAAACATACCGATCATACGGTATATCCAACTAAAAACAGGTCTTTTCATGATCATTATTTCCGTTTTATTTTATCCTCAACTGAGCGTTTGCTGAAACACTCGGTTGAGAGATATGATTGTAGTACTCAAACCTCCATTTTAACCAGAATGTTTTGCCAATCAAGCGGCTTGCCATCCTTCATTTCCTTTATAATGGATTCAACTGCCCGCTCCAGCTTGTCAACATGATCACTGCTCAACCCCTTTTTTTCGATTGCCTGCAGCCCAATCTCCAATGCAGTTACTACCGACTCTTCCTTCAAGAGTTTCCATCTGGCGCCCAGATCTTCTTCGCTGAATATTTTTGCAAGGATAACATCGATAACTGCTGCAACATAAGGTTTAGTAGAAACATAATCATGAATGAACGTGAGATCTGAGGCGACGGCTCCCGATGCAACCTTTAATATCTTGCAAGCAAGGGATAGGCTGAGACGCTCATCCCCTCGTTGTCGAATAACATCCAACGTCTCCCGGATTGCAGTGTTCAGATAGGTATTTTCAATCTCTGCCAGCAGCCATTCCGGATTCGACGAGAGATCATCCATGACTGATTCTATAACGATCAGCAGGTTATCTCTGGTAAACCGCAACGTCCAGTTTGCTTGCCCTGGATCAGCTGCAAGAATTTCGATCAGTTCCTTGGCTCCGACAAGCAACAAGTGTTTTTCCGGTTTTTTATCAACATCCGGCCATAACAGATGAAGATTGTCGCCAGACTTTTCAAGAACGATACGAAGCAATTCAGGAGCAAATTCCGTATTCAGGACATTCTCCTCTTCAGACACCGTCTTTGCTATGTCGGCAACAAGGCCTTTGAGCCCCTTATCGTCATCGTCTACGAGTAGCTCGGGGTAGTCACCGACTGTCTTCAGGGCGGCCTTCAACGCACGTTCGAAACCAGTACGTCCAAAAACCTCAGCCAAGTTCAATGTCTCGTTTTTGACTGCAACATCTATCATCGCCGTACCAATATTGCTAACCAGCGCTCTTTCACCCTCTTTAGCCAATCCAAAATATATAGACGGTTCGTTGACAATGATCTTTCCAGCGCTACTCAACAGGCTGCGAAACACCAGATCACCCCAACTCCTTACAAAGTGACGATGGGTTGTATCGTCTATATCAACGAGTTGTTCGGAAATGTCCCTGCTCAGTGAAGTAGTCGCCTCGGTAATGAGCCTTTGATATTTTTCATCACTGGTTATCAGCTCTGGTTGTTCGGCAACCGTCTCCATTACCGCCATGAAAAACGTTTGGCCTATCGCTCCAAAAACCTCCTTGGAAGCAGCAAGCCCTGCAAATTCAACCTTGTCCAGACCCTCAAGAAAACTGTAAAGGGCTTTCCCTTCTTTACTGTCTTTTTTAATTGCACCGGGCACAGAAACAAAATAGTCGACTGCAATCTCTACCACTGTCCCTGCAATTTTTGCAAAGGGTCTTGCCTCACGATCTTTCTGCTCCCAATTCTTGAATTTGTACAAGTCGTTATAGCTTCCAACATCAACACCGGCGCTTATACCTTCCACTTTTACAATTCCTTTATTGCCTTTGGCTTCTTCAAGCGCCCATGCTGAATTGTAGAATTCGAGATACTCGGCCTTTTCCTCGCTTGTAAACATACGCCTCTGGACATCGGTTGTTCCTGTGTAGATATGTTCCAATTCCTCCAGTCGACCTGTTACATAATCCTGTCCTTCTTCACTTATGAAAAATTCATGGGCTCCCGCAACATCTGTGCTGCCAAAACCCTCGGGACGCGGTAACATGATACCTCTATTCAAGGTAGTATCGATGTATGCCTGCCGCACTTCCATACCGAGCCTCATTCCTGCTTTGATGGCAAAAAAAACAATTTCTGCTGACATAATATATTTTCCTGATTTGCTTTATCGATAATGAAGCTCAGGCTTCATTCACTGATAAAAGTTTTCCATTTGACGCAGCGATTCTTATCTGAGCGTCAAGGGGTAAACCAGTATATGGCCATCTTGCCGTTATCAAACGATCCTTTTGAATCCTGGTTACGCTGACCGAGTTTGACTGATTCCCCCCCAATATGTGATAGGCTTTATCATCTTCTGCCCAATAAAAACCAACATGACCTTTCCAGCCGCCAGGGCTGCCTCGCCAAAAAACCATTACAGCACCAAAACGAGGACTAACCTCATATCCGAATTTTTTCCAATTTCTTGCCCCCAGGGGGTTATTTGGCAACACTTCTTCAGGCAGTTGTGATCCCATACAATGCGCCATAAACAGGCCGCACCATGGAATATCATCATCGTTGTATGATGTTATCTCAAGATCTTCTGCCCAACCCAGTATAGCTTCGTTTGAACCCATGCCGGGCTTTTCCTGAGTACCAATTAAACGATAGGCAGTATCAATCCAGGGGATGGTTACCGGAATATCAAATTCTTTATACTCAACGCTATCTTGATCTTTAAACAAAATAGCGCTGGTTTTTGGGCCAACTAAACCATCCGGCAACAAATCATGCTTGGCCTGAAAGGCCTTTATAGCCCTGATAGTTTTTCTGCCTCGTACTCCATCAATAGGGCCAGGATCAAATCCCTGGTCTTTAAGTGCCTGCTGAATATCTTTAACAGTCATATATTCTTTCCTTATTTTTATTTAGAGCTCTCTTAAGACTTGCCATTACAAGGGAAACGGGTGCCAAATAAAATTATTCGGTCATTGAAACCTGTGACTCCCTACTGTTTTCCCCAGACAAATCCTTAGAGGAAACAGTAAAGATAAATTTCAAAAACAGGTTAAATATTTTGAATATCCTGAGTTAGATACGCATAGTAGCCAAGGGATAAGGGTTGGGGAAAGGAACTACGCTTTTTTAATGTACTAAATTCCGATGATACTCAAAGTGGGCAATAAAAAATGTGCGTCTCAATTATGTTAACAGATTTATAGTTGAGCCGACAGGTATATGGAATATCATACTTTGAACACGGGATACAGTCCCAAACAATATTCGGAAAAACAATAAAAAAAAGGAGATAGGCGAAAACTATCTCCTTTTTTCTTGTGCAAGAAAAAGTTGACTATGCGTTCCTGAAATAATGGCTGGTTGATTAAAAGCCTACACGTTATTGCTTAATCTCAATATGAGCGCATAGTCTATTTTTGAGATGTCAATGCGAAAATCTCCTCTTTTTTACTGCACCCCCTTATAATCCATTCCATCTTTTCAACTACTACTAACTCCTTCTTTACAATAAACTTCCGTGTTTTTGTCTTCATTAGCAGTTCTTTCGGCAATAAGCCCGGCACGATACTTGCACCATGATGTTTAGAATAAACAACATGTTTTGTAGAGGTATTATTTCAAACAACACCTAAGAAATGGAGGTTGACATGTTTGAAATCAGATTAAAGTGCCCGGTTTGCAGCTTTCAAGGCTTGTTAGGCAATAAAAAAATATTTGAGCCTATGAGTATGCGCGAAGGCGATCCCGTGGTAGACTGCCCAAAGTGTGGCAGCAGGATTGCTTATAGCATGCCTTTTTCCAGAAGAATTATAGGAAAACCAAAAATCAAACGAGTCATTACAGTCGAACAAACGCTGTGATATGTAATCGTATCTGTCGGGGACATGCATTCGGCATTGCAAACGCTTAATATAAAAGGAGATAAGTTTTTACTTATCTCCTTTTTCAGTTCAGGCAAGAAAAAGCGGGTGAGCCGGCAACATCAGTTGCTGTTTCAGCAGCTCCCTCAACAGCTCCAGTCGGCATTGTGGACATCCTTTGAAGATCTGATCAAAGCGCCTTATGATCAATCAATTCCCCTCTATCAGCTCATTCGATCCCGTTAGACTATCTTTCCTCTCTAACGGATCATCATCAAACATAAGAAGATACATATCTTCTGCACTCACCTTCTTTTCCTCAATATCTTTCAGCAATTCTTCTCTTAGCTCAAGATATGTTCTTGCATCGTATTCCCATGTTTCTTCAGCTTCATCGTGATCATATCTTTCTCTGAAATATTGAACAAGTGATTCAATTACAGAAGTCGGAGCAGAAGCCGCTAACATAATTCTTGCTTTTTTCATTTTACTATGGTAATCCCATAATACATTCTCAATTCTTTTGTAAAGCAACGAGTCATTTATTTCCTTTGTAAATAGGTCACCATATCCTTCGTATCCAAAATTTCTGGCTTGATTATAATTAGCCACGGCATCAAAAAATAACATATACGCTTGAGAACGAAGAGCGTTTACATTTTTTAATCTCTCTACATATATAGACCTTTCTGTTGTTAACTTCTGCACCATATATCCAGTGAAAATACCTCCAATAAGAGATATCAAAGCCGCTATTATGGCCGTTGTATTACGTTTTGATGACATAATTATCCTCCGGAATTGTATCGTGTCAAAATATAGGAAACATCCTGTTCGTGATAAAAAGATCACCCCAGCGAACCGCTTTGCTGACAGCAGTTGCTGATGCACACAATTGCCTTGCCGTCTCAGCCAAAAATAAATCGATACTCGTTTACAAGAGGCTGTCTCAAAAGCACTGCTTATCGGTCGCCATGCATAAGCTCCCAGTAAATTTCCAGCAGAGAGTCATGCCGCCCCGTGAAATAGATGTTCGGATTTCACAGGGATGCGGCATCCATAAGGACGTTGGATTATGAGACCGCCCATGCTGGGCGCACCAATAAAAAAGGAGATAAGCAAAACTTATCTCCTTTCTCCGTTTAGTTAAGAAAAAGCTCCTTAGTGGGCAGCTTCTTTGGCGGCGTCAGTTGCAGCCTCTGTTGCTGTTTCGGCAGCTTCCTCTACAGCTTCAGTTGCGGCTTCTTTGGCGGCTTCAGCAGCTTCTTCGACTGCTTCTTCTACTGTTTCAGCAGCTTCTTCCGCGGCTTCTTCTGCTTCTTCAGCAGCTTCTTCCGCTTCTGCAGCAGCCTCTTCAGCAGCTTCTACAGCTTCTGTGGCTTCTTCCGTTGCAGCTTCCTCTGCAGGCTCTTCTTTAGGAGCACAACCAAAAACAGAAACAGAACCTACCAGGAAAAGAGCAGTAAGTAACTTTTTCATAATGCAAATCCGGTTTAATGGTTACGTTTTCAACATCTTGCAGCTTGTACAGCTAAGCTATATTACTGAAAAACAGTAAGTTTTCAAAAGCACCCCGGCGGTGGCAGCCTGCATACGTCCTTGCAGGCTGCCTGCGGGAACTTTCGTCAGTCGACAAGCTCTTCGAGCTGCTCGCTGGTTACCTCATGGAAATTCAGGTACCTGTAGATCTGCTCTTCGTTACCGGCAAGATTGCTGTCGATAGCATCGAAATACTCTTCAAGTCCGGGAAGCCTGCCGAGCAATGCGCACACAGCAGCAAGTTCGGCGGAGCCGAGATAGACCTGCGCACCCTTGCCAAGCCTGTTGTTAAAGTTCCTCGTGCTGGTCGAGAACACGATTGCGTTGTCGGCAACACGGGCCTGGTTGCCCATACAGAGCGAACATCCCGGCATTTCAGCACGTGCTCCGGCGGCGCCGAACAGTGAATAGTAGCCTTCCTCGACAAGCATTTTCATATCCATCTTGGTCGGCGGAACCACCCAGAGCTTTGTCGAAACCTGTCCCTTGTCTTTCAGCACTTCACCGAGCGCGCGGAAATGACCGATATTGGTCATGCAGCTTCCGACAAACACCTCGTCGATGTTCTGCGGGCGGCTGCTGTCTGCCAGCGCTTCGGAAAGCGTGATGACATCGTCGGGATCGTTGGGGCAGGCGATAATCGGCTCTGTGATCTCGTTCAAGTCGATTTCGACTACCGCAGCATATTCCGCGTCGGCATCCGGCTCCATCAGGGTCGGATTGGCAAGCCATTCCTGCATTTTATCGATCCTGCGGCGGATAGTATCGGCATCGCCGTAGCCGTTTTCGATCATCTGTTCGAGCAGTTTCACGTTCGAGTTGAGATACTCGATAACCGGCTCCTTGTCCAGCCTGACGGTACAGGCTGCTGCACTCCGTTCAGCCGAAGCATCGCTCAGCTCGAACGCCTGCTCGACCTTGAGCTGCGGCAAACCTTCGATCTCGAGGATCCGGCCGGCAAAAATGTTCTTTTTCCCTTTTTTCTCGACGGTGAGAAGACCCTCTTTGATCGCAACATATGGAATGGCATTGACAAGGTCGCGAAGGGTAATGCCTTTCTGAAGCTCACCTTTGAACCGGACGAGAACCGACTCGGGAACGTTGAGCGGCATGGAACCTGTCACACCGGCAAAGGCAACAAGACCCGATCCGCCGGGGAACGAAATGCCGATCGGGAAACGCGTATGCGAATCCGCACCGGTTCCGAGCGTGTCGGGAAGCACCATCCTGTTGAGCCAGGTATGAATGACGCCGTCACCGGGACGAAGAGCGACACCGCCCCTGCTCTGGATGAAGTACGGAAGCGTCTTGTGGAGTTTGACGTCGGACGGTTTCGGATAGGCATTGGTGTGACAGAAGCTCTGCATGACCAGATCGGCGCCGAAGCTCAGCGCAGCAAGCTCCTTGATCTCGTCGCGGGTCATCGCGCCTGTCGTGTCCTGCGAACCGACGGTGAGCGTTTCCGGTTCGACGTACATGCCCGGTCTGACACCCGGCATTCCACATGCCTTGCCGATGATCTTCTGGGCGAGGGTATAACCTTTTCCGCTGTCTTCCGGCTGATCCGGACGTTCGAAGATATTTGCTTCACCCATGCCGAGCGCCTCACGGGCCTGGCGGGTAAGCGTCCGTCCGATGATAAGCGGAATCCTTCCGCCGGCACGAACTTCGTCGCCAAGAGTGTTGGGCTCGAGCTTGAACTCGGAGATAACTTCACCGTTCTTTTCAATTTTTCCTTCGTATGGATAGAGATCGATCACATCGCCTGTCTCCATGGCGGTGACATCGGTCTGGACAGGAAGAGCGCCCGAGTCTTCAGCGGTATTGAAAAAGATCGGCGCGATGATGCCGCCGATCACGACACCGCCGGTACGTTTGTTGGGAACAGCGGGAATATCTTCACCGATATGCCACTGGACAGAGTTGATGCCGGATTTACGGCTCGATCCCGTACCGACAACATCACCGACAAAAGCGATCGGGTTGCCTTTCTTCTTCAGCTCCGCAATGGTTCCGATAGGATCGTCCATTTTCGAGCCAAGCATGCTCAGGGCGTGAAGAGGAATGTCGCTTCTTGTAAATGCTTCGCTTGCAGGTGACAGATCGTCTGTATTGGTTTCGCCTGGAACCTTGAAGACGGTCAGCGTCATTTTTTCCGGAATCTCCGGCTTCGCCTCGAACCATTCAGCGTTCGCCCACGATTCCATGACCTCTTTTGCATACGCGTTCGAACCGGCAAGTTCGGCAACCGCTTCAAAGGATTCATACACCAGAAGGGTCTTTTTCAGCATTTCGGCTGCTGTTGAAGCAACGTCGGCTTCATCGTGCGAAAGAGCATCGACAAGCGGTTTGACGTTGTAGCCGCCCAGCATGGTGCCGAGAATCTTTACCGCTTCGACCGGAGTCAGTACGGAAGATGTTGCCTCCCCTTTGACAACCCGATCGAGGAACACCGCTTTTTCGAAAGCAGCGTCATCGACGCCAGGACTGATATGCTCACAGAAAAGCTTAAGAAGATATTCCTGCTCTTCGACCGGATCCTGCTGCAGCAGCTCGATCAGTTCACGTGCCTGTGCCGCTGTCAGCGGAAGCGGCGGAATACCTTTTTGTGCCCTCTCTTCAGTGTGTGCCCGATAATCTTGTATAAGACCCATTACGTCATTCTCCTTCTGATTTTTTTATGCTTTTTTGAAAATCGTTTTTAATAACAAAAAGGAAGGGTACCGTACCACATTGTGGCAGGCAAAGCCCTTAAGTTAGCACACATCTTGTAAAAATGCAATGGAAGTTTGGCCGAAGTATCAGGGATAGTAGAAAATGGGGTGTTCTCAGTTCTCAGTAGGAAAAAATTTAATTGAGGGAATAATCCACTGACAATATTTGAACAACTCAACAATTGTCTTTCCAAACCTATTTTTGACTTTTGAATTTTGACTACTCCCTATTAACCCAATACCTACTGCCTAATCTTCCCCTATTCACTATCCTGGCTCCTCACTCCTCTCTCGTCACTGGTCACTAAACAATCAACATACTATCCCCATAGCTGAGGAACCTGTATCCCTTTTCGAGAGCTTCCTCATAGGCGTGCTTCAGGTTATCCCATCCGGCAAACGCTGCGGTGAGCATCAGTACGGTCGAACGGGGCGCATGGTAATTTGTCAGGAGAGCGTCGATGATACGGAACGAATATCCCGGATAAATGAAAATATCCGCTTCCCCGGTTATGTCTTTCGGTTCCTCTTGCAGAAGGATCGATCCCGCAGCATGTTCGAGCGCACGGGTAACGGTTGTCCCCAGAGCGATAACCCGTTTCCCATTTTCCCTGACAGCTTTTATCATCCTGACGGTCCCGGCAGGAATGGAATAATACTCCCTGTGCATGACATGCGATTCAAGGTCATCCCCCCTGACCGGCATGAACGTGCCCAATCCGACATGAAGCGTGATCGACGACATGTTCACGCCTCCGGATTCAAGCGATGCCATGAGCTCAGGGGTCATATTCAGTGAAGCCGTGGGCGCTGCGACCGAACCGGGTATTTCTGCAAAAACCGTCTGATACCGCTCACGGTCAACTTCTTCGGGATTCCTTTTGAGGTATGGGGGAATAGGAACCTCGCCATGTCTTGCAAAGAGAGGGTACAGGCCGCTTCCGTCCAGGCACCCTATCCTCGCGATGCCCTCGCCCTCGACTGAAACCACAACCAGCTCCTTTCCATGAGCAAGCAGGATATCACCATCCTTGAGCCTGCCCCGGTACATCACCAGTTCCTGAAGACCCTCATGCTTTTCAAGAAGTACAAGCTCAACTTTCGCACCGGTTGTTTTTTTTGCAAATATTCGTGCGCGAATAACCTTGCTGTTGTTCAAAACAAGCATATCCCCGGACTCGACAAAACGGCCCAGATCGGCATATGCTGCATGCGTAATGCTTCCGTCTGTCCGGTTCAGGACCTCAAGCCGGGTCGAGCCGCGGTCCTGGGGAGGATACAGGGCTATGCTGCTTTCCGGAAGTTCATAATCATAGTCACTGACCTTCGGCATACGTCTCCTGATGCTGGCAGGGAAAGGCTCCTATCGCAGTTTCCTGAGTCTTGCCCGTACCGCTTCAGCATGAGCCTGAAGCTCTTCATGATCGGCGAAACTCGCAATCTTCTCGCCAGACACGGCAAGCTGTCCGGGTGAATAGGAAATAATCGAGGTGTGCTTGACAAAATCGCGCACGGATAGCGGCGAGAAGAACCGCGCCGTCCCGTTGGTAGGTAGAGTATGGTTCGGACCGGCGAAGTAGTCGCCGACGGATTCACAGGAATACTCGCCCATGAAAACAGCCCCGGCATGTTTCAATTCGGGCAAAATCCCCCAGCTGTCGCGGACATGCAGCTCGAGATGTTCGGGTGCGATCATATTCGACACGTCACACGCTTCACCGATATCGCTGGTCAGGACGACTGCACCGTTTTCGGTCAGCGCCTGGCGGATAATATCGCTGCGCTGCATCGAGCCAATCATTTTCTGCGCAAGCTCGATAACGGCCTGGGCAAGCTCAGTTGAATCGGTAATCAGGACCGAGGAGGCGTCCGGATCATGTTCGGACTGGGCAAAAAGGTCAAGCACGATAAACTCCGGATCAGCCGAACCGTCAGCGATAACGGCAACTTCGGACGGACCGGCAATACTGTCGATAGAAACGTGACCGAAAACCTCTTTCTTGGCCAACGCCACATACTTATTACCGGGACCGGTAATCTTGTCGACTTTCGGGACACTCTCCGTTCCGAACGCAAAGGCACCGACAGCCTGTGCACCGCCGAACTTGTATACGGTACTGATCCCCGCGACATGCGCCGCAGCGAGAATATGGGGACTGACCCGCCCTTCTCTGTCACACGGTGTTGTCAGGAATATCTCTTTCACACCGGCAACCTGCGCCGGAACGACATTCATAAGCAGAGACGACGGATAAGCGGCTTTCCCGCCGGGAACATAGAGCATAACCCGCTCGATCGGCGTCACCCTCTGGCCCAGAATGACGCGGTTCTCCCCCTCGGTGAAAAAACTTTTTTCCGATTCGAGCTCGTGAAACGCTGTAATGTTTGCATATGCCTCCTGAAGGACACCGATGAACCCGCTGTCAGCTGAACGGTACGCCTCTTCCAGAGCCTCATGCTCTACCGTTATCGCCCCCGGTCTGTATCCCTGGAATTGTGCGGTATAGTCAAACAGCGCATCGTCCCCGCGCTCCATGATATCCTGCAGTATATCGAGAACAACTTTTCTTGTTTCGGGCTCGAACGTAACGCTGCGGCTGAGATGAGCACGCAATTCCTCTTTTTCGTCGGCGTAGGAAAACAACCGTAACACAGCACCTTCCTTTTTGGGTTTTTCACAAAACAAATCGCTTCACCTAATGTAAACCTAAACTGAGCGTTTCAGCAAATGCTCAATCATGTACGTTTATTGAAAACAGTCTTGTATAATGCACGTATCACGTGATTTTCCCACACCTGTCGGGTGAAAAAGAAAATTGATAAAAAGCCGCATTTGCAGAAACCCTACGCGATTGTCGAGCATGCTGAAGATGCAAGGCACAGGAAATGCCGCTGTAGTGAACTACCGCAAGTTCCCTGTAACGAAGCAGATTCGGCATGATCGACAATCGCTCAATTTAGGGTAAACAAACAGCCTGTATAAAGCAACAGAGACCACATGAGCGGCAGAAAACGACGTAAACGCAAGATTCTAACGTTGTGACAACAAAATTCATTTGAAATGAACATTCCATTGCCTACTTTAGAATTCGATATAAAAGTGATGATAAAAGACATCACTTTCCCCTTGGCAACGAGGAGAAACGACGCCACAGATACATTACATTCACGATTGAAATGAGCTTCTTAGGTTATCTATTCAGAGACGTTGCCGTTGATCTCGGCACAGCCAACACTCTTGTATTTATCCGCGATAAAGGTGTAGTACTCAATGAACCGTCGATTGTTGCCCGTGAACGCAGCACCGGCAAGGTTGTCGCAATCGGAAGGGACGCGCTTCTGATGCATGAAAAAACCCACCCAGGGATCATGACGATCAAGCCGCTCGCAAACGGCGTCATCGCTGACTATGAAGCCACTGAAGAGCTGATCAAAGGGTTGATCAGAAAAACCCAGACCCAGTTCTCCTTCGGTATCAGGAAAATGGTCATCGGTATCCCGTCAGGTATCACGGAAGTGGAAAAACGGGCGGTCCGCGATTCAGCAGAGCACATTGGCGGAAGAGAGGTATACCTCGTCGCCGAACCGATGGCAGCGGCAATCGGCATCGGCCTCGACGTCAACGAACCCATGGGTAACATGATCGTCGACATCGGCGGCGGCACGACAGAAATAGCCGTCATCTCACTCGGCGGTATCGCATCGGGAGAATCGCTGCGCGTTGCCGGAACCGATATCACCAACTCGATCATCCGCCATTTCAGAAAAGCCTACAACCTCGCAATCGGTGAACGAACGGCTGAAGAGGTGAAAATCCGTATCGCCTCGGCCAGCAAGCTCGATAAGGAACTTGCGATGATGGTCAGGGGCAGAAACCTTGTCACGGCCCTCCCGGAAGAACGTGAAGTCAGTTCCCCGACGATCAGAGAAGCCATCTCCACACCGATAAGCCAGATCATCAACTCCATCAAACGGTGCCTCGAAGTCACCAAACCAGAGCTTTCCGCTGACGTTCTCGACAGAGGTCTCTTTCTTGCCGGCGGCGGCGCGCTCATAAAAGACCTCGACAGGAAGATACACGAAGAAACCAAACTCGCGGTTCACATCAGCGAAGATCCCCTGACCGCAGTCGCAAGAGGCACCGGAAAAGTCCTCGAAGATCTCGAAAAATTCAAAACCGTCCTGCTGCCAACAAAGCGGTATTGAAGAACTTTTGAGTTGTTGACGTGTTGCATTGTTCAGGTCCTCGAATTGGCACGAATTTTCATGAATTAAAGAACATCAGCAAATCCCTAAACAACTATCCACCCCTTCATCATTCGATATCTGGCAATAAGCACATTTTTTTCCTTAGCATCGCTTCTTGGTTCATAGCTCTTGCCATCACCTATTACCTGACAGGACGTAAAACCTGGAATCAGGATGATGTGACATACTTTCTCCTGAACACAATCGCACTTCTGAAGATATAGACCCCAATGAAACTTATGCCTACAGCAAAGAGCTTCGCGAAAAAAATTCTTTCACCCATGATGGCCACAGCGAGCTTTATCGCAATATAAGTCAGACCGATACCCAGTAGCCCGCTCAGAGTAAAAAGCAGAAATTCAAGCTTCTTTCGTTGTTTTAACCACCCATCGTTCATCACTTTTCCTGAAATCAAAAAATATGACAGAACAAGGCCAGCGGAATATCCGAGCACCGCGCCTGTTGGCAGAGTTGTCAGGCCCTGGGTAACCAGCACCCAGTAGGTGCCGTAATCCACAAAAAGACAGATCGCGCTGACGAGGGTGTACTTCACAAACCTCGTGAATGACTCACTTCCCCTCATCAGCCGCCTCCGCTTTGTGCTCGTGGTAGTCATTTTCAGTGTTTACCTCCCAAATTGCGTTTTTATCGCTGCATCCCTCATTGATACATTTAACGGCTTCGAATGCGGTAAGCATCGAATGATCCTGATTGTTGTAACGGTGCTGGCCATTTCGACCGATACAGAAGAGGTTGGTAATCTGATCAAGGTATCCCCTGACGGTATCAAAGTGCGTGTATCCTCCGAAATATGCTGGATAGGCTTTCTCGATCCTGATCCTGCAGCTATCGAGAACATCGGAAGGCTCTATAACTCCTATTTTGGAGAGTTCATCGACAGCGATAGCTATGAATTTTTCATCGTCCATCTTCCAGATTTCATCTTGGTCGGAGCACATGTATTCAAGTCCTATCCAAACCAAGTCAGGGTCTTTCACCATATAAGGCGACCAGTTGTTGAATACCTGCAACCGACATAGTTTTACATCCCTCTCCTGAATATATAACCAGGTGTCCGGTATGATATCGTTGCAGGTTTTTATTTGCGTCTTGTTCGGAATCACCAGCTTGTTGACCAGAAGGCCCACCGTCATGAAATCGCGATATGGCAGTTCATCCGATATCTTTCTGATCTCGGTCGGTATCCGGGTGCCGCTGAAGGCTGCAACAAGATCTCTCACGGGCATTGTCGAAATGCACACATCACATGCAAACAATGTTTTTTTCGCAAACGATTCGGCAGTGACGGATTGCACGCGGCCGTTTTGCAACTCCACATTGACCACCTTTTGATTCAGTAAGATCTTCCCGCCCATCTTCCGGATGTCGTCGGCAATGCATTCCCACATCTGTCCCGGACCGAGTTTAGGATAGAGGAATTGTTCGATAAGCGATGTTTCAGACTGCTTCTGCCTTAGATCATTGCGGTCTTTTGCAGAGAACATCTTCTTAACAGCACTGGTAAGCACAGACGAGAGTGACAGGGTTTTTATCCGTTGTGCCCCCCAATCAGCAGAAATCTCGCTCGGGTGCTTCCCCCAGACTTTCCGGGTATAGTCTTCGAAGAACATTTCATACAGCGGTCTGCCGAAATGATTGATCATGAAATCTTCGAGGGATTCCTGCTCCCGTTTATTGAAAATCTGAGCTGACAGATAGCCTACTCCAGCCTTGAATGTCCTGCTGAATCCCAGATTTAACAATGTTTCAAGTTTCAGCGATATCGGGTAATCGAAAAATTTCCTGAGATAAAAGATCCTCGAGAATCGGTCGCGGATAAGGAATGTCCTGTCGACAGTTTCGGGATCCGGTCCGTCAGGATTCAGGCTTTTCTTCCTCCCCAGCAATTTGTCATCGGATGAAGGTTTTCCCTGAACAGGCATCTTTTCCATCCACCAGTCCATAACCCGGTCACTCTTGGAAAAAAAACGGTGTCCCCCAATGTCAATCCTGTTGCCATTGTGATCAATGGTACATGAAATACCGCCGATCCGATCTGTACTTTCAAGTATGGTTACTTCTCTGTTCCGGTTCGATTTCAGCAATTCATATGCCGCTGTCAATCCGGCTGGCCCTGCACCGATAATCAGAATTTTCTGCATTCGTTTTTGAGATGGAATTTGCTATAAATTCTGTATAAGATAGATATATCAAATATTTAATAAACAGAGATAAAGCGGTTAGTTTGAGATTAAACAATAGGAGTCTTGATCACCTGACAAAAAAACGGATCATTTGAAGCTTAGAGATTTTAGGGGACGCTGTATAGCTGGTATGACGCGTTAAAGGAAGGCTTTTTCACTCTCAGACACTAAACTGATCAAGATGCACCATCTCGTCATATATCTCATACGCTCGCTTGAGAAGAGAATCATCGATACCTGTACCATCAGGTTGAGTAGCCAAACGAAAAACAGGAGTTCCTACAGGAATTTCAGCTAACTTGCAGAGCTTTTCCCAGTATCCCGGTCGCGCGCAAAGGGCTTCGTAACATACGAGATGAACATTGACGTGTTCCCTTTTTTTGATGATGCCTGACAAATGAAGATATACCTGATACCAGAGCATAAGCCAATAGTTTATGGAGCCGGTCTTCTCTGAAGGCATACATCCATTGGAAAAGGAAAACGGCCTGTGGTTGTCTCCAAACTCAAAATGCGCAAGCCACAACATGTAGTCCCTGACAAATCGTGATGAACCTGAAAAGCGCAGGTGCTGCTTCATCAGACTTTGTGCATGCGAAACCGGGTCACGAAACATCACGAAAAATCTCGCATCGGGAAAGCGCTTTGCAAGAGATTCTATTCGAAGGATGTTGTTGTTATTCTTGGAAAGATATCGGCTCTTGCCGTACCGAAGGCAAACCAGTCGCTGATACCGTTCGAATTCATCAAGGGTGGAGATGCTCGGCGAATGAGGTTTCAGCGCCTTTTCACCGATATAGTCGGCAGCATGAAATGTTTTCCAGAACACCTCCTCAAAGGCTTCCGGCGAATCGGAATCAACAATGATTCCATCTCCATGGGCTCGCTCAACCATTGCGGCTCGCTTCCTGTCGCTTCTTGCCAGTACTCGCCACAAGTTCGGAGCCATGATAAACGGCATGTCCTGATAGGTCAGAGAAGCAAAGGCTCCTGACCCGTGAAGTTCACGCATCAAGGTAGTCGTCCCGGCACGGGCGAGCCCTAAAACATAGACCGATTTTTTCCCTGCAGCAGGGTCTGTCTTGGGGAGATACAAAGCCTTCTCAATATCGAAAAGCGATTCGCTGAATATCGGCGAACTCAAGACGACCTTATGCAACAGTTTATCAAGCCTTGAATAGTTTTCCATTGGCAATAATTCTGCGCATCAGGGCATAACCTGCGGCAAGTACAATTGAATAAAGCAGGAATGTGACAGATGAGATTTTCTGAATGGCAACAGACAACGTTTCGTACTCCAGATATCCTGCGGCAAGTATTGGGACAATCAGTACGAGCAGATAACACAAAAGTCGCGCAGAAGAACATCCGATCAAGAGGGAATAGGTAAGAAGTAACCGCTCTTTGCGCTCATCTGACGAACACTTTGAACGAAACACCCTAAGCGGAGAACCGGCATGCTTTTTCAACAACTGCAGTTCCTTTGCAAAAGGCAGGTGAGAGAACAGTTCACATGCCACCAGCACCCCGATGCTAAGCGTTACCGTCATCATCTACCAGAGCGTCTGCACTTGCCGTGGCCTGAGACGGGGTCTTTCTGAACTTTTTGATAAGTCGCTTGATCGGATAAAAAAGTATGGCAAAGAGAGCTAGAAAAAAAGAGGTGATAAGGCCCACTGCTGCAGCAATGGCCCCGGCACCAAGCCCCGGACCGATGTAGGCAAAAAAGACCGATAAGATCGAAACGTTTCCAGTCAAAAAAATATCCATCATGGCAGAATCATTTATTTACAAGTTTACGAACCTCATCTCCAACATTTCTCGGCACGAGCCGTGACCAATTGAGAAGATACACCTTTCCGTCCTTTGCCCGGTTGATATACTGCCATTCAACTTCCCCTTTTTTATCGAAAACTATGAGACGCCCATAATTTGTCTCTTCTACAAAGAGCTTGTTGTGAGGATACAGCTCCCCCAAGCCTTGAGTTGTAGTTCGTATTTCTAGCTTTTCAAAACCTTTATCGAATGGAGTTGAAAACTTTTTTGTTACGAAGTTATAAACAAGATATTGGTTGAAGCCGTCAACTTCGAAGGCATCAACTTCCATGAATTTACCTTTTGTAATGGCATTGTTGTTAAACACTCCAATTTCATGGTCGCTGATAATATCGACATCATGCTGGTGAATCCAGGGTCCTAATGAGTACCAAAGAATTTTGTTAGTGAAGGGTCTATACAGAAGCACCATAGATTGATTGCGCATACTGATGAAGAGGTCCCCCTTTTTCCAGTACTCGCCGTCCTTCAGCGCCGGCTGGATATCGTTCAAATGTATAGGGTCTCGAAAATTGGTGCCTCGTCCATAGATGAGGTGTCCAAGACCGTTTTCAACGAGAAGATGCGCGACCGATTTTAAATACCGGATCTTGCCTTCCGGAGAAAGCTTTGTCAAAGCGTCGTCTGCAAAATTAATGTTTGATTTAAACGTGGCCTTGTAATCATTTCCGTTGTCCATCGAAGAAGGCACAATAGTTGATGGAGCCCAGATGTTGCCTTCATGGTCAAGTTCAGTCGTATGATGGAAATGATGTTCGGAGACCCACACTAGTTTTCCGGCCTTATTAAATTTTAGCAACAGGCTATTAGAAATTGGAGTGAATACTACTGAGCCATCCTTAAAAAGAAGTGTATGTATATTCCTGAAACGGTCAGTCGGGGCATCCCTTTTGAGGTCTGTGAACTTAGATTTATAGTCAACCGTATCCCACACCGGATTCACATCCATTGCCCAAGTATGGATTTTTTCCTGTGTGTTGAGATCGATCAGTTCAGAAACGGATTGTTTGCGATCGCCGTCATAGCGATTCAATAGCAGGTATGGGGAATTTTTCCGTGCCCCCGGGGCATATGCATAGGCGAATCCTGACTCGCCGGGGAAACGCTGCTCTTTACAAACAAGATCGTTAGACTTGTCGATTCTGTGAACATTTTTCAGAAGACGCAGCCCCCACAATCCAGTAAAAAGCAGGAACTCAAGGACAACAATTACAATCAGCACTCCGCACCATAACGGAACATCTTTTGAAACAAAGTCTTCAAGTTTACTCATACAAGACAGGTATTGCTTATGTGTAAGTGTATATCCTCTAATTCAATTACCCTAGGCGAACCTTCTTCGAGAGATGTAGAGGCGAGATGATCTTTAAGCTCAATCAATATATACTGCATATTGTTTTAATGCAATAAAATACACCTGACTTGAGAGATATGCAAATTAAGTCCTTAACCGAATGAACAATGTGTCTATTGCAAATAGGCTTTCCAGTGAATCACCAGACAATGAACGCCTCTGACATCCGGAAACAGGGAGGTATCGCTGTAAGATATGCAACTGTTTATTTTATATTGTCATCTGATAGCCAAAAGTCGCACGCGCAAATATTGTCGTAATAACGGTCTTTTTTTGCGATTTTTTCTCTACATATGGCTTTGCATGTTCCTCAAAAGGTTAACTGTATTATCGAGAATCCACTCTCGTAACTCCTGAGTAGTGCCTTATGCCTCAAAACCAGACGGCAAAAAGTAATCAGCTTTTCGCTTTATCGATCACATTAATTTTTGCGGTCACAAGCATATGGCTTGTTCAATACCATGAGATGTGGAGGGATGAACTGCAGGCATGGCTGCTTGCAAGGGACAGCCCTTCAATCATTGAACTGTTCGCCAATCTTAAATATGAAGCACATCCAGGATTATGGCATATCTTGCTTTACCCTCTCAGCCGTTTATTCAAATCACCCGAAAGCATGCAGTTTCTGCATGTTCTTATAGCGACTCTTTCTGTCTATGTATTAGTAGCGTATTCACCATTCACGAAGCTTCAAAAATCATTAATACCTTTTGGTTATTTCTTTTTCTATGAGTACTCACAAATATCAAGGAACTATGCACCAGGAGTACTTCTGGCATTTATAATCTGCGCTCTATATCCACACCGATACAAAAGGCATATATCTATCGCCATTTGTATATTTCTTTTATGTCACACTAGTGTCTTCGGGCTTTTTGTTGCAATCAGTCTATCCATCGCTTTGTTTGTAGATATTCTTTTCAATGACACATCCTCGATGGAAATGAAATCAAAACAAAAAATTGGATTTTCTTTCGCAATAATGTCTCTTGGCATTATCTCTTCTTTAATTCATCTAACCCCACCTAATGATCATAATTTTCATACAGAGTGGTATTTCCATTTTGACATCAAACGCATTGGCTTTGTAATCAGATCTATAATCAGCGCTTTTTTGCCAATACCTACACTACAGTTAAACTTCTGGAACAGCAAACTAATTTACCATGCATCTGCGTATGACATTCTCTTTACACTGGGCTTTATTTTAATATTTCTTTTATTAAGCTTAAGATCACTTATGTGTCGCCCTGCTGCGCTTTATTTTTTTTTATCAGCCTTTCTTGGCCCTTGCACTTTCTTTTATGTAAAGTATCCGGGTTTTATGCGCCATTATGGCTATTTATTTTTGTCTTATATTATAGCGATGTGGATTGCAAGACATTCCAATGCACGCCCTTATCATTCGCTACCAGAACGTCTTGAGTTAAAAACAATACTCTTTGTTCGGCACACATTTACCGTTTTCCTGATAATTCATTTATTTAGCGGATTTCAAGCTATTTTTCTTGATTATAAAAACCCATTTTCAGGGGCTCAACAAGCCGCTCAGCATATTGTTTCAGAGAAACTTGACGGGTTGTTGATGATTGCTCGCGCTGAGCACGCAGCATCAGTTATTGGCTATTTACCAGATAAAGAAATCTATTATTTGAGATCGAGGAGATTCGGAACATTCACCGTGTGGGATAACAAAAGAATATATCCTACTGACGAGCTTTCCCTTTATGAAGCAACAAAACGAATCACGTCAGCTGGTCAATCAGGTTTATTCATACTTGATTATCCTCTTTTGAATCCGAAAACATCTGGATTCACGATTAACAAAATTCTTACAACCTCTAAATCCATAAGACAAGATGAGCAGTTTTTCATATACAGGTTCACATTGAAAAGTAATTGATTATTTAATTGAAATCGGCGCATTATACCTTTTGATCCCGGAAATTGCCGCAGCAGCTTCTATAACTTGGTTTCAGAGAGTTTTAATATTTTCGAGAAGCCACTCTCGTAATTCCTGAACAGAGTTTTATGCTAAGAGACCAAACGACAAAAAGCAATCAGCTTTTTGCCTTATCAATCACATTGATTTTCATGGTTATCAGCATGTGGCTCATCCAAAACCATGAGATGTGGAGGGATGAACTTCAGGCCTGGCTGCTTGCAAGGGATAGCCCGTCAATTATCGAACTCTTCGCCAATCTAAAATATGAAGCACATCCAGGATTATGGCATATCTTGTTGTACCCAGTCAGTCGCTTATTCAAATCTCCAGAAATCATGCAATTCATACATGTATTGATAGCGACTTTTTCTGTTTATTTTTTAGTAACGTATTCACCATTCACAAAATTTCAAAAATCATTAATTCCTTTTGGCTATTTCTTTATCTACGAGTACTCACAAATATCAAGGAACTATGCACTCGGGATTCTTATAGCATTTATAATCTGCACACTATATCCTTTTCGAAATAAACAGCAGATATCAATCGCAATCTGTATATTTCTGTTATGCCACACCAGTATCTTCGGACTCATTATCGCAATAAGTCTTTCCATTGCTTTGTTTGTAGATTCTCATCTCTTTAACACACCAAATATTGATACCGATTTAAAGCGAAGAACTGCTTTGTCTTATATTATAATATTTTTCGGAATCATCTCTTCGATAATCCAAATAATTCCACCAATTGATCATGGTTTTGTTACAAAATGGCACTTTAATCTTGACATCCAACGCATCGCAGTTGTTATTGATGCAATATTAGGAGCCTATTTACCTGTCCCTAATTTTCAGCAAGACTTCTGGAACTCCAGACTAATTTACAATAGCTCTGGCTATGTCATACTATTTTCTTTAGGCTTTATTTTATTATTTCTTTTTTTAAATTTACGACCACTTTTGTGTCGCCCTGCGGCATTTTATTTTTTTTCATCAGCTTTTTTCGGCACTTGCGTTTTTTTTTATATAAAGTATGGAGGGTTTATACGACATCATGGTTTTTTATTTATATCTTTAATTATAGCATTGTGGATCGCGAGGCACTCAAAGGCAAGACCATATAGCACACTACCAAAACGCCTCGAAATAAAATCCACACATTTCGTTCGGCGCACGTTTAACATTTTTCTGATCATCCATTTATTGAGTGGAGTCGAAGCAGCTTTTCTTGATTATAAACATCCATTTTCCGGAAGCAAAGAAGCCGCCCAATATGTCGTCTCACAAAAGCTTGAGGGATTATTAATCATCGCTTTTTCTCACCACTCAAAGTCAGTTGCAGGCTACTTAACAAATAAAGAAATTTATTACCTTAATTCAAGGAGATTTGAAACATTTACAAGGTGGGATAAACAACTAATATATCCCACTGATGAACTTTCTTTATATGAAACAACTCGAAAAATTGCCTCAACAGGACAATCAGGCTTATTTATACTTGATTACCCTCTTTTAAGATCAGAAAAATCCGGATTCACAATCAAAAAAATTTATGAGACTTCCAAAACCATAAGACAAGATGAACAGTATTTCATATACAGATTCTATTTATAGATAACTCAACAACCCTTTTCAGTAGAGTATTGCCATAATAAAACCCGTCTCCGGTTTCCGGTCTCCCTTCTTTTCTCTTGATTTTCTCCTATCTTCTTCCCCAATCACCATTCACGATTCACCATTCAATAAACTCATATAAAACGCCTCGTATTGTTCGACCATGGCGGTAACATGGTATTTCCGGGCCTGTTCAACACAGTTACCGGAAAACTCTTTCCACAACCTCTCGTCGGTCAACAGTGCGACTGATTTCTCCGCCATCGCTTCCACATCGCCAAGCCCGACAAGAAAACCGTGCGTTCCGTTCACGATGAACTCCGGAAAACCTCCCATGTCGGTCACGATAACCGGCACCCCGCAGGCCATGGCCTCGAGGGCGGCAAGACCGAATGACTCGCCGCTGCTTGGCATCAGCATCAGGTCGGCAACCGACAACAAAGGAACAATGTCGCTGATCTTGCCGAGAAACCGGACCCGTTCGTCGATACCGTGTTCCCTGGCCCAGTTCTCTGCTTCACTTCGTTCCGGCCCGTCACCGACAAAAAGCAGTGTGGCTGGAACAGACTGCTCGATCGAACGGAATGTTTTCAACACATCAAGGATGCGCTTGACAGGCCTGAAATTGGAGATGTGTATACAGACTTTCCTGCCTTTCAGGCCAAGCTGCTCTCGAAGATGCACCGTATCGGGTTGCCGGTGAAAAAGCTCTGTATCCACAAAATTCGCGATCACCTCGACATTCCGTCTGGGTTCGAACAGCTTCACCGTTTCGCTGCGGAGAAACTCCGATACAGCCGTCACACCGTCCGACTTGTTGATCGCAAGCCTGACGGCCCCATGCATGCTGCTGTCAGCCCCGACAACGGTTATGTCGGTACCATGCAGGGTTGTAACCAGCTTGAAACATTTCGCGTCGGAACACGAGTCTTCGAGCATCTGCCGGGCAAGCATGGCACTGAGCGCGTGCGGAATCGCGTAGTGGGCATGAACGACATCGAGTTTCTCGAACGTAGCCACCTCCGCGATCTTGGTCGCCAGAGCGAGCGAATAGAACGGACACTCGAACACCGGGTAGTGCATCGCTTCGACCTCGTGGTAAAAAATGTTTTTCGAGAACATTCCCAGCCGGAAAGGCGCCGAACGGTTGATAAAATGTACGATATGCCCTCGCCCGGCAAGAGCCTTGCCCAACTCGGTCGCTACAGCACCGCTGCCGCCGTAGGTATGGTGACAGGATATACCTATTTTCATGATCGAGAATTCAATTGCTACCAAAGACATTAATAAAAGCCCGCTCATTCAGAAAAAAAATGAACGCCCGTCTTAACCGATTCCGGATTGTCCGTAAAAAAACAATCCGCACTGCATTATTTATGACGCCCTGAGATGCTTAAACAAAAACTCATGTTCTTCGCCTGCGGCCCTTATAACCACCCTTATATCATGGGGGTGATCTGCGTCCGGTATTTTCCCGATAGTTACATACCCGCCATGCCAGGCTCTCGGGAGCACTGTGGTTTTTTTAAGGGCCGTTGTGTTGAGAACGCTCAAAAATTGTTCAGTTCGGTTTCTGTCAATCAGAGGCTGCTGACGTTTTACATCGGCTACTAATTCATCGTATGTAAATACCTTGTGGGGCTCGCCATCGACAAACACCTGTATATCTTCAGTGGAGAATTCGAATGATTCGTCTGTACCATTGAGGACAGTAACAACGAAAGTTGGACGGCCTTCGGATGAATATGTGTTAGTTCCAGGCCGAATTGCTACGAGGGCTTTCCTGGGTGAAATAATTGTTTCCACACCCTCTTGAAGCACTTTTTGCTGCCCATCGAGCGCCAGTGGATCAAGCGTTAGCGTTTTTGTTGCTGCACACCCCTGGAGAAGCAACCCCAAAATCATTATCGCCAGAAATTTATTCATTGGACGTCCGTTCATAGCTGTGAAATTGATTATATGACGTGCTGTGCAATTCACTCAACCCGAATGCTTAGAAGCTCACCGTCCAGTTAAAAACGTGGTTTGCGAAATGCCCACTTGTCGGCAGACCTCTTCGACACTGATTCCGGTCTCTGCCTGACGCATGGCACAAGCGATCTGTCCTTCAGAGAATTTTGACTTTTTCATGGCAATGATCCCTGTTGTGTTCAAGGGCACCTCTAAAAAGTGTCATGAGCGTTTTAAGTGTAAGGCGGATGGAGCGCAGAAACCGGAGCGTACTGGTTGTACGTGAGGATTTCGAGCACCACCCAACGCAGCAATTAAGACGCGCAATAAGTTTTTAGAGGTGCCCTCAAGATACTCATTGCCGAAAAACTTTACTTTAGGTTACTCCAGTTTTCCAGGCAGAGGTCAAAGAGGCAATTTTCTCCTGAGCACAGTAAATACGTAAATAAAAAACCCCTCACTGCTTGAGGGGTCGGAAAGAACACAGCCACCATACTGTAAGCTCTGAGCCATTAGAAGTTATAACGCATACCAAGCATAACCTTACTGCTTGAATACTCAATTTTTGCTCCTTCAATCTCTACATCATCGGCAGCAAAGTAGCGATACCCCAGATCAACATCGATCCAATCTGTAACCTTCAGGCCAATACCTGTACCAAGCTGCCAGGCAAATGCATTCTTACCATTATCAGAATATTCCATTTCCAGTCCTTCAGTATCGTTGGTGAATGATAGCTCCGCATCCACGTACGCATAACCCAGACCTCCCATCAGGTAAGCTGTCAGAAAACGATAAAGTTCAAAACCAGCGTAACCGTTAGCCATTACAGACAGCACAGACACAGTAATATCTACATCTGAAATATCATCATCCACATCCCAGGCCTCCAGAGCGTTTTCCATAAATCTTTCAACACTGATCATATCGTCGCCAAAAAGCTTGTCAACATCATTTGTTGCATATCCAATGGCAACTTCACCTCTGTACAGGCCTGCTTTACGACCAAGTGCCGCTTCTAGCGCATACCCTTTTTTATATTCCAGTGCATCTTTGTACTCGATATTTCCGGTTTCTGCATCACTGTTATGAACGAATCCTAACCCCGCAGAAACCCCGAAATATGGTTCTTCTGCTGCTGACGAAAGAGCTGGCAAAGCAATAACACCTGCTGCAATCAGCGCTAGTGCAGTTTTTTTCATTAACCTTCTTAGTTTT
>JANQMO010000028.1:0-12500 GCA_028280025.1 Chlorobium sp. | reverse complement strand
CTTGAGTTTGCGCTCGTCCTGCCCCTGTTTCTGGTTATCCTTTTCGGGATGATCACGTTTTCTGTAGCCCTGTACAACAAAACCGTGCTCACCATGGCCACCCGGGAGGGTGCGCGTAGTGGAGCAGTGTATGATCCGGACAATGAGGAGACGATCGGAACCAGGGCCTACAACGCAGCTATACAGGTCTGTGAAGACCATCTCATCTCTTTTGCTTCCACGGAGCCTGATGTAGTTGTTAATGTACCTTCAGGAAGTAGCGTTATCACCGTGACTGCAAGTATGAATTACTCTGGACTCTTTATCTTTCTGGATTTTTCAGACTTTTTTATCTCTGCCACTTCCAGCATGAGGATCGAATCGCCATGACACACTCACACCACATTACCAGGCAGCCAAACGGCCAGCGTGGCAGTGTGGCCATATTATTTGTCCTGATCTTGCCCATTCTGCTTGGGTGTGCGGCTCTCGCGATTGACTTGGCACGCTTAAACCTGGTAAAAACCGAACTTCAGAACGCGGTAGACGCTGCGGCTTATGCAGGCGCATTGTCACTCACAGATCCCGGGGCCGGAACCGACCCGTATAATTGGACAGCTGCCGCGGATTCAGCGGAAGTATATGCAAAGCAAAACTTCGCCAATGGCGCGAGAATCGATGATGCGATTATCGCGCCGGGTTACTGGAACACCGGATCACGAAGCTTTGAAACCATCCCCTGGACTCCCGGCACGGGTGATGTCCCCGCTGTCAGAGCCACCATCGCTATCGACAGTGAAAACAACAGCGGCCCCTTGAATTTATTTTTTGCGCCCATCCTGAATATTGCCAACCCCAATATTCAGGCCGCTGCTGTTGCCATAATAATAACCGGTGGCGTGGGCGGCCCTTTCGACTATGCGATATTCTCCGGCAGCCCGACAAAAAAACTGACCATGAACGGCAGCAATTATAATATAGCGGGTTCGGTTCATACCAATGATGACCTTGGGATGAACGGCAGCAACAATACCATCATGGGATCTGCCGAAGCCGTGGGCAAAATTAATATCAACGGCAGTAACATTACCATCACGGAAGCCGATGCAGGGGGCACCGTAACGACGAACGGAAGCGACATAAACATCGGCACAATATCACACAATGCTAGTCATGTGGATATGCCGGACTTCAGCGACTCCATTGCCGAAGCGGCAGAGGCGGCTAATCAGGTCTACACCTCAAACTACACCATCAACGGCAGCAACATCACTTCCGATCCAATTTACGTGACCAACAACAAAAAACTCACGGTCAACGGCTCTGACTTTACCGCTACGGGCGCCCTCATGGCTGACGGCAAGATCACCATCAACGGCAGCAGCATGGCTTCGGGAGACAGCCAGGTATGTTTTTATTCAAAAAACGGAAATATCGATGTCAACGGCTCCAATTATGAGCTGAACGGGGTGCTGTACGCTCCCAACGGCAAAATCAACATCAATGGCAGCAACATCACAGTGAACGGGTCTGTCGTTGGCAACCAAGTTAAGATAAACGGCAGCAACTTCTCAGTAGACAGGACCAATAATCCAATAACATCAATACCGGGAACGGAAAGTAGTATTTTGCTGGTCAAGTAACCGGAATGCGGTACGAATTCTACAACCATGAACATCATCACCTACACGTCCTGGACCCTGGAAAAGCCTTTGATCCCGCAAACAGCCATCCATGCCTCTTTGCAACATCGACCATTGCAATAAGTCCATTGCGTTTTGGTAATGTGTTTTAATTTTGATGATTAGTAAAGGTTCCATAGCTTTTTTCATATGCGCAATGGAATATTGATGAATTACTTATGAACATTGTTGTTTACTCTCCCCAGCCTTGGGCGGTTCCCGACACACAACTTGAACTGGGCCAACATCAACTGGTCCGGCTGTTGGGCGATTTGGGGGGCATGGTACGCCAACTCACAGCCCAAAAACCCGACCTCGTATTTCTTGTGGGCTTTGAACCTACCGATCCCAATTACATACAAGAGGTAGAAAAACTCTGCCTGGCTCTGCCGTTTGCCGCCATCGTTGCCCTGCACCCAAAAACACAACCCGACCTTTTGTTATCACTTATGCGCGCCGGAGTGCGTGAAGTCATTGTCGACAGCGCTTCAGGAACCTTGCAGCAGGTTATCAAGCGCGCCCACCATCGCACAAAAGGCGCAAGCATTACCAGGGGTCGAATTTTTGGATTTATCTCTTCCAAAGGGGGGGATGGCAGCTCCTGCATAGCGGGCAACCTGGCCGTTGCGCTTTCTCAGGTACACGACACCCGCGTATTGGCGGTCGATGTCTCATTACCTTTTGGCGACCTCGACATGTACCTTACCAAAGATAACCATACTCAAGATCTGGCAGACATCTCCGCTCAAACCGAACGGCTTGACAAGTCGCTCCTCGACAGCATGGTGCAGCACCTCAGCTCTGCGTTCGACCTCATCCCCTCACCCAACTCGTTCGAAAAAAATGTTCATATCGAACCCGAGCGCGTGAGCGAACTCATTACCATTGCCACAAACTTTTACGACTACATTCTGGTTGACTTTGGTTCGTCTCTCGACCAGATCGGCATCTGGGTTATCGAACACCTCGAGAAGCTCTGCATCGTATCGACCCCGTCGCTGCCATCTCTGCGCCGGGCCGGCCAGCTGCTCCAACTCTGTAAAGAATATGAAGTACCCATGTCGCGCATCGAGATCATACTCAACCGTGCTGACTCAAGCCTTCCCTTCTCCAAGACAAAAATTGAAAAAGTCATCGGCAGGCCAATCAACAAACGCTTCCCCACCGACGTCGACGCCGTACAGGAATCCCTTTTGTTTGGTCAGCCCGTCTTGCAGGCAGCACCCAAATCCAGACTTTCCAAAACCATCGTTAACTGGGCCGCGGACCTCACAGGAAGCAGTCCCCCTAAACGACGCTCGCTATGGCAACGCTTAAAGATCAAATAACTCGCTGGAAGCTCTCCCCCAAAAAGGATGCAGCTCCCCCTGAATCGGCGCCCGCAAGCACTGTGAAGCCTGCGCAGCCTCGTGCCGTTGAGCCTCGAATCTCATCCCAATCAGCAGCACGGGCGTTAAAAACCAAAACATCTCCAGGGGTTGATTATTACGTAACGAAAGTAAAGTTACACCAGAAGCTGCTCACCCGCATCGACCTCCAGTCAATCGAAGACCTGACCCGCGATCAGCTTCGCAATGAGCTTGGGGTCCTGCTTGTCGCGCTCATTGAAGAGGAAGCCATCCCCCTCAATCATCAAGAGCGCACCAGACTGGTAACCGACCTTAAAAACGAAATCATGGGTCTGGGGCCCCTGGAACCCTTGCTTGCAGACCCCGCCATTTCCGAGATCATGGTCAACGGTTATCAAAACGTCTATGTCGAAAAAAGCGGATGCATCCACCTCACCGATATCCGCTTCAACGACGATGCACACCTCATGAGAATCATCGACAAAATCGTCTCTCGCGTAGGACGGCGCGTCGATGAATCCAGCCCCATGGCCGACGCCCGCCTGCCCGACGGATCGCGCGTCAATGCCATCATTCAGCCATTGGCTCTCGACGGCCCGGTCCTCACCATTCGGCGTTTTTCGGCTGTGCCTTTGCAAATGCACGACCTCATTGAAAAAAACACGCTCACGCCCGCCATGGCCGAACTGTTGTCAGCTCTGGTTACCGTCAAATGCAACATCATCATTTCCGGAGGGACCGGTACGGGAAAAACCACGCTGCTCAACATTCTCTCGAGCTTTATTCCCGACAACGAACGCATCGTCACCATCGAAGACACAGCCGAACTGCAACTTCAGCAAGAACACGTCATTCGTCTGGAAACGCGCCCGCAGAACATCGAAGGCAAAGGCGAAATCACCATGCGCGCGCTTGTAAAAAACTCCTTGCGCATGAGGCCCGACCGCATCGTGCTGGGCGAGGTCCGTAGTGCCGAGGTGATCGACATGCTGCAAGCCATGAACACCGGGCATGAGGGCTCGCTCACGACCATTCACGCCAACAACGCACGGGATGCGCTGGGCCGGCTCGAAAACCTGGTAGGCCTGGGCGGCTTCAATCTACCCAACAAAGCCTTGCGCCAGCTCATTTCCTCGTCTGTTAACTTTATCATCCAAATCACACGACTGGATGACGGTAACCGCAAGATCACCAGCATCCAGGAAATCACCGGCATGGAAGGCGATATAATTACCACCCAGGAAATCTTTACCTACATTCGCACCGGCACGAATCCTGATGGTTCCGTACAAGGAACGTTAAGTGCCACAGGCCTGCGTCCCCGAATAACCGACAAAATCCGCACCTACGGCATCGACTTAAGCGGCGGCATGTTCGAGCCTGATCGACAAACTGTTCGACCCAATGGAATGTAATATCCAAGCCTGTACTAATGACTAAAAACCATGCGCGTCATGATCACGTTTTTGATCCCCTTCTTTGCTTTTATGGCAGTCATGCTGATCATGCTGTCGGGTTATGTGATATGGACCTACTTTATAGACCCCCGCAACAAAGCAAGAAAACAGCGCTTGCTCGATATCCACAACGCTGTTCACTGGGGGGGGCAAAGCCCCGGCATCGCACAAACCGCCCTGCGGGACAGTGCGCTCGAAACCTGGCTGCGCTCACGCTCAAAAATATTTGAACGGCTCGAAAGCCTGGTCCAGCACGCCAACAGCCCGCTCACAGCCGTGCATTTATTGGCCCTGATGCTTGCTTTGTTTCTGGTGGTTATCGTATTGGGTCTTCTCTACCAGGTCAATCCCTGGGTCCTGCTGCTGTTGGCCACCGCCATCGCCGGCACGCCGGTTTTGTGGTTATTTCGACAGGCCAACCAGCGCCGTCAGGCCTTCGAAAACAAATTCCCGGAAACACTCGACTATATTTCACGCGCAATGCGTGCCGGCCACAGCCTCACCTCGGCCATCGATATGGTTGGCAAAGAGTTCACCGCTCCCATAGGTCACGAATTCAAAACCGTGTCCGATGAAACCGCCTTCGGCATCCCGTTTAAAGACGCAGTCGGCCGGCTTGCTGATCGTGTTAAAAGCAACGACCTCAATATCTTTGTCATCTCACTCATGATCCAGCACGAAACCGGCGGCAATCTCACCGAATTGCTCGATGGGCTGGCTAAAACCATACGAGAACGCATCAAGCTGCGCGGCAAAATTCGCACGCTCTCATCCGAAGGGCGCCTATCAGCCTGGGTACTGGGCAGTATGCCATTTGCGCTCACCGGGATCCTCACGCTCATAAATTTCGAGTACATCTCGGTGCTCTGGACCACTCCCCGAGGTCAAACCCTTATTCTCATCGGCGGCGGACTCATGACCGCCGGCATCTTTATGCTCAACCGCGTTATTCAGATCAAGGTTTAACCCCAGCCACGTTCACCATGCAAGACACCCTGAAAATTCTGACCATCCTGCTCTCGGGGGCTGCTGTCGCCTCGATTGTATTCGCGTTGTACAATTGGGTTGTCAACAACACCGCCCTCCAAAAGCGCTTCACCCAGCTCGTACGCCAGGACCGGGTCCCTACCGACCTCTCATTGTCCAGAACGGCCGGCACTCACAAGGTAACCGCCTTCATCGACATCCTCTCAAAGCTCTCTCTTCCGGAAAAAGGCTGGGAAAACTCAAACGCTCAACTCAGGTTTTTGCGCGCCGGCATTCGCAACAAAATCGTACCTCAGTACTACTATGCGGCCAAATCCCTGCTAACATTAGTGGCACCAGTAGTACTGGTCTTGTTTTTTTATTTCACCAGACCCCAGATTTCCTTCCAGCTTGCCTTTTTCTTTGTGCTGCTCACAGCCGCAGTATGCTACTACCTGCCCGAATTCCTGCTGCACTATATCACCCAAAAACGTATCGAACGTATGCGTAACGGCCTGCCCGACATGATCGACCTCATGGTTATCTGTACCGAAGCGGGCATGGGCCTGGACGCCGCCATTGCCCGCATATCGAGCGAAATGGCCCGCACCAATCCCGACCTGGCCCAGGAGTTTTATCTCTCGGTCCTTGAAATGCGCGCCGGTGCCACCCGCATAGAAGCCTTGCGCAACCTGGCACTGCGCTCGCAGCTCGAAGATATGGCTGACCTTGTCTCCATGCTCGTACAGGCCGACAAATTCGGCACCGGTCTGGCCGAATCCTTGCGCATACAGTCAGATATGATGCGCTCACGCCGCACCCAGCGCGCCGAAGAACTTGCCGCCAAAATCCCTGTCAAAATGCTGCTGCCGCTTGGCTTGTTTCTTTTCCCGACGCTCATGTTAGTGCTGTTGGGGCCGGCAATCATTCAGATTATTGAAACATTCTCAAACCAGCCTGTACCATGAGTCTCAGCTTCATGTTGCGTGTTCTTCTGGAACACTGGCCATGGTGGTTGGCCGGTGCGGGAGCTGGCCTGTGGCTGGTGCCCCTGGCCCGCATCATTCCGCGCAAGGTGTTGCAGCGCGCCCAGGCTCCCCTGCATGAGTGGCAGGGCCCCGGCGGCGGCCTGGAAGAACCCATTCCGCTTGCCCGGCGCATTTGGGTACCGGCAGCCAACGCCGGCTTTTGGGCCTATGCGGCCGTTACTGCCGGCCACCCGGCTTTCTGGTTCGCGCTGCTGACGGCAAGTCTGGCCAGCACTCTTCTTCTGCTCGCTCTCATCGACTGGGACACCACCCTCTTGCCGGACTGGATTGTCCTTCCCCTGGGGCTTGCGGGCCTTGTCAGCAGCTCTATCGGGATGACCCAGCACAACCTGCTCGTTAGCGCAGCATCCGCTCTCGTGGTGCTGGGCCTCTTGAGTGGACTTGCCTGGGTTTTCCAGCGTATAAAAGGCGTCAGCGGTATTGGTGGCGGTGACATCAAACTTCTGGCTGCACTGGCCGCGTGGTGGGGCATCCTCGACGTGCTTCACGTGATTTTTGGAGCCAGTATAATTACCCTGGTCTGGTATTTGGTGTGGCGCCGTTTCAAAGGCCTTGGCCCTCAAGACGAATGGCCGTTTGGCCCCGCCATTGTGGTGGCGGCACTTGTATGGGGATTGTAGTCACAATTCAATCAGCTCTTTGGTAAACGTCTGGAACGGTTCCGCACCGCTTTCATGCATGACCACGGTGTCTTCGATCCGTACACCGTATTTCCCGGGCAGGTAAATTCCCGGCTCGATCGTAAAGACCGAGTGTAGAGAAAGGGTATCTTCAGAAGACTTCCCGACCCTGGGCTTTTCGTGTACTTCTATCCCGACACCGTGACCGAGGCCGTGGCCGAAACAGTCTGCATACCCGTGACTTCCGATGTAGTCACGAACAAGCCCATCGAGCTCGCGTCCCGTCATGCCGGGCCTGGCTGAATCGAGCCCGAGCTGTTGCGCGTCCTTGGTAATCTCATAGATCCTCCGTGCCTCGGGAGGGATTTTGCCCAAAGCGACCGTCCTTGTCTGGTCGGATGCATACCCCTGGCAGATACAGCCCATATCGATGACAATCAGGCTGCCCGGAGAAAGGCGCTCTGTACGCGGCCTTGCGTGCGGCAGCGCCGAACAGCCTGCAGAAGCAACGATAGGATCGAAGGCGTCTTTTTCCGCACCGAGCCGCTTGTGGCGATAGGATATCTCGGCAGCAATATCAGCTTCGGTGACGTCCGGCGAAATCATCGGCAGGATTTCTTCAAGCACCTGCTGGCTGACTGCCGCCGCATGCTTCATCGCGGCGATTTCCTCCGCAGTCTTGATCATCCGAAACTCGTCAAAGAAACCTTCAACCGGATCAATTGCCGCACCGGCCAGTTTCTTTTCGAGCTGCCGCGCTTCCTGTACCGTAACCTGTTCGGCCTGTATGGCCACTTTTTGCCCCGACAGGTAACCGCCTTCGAGAAAGGTTTCAACGAAACTGCCTTGTATGATGACCGGCTCCATGTTCCGGACTTCCTGCTTTACCTGTTCCGCGTAGCGGAAATCGGTGAAGAAAAAAGCCTTCCCTCCGCCAAGCAGCACTCTGGCGTTCGAGCCGCTGAACCCGGTCATCCATCGTATAACATGAAGATCCGAGACCAGGAACATATCGATCCCGAGCGCCGCCATTTTTTTCAGCAGGGGTTCGAGCCTATCGGTCATGTCGTGCATCGCTTGATCATATGATACCTGTAGTACTAAAAGGCTTTTTCTAATATAATTACATTATTGAGCATTTGTTGAAACGCTGAGTTTAGGTTATACTTTTATGCTAAACTAAGCTATTTGTCTCCGGTCAGGATGCTTTCGTTTTTCCTGTCAATTTTATTTTATGCAATACAAGGAGCTACTTCACAAACTGCTGGCAGACCGCGATCTTTCAAGCCATGAAACGGAAGAGTGCATATCCGCCATCATGCAGGGTGAAATCCCCGACAGCGCTATTGCTGCATTTCTTGCCCTGCTCCAGAAAAAAGGGGTAACGGCAGAAGAGATCACCGGAGCCTATCAGGCGCTCATTGCAAAGGCCGAAAACATCAGGCTTGACGAAAACGCTGTCGACACATGCGGTACAGGCGGAGACGAGGCAGGCACGTTCAATCTGTCGACCGCCGCCGCTCTTGTGGCCAACGCTGCAGGAGCCCTCATCGCCAAACACGGTAACCGCTCCGTAACAAGCCGTTGCGGCAGTGCCGATGTCCTCGAGGAACTCGGGTTCCAGATAGACCTGCCTCCCGAAGGCACCGAGGAACTTTTCCGGGAAACCGGATTCGCGTTTCTTTTCGCTCCGTGCTATCACCCTTCGATGAAAGCTGTCGCCCATATCCGCAAGGACATGGGAATCAAAACCATCTTCAACATGCTCGGCCCTCTTGTCAATCCTGCCAGGGTTACCCGTCAGGTTGTCGGCGTTTATGACACCGCACTGATTGACATCTACGTCCGGACCCTGAAAGCCATCGGCTGCCGGCATGCCCTGGTTGTACACGGAAAAACAGAAACCGGCGCAGGACTTGACGAACCGAGTGTCTGCGGCCCAACGCACATTACTGAACTGCACGAAGGGAACATAACCGTTCATGATGTCAAACCCGAAACATTCGGCCTTTCCCGATGGAGCGTGAACGACCTGAAAGGAGGCGACTCCGCCCGGAACGCGGAAATCATCAGGAACGTCCTTGACGGAAGCGCAACGGAAGCACAGAGGGAAGCCGTACTTTTCAGCGCCGCCATGGCATGTTACATATCCGGAAAAGCAACCTGTATCGACGACGGCCTCAGCCGGACAAAAGATTGCCTGGAAAGCGGAAAAGCCGCATCACAGTTCGCGCGGATTCTTTCGGTCAATGGTGAACTTGCTGATAAATACCGAAATGCATAACACTGTAATGCTTTCTTTCCTGAAGAAAAACTCGTATTATTTCAGCTTTGTTTCATGAACCAGTAAACCATGAACGAAGAGAACTCCGGCAATACAGGACTCGAGCATAACCTGCAGTCCCACCTGGTCTCATCAGGGGTCAGTGCATCCAGGGAAAAGGCAATTCAGCGTGCGCTTGACAATGTCAACAAGCCCGGATTCAGGCTGGAACCTCCCGCCATTGTACCTCTCATGAAACCGGTCACCTGGTTTCCCCCGATGTGGGCCTTTGCATGCGGTGTCGTTTCGACGGGAGAGGATATCCTGAGCAACTGGTCGATCCTGCTTCGCGGCATCATCCTTGCAGGTCCCCTGATGTGCGCCATGTCGCAGACCATGAATGATTACTTCGACCGTGAGGTGGACGCCATCAACGAGCCTGACCGGCCGATACCTGCCGGCAAAATATCAAAGCAGGCAAGCTGGCTTATTACCTTCACGC
Source organism: Chlorobium sp. (assembly GCA_028280025.1). Lineage (GTDB taxonomy): Bacteria > Bacteroidota > Chlorobiia > Chlorobiales > Chlorobiaceae > Prosthecochloris. The sequence goes on along the minus strand of JANQMO010000028.1, from coordinate 2,633 downwards.
TTATCCTTACAGGTTTTATTGTCGCCTGGTCCATACACCCTTACGTCATGGCGATCGCTTTCGTAGGTGTGCTGATGTCCCATATGTATTCAGGCCCTCCGGTTCGGGCGAAAAGAAACGGCTGGTTCGGCAACCTTATTGTCGGGCTTGCTTACGAAGGCGTTGCCTGGCTGACAGGAAGCTTTGCCATAACCCAGGGCATTCCTTCCGCCGAATCCATCTCCCTTGCGATCATCTTTTCAATTGGCGCTCACGGGATCATGACGCTCAATGATTTTAAATCAATCGTAGGCGACAGCATACAGAAGGTCGCCTCGATACCGGTACAGCTCGGCGAAAAGAACGCGGCAATACTTGCGTCAGTGATCATGGACCTGGCACAGCTTGTCGCCATAAGCATCCTGCTTGCCAAGTCTTCATACACAGCCGCTGCAGCAGCGCTTCTGCTGCTTGTTTTCCAGCTTCCCATGCAGAAAATCCTTATCGACAACCCGAAAGAAAAAGCCGTCTGGTATAACGCCTTCGGAACATTGCTCTACGTTCTGTCGATGATGGTCTGTGCCGTCGGGATCAGACCGTAAAGACAGTGTGGCCAACAAAAAAGCCGCGAAACCGAACAGTGGCATTTTTCGGTTTAAAAAAGAATTGGTATATTCGCAGTCACTTATTCAACGAGAATCGAAGCCAAGCTACCATGTCCAAAGTCTGTAAACTCACTGGAAAAAGACCGAAATACGGCAATACGGTGTCGCACGCCAATAACCATCGTCGAAAGCGTTTCGAACCCAACCTGCACACCAAGAGGATATGGGTAGAAGAAGAAAAACGCTGGGTAAAGGTCCGCGTATCAGCCAAAGCGATGAAAATAATGTCGAAGACCGGAACGGCAGAACTTGCAAAGCTCCTCAAGTAAGAACCTTAAGGCACGACACCTATACGACAAAGCTCAACCAGAACAGATGGTTGAGCTTTTTTATTCAGCATCACCCGCACCGTTCCTGTCCTTATCTTTGTTTTAGCTTTTGCCTTGTCCTTTTTGCTTTTTGCCTTGTTGTACCTTGTACCTTTTGACTTTCTAACCTGATGCCGAAAAAAGTAACTATCTATACCGACGGAGCCTGCAGCGGCAATCCGGGTCCGGGAGGTTGGGGCGCACTGCTCATGTTCGGCAGCGCCAGACGGGAAATATCCGGGTTTTCTCCTTCCACGACAAACAACAGGATGGAACTCATGGCGGCCATCAAGGCGCTTGAAGCCCTCAAGGAACCCTGTGATGTCGATCTTTACAGCGATTCAAGCTACCTTGTCAACGCAGTCAATCAGAAGTGGCTGAAAAAATGGACTGCCAACAACTGGAAAACCGCGTCGCGGAAGCCGGTTGAAAATATCGATCTCTGGAAAAAAATCATCGAGTTGATTAGATTACATAGCGTTACCTTTCACAAGGTTAAAGGACACAGTGACAACGAACACAACAACCGATGTGATTTCCTTGCTCGACAGGCAATTCAAAACAACCGTTAGACCTTTGCATGGATAACCAGCCGGAACAGTCCCGACCGCAGGAAGAGAAAAGCAAAGCAAGGAAAAAACCAAGCCTGCTCCTGATCACCGTCATTCTGGGTACGATCGGGCTTGTTGCACAACTCCTCTGGGTAAACTGGCCGAAAGCCGTTGCCGAACCGGAAAAGCTCGCGCCCGGCCTGCAATCGGTTATCGAACGGCTGCCGGGAAACTCCGATGCACTGATATACGCCGGACTGAAAGACATCAAGGCAAGCTCTTTCTGGAAAGAAGTCATACCCGACTCCCTGAAAACCATGGAATGGCTGCAATCGGACCCTGCGTTCCGCCAGATAATCGACGAAACAGGCTTTGAGCCAATCCGCGATCTGGACACCCTTCTTGTCGCGTTTCAGCAACAGAACACCAAAAGGCAGAAATACCTCGGCATCCTGTGGGGCGCGTTCGATGATAAACTGCCGGAAACATATCTCGATGAAAAGAGCACGGAAACCCGGCAATACGGCGGCCAAACCTGTTACGCCTTTTCCGATACGCTCTGGGTCTGCCGGCATAGCCGGCGGGAAGTGCTGCTCTCAAACAGCCCCCAGCTACTCAGGGGGTATCTCGAACCGGCAAACAGCTTCCTCGTAAGGGACTCGACAACGGCATCACTTATCGACAAGGCCATTTACAAATCACACTTCTGGTTCACTCTCTCGTCAACACACTGGACGCTGGGAGCCCTCCAGAGCCTCACGTCCGGCAACAAGGACGTTAAAACCCTTGGCAACCTGAACCGTATCCAGCAGCTCGCGCTGTCGCTGAAATTCGATGAAGGGATCAAGGGTTATACCGAATGGATCTACCGGAACAGAACGTCAGCGTATTTTGCCTCGACGTTTCTCTGGGCGGCAATCAAACTGTCGAGCACCTCGGGAACCCGAACCGCCGAACCGGCAAAAGCCCTTCTCAAAGAACTCGACGTCATGCAGAACCTCGAATCAGTCATCGTAAAAACCGACCTGCCGGTTGAGTTTTTTCTGAAAGAAGAAGAAGAGCCCGGGTATTAGGTAGTAGGTAGTAGGTAGTAGGTAGTAGGTAGTAGGTAGTAGGTAGTAGGTAGTAGG
>JANQMO010000023.1 GCA_028280025.1 Chlorobium sp. | reverse complement strand
GACTGCTCATCGATATTTTGTCGTTCAACGAGCGTTCCATCAAAAAGGCGAGGGAGCCAGTGCCTCAACTCGCCCTATTTTAACCGGACAGTAGTGATGAAAAATATTCATTATTTTTTGCGATTTACTTTTACGGTTTCGATACTTGTCACTCTTGTATCCTGCAGTTCTTTTCTTCCTTCATCAGGACCGAAAACAGGTGCTGTCAAAAATGCCGATTCATCGAGCAGAAAACAAAATATCACTGTCGTTGCTATCGACAGCAAAGTCCTTCAGGATATAGCAACGCACAAGCACCGGCAGGTATTTTCCTCTGTTTTCAGCGACTTTCCGGCCCAAACAACCTTGATTAATCCTGGAGACATCCTTGAGATAACAATCTGGGAAGTCCCCCCTGCCCTGTTCGGCGGTTCACAGACCACCCTTAACGGCTCATCGACATCAGCAACCACCCTGCCGGTCCAGATGGTCAATTCCGACGGCCGGATATCAATACCTTATGCCGGCGACATTGATGTCGCCGGACTGAGTTCCCGGGAAGTTGGAGCAGAAATCGTCCAGCGCCTGAAAGGAAAAGCGAACCAGCCCCAGGCACTGGTCAAAACCATTCGCAATAATAGTGCCACGGTAACTGTCGTCGGTGAAGTCAACTCCAGCCTGAGAATGCCATTGACCGATGGAGGTGAACGGGTGCTCGATGCTCTTGCAGCAGCAGGCGGGACGAGCCGGCCGGTAGAAAAAATGACATTGCAGCTGACCAGAGGTGAAACCTTCCAGACAATGCCTTTAAAGGATATTATCCGCCATCCGCGTCATAACATTCCGCTGAAACCCGGCGATGTCATCACCCTGCTTTACCAGCCCCTTAGTCTTACAGCACTTGGCGCTATCGGTAAAAATCAGGAAATCAACTTTGAAGCCCAGGGAATATCACTTGCTCAGGCACTCGGCAGAGTCGGAGGATTGCAGGATAACCGCGCTGACGCACGCGGTGTTTTTGTATTCCGGTTTGTGGATCCTGAAATCCTCAACCGGGACGCTGTAAATGCGCAGCCGGTCGTTTATACGTTGGACCTGAGCGATCCATCGGGTTTTTTCCTTGCCCAGAACTTTCAAATAAATGACAAAGACATTCTTTACGTTTCTAACGCGCCCGCTGCAGACCTGAAAAAATTTCTCAATATGGTAGTATCTGTCGTGTACCCGGTAGTGAAGATTATTGACGCAATTCCCCAATAAGCTCCCGATATCTCTTTAACCAACTATCATTAAATCTCCGTAATGGTAACAAACGGCCTTAACCCCTACCGTGACAAACGTGTGCTGCTGCTCCAGGGACCCATGGGCCCATTCTTCAGACGTCTTGCTGACGACCTGAAAAATGTCGGCGCCGTAGTATATAAAATCAATTTTAATGGCGGAGACTGGTTATTCTACCCCACTGATGCCCTCAATTACCGTAAACCTCTTGATGAATGGCCACAGTTTCTGCAGCAGTTTATTATCGCCCACAGAGTCGATGCGATTATCCTTTTCGGCGACTGCCGTCCAATTCACAAAGCCGTAAAACATATTGCTGTGAGGCAAAACGTTGAGGTGCAAGTATTTGAGGAAGGATATGTGCGACCGGATTATATCACATTTGAACAGCATGGTTCGAACGGCCACTCAAAACTTCCCCGCACTCCCGATGCATATCGTTCCACTCCGCCCGACATTCCCCATCCACAAAAAATCGGCAGAGACGCATTCTGGTTTCTCGTCCTGTGGACAATGCTCTACGCTCTGGCAAGCTTTCTTCTCTCACCTTTCTATAGTAAATACCGCCACCACAAGTCTATGGACATGTCCCAAACAATACCTTGGCTACGTGGTGTTTGGCGGTATGCTTATTACCGGATAAAAGAAAAAGGAATAACGCAAAAACTGATAGAACAAGACAAAAAAAACTACTTTCTCATACCGCTTCAGGTTCATAACGATGCCCAGATACAGGTACACTCTGATTTCGATACCGTTGCAGCATTTATAACGAATACCGTCACCTCTTTTGCGAACAACGCCAACCAGGGAACATATCTGGTATTCAAACATCACCCGCTCGACCGGGGCCATTTTGACTATACAAAACTGATAAAAAAACTCGGGAGAGAATACAACCTGAATGGCCGCATCATCTACATCCATGATCAGCATCTGCCGACACTGCTCAAGCATGCTGTCGGTGTTGTTGTTGTCAACAGCACAACAGGCCTTTCAGCCCTTCACCATAACACACCACTGATAGCATGCGGCAACGCAATCTACGATATGCCGGGGCTTACCTGGCAGGGAACACTCGATTCATTCTGGAATAACGCACAGTACCACTCTATCGACCGCACACTTTACAAACATTTCCGCCAACACCTTATTGCGCGAACTCAACTAAACGGCAGTTTTTATAAGCGGCCGGTGAAAACAACACGTGGTACAGGAATCACCTGGGAATCAGGAACCGGATTGCTATCTGAATTCGATATAGCTCCAGACCTGGCAGTATCATCAGTACACAATTCTAACGTTCATGCAGCTCCAAGCCTTGAAGAAACAGTTTAACCTGTACACAGAACTGCTGAAAAACAAAATCCGGAACATCCCTTCCCTGTTTTTATACGCCGTCATTCTGCCGACAGTGACAGCAGTCTTTTACTTTGGATTTATAAAAAGCGATGTCTACATATCGGAATCACACTTTATTATCCGGACTCCGCAGCCGCGCATTCAGACCGGTTTTGAAGCCATCCTTCAAGGGGCCGGATTCAGCACGTCAATGAACGACACCTACAGCCTTCACGACTACATGCTCTCCCGAGACGCCCTGCAGGCCGTCAACGATACGCTGAACCTTCGCCAGGCGTTTGGCAGTCGGAATGCCGACATGTTCAGCAGTTTCAACCCCCTTGGTTTCGACAATAGCTTTGAAGCTCTCTATGAACACTCTAAAAAACACATAGAAGTCTACCTGAATGCATCATCATCCGTTTCAATTCTGAAAATCCGTGCATTCACTCCTGAAGACGCTTATGAAATCAACCGGCAACTGCTGCGACTGGGCGAGCATCTGATCAACCAGCTCAACGACCGTGCCAGAAACGACCTTATCAGGTACGCAAAAAAGGAGGTTGAACTTGCTGCAGAAAAAGCCCATACTGCTGCCCTGGCACTCTCGGCCTATCGCAATGAGCACAACCTGTTCGACCCGGTAAACCAGTCAGCGCTACAGCTCCAGCAGGTATCAAAACTTCAGGACGAACTGATTGCCACGAAAACACGGCTTGCTCAGGTAACGACGTTTACACCCGGCAGCCCGCAGATCCCGTCCCTCAAACACCGGTTAAAAACACTCGAACGGGAGATACGGAACGAAATGTCAAAAGTTGCCGGGTCGAAACAATCGTCCTTCACCACTAAAGCTGTCGAATTCCAGCGGCTTGTACTGGATGAGGAATTTGCCAAACAGCAACTTGCCGCTGCCATGACCTCTCTCGAGCAGGCACGCAGCGAAGCCCAGCGCAAGCAGCTCTACCTCGAACGCACTGCCGAGCCGCATAAACCAGATGTCGCAATAGAACCCCGGAGGCTCCGCAGTATACTCACAACCTTTCTGGTCGGCATGATTGCCTGGGGCATTCTTTCAATGCTGATCGCTGGAGTGAAAGAACATCATGATTAACAGCTTCCTCCACTCCCTTTCCGTCCAGCAGCGCGTCATCGGCGCCCTTCTTCGCCGGGAAATACTCACCCGGTACGGACGCAACAACATCGGCTTCTTGTGGCTTTTTGTCGAGCCGATGATTTTCACCATGGTGCTTACAGCAATCTGGAGTGTACGCAGAGCCGGCCTGGAAATCCCTGTTGTCACATTTGCTATCACGGGCTACCCCATCGCCATGATATGGCGCAACAGCGTCAGCCGCAGCAAAAGTGCCATCAGCCCGAACAACGCATTGCTCTACCACCGAAACGTAAAAGTGTTTGACATCTTTGCCGCTCGTATCCTGCTTGAAATCACGGGCAGTGTCGCCTCGTTCTTTTTTCTTGTCATGCTCTTCAACTTCAGCGGCATGATACAACCCCCTGAAGATTTGCTGAAAATCCTGTTCGGCATCCTCCTCACGGCCTGGTTCGGTGCCGCACTTGCCCTTGTAATCGGGTCTCTTGCTGAACGTTTTGAGGTAGTCAATCGCCTCTGGTCACCGTTCTCGTTTTTCCTGTTCGTCACGTCAGGAGTGTTTTTTCTCGTAGACTGGCTCCCGCCAATTGCCCAAAAGTATATCCTCTGGTTACCGACAATTCACGGAGTCGAACTGGTACGCGACGGCTATTTCGGAAGACTCTTTAACACTCATTACAACATAGCCTACCTCTCCTTTTGGAACATGTTCCTCAGCCTGCTCGGCCTTGCCTTGCTTCGCCAGGCCGGACGCAACGTAGAAATCTCATGATATTCGTTGACAACGTTACGAAACGTTATAAAACAAGAGCAGGCAACAATACCGTGCTTGACAACATCAGCCTGCAAATCAACAAAGGGGAAAAAGTCGGCATCCTCGGGCGTAACGGGAGTGGAAAATCCACCCTGATCCGTTTGCTTGGAGGGGTCGAAAAGCCGGACAGCGGCACCATCACCCGCAGCATGAGCGTTTCCTGGCCGTTAGCATTCAGCGGTGCATTCCAGGGCTCACTCACCGGCCTTGATAACCTGCGTTTTATCTGCAGAATTTATGGCACCGGTATAGTGGACAAGATCCCGAGAGTGAAAGAGTTTTCCGAACTAGGCACCTACCTTCACGAACCGGTCAAAAACTACTCCTCCGGTATGAAAGCCAGGCTCGCTTTCGCACTCAGTATGGCCATCGAGTTTGACTGCTACCTTATCGATGAAGTCATGGCCGTGGGAGACAGACGCTTCCATGATAGATGCCGCTATGAGCTGCATGAAAAACGAAAAGACCGCTCAATGATTCTGGTTTCACACAACCCCAAAGAGATCCGAAAGCACTGCACGGTTTTTTACGTGCTCAACCAGAGCCGTCTCAGGCGTTTTGATGACGCTGACAAAGCCTATAATTACTATCAAACCATCTGACACAGATCACTTATTCTGTCATGAGCAAGATTCTTATTGTCGGCCATCCGAACTCTGGCTACCGTGACGTTGAAGGAGTACTGCATAAGCACGGGATGAAACGTGCGAATCCGTCTCGCAGGGAAGGGTTCCAAGCTTATGAAATCAGCAACATTCTCTGTCGAGCACATCATGCGCCGGATCTGAATACCATCAATTCTGAAAATGATATCCGCCAGATCGATGCCAAACCCGTCTGGAATGGTGTGATACTTGATCTCCTGCTGGGGAACCTTGAGCACGAGGTATGGGGCTGGTCTGATCCAAATGCCATTTTCCTTCTTGAGCACTGGAAACAAATTGATCCCGATATCATCTTTATGATGGTCTACGACTCCCCGTACAGGTTCCTCGGTGAACTGACAGCTGATGAAATCCCAAAAATCTCAAGCCATACCGTAAAACGTTTTTTTGATAACTGGAGTGCTTACAACAAGCACATGCTCCGCTTCTTTTTGCGCAATCAAGAAAGGTGTTTCATGGTTCATGCCCAGCAGGCCCGCAGCGAAACAACCAGATACCTGAATGCGCTCAGTTCACACATCGATCTTCAACTGCCATCAAGGGCAAACGGTTCTGCACTCAATCACATCCAGCAGAACGGAGTAGCGTCAGCGGAACAACGGGCTATCATACCCAGACCCACTGCACCGGAGACTGATAGGTATTTCATGGCCTGTATCATGGACGTATATCCGGAATACAACCAGCACTACGAAGAACTGCAATCTTCTGCGAATCTTCCTCTGCACGATACCCTGCTTCACGACCCGTGCCCTCTGAATGCATGGTTGGCAAATATGAAGCAGCAATCAAGAACCACGGACCTGGTTTCGCAACTGTCGGGCTCACATATTCAACAACTCAAGGAGATAACAGCTCTCAAAAGAATGAATAATGAGCTCAATGTAGAAAACGAACGCCTTCTCGCTCTGCTCCATGATATCCGGGAAAAACGAATACAAGGCGACCATGATAAACAGAGTCTCAAACAACAAGGAAATAATTTATCCGACAGCCCGGTTATTGGAACAACCAATAATACCGAAGAGCTTAAAATGCAGCTGAGAGAGACAACTGAAGAAAATGAGCTCCTCCTTTCTCAACTCAATAAGGTCCAGGAAAAACTTGAACGGTACTATTTCGAAAACCGGAAGCTCAAACAACATCTCCATCCGAAATATTATGGTGCAGCCGAACGCGTCAAAGAGCATCTTTCCTATCGCCTTGGCGCGGTCATGATTCAGCGGTCACGCTCTTTGTCGGGATGGCTCACGATGCCCTTCGCTCTTCTGAGAGAGCAGCAAGCATTTTATCGGAACAATATTGATAAGAAAAACAGAAAACTGCCTCCGATCAATACCTATCAGGATGCTGAAGAGGCTGAAAAAGTAAAGAAACATCTTTCTTACCGCTTGGGAGCAATCATGGTGCACTACGGTTCGTCACCTGTGGGATGGCTGAAAATGCCTTTTCTCATGGGTCGAGCAATAAAGGCTTTCAGGCTTGAGCGAGAACAGGCATATGACCATAAATAACAACAAGGCATCATCCGTCATTGCTGACTGGTTGTGGTATGTGCGCGCTGCAGCGCCTCCAGCCGGTGTTATTTTTATCGGCGTCGGCACAGGTTCCAGTTCGCTGGTCCGCTTACTCAGGGAGTGGGAGACGCCGAAAACCATTCTTGTTGAAGCCGATGAAAGGCAGTACCAGCATCTCGAGCACAGTATCGGGCAGGTCGAAGGCTGGCAGTTGCGCAACGTTCTTGTGACAGCGGATGATCAGCAAACAGTATTTTACCGGGCAAGCAACCCTGCTGAAAGCGGCCTCATAGATCCAGAAAATCTCAGATCGCTCTGGCCCAATCTGAAACGAGAGCAGGCAATTGCCGACATACCGCATGTGCGGCTAAAAGAGCTCATGGAAGAAACCGGAACCAAGCCTGGCTGGCTTTTGCTTGATTGCCTGCCTTCCGGCAAGCTGCTGCTAAGCGCTGCAGATATGCTTTCCTCTGTCGATGTCATCATGGTTCGCGTCAACACATGCAAAGAAACCTCTTCCCTCGTTGATATAGACCATAATGAGCTTGAGGCATGGTTAGGCGATCAAGGATTCCGATTGCTGATCGCGCAGCCTGAAAGACATCCGGAATTAGCAGAACTGCTGTTCATTCGCGATATACAAATCCTGCAAAATCAAAATTTCCGACAGCAACAATTGCTTGAGAAACTGTATGAGAAAAACGAGGGATTGCAGAAGGCAAATAAGCGGTATCAACGGCGTGAGCTCGATCTGGCAAACGAAATCACAAAACTTAAAAAGAATCGGGCCGAACAGCTAGAGGAGCTTTCTTCGTTTCGGAAGAAAATCAAAGAACTTGAACAGGAGCAAAGCAAATCCTTGAAAGAAGTCGAGAATCATAAAAGGTCACTCTTTGTCGAAACTGAAAAAAGAAAAGAGCTTAAAGAGTTGCAAGACAAAAAGCTACGGGAAACATCCGGTGACTTGGATCTACAACCATGTTGCCGATCTGTCGATGATACGACCGGGGATACGCCAATCGAAACAACGTTCAGAAGCATTATAGACAATGCTGTTCGACAGGGAGAAGCTTTTCTGAATATCCGGGATTTCTTCAATGGTGGCGAATACCTTCCGGAGATGCACGGTTGGGCTGTCAGCCCGGATTTTGCTCTGTATTTGATCGAACTGATCGTCGACAGCGATTACGATTTGGTGATTGAATTCGGTTCCGGAACATCAACCCTGCTTATCGCCAAGGCTATTGCCCGTAGTTCATCTAAAAGAAATGGGAAATCGCCAGTTCTCCAGGTTGCCTTCGAACATATCGAGAACTATCACGCAAAGACGGCAGCACAACTGAGGCGGTTTAACTTAGAAAAGAACGTTCAGCTAGTGTCCCGTCCGGTTAATTCTATGTTATAACAAAGAATTGTGTTATCTTACGGTTATCTTGTGAAAACAACCTGTAAGCATGGCACGAAAACATA
>JANQMO010000051.1 GCA_028280025.1 Chlorobium sp. | reverse complement strand
TCACACCGAATCTGCTTCGTTACAGGGAACTTGCGGTAGATCACTACAGCGGCATTCCCTGTGCCTCGCATCTCCGGCATGCTCGACAATCGCTCAATTCAGGTAAGCAGTTAGATTTTTTGCGGTATCGGCTTGTCGGCGTTGCTTTTTTTACCTGTCAGTCGGTTCGAACGTAAGCACGACGTTCTCACCGGGTTGCAGTCCCAGGCCGGAGGCTGCATTGCCGTTGCGGACAGCTATTTCAAGAAATCCTCCGCTTCCCCTGTAGGAAAGTCCTTCACCCTCGTTCACCTCGCCATAGGTCCGATGAAAAGGCAGGAATATGCCGTTTTCCGTTGTTATTCCTGCTGCTTGACCATTCTCCAGAAGATCATCGGTCAATGAGGTGACCAGGTTTCCATAGACGTCGGCGAACAGAATTTTACCGTACCAGGATCGTCCGCCGTCAGGAGAACTGTTTTTGGGCAGGGCGATTCTCACGCACTGGTCCGGGTTGATTGTCTTGCCGAGATGTGACGGATCGATGCCATTTGCCAGATGTGCCGCGGCGGGGGCAAAAACATCCCTTCCATGAAACGTGCTGCTCTGAAGAGGAAGCATGCAGTCCGCATTGGTTATGGCAACACATGCTTCAAAGGTGCTGCTGTCGAGGAGCTTTGTAAGCAGACCGTTGTCCGGGGCGATAAAGTATCGTTTTTCAGAAACCACGCACAAGGGTTTTCTTGCTGTGCCGACACCCGGATCCACGACAGCGACAAAGACTGTGCCTTCAGGAAAATAGCGTAGGGAGACACCAAGCTGCACGGCGCCCTGCAGAACGTTCTGTGCCTGGATGCCATGGGTCAGGTCGATGACTGACGACGAGGGAGAGATTCCTGCGATGACGCCTTTCATAATGCCGACATAAGGATCCTGATGGCCGAAATCGGTCATGAGTGCTATCAGCGGACGTGCGTGTTTCATGCATCAGCGGTTTGCGGTTCTGTAAATGTAAAGGCCGATAAAGAGGAACAGCAGGTTCGGCAGCCATGCAGCCAGTACCGGGTCAAATACCGACCGGTATCCGGCTATGGCAAACGCTCTCTGCACCGAGAGGTAGGAGAAACCGATGAACAGGCTGATGCCGAATTCTATGGCAAGGCCGCTTCGCCTTTTTCGGGTAGCAAGGGGGACACCGATCAGGACGATGATAAGGGAGGCGAACGGCACGGCCATTTTGTTGTGGAATTTCACGATAACCCTGCCGAGGTTCGAGAATCCGGCTCGCTGTTTTTCCCTGATGTAGCTGAAGTGCTGTACAATATTCATCTCATCCGGCTGTATGCCGAGTTCTCTCAGTGACGAGCCGTCCAGTGAGAGTTTCAGGGTATCCCGTCCCGGATTTTCCCTGTAGACGACGCCGTTATCGGTAAAGACTCTTGTTCTGGTTTCATGAAAATACCAGTGATCCCGCGTGTTGTCATAGGTTATTTTTTTTGCGTCAATACGGCTTTTCAGTTCAGGCCCGTCAAACGTTTCAAGGGAAATACCGTACCCGGTTTCCTCTTCGGGATCAAGGGAGCTTATCGAGAGGATCCTGTCGCGGGACTCGAGGATATGCAGGTTGTTTTTGCCGGAGAGGGATTCAAAGGTCCTTTTGAAAAAATCCTGTTCAAAACGGTGTCTTTCAATCGCGACATAAGGTGAGAAGAGCCCAGCGTTCAGGATGTTCAGCACGGTGACGGCAAAAGCAGCCAGCAGAAAAGGACTGATCAACTGCCGCAGGCTGACGCCGGCGGCTTTCATCGCAGGGAGCTCGCTGGCCGCCGACATTTTGCCGGTAACATAGAGAGACGAAAGGAGCGTGCTTACGGGTGAAACAAGCAAGACTGTCTCGGGAATCGTCCTCAGGTAGTAAAGAAAGACCTTGTCCGCTCCAAGTTCCTTGTCGATGAACGTTCCGAGTTCCTCGAAGAGATTCGCAAGAATAAAAAGAGCAGTGAAGCTTATCGTTGCAAATACATAGGTCGATACAAACTGCCGTGCTATGTAGATATAGAGTATTTTCATCGGGCAAGGCAGGAAGGGAGTGGTGAATCGTGAATGGTAAATCGTAAATCGTGAATAGGGGAAGATAGGGAAAGGCAAAAGGCAAAAACAAGCCAGCAATTATCCTGTTGATTTGTTATACGGAATACATTGAAAGGCATTTTATAGGTCCTATGGGTCCTATATGACCTATAAGTCCTATAAGTTTCACCCATCAATGACCTGCACGGGCGGGTTTGAAACCCGCCCGTACTGTTTCTTTTTCGTCAACCGTCTTTTTCCCTTTTACCAATCACTATTCACTAATCACGAATTACGATTCACGAGTTATGATTCACTTCCCGATCAGTACAGACGCTCCTTTACTGTCACCCATGATGATGACTTTGGAGTTATTGGATTTGACCAGGTTCTGAAGCGCCTTGATCTGTTCGTAGCGCAGAAGCTTTTCTGTAAGGGATCGGGAAAGGATCTGCTGATAGTCCGAAATACCTTGTGCTTCAACTCGTTTTCTTTCGGCTTCCTGCGTTTCCTTCTGCAGCACGAACTGCATTTTCTGGGCTTCCTGCTCGGCATTGATCTTTGCTTCGATAGCAGCTTTCACAGAAGGAGGAAGAGAAATGTTGCGTACCAGGAGATTTTCGAGAATGATGCCGCGATTGTCAAAGTCGGTTTTGATGCTTTCGAATATTTTGGACTGGAATTCCTCGCGTTTTGTCGAATACAGATCGACGGCATTATAGATGACTGCGTTATCCCTGATGCGTGTTCGCGCTGTCGGCCGTACGATTTTATCGATGTAGGAGAGACCCGGCCCGATTTCGCGGCGGATTCCGGGAGCCTGAACAGGATTGATACGGTAGAGAACGGTCATGTCGATCGTTACCTCGAGCCCGTCGGCACTCAGGACCCGGATGGGGGCGTCGCTCAACTGGGAGAGTTCGGTTTCGGTCCCCGACATGGTATAGGTTTGGGTGGTGATATCGAAAAACTCGACCTTGACCAGGGGGTTGATAATGTTGAGACCGCTCGAAAGTACTTCTTTCTGGACCTTGCCGAACAGAACCTTCACACCGACTTTGCCTGGTTCGACAATTCTGATACTGGCGGAAAGAAGTCCGAGAACAATTGCGAAAATGCCGCCGGTTTTCAAAAGACCTGAAAACCGGAGGAGCGAGGGGTTGAGAGATCGGGCAGTCATGCCGATAAACAAAAGGACTACCCCGAGAAAGATAAGTGACGTCATGACAATTGATGGGTTTAGTTTAGGGTTGAGGACGATGCTGTCAGGTCAAAATTCCCAGGATCAGCATACCGATGTTTTTATCTGATTCAAGGTACGACATGTGCCGGGCGTTTCAAATTGCAGAACACAGATAATTGAGTCCGCCTCGAACGTGTCAGTACCCGAAAATGTCGTCCAGGGACAGGACGGTTACCTTGCCGTACTGCTCAAGTGTCTGCATGTCGAGGTCTTCAAGTTTTCCAAGGACCATGATCGAGTATTTTCTGTCCGCAAACCGTTGTTTATGGAATGCTGCAATATCATCGAGATTGAAACGGGCGGTTTGCTTATAGATGTCTTTGCGTATATCATGGGTTATGCCGAGTTTGTGCGCTTCTTCGCGTGAAAAGAGAATTTTCGAGCGGGTGATTCTGTCCGTGCGGATCTTTCTCTGTATCCCTTCTTTTGCTGTCTTGAAAAGCGCTGGTGATTCAGGCAGGTTCTCCAGAAGAGCACCGAGTCCGGAGAGCGCCTCGGGAAGCTTGTCTGCCTGCGTGCCGATATAGCTGAACACATAGTGATGGTCCGTTCTTTTTTTCGGTATCCGGTAAATCGAGAAAACCGAATAGGCCAGTGCTTTTGCTTCCCGGAGCTCCTGAAAGACAACCGATGACATTCCTCCGCCGTAATATTCGTTGAAGAGCGTGATCAGGGGAATGGTATCAGGGTCATATTTCCGGTCCCTTGAAAGCATGAGTATTTCCGCCTGCGTCATGTCGTAGTCAACCACGTACACATGGTTTTCCTTCTGTTCTTTTTCCTTGAAGGGATCGATATCGGGAGGAGAAAGGAATTCCTTATCGAACTGTCCCGAACCGGCCAGATCGGAAACAAGGCTCGACGGATCTGCCGGTCCGTAATAGAGTACCCTGTGACGGTAATGCATCAGACGGTTGACTTCCTCGATCAGTTCGGCGGCTGTAACGCTCGTGAGTTCCCGGTTGTCGAGCACGTGCGTGAATGGAGATGTCGCGCCGTATCGTCCGTAATTCTGCATGGCCTCGAACAGGATTTTCCGCTTGGAGAGCTTGTCATCGGTTCTCTCCTTAAGAATGCCGGCCTTCAGCTTTTCAAGCGCCTCGTGGTCAGGTTGCGCGTCATGCAGCAGTTCACCGAGCATGTCCAGGGCGTTTTTGAAATTTTCCTGGAGGCCTGAAAGTTTCAGGTACAGGTGGTCGTCCGATGTGTAGGCTGCAAAGCTTGCGCCGATCCTGTACAAATCCTGGCTGAATGCTTCAGGAGTGCGCTTTGACGTTCCCAGATAGCTGAGGTAGTCGAGTGCAAAATCGAGTTTTTTCGAGTGATTGGTACCGACGTCGAAAACGTAGTAAAGGGCAAAAAGGTCGTTTTCACGGTTCTGTACTGAGTACACATCGATGTTGCGTGACAGACGTTCTTTATGAATGTCGCGCTCAAAGTCAAGAAAAACGGGCTCGATCTCTCCGGTTTTGCGGGCAAGGATATTTTCCGCAAAAGTCGATGTGGTATCCCGGTTAACCTTGAGCGGCGTTATCGGCGGTTTCTCTATCTTGGGTGCCTGCTTGTCCTTTCCATGCTCTTTGTACACCGCTACGTAGTTGCTTCCGTAACGCTCTTTTGCAAAGTCGATGATCTCTTCTTTCGTTATATGGCTCAGACGTTCTCTTCTGTTGACAATGCTCTTCCAGTCGAGACCGAGCACGAAGGCGTCTACAAACGACTCCGTTCGGCCGCGGTTGGTTTCAAAGGCTTTCATTTCCTCGACTTTCAGGTCGTTCCGGACGGCTTCGAGCAGCCAGTCGGGAAAATCGCCGTTCTTGATGTATTCAAGCTGTTGAAGAAGGAGTTCCCTGACCTCATCCAGGGTTTGTCCTTTGCGGGGTTTTGCCGAAAGAATGTGGGCCGAGTAATCTTTCATTTCTACAACCATGGACGCCCCGTCAAGGACGTTCTGTTTCTGGTTGAGGTTGAGGTCGATAAGGCCCGCAGTATGATTGAAGAGAATCTTGTCGATAAGGGTCAGGTAGTCCATATCTTTTGTGCCTGCTCCTTCGAAACGGAAACCGATCACGAGCTCGTCTGCCTCCGGTCCTTTAACCGTTTCTATGACCGGTTCCCGGATCGGTTCTTCCGTGTGCGGATGGAATTCAGGTACCGCTCCGGGATCGAGTGCTGAAAACTTGTCGTCGATCATGGCGATGAGGCTCTGAGGGTCGAAATCACCGGCAATGCAGATGGCCATATTATTGGGAACGTACCAGGAGCGGTAATAGTCCATGACATTTTTTATGGACGGGTTCTTCAAATGCTCGGCTTCACCGATAGTCGTTTGCGTGCCATAGGTGTGGTTTCGGAAAAGGCCCCTGAACAGCGTTTCCCAGATTTTCCTGCTGTCGCTGTCCATCGTCATGTTTTTTTCTTCATAGACCGTTTCAAGCTCGGTATGAAAAAGGCGCATGACCGGGTTGCGGAAACGCTCGGCCTCGATGGTCAGCCATTTTTCGAGCTGATTGGACGGGATATCGTTAAGATAAACCGTCTGCTCGACCCAGGTGTAGGCGTTTGTTCCCCGGGCGCCTATGGCGCTGAGCAGTTTGTCATATTCATTCGGTACGGTGTATTGGGCCGCGAGATTGGATGTGCTGTCGATCTGGCGATAGATGTCGGCCCTTTTATCAGGGTCGTCGGTTGAACGGTACTGCTCGTAAAGGTCCGTAATTTTTTGCAGTTCGACTTTTTCCTTATTGAAATCGAGCGAGCCGATGGAATCGGTTCCTTTGAACAGCATGTGCTCGAGGTAATGGGCCAGTCCCGTAGTCTCGGACGGGTCGTTTTTACTTCCGGCCCGGACGGCAATCGAAGTATAGACTCTCGGCTCTTCATGGTGCGGGCTCATATAGACGGTCAGACCGTTCTGAAGGGTATAGATTTTTGTTTGCAGCGGATCGTCGGGTACGGTGGTGAAGGTATACTCTCTTTCGGATTGCATTGCGGTGCAGGACATTAGGATTAACAGAAAAACAAGGAAGCCGGGGGGCATAACGGCACCGATACGTGCATGGATGCTGTTTTGTTTCCTGGGAAACATCATCATGGTATTTCCGGGATTCATTGTACGATTCTGAGAAAGAACTAACAAATAGTATAAATAGTTTTAACCTGAATTGAGCGTTTCAACAAATGCACAATTCAGGTTATAAGACAGTTTCAGGTTTTACAATAGCGCGGTACAATGGATCAATACAGACTTGTCAGTGCATATGAGCCTAAAGGCGACCAGCCTGAAGCGATCGGCAAGCTGACCGAAGGGGTTCTGAGAGGGGATGGCTGCCAGGTGCTTCTCGGTGTAACCGGATCGGGCAAGACCTTTACGATGGCCAATGTGATCGCTGCGGTCAACAAGCCGGTTCTTGTCATCAGTCACAACAAAACCCTTGCGGCACAACTCTATGGCGAGCTCAAACAGTTTTTTCCGCACAATGCGGTTGAATATTTTATCAGCTACTACGATTTCTACCAGCCTGAAGCATACATACCGTCGACGGACAAGTATATCGCCAAGGATCTGAAGATCAATGACGAGATCGAGCGCCTCAGGCTGAGGGCAAGCAGTGCCCTGCTCAGCGGCCGTCGAGATGTGATCGTCGTCAGCTCTGTGAGCTGTATCTACGGTCTTGGTGCGCCGGAAGACTGGAAAGCACAGATCATCGAGCTTCGCCGGGGCATGGAAAAAGACCGGGATGAATTCCTCAAAGAGCTTGTGTCGCTGCATTTCGTCAGGGATGATCATGACCTGGCATCCGGTAAATTCAGGGTAAGAGGGGACGTGATCGACCTTGTGCCGATGCAGGAAGACACGGCTTTGCGTGTCGAGTTCTTCGGCAGCGAAATCGATCGGCTGCAGTTTTTCGATCATGAGACCGGTGAAATCATCGATGAAGAGAACTATGCTTTCGTGTATCCGGCGCGGCTGTTTGTCGCCGAAGAAGAAAAGCTCAAACAGGCGATGCTGGCAATAGAGAATGAGCTTGCCGGACGGCTGAACCAGCTTCGAAGCGAAGAGCGGTTTGTCGAGGCGGGAAGGCTCGAGGAAAGAACCCGTTACGATCTGGAAATGATGAAAGAGCTCGGCTACTGCTCGGGAATTGAAAACTATTCGCGTCACCTTTCCGGTCGAAAAGCGAACCAGAGACCTTACTGCCTTCTGGACTATTTTCCTGAGGATTACCTTGTTATCGTAGACGAATCCCATGTGACCTTTCCCCAGATCCGGGGAATGTTCGCGGGAGACCGTTCAAGAAAAGGTGTTCTCGTAGAATACGGGTTCAGGCTGCCTTCCGCCCTTGATAACCGTCCGTTGCGTTTCGAAGAGTTCGAGGCGATGGTTTCGCAGGTGATAGGCGTCAGCGCAACGCCCGGAGAATACGAGCTGAAAAGGACCGGCGGAGCCGTTGTCGAACAGCTCGTCAGACCGACAGGTCTGCTCGACCCCCCAATCGATGTTCGGCCTGTCAAAGGCCAGATCGACGATCTCCTGGAGGAGATCAGGAAACACACTGCAAAAGGGTTCAAATCGCTTGTGATGACACTCACCAAACGCATGAGCGAGGATCTGCACGATTTTCTCAGAAAAACCGGCCTGAAAGCAAGATACCTGCATTCCGAGATCAAGAGCCTTGAGCGGATGCAGATACTCAGGGAGCTGCGGACGGGCGAAGTGGATGTACTTGTCGGGGTTAATCTTTTACGGGAAGGCCTCGATCTTCCTGAAGTATCGCTTGTCGCGATTCTTGATGCGGACAAGGAAGGGTTTTTAAGGGACAGCAAGTCTCTCATGCAGATAGCCGGTCGAGCAGCAAGGAACGTTGAGGGCCGGGTTGTGTTCTATGCCTCAAAAATCACCGAGTCAATGCGTTCGGTCATTGACGAAACCGAGAGGCGCAGGTCGGTTCAGAAGAAATTTAACGAGGAGCACGGGGTCATTCCGTCTTCCATTGTGAAATCGGTTGAAGAGGTTCTCGATACGACGGGTGTTGCAGATGCCGAAGAACGGTTCAGAAGACGGAGGATGGGTCTGGGGCAGCGGCCGCAGAGAGTTCTCGAGGACATGATACGTTCCCTTGACAGCCGGGACCTTTATGCGATGGCCGAAGAGCTGAAGCTCGAGATGAAGGAGGCTGCCTCAGGCATGGAATATGAAAAAGCGGCTTACCTGCGCGACGAGATTACCCGGCTGGAGCATGCCGCTTCGGGGAAAGAGGGAAAGACAGCCGGGAGAAATGACTCATGACGAACGGGAGAAAGATGCTACCCATGAACCCTCGCGGTCTTAACCTTATGAGCAATGGACAACGTTTTTTCTTTGACTTGTTGCTTGTCACACGTTACTTGTTACTAAAGACAGGAAAATACCATAAAGCGCTTCAGAATGCGCGCGACAGATAAACCGATTGTTGTTACCGTATATGTTAGCCCAGATTGAAAAAGCGCATTACGAGAAGATGCATGAGATTTTACGCCTTGCCCGCCAGAATCTCAGAAATTACGATGAATCGCTGGTTCAGAGGGCTTTCTTCATGTGTTATCGCGCGCATGAGGGGGAAAAACGGGCTTCCGGAGAGCCGTTTTTCTATCACCCGGTGGAAGTGGCAAAGCTTCTGCTTACCGAACTTCCGCTTGATGGCGTGTCGGTTGCCGCAGCGCTGCTGCATGATGTTATAGAAGACAGCGACTATACCTATGAGGATCTTGCTGCCGAGCTTGGTACGGAAGTGGCGGATATCGTGGAAGGGCTTACCAAGATTTCCGGCATCATGATCAATCGTGAGGTCACCCAGGCGGAAGGTTTCCGTAAAATGCTTCTTTCCGTCGTCAAGGATGTGAGAGTCATTCTCATCAAGTTCTGCGACCGGCTCCACAACATGCGGACCCTCGATGCGCTGCCGGAGCATCGCCGCCTGAAAATCGCCCTCGAAACCAGGGATATCTATGCGCCCCTGGCCCATCGTTTCGGTCTTGGAAAAATGAAGATCGAACTGGAGAACCTTGCATTCAAGTATATCGATCCTGAAATGTACAAGGTGATCCAGCAGAAAGTCCGTTTAAGCAGGGGGGAGCGGATTGCCTACCTTGATAAAATCATCGTACCGATCAGACAGGAGCTTGATAAACAGGGCTTCAGCGTCGAAGCGCAGGGCCGGGCCAAGCATCTTTATTCCATCTATAACAAGATGCGCTACAAGAACAAGCTCTTCGAAGACATTCATGACCTTTACGGTATAAGGATCATTATCGACACGGAACGAATTTCCGACTGTTTTGCGGCTTATGGATATATCACGCAGAAATACCCGCCGATTCCTCAGCATTTCAAGGATTACATTTCCATACCGAAACACAACGGATACCAGTCGCTTCATTCGGCAATAGTGGGGCCGAAAGGCCGGGTGGTCGAAGTGCAGATCAGGACAAGAAGAATGCATGAGTTTGCGGAGTTCGGTGTCGCGGCACATTGGCGTTACAAAGAGAAAGTGTCCAAAGACGACGCCACGATAGACACCTTCCTGAAATGGGCTCGTGACCTTATACAGGATGCGGATACGGCTGCTTCGTTCATGGAGGGTTTCAAGCTGAACCTCTATCATGACGAGGTCTATATTTTTACTCCGAAGGGTGATATGAAAACCCTGCCGGCAGGAGCGACCCCGATCGATTTTGCCTACTCGATCCATACCGAGGTCGGCAACGGGTGTATCGGAGCCAAGGTGAACGGAAAAATCGTCAGGCTTAATTCCGAACTCAGGTCCGGTGACCGGGTCGAGATTATAACGTCTAAAAATCAGCAGCCCAAGGCCGACTGGCTGAAATCCGTCGTGACGCACCGTGCGCGAATGAAAATACGCTCGGCTATCAATGAGGAACGGCGCCGCCAGATAGAAAAGGGGCGGAACATGTGGGACAAGATGCTGTCGGGGACAAAAAAACTGCTGACCGAAAACGATATTATCCGGCAGGTTCGCAAATACGGCATCAAGACGCCTGCAGACTTTTTCAGCGCCCTTGCCAATCAGCAGATCGACGGTGAAAAGGTTATAAAAAGCCTTTCAGAGCAGGAGCCGCCACCCTTTGTTCCGGAAAAGAACGAACCGGAAGAAGTCGGATTCGATACGTTTGCCGAAGCTGCCAGAAAGGGACGGGATGGAGAAGCGGGCGATAAGGATGAAGTCGTTATCGAGGGGCTGCCCAACATTGCCTATTCGTATGCAAAATGCTGCAAACCCGTGCCGGGCGACGATATCATCGGATTTGTGACCAAAGAAGGACTGGTCAAGATTCACAGGAAAAATTGCGTGAATGTCAGTAACGAGAGCCTTCTCAAAAGCGAGCGTGTTGTCAGCGTGTCCTGGAACAAGAAGGTTGAAAACGAGTTTCTTGCCGGCCTGAAAGTAATCGGTGAGGACCGGATCGGCATCACAAACCAGATAACGGGAGTTATATCGAAATCCGATACCAACATTCGCAGCATTCATCTTCATGCAAGGGATGGCATGTTTATCGGTACGGTTATGATTTATGTCCGCAACATCGGCCGTCTCCAGTCCCTGATGGACAAGATCAGGAAGGTTCAGGGTGTTTTTTCGGTAGAACGCCTCAGCAATTGAATGGCTGTAATTTTCACCTCTTTTCTTTTTCATCTCCAGCAGAACGTTTTCGTTCCTTTTGCGATAAGGTCCCGTTGAGGCAGTCCGGGGATGGTTATATATTGCCGCCATTGGATGTAACAGAAGCTAACCCGAATAATTCATGAGAGCTCGAAAACCCGAATTGCAGAGCTGTATACCGAGTCGATCATTTTTCGTGAGGAGTGCCGGGTTCAAAATTCAAAGATAGGCGGAAAGCGCTCTTTTTTCTTCCTTTGGTGAATTATTTAAGTTAGAGGCAAGGATTATTTTTTTTACTGTCTGTCAGTCAAAACGATGTTTCAGGGTCATGAACATTGCTGATATTCTGGAAAGACAGGCTGTACGGAACGGGGCAAAACCCTTTGTTTTTCTTGACGACAGAATCTGGACGTTCGGTGAACTCAACATGAAGGTCTGGAATGGTGCCCTCTTCCTGCATAGTGAAGGTGTCAGGACGGGTGATGTCATCGTTCAAACCTTCACGAATCAGTCTCTGCAGCTTGTCGCGATGCTGGCGGCAGCAAGGGTTGGCGCAACGGTGTTAACGATACCTCAGAATACACCTCACGAAAGGCACAAAGACCTTCTGTGCAAGGTCGATGCTCGGTTTTTAGCTACTGACATACCGGATGTATGCTGTGACGGATTGAAGGTACTGCAGATAGAAGAGCCTGATGGTGCCGGATCGGTCAGTTCCCGGGGCATGATGATCAGGGAGGAGAATCCTGACGCACCATGGATCATTGCTTTCGGATCAGGATCGACAGGCTGCCCGAAATTGTTGCCTGTAACTCATGACCAGCAATGGGAGAGGAATAAGGCAAGCATGGTCTGGCTGCCCTATACCGAGGAAGATGTCTTTACTTCATTGATCCATCTGGATTTCCTCACGACAAAACAGCGTTACCTTGAAGCTTTGACCAAAGGGGCCTCAATTGTTTTCTCCGGGGGCGATCTCCTGAATAATCATGATAACCGGAAAAACCGCAGGATCAGTGTTGTCTACGGGACCGTTTTTCATGCCGAGCATATCATGCAGACATTGCCTGCAGATACCAAGGGGTACTTTGAGTCGCTTACGGCTTTCCTGTTGAACTGTTCGACTGTTTCAGGCTCTTTGCGTCGAAGGGTTCGTGAACGCCTCTGCTCGAAACTGTATGTGTTATATGGAACGAATGAATCAAGTACAATGTGCGTTACGGAGCTGAAAGACGTCTATGCCGTTCAAGGCACAGTGGGACGTCCGAATAAGGGATTCGAACTGCAGGTGGTCGGACCGGGCGAAAAGCCATTGCCTCATGGGGAGCCCGGTACAATTCGCGTAAAGAGCAGGACGTCGATAGACGGTTATTTTCAGGATGAGGAATCGACAAGACAGTTTTTCAGGAATGGCTGGTTTTATCCGGGTGATCATGGTGTCATTACAAATGACGGTCAGTTGATACATCTGGGGAGAGCCGATGATTTGATGATTATGAATGGCATAAACATCTATCCGTCGGAAATAGAACAAGTTCTCTGTTCCCATCCTGAGGTTCATGATGTTGCAGCTATGCCTTTGACGCATGAGGTTCACCAGGATATACCGGTATGTGCAGTAGTCCTTGAAAAAAACGCGAACGAGACCGCCGAAGATCTTCTTGACTTTGCCCGTGAGAAGCTTGGTGCATCTGCTCCTTTTCGTATTGTTATTCTTGACGCGATCCCATGCAATGAGCAAGGAAAGCCAATGCGTGCCGAGCTGCATAAAATGATTGTTGACCGGCTGGGGCAGAATACTGAACCAGCCGATAATAATGATGGCTCGATTCGAGTTGTTTCAACGCACCTTGACGTTAGGCAGCTACAGGGGAGGTTTGTTTGTTCGTTCATCATGCCTGATGAGCCGAAAATTGTAGTGCTCGATCGCTGGATAGACAATGTTCTCTGTAACGACCTCAAGACGGATGATGATTGCTTTTTTCCGGATGACCGTTATGTCCCCGTCCAAGTCAGGCAATGGCTGTGGCGTTGCCTGCAGTTAAGCAGGCTGCTTCTTCAGGCGGGTCGTGCTCCGATTTTCGATCCCCCGTTGATCAGGGCATGTTCGCGTAAATCCGTCGACAGCAGGAAATGGACGGCGGTTGCCGAATTTGCGTTGATCGATGATTTTCCAAAGGGCATGTATGAAGTCGCGTTGCAGGCATCGTTTTCTCTGGCTGCATGGGCTATGGCGCATGAGCCGGTCGGCAAAAACCTTGACTTTTTTTTCAAGAGAATTCAGGAGCGGATTGTCGAACCGTTGTATAAGGTATTGCCGGTCGGCAAGTCGACATACCCTGTTCTGAAAGCAGTCCATGAAATGGGTATCCCTTTCCGCCATCTTGGCGGAGGTGTGTTTCAGCTTGGCTGGGGAGCGAATGCAAGGCGTATGGATAGAAGTACAACCGAAAAAGATTCGGCCATGGGAGCCAAGCTTTCCCATAACAAGGTGCTTGCGACACGACTGTTATGGTCCGCCGGATTGCCGGCTGCAGTACACAGCGTGGTGAGGAAATATGAAAACGCACTCGGGGCAGCCCGGCAGATCGGGTGGCCGGTCGTGATAAAGCCTGCCGACCGTGACCGGGGGGAAGGAGTTACAATCGGAGTGTCGGATGAGCAGGCACTGAAAAATGCATTTGAGCATGCTTTAGAGGCATCTCAGAGAAAAGAGATCATAGTCGAGCGCATGGTCCCTGGTGTTTGCCACCGTTTCTTTGTGTCTAACGGTAAACTTCTCTATGCTGTCAAGCGTCTTCCCATGTCGGTTGTCGGCGATGGAAAACGATCCGTTGAAAAACTTGTTGCCGATGAATATGAGCTTCAACAGCAAAAACCGCCATGGAAACGAACTGAAATCCGGTCGCTGGACCAGCTTGCGTTTGAAACCATAGCGGCGGCAGGGATGACGGTATCATCCGTTCCGCAAAAGGGAGCGTTCGTCCCTTTACGGCCGATTGAGTCAACCTTGTGGGGCGGTATAGATGAAGAAGTGACCGACCGGATACATCCTGAAAACCTCAGGGTCGCTCTTGAGGCGGCATCGGTTTTCGGGCTGCATGTGGCTGGTATCGATATTATCAGTAATGACATTACGAAACCGTGGTACGAGAACGGAGCGATTGTCAACGAGGTCAATTATTCACCGCTGTTTGGCGGCGGCGAGATATCAAGACGTCATATTCCATATTTTATCCGGGAATTCATGCAGAGTGACGGAACTGTTCCGGTCACGGTGTTTGCCGGAGGGGACCAGGCATGGGATGCGGCGGTTCAGCGCTGGAAAACGCTGGTTTTATCGGGCAGACATGCCGTGCTGACAGATGAACGAAGAACAATCGGACCATCGGGTCGGCCGATTGCCATGCCCTTCGTGAGTCTTTACAGACGCATTCGTGCACTGACTCTTTCATCAAAAGTTGAGGTGATCATTCCGGTTGTCAGGACTGACGAGTTTCTCGATACCGGTCTGCCCCTCGAATTTGTCGATGCCGTGTCCGTTATCGATGAGCCGCTGATCTCTTTCAGTAAGAAAGATATGCTTGTGACTTCAGACCGTTACACGGAAATGAAGCAGTTGCTGACGGGATGGGGTAAAGGGTGAAGGATGATGCCGCCGTTGTAGCAGTATCTGGAATAAGGTTGCCCCGAATCTGGCTTTTCAGAAAGATACCCGTATCGTATACCAGCTTCCCGTACCAAGTTCAGGGTGATGCACCAGGGCGAGGTCTCCCCTGATATGCCCGAATGCGAACCCCGCACCCCCGGTAACTGTAGACGGCTGGGTGGAAAACCCGGCCCGGAGATACAGAGACCGGAGCACCCTGAACTCGCTTCCCGCCCTTAACCTGATGTTGTTTTCTTCCTGTTTTTCCAGAGTTGCACCGAGTGCCAGCGTGCCCGACGGCCTGTAAGCAAAACCTGCGCTGCCTCTCAGGGGTGCTTTTTCGCTGCCGGAGCCTGTTGCCGGTCGGTTCAGGTTGAAGATCGACAGACCCAGATCCAGGGAAGGTGAAAGCGAGGCAAGCAGGCCGAGGTTGATGCCCGGTGCTGTATGATCCTCTTTTCCCTGAGCGTGTCTTTTCAGCAGGCCGGCAGACATTCCCGCCCTCAGTGTTCCTGCCACTTTTGTGGAAAGGGAGGCATACAATGTTGTTTCCTGGTAGACGGCCGAGCCGTAATGCTGCCAGGATAGCGCGGCACATGCGTTTTTGTCGAAAGGAATTTCGCCGGTCTGAAACGAACCGGTGAAGCTGTCGAACTCAGGCCCCCCGAAAGGCAGTGCATAGGAGAATCCTGCTGCACGCCTTTCGCTGCCGGCTCCTGAAGCAGGATTGTACAGGTGGCCGAACGGAGCGTCATTCAGTGCTGTGCCGGCCCCCCCGATCGCCTCTATTCTTGCGCTCATGCCCCGGTTTTCGAAACTGCCGTACGAAAATTCGGTCATGGAAAAGAAGAGTACAGTGAATAGAATAAATGATCGTCTCATAAGTGTACGGAACGGGTGTATTGATGGTGTAGTATAGTTCATTCAAAGGAAAAGGCAAAGAGATTATAATGTCAACGCCATTGTTTTTCCGGCAGAAGGGAAATCGTTATTTTGGGCTGGAACAACCTACATAGTTACCTTCGGCAGAACAGGAAAACATCAGGAGATCTATCATGAAATCAGGCGCGATCAGGACTCTCGGCATTCTTTTTCTTTCTTTGATGTTCAGCGGTTGCGGTTACAATGCCATGCAGAAAAATGAAGAGGGCGTCAGCAAGGCATGGGGTGATCTGGAATCACAGCTTCAGCGGAGGGCAGATCTGGTTCCCAATCTCGTCTCGACGGTCAAGGGCGCAGCTGATTTCGAGCAGGAAACGCTTACGGGGGTCATCGAGGCCCGCTCAAAAGCATCTTCGGTTCAGCTCACACCTGAAATGCTCAGTGATCCGGCGGCAATGGAGCGGTTTCAGAGTGCCCAGGGAGAACTCTCTTCCATGCTGTCACGCCTGATGGTTGTTGTCGAACGCTACCCCGAACTGAAGGCAAACCAGAATTTCAGGGATTTGCAAAACCAGCTCGAGGGCACGGAAAACCGGATCAGCGTAGCCCGTCAGCGTTATAACGCTTCTGTCGAAACGTTTAATTATTCGATCAGGATGTTTCCTAATTCGATGACCAACGGCCTGTTGCTGCATCTGAAGCCGAAAGAGTATTTCAAGGGTGACGCTTCCTCCCGGGAGGTCCCGCAGGTTGCATTCTGATGGATCATGTGTCAGGGAACAGGGCGGGTGCGGCTTTGACATGCGCTTTTCTGCTGGTTTTGCTCAAATTCCTGGTTTTTGTTCCATGGGTCATGGCGATCGAAGTGCCGGCGCTCGAGGGAAGAGTGAACGATCTTGCCGGTATGATTTCTCCTGAGGCGGAGATGGAAATTGAACAGAAGCTCGAAGCTCTTGAAACAAGCGAATCGACACAGTTCGCGGTTCTTACCGTTGAAACGCTGGGTGGTGAGCCTCTGGAAGATTATTCCATCCGTGTTGTTGACGCCTGGAAGCTCGGGCGTGAGGAGTATGACAATGGTGTTCTTCTGCTTGTTGCCAGGAAAGAGCGGAAAGTAAGGATAGAAGTTGGTTATGGCCTCGAAGGGTCGCTTACCGATCTGCTGGCCGGGCGTATCGTTGACAATGAAATTGTTCCCCTTTTTAAAAATGGCAGGTTCGACGAGGGTTTTATCAGGGGGGCCGATGCTGTTATTGCCGCTGTGAAAGGAGAGTATGCCGCACCGGAGGAGGCTGCGCCGGACGAATCTGAAGGCTCTTTTCTGCCCGTCCTGATCATTCTGGTCCTGATCCTGTACTTTTACAGTCAGGTGCCTCGCGGCGGTAGCGGCCGCGGTTCCGGTCCGTTGATTTTTACAGGCGGTCCCGGGAGCGTTGTTTTCCGGGGAGGCGGTAGTCGGAGCAGCAGCTTTGGGGGCGGCTTCAGTGGAGGCGGCGGCGGTTTCGGCGGCGGTGGAGCCTCCGGCAACTGGTGATGTTTTACAGATGAGGGGTGTGAACTAGTAGAGGGTAACATACCATGCAGGAACATGCACGTAGGTTTCTGACAGACGACGAGAAGGCGCGGATCGAAGAGTCGGTCCGGGCGGCCGAAAAACGGACTGAAGGCGAAATCGTTGTCATGGTTGTCGGTTCAAGTCACCACTATCCTCTTTCCGGGATGATTGGCGGCATACTTTTCGGAACAGCAGCTGCACTATTGGCGGCACTTTTGTCCGGTTTCGACAGCATGTGGCATTTTCTGGGATTTTTCGTGCCTTCTTTTGCGTTGAGCAGTGAGATTGTCAAACGATGGTTTCCTCTTAAAAGACTGTTCGTCAGCCGTTCCGACATGGATGAGGAGGTTGAAGAAGCGGCCATTGGATCTTTTTATAAAAACAGGGTGTACGATACCAGGAATCATACGGGAATCCTGATCTACATCTCGCTTTTCGAGCATCGTGTCCGGATCCTTGCTGACAGGGGTATCAGCAAGAGAGTGGATCAATCCCGCTGGGAGGCGCTAACCGCTATGATTACGAAGGGGATAAAGGAAAAGCGACAGGCATCGGCTATCTGCAAGGCAATTGTACGGTGCGGCGAAATACTGGAGGAGGTATTTCCTGCGGGTGAAGAGAATGCAAATGAAATAGGTGATTCCGTCGTCATCGGTCATTGACCCGGCGGGAACGGCTTATGAAAACGCTCTGCAAAATCAAGAATGTTGAAAAGCATCTGAAAAGCATCGTGAAAGCGGTTGCAAAACCACGCTATGTCTGTGGCAAGTGCGGAAAAGAAAGATCGTTATTGTGTCAACCTATGAGGATCGTCAGAAAGACCAGGGAATGATGCCGTGCCTTTCATGAAGGTGCTTTGACGACGGTCGGGTTTCTGTTAGTAAAAATGACGGCATAGCATTTGGTATGAAGTTGATTATCTTGTTGTACTGAACCTGAGTTTTCTCCTTGTAGCTTCCTTGATTAACATTCGAGCCGGTTTATTATGAAGCGTTACAAACATTTTCTCCCTTTTTTTTTACTGTTTTTTTATATCGGTATCGTTTCATGCGGGCCGGATGCCAGGGAACTGAACACCAGCGGCATAGAAAAGCTCAAAAGCGGCGATTTTGACGGAGCTCTTGAGGATTTTTCCAAAGCCATTGAAAAAGAGCCTGAACAGGCCGAGGCGTATCTGCATCGTGGTTACGTCTACGGAAACCGCGGGGAGCTTCAGAAGGCCCTTGACGACTTTGATCAAGCAATAACCATAGACCCGGACTATATCGAGGCATACTATAACCGCGGTTTTATCTATCATTATTTCGAAGATTACAAGAAAGCCGGTGCGGATTTCGACAAGGTCATCGAGCTGGATCCCAATGACACCGAGGCCTACGTTTTCCGAGCCATGAACCATGCCCGTCTCAACGATACGGAAGCAGAGGTTGCCGATCTGAAAATGGCTGCAAAACTCGGCGATAGTGCCGCCAGGAGCTGGCTCGAGGAAAACGGTATTGCCTGGGACGACCAGAAAGAGCAGAAAGAGCCTGAAAAGGAAACTGGCAAGTGATCATTTTCTGGTCACCGGACATGTTCATCGGTAATGAGGACAGGCGGTCTGCTTCATGTACTGTGCAAAAGAGGGTGAATGTACGCTTCAAGACGACTTGGGCCGGTCATGGAGCACTTCTCTGAAAACAACGGCTGAATTCAAACTCTTTTTACGGTGTTTCTTTTCGTTGAAAGTCCCGGATCGAGGAAGCGCAGAATCGGTACGCTTCTTGCATTGTCGGTTCTTCTTGTTTCAGTTGTGTTTCTGATGAACGACTATCGTCTTGCCGGTTCGAACAAGAATGCCGTTCAGCGGGAAAAAAGCTGGGCCCGTTCCGGAATTATGCCGGATATGACTGTATCGGGTATCGACGTGAAGCCGCTCCTGCCGACCGGCGGTCAACCGTTTCAACTCCACGTGTTTTCCCAGAATATCGGTATTGTTCCCACAGGCAGCTACAGCGTTGAGGTCCTCATAAAGGACTTGGCCGGAAGAATTGTGTTCCGCAGCACTGAACACAAAGACCGCCGGCTCGATCCAGGGCAGATAGACGCGGCATTCTCTGCATCGATCATACTTGAACGGTACCCTGAAACATATACGATTACAGCAGCGATTCATCCGGAAGGCTTTGAAGACAGCAATGCAGGCAACAACAGCATTTCCAGGATTATCGATGTACGCTGAACCTGTCCGGATGCACCTGCCTGCGCCACCTCCCGATCAGGAAAGAATTCTCCCGTCATGAAAAAAGTGGGGATATGTCAGGGACCGTCAGTATCCTGTAGATCATATCCCGTGCACTATCGGTAACGGGATAACAGTTGAGAGCATTCCCCCCGTACGGTGCATCCCGGAGGTTTATTTAATGGAATTTCCTATTGTTATATGTTGCATGTCGTGAATGGTGAATAGTGAATCGTGAATGGTGGGAAGAGTGTGGAAAGTAGGAAGTGGGGTGTGAGGTGTGGGATGGAAGAAGTTCTGGGTGGGAAGATAATTGCCTGGAGCGAAAGGTTTGTGGAGAATCGTTCTTGAAAATTTATAGGACCTATAGGACTTATGAGACCTATAGGTCCTATAAGAGAAATAGCCGATAGTTTTCAGGTTCTTGGTTGAGCGTTACGTTCCGAGTCTTTGGTTTCTGGTTTGAAGAAACCGGAAATAGTCGTTGCGTTTCAGGGATCGAATCTGTTTCTTCAGGCATGCTGCATCAGCTTGAAAAGCAGTCACATATTTCAGTACGGTATAAAGCAGGTCGTTATGAAAAAAACAGCCCTTTATGATTGGCATCGGGCCTCAGGAGCTAAAATGATCGAGTTCTGCGGATATCTCATGCCTGTTCAGTATTCCGGGATCGTCGCAGAACACAGAGCGGTCAGAACGTCAGCCGGTCTTTTCGATGTTTCCCATATGGGCAATTTTTATGTGAAAGGGCAGGGGGCATTCGATTTTCTGCAACATGTGACGACAAACAACCTGGCGCTTCTCAAAAACCAGGAGGCGCAGTATACCCTTATGCTCTATCCCGACGGAGGGATAGTCGATGATCTCATTGTCTACAGACTCGATCATGAAGAGTGGTTTCTTGTCGTCAATGCGGGTAACAAGGAAAAGGACCTGAAGTGGCTCAGGGATCATCTTGGAGGTTTTGAAGGCGTAACGGTGGATGACTGGACGGAAAGGCTGGCGCTTGTTGCTCTCCAGGGCCCCAAATCAATGCATGTTCTGCAGCGGGTGTTTGCTTCGTCGGTATGTGAAGCGCTCACACCCTTTCATTTTCGGCAGACGGATTTTAACGGTTCTGATATCATGATTGCCTGTACAGGCTATACCGGAGAAAAAGGCGTCGAGATATCCGTGGAGAATCATCATGCCGAAAGCCTCTGGAAGCAGCTGATGAAAGAGGGAGAAGCATTCGGCATTCAGCCGGTCGGTCTGGGTGCGCGAGACACGCTTCGGCTTGAAATGGGATACCCGCTTTACGGAAACGAGATCAGCCGGGACACAAATCCCATGGAAACGAGACTCGGATGGGTGACCAAACCGGAAAAGGGTGAGTTTATCGGAAAAGCAGCATGTGAACAGGCCCTGCGACATCCGGAAAGAACCATCGTAGGCATTGTAATGGAAGAGCGTGCTATTCCGCGAGCGGGATATACGGTTTTCAACAGCGAGGGACGTGAAATCGGATCTGTCTGCAGCGGGACGATGTCCCCTACATTGCAGCAGCCGATAGCTACGGCCTATGTCCTGCGGGAAGCAAAAGAGCCAGGCACCACGGTTTTTCTTGACGTCAGGAATAACCGGTATCGGGGAACGGTCGTGAAGCTTCCTTTTGTCAAGAGGCCCTGATTGAATAAAGGCATGGGAAAGATGGACCAAATCGTTACATGAACGGGGACAAACTGAAAAGAGAGATAAGCGGAATTCTGCTCGGCATTATTGCCGTTTTCTATGTCGGCAGCCTGCTGTTTTACCATCATGCGGATACGGCGGCGCTTGTCGGACTGCAATGGTACGAGTTTTTCGGTCGAAAAGCGATGGAGGCTGTTGAAAAGCTTCATAATCCTTTTGGTATAGCAGGAGCGCGGCTGGCGGAACTCTTTATCCGGTCTTTTCTTGGCTATGTTTCTATTATACCGGGTTTTGCCGTTTTCTACTGGGGCTGGTCGCTCATGCGTGACAGGAGTCTCAAGGCACCGCTTCTTTTTACGCTGTATTCGGTTATTATCGCTCTCGATATTGCCGCTTTGTTCGGCTTGACATCGATGCCGTTCGGTGATGCCATGTCAGGTGCCGTCGGAAGGATGCTTGCGTCTTTTTTCTCGACGTTCATCGGGTATACCGGGGCATGGATACTGCTTGTATTCCTCGGGATCGCCGCCAGTCTTTTTGCATTGAGGATTCTGGTCAGTGATCCGGTTGAACGGCTGCGGAGCGCTTTGGCCGGGCTGACGTCTTTTCTGGCCAGGGCATTGTCTTTTTTCGGTAAGCTGAAAAAACAGCGGTCTGCAGGATTTCAGGAAGATGAAGAGCAGCCGGGTCTTCCTTTTCCCGACGAAGTGCCGTCATCCGGCACTTCAGACAAATCCGATGACGGATATGAAAACGATGCAGAGTATTCCGGTCTACCCGATGAGGAGCCGGAAATAACCATCAGGGAAGGCGTGCATGAGAAAGAGGCCGACCTGGATAAACGGAAGCTCAAGGTAAAGACAAAAGACAGGGTTGCCTATCGATTTCCTTCGATCGACCTTCTCCGGCGCAAGCGGGAAGACGACGACTATATCGATGAAAAGCTTCTTGAAGACAGCAAGAGCCGTTTGCTCGATAAACTCAGGATATACAATATCGATGTGGTTCGCGTATCAGCGACAGTCGGTCCGCGGGTCACCCTTTTCGAGCTGGAGCTTGCCCCGCATGTGAAGGTCAGCAGGGTGACGTCGCTGGAAAACGATCTGGCCATGGCCATGGCGGCAAGAGGCATAAGGATTATTGCCCCTATTCCCGGAAAAAATGCTGTCGGTGTGGAAATTCCGCATGGAAAACCAAGGACTGTCTGGATGCGTTCGGTACTGCAGGTCGAGAAGTTCAAGAACAACCGGATGACTTTGCCGGTGGTATTGGGTAAAACCATAGCCAACGAGGTATACCTTGACGACCTTTCGACAATGCCTCACCTCCTGATCGCAGGGGCTACCGGATCCGGGAAGTCGGTCGGGATCAATGTCATGCTGACGAGCCTGCTCTACACATGCAGTCCCGACAAGGTCAAGTTCGTCCTTGTTGATCCAAAGCGTGTCGAGCTTTTGCATTACCAGAATCTGAAAAACCACTTCCTCGTAAAGTTCGACGGCCTGGACGAGCAGATCATCACCGATCCGGACAAGGCTGTCTATGCCCTGAAATCGGTTGAAAAGGAGATGGAAGAACGGTATGAGCATCTCAAACAGGCAGGTGTGCGTAACATCCAGGATTTCAACAGGCGTCGTTCCGAGGAGACGCTGCCCTATCTTGTCGTGGTTGTCGATGAGCTGGCCGATCTCATGATCACGGCAGGGAGGGATGTCGAAGAACCCATCACGCGACTGGCACAGCTTGCAAGGGCTGTCGGCATTCATCTTATTGTCGCGACGCAGCGCCCTTCGGTCGATGTCATCACCGGTATCATCAAGGCGAATTTTCCTGCCCGGATCGCTTTTCAGGTTGCAAGCAAGGTCGACTCCCGGACTATTCTTGACGGATCGGGTGCCGAGCAGCTTCTCGGAAACGGTGACATGCTGTACCAGCCTGCTTCCCAGCCCAAGCCCGAACGGATACAGTGTCCGTATGTCTCGTCAACGGAAGTCGAGTCGATCACCTCGTTTATCGGCCGGCAGGATGGCCTGAAAAATTTCTATCTTCTTCCCAAGC
Source organism: Chlorobium sp. (assembly GCA_028280025.1). Lineage (GTDB taxonomy): Bacteria > Bacteroidota > Chlorobiia > Chlorobiales > Chlorobiaceae > Prosthecochloris. The sequence continues at coordinate 15,254 of JANQMO010000051.1, read as the reverse complement.
CGGAAATTCGGGAGAAAGGCGGCAGTGCGCAAAACGGCGGTTTTCAGGATAAAGAGGGCAGGGACCCGATGTTCGCCGATGCAGCGCACCTGGTGGTCATGCATCAGCAGGGCAGCGTCTCATTGCTGCAGAGACGCCTCAAGCTGGGTTTCAGCAGGGCGGCACGGATTATGGATCAGCTTGAAGCGGCGGGTATCGTCGGTCCCGCTGACGGAAGCAAGGCCAGGAGTGTGCTGATCGATAATCACGATTCTCTGGACCTGCTCCTGAGAAACTTGGATTGAGCGTTGCAACAATCGCTCAATTCAGGTAAAACAATTTTGTTTTTTCTCCCTGACAGGTCATATTAGGTCAAGCGGTTATCTTCCCGCGGATTTTTTGCATATAAACATTCAGTAATATGACTACCACGAAAGATTACCTTCCCGATACCGATCCGCTGTATGACAGGGTCATAAAGGCTCTTGAAGAAGTACGCCCATATCTGCAGGCCGACGGCGGAGACTGCCAGCTTGTCGGAATTACAAAAGATATGGTTGTCGACGTCAAGCTTCTGGGCGCTTGCGGTTCCTGTCCGATGAGCACCCTGACACTCCGCGCAGGCGTCGAACAGGCTGTCAAAAGAGCCATTCCTGAAGTGACAAGGGTCGAGTCGGTATGATTCCGGACATGGAAACGGCGGAAAAACAAAAGAGGCTGCCCCGGAAGGGCGGCCTCTTTTGTTGAATCGGTATTCGGTAATCGGGAATGGGTAATCGGAGGAAGATAGGGAAGTCAAAATTCAAAAGGCAAAAATAAGCCAGCAGTTATCCTGTTGATTTGTTGCGGATACATTGGAAGGCATTATATAGGTCCTATAAGTCCTATAGGACCTATAGGTCCCATAAGTACATCGGCCATCAATGACCTCACCCACCATTCGCCATTCACGAATCACGATTCTTCTCCTTACTCCTGGAAATCAAGTCCCGCACCCGCAGGCCGCGGCGTTCTGGATGGATATCTGCCGGGCGACCTCGGCGGCGGCCTTGTTCATTGCTTGTGCCGGTTCGCTTTCGGGGTGTTCGATGATGAACGGTGCGCCGGTATCGCCGCCTTCCCTGACGACGCCTCCAATCGGAATGGAGCCGAGCAGCGGTATGCACTGAGCTTTGGCGAACTTCTCACCGCCCCCCTTGCCGAAGATGTAATCCTTTGAACCGTCAGGGAGAAGGTAGTAGCTCATGTTTTCTATCAGTCCCAGCAGCGGAACGTTGACTTTTCTGAACATGGTCACCGCTTTTGCCACATCGGAAAGGGCCACATCCTGGGGCGTGGTGACGATAACTGCTCCATTGACGGGAAGCGTCTGCACAAGGGTGAGCTGAATGTCACCCGTTCCCGGAGGCAGGTCGAACACGAGATAGTCCAGTTCACCCCAGGTAACCTCGCTGACAAACTGCTTGATAGCCGAAGACGCCATGGGGCCCCTCCAGATGACCGGATTGTCACTTTCTATGAGAAACCCTATCGACATCAGTTTCACGCCGTGCTTTTCGAGAGGAACGATTTTTTTGTTCACCATTTCAGGGCGTTTGTTTTCAAGTCCGAACATGGTCGGTATACTCGGGCCGTAGAGATCGGCATCGATCAGCCCCACCTTTGCGCCAGTCATTGCAAGGCCGATGGCAAGGTTGACCGCGACGGTCGATTTGCCGACACCGCCTTTACCCGAGGCGACAGCGATAATGTTTCTGACCTCAGGAAGGGGATTTTCTTTTTCGCCGTGATGCCCGCAGCTGTGTGCAGAGGTGACTTTGGCAGGAAGGTCGATTGTTATCTCGCCGGCATGAGGGACATGATCCCGAATAGCGGTGGTGCAGGCCTGTTTGAAATGCTCCTTCATCGGGCAGGCAGGTGTTGTAAGCTCGATGCTGAATGAGATGTTGTTGTCGTTGTCAATGGAGACATCCTTGATCATGTTCAGTGAGACCAGGTCTCTTTTCAGATCGGGATCGATGACGTTTTCAAGAGCCTTGAGAATCTGCTGTTCTGTTATAGCTGGCATAATGGTCTGTTGTTTAGTGTCTTGTTTCAGGTGGCACGATTTTTTTTGAAAGTATGGTGTTACAGGATTTCCCGGTAAATGTTCTATTTCCGGCGGTAACGCATGACAACCGGAACTCCGGTAAAGTCAAAGGTCTGCCGGAGCTTTTTTTCGAGAAAGCGTTTGTAATTGCTGAGGACAAGCTCGGGATTGTTGCAGAAAAGTGCAAAGAGCGGGTACGGGGCACCGATCTGGGTCATGTATTTTATTTTCAGTTCCCTGCCGGATTTCGACGAGGGCGGTGTTTGCTGAAGGACATCCTGCAGGAATCTGTTGAGCTCGCTGGTGCTTATTGTTTTTTGACGGTTACGGGAAATATCATACGCCGTATCGATCGCTTTATAGAGATTTTTCCTGGTGAGTGCCGATATAAAATGAACCGGTATCCAGGAAAGGCTGCCGATCTGGTCATATATCCCGTCGCTGTAGTGTTTACTTGTTTTCGAATCTTTTTCGACAATATCCCATTTGTTGACGAGTATCAGTATTCCTTTCTTTTTTTCCACAGCCATCTGGACAATCCTGATGTCCTGTTTTTCGAGCCCCTGCGTCGCATCGATCAGGAGTAGGGCCACATCACAGCGCTCGATGGACTGTTCCGTGCGCAGCGAACTGTAGAACTCGATTCCTTTGTCGATCCGGGTGCGTTTGCGGAGGCCGGCGGTGTCGATCAAAAGAAAATCCTTTCCGTTCCGTTTGAAGCTGCTGTCGATGGCGTCTCTTGTCGTTCCGGGTATATCAGATACAATATGGCGGTCCGTACCGAGAAGAGCGTTGACGAAACTGGATTTTCCAACATTAGGGCGGCCGATGATCGCCAGCCTGGTTGTGTCATCTTCCTTTTCAGTATCGTGATGCTCGGGGAAAGAAGCCACGACCTCGTCAAGCAGGTCGGCAACACCGGTGCCTTCCCGGGCGGATATGAACCAGGGGTCGCTGAATCCGGTTTTACGGAACTCTTCGGCCTCGAAGGTAAGCTGCCGGCTTTCAACCTTGTTGACCACAAGGTAGACCGGTTTATCCGGAAAGTTTTTTTTCAGCATTCTGCTCAGGTCGAGGTCGAGATAGGCAAGCCCTGAACGTACATCCACCAGGAAGAGGATGACATCGGCTTCCCGGATCGCAGTGAGGGTCTGTTCGAGCATGGCAGTGCTGATTGTGTCCTTGTCATGGCAGAACCCGCCTGTATCCATGACCATGAAATGGCGGCCCAGCCAGTCGGCAGGTGCGATATGGCGGTCTCTCGTCACGCCGGGCATACTGTCGGTAATGGCGCTCCTGCTTCGTGTGATCCTGTTGAAAAGGGTGGATTTCCCGACATTGGGACGGCCGACAAGGGCGACAAGTGGTTTCATCGTTGATACAGTTGCTTCAAGGCCGGGGCCGTTTCCCGGCTCATAATGGTTACACTTTCCAGCCGACTTGCAGCGGACTGGATTTGCAAGGTATAATGTTTGTAGAATTATTCGAAATGATTTACATTGCCTGACACGATTTTTTGGAAATGATAAACAATCTTCGAGGATGAGTAAGACGATTAGTTTCAAGACGTATTCGGCAAAGCCCGGAGAGATCGAGCGTAAATGGTATGTCGTTGATGCAGAAGGAAAGGTGCTTGGCCGTCTTGCAAGCGAAATAGCAAAAGTGCTGCGCGGGAAACACAAGCCGCAGTTTACGCCGCATGTCGATACAGGTGATTTTGTCATTGTAACCAATGCCGGAAAAGTAGGGCTGAGCGGCAGGAAGATTGACCAGAAAACCTATTTTTCTCATTCCAACTATCCTGGCGGCGTGAAAATCGAGAACGTAAAGGATCTTCTCCTGAAAAACCCTGAAAAAGTGGTTGAAAAGGCTGTATGGGGGATGCTTCCTCACAACAATCTTGGAAGAGCCCTTTTCAAGAAGCTCAAGGTATATGCTGGTCCAGAGCATCCTCATGCTGCGCAGTGTCCTGTGGAAATGAAGGTTAACTAATAAAAATAGGTTCATGAAAGAGGTTATCAATGCAGTAGGCCGCAGAAAAACGTCGGTAGCGAGGGTTTTTCTTACTCCGGGAAAGGGCAGCGTGACCGTCAATAAGCGTCCGGTGGAAGAATATTTCAAAGACGAGTACAAACGCAGCGAAGCGCTCAAGCCCCTTTTGCTCAGCGGGAAACAGGAGGACTATGATGTCAAGGTCAATGTCAGGGGCGGCGGTATCAGCGGTCAGGCCGGGGCGATAAGCCTTGCAGTCGCCAGAGCCCTTGTCGAGATTGACGATGAGAATCGACAGCTGTTCCGAAAAGACAGGTTGATGACAAGGGATCCCCGTATGGTCGAGAGGAAAAAATACGGACAGAAGAAAGCTCGTAAGAGGTTCCAGTTCTCGAAACGTTAAGGATCAAGGTTCACACCAGAGTCTGTCGCAGACCTGTAAGTCGAAGAATTCTATATTATATAACAACGCATATTCTGCTAATCCGGTTGTTCGGAGGACGTTGTACGGTGGTGTCCGGTGCGTGAGTGCCGGATTCCGTACGATACAAGCAGGATAGAGGTACAACTGAATACAAGCTATGCAGACACAATCAGCATCACGATTCCAGCTCGAAGACATGCTTCGGTCGGGTGTGCATTTCGGCCACCTGGCACGCCGCTGGTGTCCCAAGATGAAGCCGTATATCTTCATGGAGAAGAACGGCGTGCACATCATCGATCTCAAAAAAACCCTTGTCATGGCCGAAGAGGCAATGAAGGCGATCGAGGCGATTGCCATGACGGGAAAAGAGATCATGTTTGTCGGGACGAAAAAACAGGCCAAGTCGATTATTGCCGGGGAAGCCGAACGGGCAGGAATGCCTTTCGTTTCGGAACGGTGGCTTGGCGGCATGCTCACAAACTTTTCGACAATCCGCCAGAGCATCCGCAGGATGAATGCCATCGACAGGATGGAGACCGACGGCACCTTCGATATGATTACCAAGAAAGAGCGTCTGATGCTGATGCGCGAAAAGGAGAAACTTGTGAGGATACTTGGCGGTATCGCCGAGATGACCCGGCTTCCGGCAGCTCTTTTTGTCGTGGATATCAAAAAGGAGCACATCGCCGTGAGGGAGGCCCGATCGCTCGGTATTCCGATCTTTGCTCTTGTCGACACCAACTGCGATCCGGAAGAAGTCGATTTCGTTATTCCCGCCAACGATGACGCTATTCGTTCCATAGAGCTTATGGTCAAAGGGGTGGCTGACGCAATCCTCAACGCACGGCAGCGGTCTGAAGAGGAGGAAGCCATGGCCGAGGCCGAAGAAGCCGCTGAGGCGGAAGTCGGTGAAGCGCCCCAAGAAGATGTTCAGGAGTAACCAGTACTTATCCATTTAAACAATAGACAAGCGTAATGAGTCAGATATCTGCAAAAACGGTTAAGGAGTTGCGGGATACAACCGGTGTTGGCATGATGGACTGCAAAAAAGCCCTGGAAGAAACCGGCGGCGACATGCAGAAAGCCATGGAATATCTTCGTAAAAAAGGAGCTGCACTTGCTGCAAAACGTGCCGAGCGCGAAGCAAGCGAAGGTGTTATCGTTGTTAACGTCAATGACGCTGCCGATGCGGGTGTTATTCTCGAACTGAACTGCGAGACCGATTTCGTTGCAAGGGGGGATGTTTTTACCGCGTTTGCGGCAGCCATTGCTCAGACTGCGCTCGATCATGCTGTCGATTCTGCTTCCGCCATGATGACTGTTCAGCTTGGAAGTGATTACTCCGACGAACCGGTCGAGGATGCGATAAAAACCATGACCGGCAAGCTCGGAGAAAAAATCGAGCTGAAGCGGCTGGGATATGTCAAAGCAGACGGCGGGCTTGTTGCCGGATATGTGCATCCTGGTTCCAAACTTGCCTCTATGGTCGAAATGACCGGACAGAGTACTCCCGAAGCCGTTCTCCTGGCCAAGGACATCGCCATGCAGGTTGCCGCAGCATCGCCGATTGTTGTAGAGCGAGGTGATGTGCCCGCTGAATACATCGATAAAGAAAAGGAAATCTATCGGCAGCAGGCACTGAGCCAGGGTAAACCCGAGAAGTTTGTTGACAAGATCGTTGTCGGCCGTCTGGAAAAGTATTACCAGGAAGTGGTGCTTCTCGAGCAGGCGTTTATCAAGGACAGCAATACCAAGGTACAGGATGTGCTGAGTGATTTCAGGAAACAGCATGACCTGCAAACGACGATAAAGAGTTTCCTCAGATATCAGTTGGGAGAGTAAATAGAAAGGCCTCGTTTTATACGGGGCTTTTTTTTGGCGGAAAATATCCGGGAGATGCACTCATGGTACAGTACAAACGTATTTTGCTCAAACTGAGCGGTGAATCACTGGCAGGTGAAGGCGGCTTTGGAATCGATGCACGGGTTGTAGAACGCTACGCGGACGAGGTGAAGAAGGCTGTTGATCTGGGAGCCGAAATAGCCCTGGTTATCGGCGGCGGCAATATATTTCGCGGTTTGTCTGCTGCGGCTGCTGAAATGGACCGGGTCCAGGCCGATCACATGGGGATGCTTGCGACGGTGGTCAATTCCCTGGCTTTCCAGGATGCTCTTGAGCGAAAGGGAGTGTACACGCGGCTTATGAGTGCAATCAAGATGGAGCAGGTTGCCGAGCCGTTTATCCGGAGGCGCGCTATCCGGCATCTTGAAAAAGGAAGGGTAGTGATCTTCGGGGCAGGTACCGGTAACCCCTATTTCACGACCGATACAGCAGCGTCACTGCGCGCTGTGGAAATCGAGGCGGATGTTATCGTGAAGGGAACCCGTGTCGATGGAGTCTACAGTTCGGACCCCGAGAAGAATCCCTCGGCAGAGATGTACCGGAGCATCTCCTACATAGACGTCCTGACAAAAAACCTGAGAGTCATGGATCTTACCGCCATTACACTTTGCAGGGAAAACCTTCTCCCCATTGTCGTTATGAACATGAATGTAGAAGGCAACCTGGTAAAGCTTCTCCAGGGAGATCACATCGGAACACTCGTGAACAAGGGGAATGAGTGAGGAATCGGGAGTAAGGAGTAGCTCGCTCTGGCTCGCAGGAGCCAGGATAGTGATTGGTGTTCGATGTACTATATAGGTCCTATAGGACTCATAGGACTTATAGGACCTATAGAATGCCTTCCAATGTGTCCGCAATTGCAACAAATCAACAGCTCAACAACTCCACTAACAACTCAACGATTCAACAAATCAACAACTCAACAATTTTCTCTTTTGCCTTTGCCCTTTGAACTTTACCTTTTTCCTATCTTCCCCTCCTTACTCCTGCGAAACGAAGTAAGCTAATCCTGCGCTCAACGAGCGCTACTCCTGCGAGCATAAGCGAGCTACTCCTTCTCATCACGATTCACTCTCCCTGAACACTTCCTCCAGCGTTTCCCGGATCGTATGGGAATCGAATCCCCTGTTTGTGAGAAAAGCGTAGAGTTTACGATGTTTCTGCTGTTTATCGCCTTTGATGAACGGGAGTTTTTTCAGCGCGGCTTCGAGGCAGAGGGAAGAATTGTCGAAGTCGGCCAGTACCTCATCGACCACATCTTCCGGTATACCTTTCTGCAGAAGTTCATGTTTGAGCTTGTAATGACCGCAAGACTTTTTTCTCAATCTGCTTCCAACGTAGTTCACGGCGAACGAGCGGTCATCGATCAATCCCAATTCGCCGAGCCGGTCAAGGGTTTTGTTGATAACCTCTTCACTGAATTCCTTTCGTGAGAGTTTCTCTATTATTTCCTTCTGCGAGTGTTCCCTGTTGCCGAGGTAACGGACCGCAAGATCGAACGCTTTTCTTTCCGTGTTATCGTGCATGCTTTCTTTCTTTTTTTAAGCTTTGAATGGCAAGTTAGCTAATGGCGTGAAAATAATAGAACATAAGCCCGGGCCTGTTTTCAGGATCAGAGGTTTTTGCTATATTCAATGCCTTACAAGCCACTATTCCGTAAGGCGGCTCCTCATCATACTCAAGACGTTTTTTTATGAAAAACCTCTGGGAAGAAGCTGGATTCGACACAGTCACCACATCACAGGAATCCGATGCACAGCTCCCCCGGGAACTTGCTGAACTGGTTTACGCATCCCGTCTCCTTGGTAGAGAAAGCAGGCTTGTCATGCATGGCGGGGGCAACACATCCGTCAAGAGTCAGCATACCGATGTTATCGGCAACAAAGTCAATGTCCTCTATATAAAGGGGAGCGGTGTCGATCTGGCTGACGTATCTGCTTATGATTTTACCGCCGTCAGGATCGAACCGCTCCAGAAGCTCCTGCAGATGATACTGGCCGGCAGGCATTTGACCGATGAGTACCTCAAGAGTTTTTCGAACCAGGAGCTGAAAAATTTTCTTTTTCTCAACCTTTTCAGCCTGACGGACCATATGGTAAGAAACGGGCTGACACCATCCATCGAGACGCTTCTTCATGCATTTCTGCCTCACAAGTTTATTTTCCACACACATTCGCAGGCCTTGCTTACCCTGACCAACCAGCCTGACGGTGAAAAACTTGTCAGGGAAGTATTCGGCAACAGGTTCGGTATTGTTCCATATATAAGGCCCGGTCTTGAACTGGCAAGGTATGCAGAAAAAGTCTATGCCGGGGATACGAAGGTCGAAGGACTTGTCCTGTTGAAGCATGGCCTCGTGACACTCGGAGAGACAGCAAGGGATGCATACGATGTGATGATCCGTGCTGTAAACGAGCTGGAAGAAAGAATTGAAAAAGCGGGAAGCAAAACGTTTGCGGCTGTCGATCTGCCTGCAGGGCTTCTTTCGCTCGAGAAAGTGGCCCCGGTGATACGAGGCGCCTGCGTCCGGGAAAAGGTTCCCGGAGGCAGGGACTATGAAAGTTTCATTCTCGATTTCCGATCATCGCCTGCTATCATGGAGTACGTCAACGCGGCCGATCTCCCGTCGCTGGCAGCAAGGGGCACCATGACCCCGGACTTCATTATACGAACCAAGAACCTTCCGCTTGTCCTGCCTCCGCCTGACGCGAACGATCCGGAAGGGTTTAAAAAAGATGTTCATGAAGCGGTTGAGTCATATAAAAAGGAATACACGGCATACTTCGAGCGGCAGAAGGACGCATCGGGCAGGGATGTCAGCATGCTCGATCCCCTGCCGAGAGTTGTTCTCGTTCCGGGATTAGGGTTGTTCGGCCTCGGTAAAACGCTTCGCGATGCCAGGGTGACTGCCGATATAGCGGCAACAACCGCAGAGGCTGTTCTACAGGCGGAATCGATCGGCTGCTTCGAGTCCATCAGTGAAGACGAGGTTTTCGGTATCGAGTACTGGGATATGGAGCAGGCCAAGGTGAAGAAGGTGCGCCATGACGTTTTTGCCGGAAAAGTGGCTATGGTCACCGGAGGCGCTGGTGCGATCGGCTTAGCCACGGCCAAAGCGTTCATGGAGAGGGGCGCCGAGGTTGCCATTCTCGATCTCGACAGTCACAGCCTTGAACAGGTAAAAGACAAGCTGGGTCCCGATGCATTGGCTGTTGCCTGTGACGTAACAGACCGCTCTTCCGTGTCGGAGGCCTTCAGGAAAATATGCCGGACCTTCGGAGGAGTCGACATCGTTGTTTCCAATGTAGGAGCGGCATTCCAGGGAAGGATAGGAGACCTGACCGATGAATTGCTGCGAAAAAGTTTTGAGCTGAATTTCTTTTCACACCAGTCGATCTCCCAGGAAGCCGTTGCTGTTATGAGACTGCAGGGGACAGGGGGCAATCTGCTCTACAACGTATCAAAACAGGCGGTCAATCCCGGACCCGATTTCGGTGCTTATGGACTTCCGAAAGCAGCGACACTGTTCCTTATGCGCCAGTATGCGCTCGATCACGGACGTGACGGGATCCGCGCAAACGGGATCAATGCCGACAGGATTCGCAGCGGCCTTTTGAACGACGATATGATCGCCTCCCGATCGAAAGCACGGGGGCTCAGCCGGGAAGAATATATGGCGGGCAATCTTCTCAAGCTCGAGGTGACAGCCGAAGATGTTGCCGAAGCGTTCGTTCACCTCGCTCTCGAGAAGAAAACCACAGGATCGATAACGACCGTTGACGGCGGGAACATAGCCGCCGCACTCAGATAAGGATATTTCCATGTACCATCACAAACGTATAACAGGAGCATAACCATGCCGGAAGCAGACCAGGGAAAACAGGAAAAGCAGTATCATACCGACATACCGGTAGAGCAGCACGGTTTCTTTCTCAAAGGGGCAAGTGCCCTAGATTGGGGGATGAAGAACCGTTTGTCAAGGATATTCAGGCCTGACACGGGCAAAACCGTCATGTTCGCCATCGACCACGGTTATTTTCAGGGGCCGACAACAGGGCTTGAGAGAGTCGATCTCAACATCGTACCGCTTATGCAGTATTCCGACGCCATTATGCTGACGAGGGGAATACTCCGGACGACAGTGCCCCCGACCCTTACCAAGGCGGTCGTCATGCGCAGCAGCGGCGGCCCCAGCATCCTCAAAGAGCTTTCCGACGAAGAGATAGCTGTTGACATCGATGACGCTATCCGCATGAACGTCGCGGCAATCACGCTCCAGGTGTTTATCGGAGGCGAATATGAAACCCGTTCGATCCGGAACATGACCAGGCTTGTCGACTGGGGATACCGTTACGGTATACCTGTTATGGCGGTTACCGCTGTCGGAAAAAACATGGTCAGGGATGCAAAATATTTCCGTCTCGCATGCAGGATCTGTGCGGAACTCGGTGCGCAGATCGTGAAAACATACTATGTGCCCGAAGACTTCGATACCGTTGTGGCATCATGTCCGGTACCCATAGTGATGGCCGGCGGGAAGAAAATCCCGGAACTCGATGCACTTTCCATGTCCTATAACGCTATCCGGGAAGGTGCTGCCGGTGTTGACATGGGTAGAAACATATTCCAGAGTGACGCCCCGGTCGCGATGATGAAAGCAGTGAACCGGATTGTCCATGAGAACACAACTCCGGAAGAAGCATATGACTACTTCAACAGCATCAAGGCTGAAGGGTAGAGGGGAGTTGAACCATAGATTATGAAGGTTGAAGATATACAAGGTTTTTTCGCAAAGAGAGATCAGTTGGATATGGCTGATTACCTCGAGCTCGATTATTACCTGGAATGCGTCGGTGACATAGAGGCCTGCCTTGCCCACTTCTGCAGTGAGCAATCGACAGCGCAGTGGAGCAGAGTCGGGGTTGACGAAGATTTCCGGCATGTTTACGGAGCGAAAGTAATCGATTGGAAGGTGGTTGAGGAACTGCCGGAACTCAGTTACCCTGTCGAGCAGGCTGCAGAAGGAAAGGTGCATGCCTGCAGGGTGACCATTGCCCATCCCCACGGCAATTTCGGTCCGAAAATCCCCAATCTCCTCACAGCCGTTTGCGGAGAGGGGACATACTTCACTCCCGGTGTCCCGCTCGTGAAGCTGCTGGATATATCGTTTCCCGATTCCTACCTGGCGGAGTTCGAGGGTCCCAAATTCGGGATCGAAGGGATACGCGAGATGCTCGGTGCATACGACAGGCCTATATTTTTTGGCGTGGTCAAGCCGAATATCGGACTTCAGCCTGAGCTTTTTGCAGAGATAGCATATCAAAGCTGGCTCGGCGGGCTTGATATTGCAAAGGACGATGAAATGCTGGCCGACGTGGAATGGTCAACGTTGAAAAAACGGTCGGAACTTCTCGGCCGGGCGAGAGTGCGGGCAGAGGAATTGACCGGTGACAAGAAAATCTACCTTGCCAATATAACCGACGAGGTTGGAAACCTGATCGAGCAGCACGATGTGGCTGTAACGAACGGAGCCAACGCATTGCTCGTCAATGCCATGCCTGTCGGACTGAGCGCGGTGCGTATGCTTCGCAGGCACACGAAAGTGCCGCTTATCGGCCATTTTCCTTTTATAGCGTCATTCTCTCGACTCGAGAAGTACGGCATCCACAGCAGGGTTATAACGAAACTGCAGCGTCTTGCAGGTTTTGATGCCATTATTATGCCGGGTTTCGGTAACCGTATGATGACCCCGGAGCAGGAAGTTCTTGAGAACATCGAGGAATGTTTGAACGATATGGGAGACCTGAAGCGTTCACTCCCGGTTCCCGGCGGAAGTGACTCTGCGGCGACCCTGGAGAATGTGTACAGAAAAGTCGGCAGTGTCGATTTCGGGTTTGTTCCCGGGAGAGGAATATTCGGTCATCCCATGGGTCCGAAAGCGGGCGCGTCGAGCATTCGGCAGGCATGGAAAGCCATCGAGAAAGGATTGCCGCTCGATACCTATGCCGAGGCACATCCGGAGCTGAAAGCGATGCTGGAGAAGTGAAAGGGCGAAAGGAGTAAAAAACTTATACGGTGATTGAAGGCCGATAAATCTTATAGGACTTATAGGTCATATAGGACCCATAGGACCTATAGAACTTCTTTCAATGTGTCCGGCTTGCAACACCTCAACAATTCAACAAGATTTTTGCCTTTTTACTTTTGCCTTAATATTTACCGTGGGAAAACTCGATTCGAAAGTGGCTGTCATCACTGGTTCGACCAGGGGGATCGGCAAAACCATCGCCGAGGCCTACGTCAGGGAAGGTGCGAAAGTGGTGATTGCCTCCAGAAACAAGGCGCATGTCGAACATGCACTGAGTGACTTCCCCCCGGGCAGGGTCATTGGGCAGGTCTGTGATGTTTCTGACTATTCAGACGTCGAGCAGCTTGTTGAGAGGGCCGTAGAAGCGTTTGGAAAAATCGATGTGTTTATCAACAATGCAGGCATAACCGATACCTTTTACAACGTAACCGACAGCGATCCCGTTGAGTGGGGCCGTATTATCGACATTAATCTGAAAGGAACCTACCACGGAACCAGGGCGGCACTGCACTATCACTTGAAGGCCGGGCATTCGCTGAAGATTATCAACATGGCCGGATCGGGTACCGATAAAAAATCGAATACGCCGTTTATAAGCGCATATGGTTCTACGAAAGCCGCTATAGCGAGGTTTACCTTTGCGGCAGCAGAGGAGTACAAAGAATATCCTGTATCCATCATGCTTTTGCATCCCGGACTTGTCCGTACGGACATGACCCGTGCCATACAGCCGACCCCCGAAATGAAACGTCAGCAGGAAACCTTCGAAACCATCTGTGATATCTTTGCTCAGCCTCCCTCGGTTGCCGCATCGCTTGCCGTGAAGATGGCGAGTGACCACGGCGGAACCAAAAACGGCGATTACCTTTCAGCCCTCGACCAAAAGCGCAGAAAATGGCTGTTGTTCACCTATCCTTTCCGAAAGCTTTTCAACAAGATCGACCGCAGAAGCTGGTAAGGTGGTTTGGGTAGTGGGTATTGGGGAATAGGGAGTAGGAAGAGCAGAAAATCAAGAGTCAAGAAGTAAGGAGTAAGAAGAAATTCATATGGTGATGGATGGCTGAAACTTATAGGACTTATAGGTCATATAAGACCCATAGGACCTATAAAATGCCTTCCAATGTATCCGGTATTTGTAATACCTCAACAAATCAACAGGGTTATTGATGTCTTATTTTTGACTTTCCTATCTTTACCCATTACCTATTTCTTACCACTATGCTGAAATGTAACGGAACATTGCTGCCTGTCATTCTGATACTTGCGCTTGCTCTTCAGGGGTGCTACACCTTTTCGGGGGCGTCGCTGCCTCCGCATGTCAAGACCGTTGCCGTTCAGACTTTCAAGGACCGGTCGGGGGCGGGTGTTGCGCAACTCAGTGCCGAGTTCACCGAAAAGCTTATCGATGTTATCGAGTCCCAGAGTTCTCTGAATATCGAATCGGACAGAAACCGTGCCGATGCCGATCTCGAAGCCGAAATCGTTTCCTTCAGCGATGAACCGAGTCAGCTCGGCAGCGAAACCGAGCGCGCGATAGCCAACCGGATCACTATTGTCGTTCGCGCGTCGTTTACCGACAGGACCCGGGACAAGCCGTTTTTCACCCGCACGTCATTCAGCGGATTCGATGACTATTCGGTCGGAGATTTTGCAGCAAAGGAAGAGGCGATCGAGGCGGTTGTCGACCAGATTGTCGATGACCTGTTCAACAGGATGATCTCGAACTGGTAGGCGGGCGACAGGTGAAAGAAAACGTTATCTGTATTACAGGCGGCACGGACGGGATCGGAAAGGCGGCTGCGCTCCAACTTGCCCGTTCAGGTTCACGGATCATACTTCACGGCAGAAACGGCACCAGACTCGATGAGGCAAGAAAAGAGATCGAAACGGTTGCCGGTTATGGCAGCGTCTCGATCCTGCAGGCTGATTTCAGCTCCCTTCACGACGTAGCAGGCATGGCCGGAACGTTGTTGGATGAAATTGAGGGCATCGATGTACTGATCAATAATGCCGGTGTCTACATGGCGGAACGGACGCTGACGGCAGACGGCTGCGAAACGACTTTTGCGGTCAACTACCTTGCCCACTTTTACCTGACAGTGCTCTTGGAACCCCTCCTTCGCCAAAAGAGGGCCCGTATTATCAACGTCAGTTCAGTCGATCATTTCAGCGCCGGTTTCGACCTGGCCGACATACAGGGGGAAAAGCATTACAGCGGTTACAGCGCATACGCGTTCAGCAAACTCTGTAATGTCATGTTCACCCTGGAGCATGCAAAGAGGCTCGAAGGAACCGGTGTGACCGTCAACACGCTCGATCCCGGTATACTGGCGACCAAGCTTCTTCATGCAGGCTGGTCCCTTGGGGGCAGTGACCCGGTCTACGGGGGAGAAGCATTGGCCTGGCTTGCCGTTTCCGAAGATGTTCAAGGGGTAACAGGCACGTATTTCGAAAACAACCGTCCGGTCTCGTGTTCCCCGCTGGCAGAAGACCCGGAACTTCGGCGGCGGTTGTGGGACGTCAGCGAGGAGATGGTGAATATGAGTGACAAGTGACGAGTGACAAGAAGGAGTAGGGAGTAGCGCACTTCGTGCGCAGGAGTAAGGAGGGGGAAGTTCTCAGTTCTCGGTTCTCAGTTGAACAGCAACGAGCAATGAGTGGGAGAAGAATTGTGAATCGTGATCACTACTGTCCGGTTAAAATAGGGCGAGTTGAGGCACTGGCTCCCTCGCCTTTTTGATGGAACGCTCGTTGAACGACAAAATATCGATGAGCAGTCG
>JANQMO010000050.1 GCA_028280025.1 Chlorobium sp. | reverse complement strand
TCACACCGAATCTGCTTCGTTACAGGGAACTTGCGGTAGATCACTACAGCGGCATTCCCTGTGCCTCGCATCTCCGGCATGCTCGACAATCGCTCAATTTAGGATCATTTCACCAAGCGAATCACGCGATACTATGACCTTCGGTAATTCCGGTGCTATCGTACTTTCTTTCCGGCGTTTCTCATTATGCGGATTTCTGGCCTGTATTTTCCTCATTTGTATCCTGACGGTTTCTCTTTTTTCCGGTGCTGCAACTGCCGGTGAAAAGGTGTCGAGGGATATGTTCATCGATCTTTTGAAGAACAACCATCCGGTCTTTGAAAAAGAGACGTTGAACCGGGAGATCGAAGAGGCAGCGCAGCAGAGCTTTCGTGGTTCGGAAGACTGGAACCTCACTTCATCATTGGCGTGGTCGCGCGAGGAGGCGACAATTTCCGCGTTCAATCCGGATCTGACCAATGCGCTCTCGCTGGAAACCGGTTTGAGCAGACAGTTCTGGGATACGGGAGGCCGGCTTTCGGCTACCTACGCGCTCAGCAGGACCTCAAGCACGTTCGACGAGACCCCTTTCTTTTCCTATCCTGACCGGTTTTATGAGAACAGCATCGAGCTTCAGTATTCGCAGCCGATTCTCAAGGACAGGGGAGGAAAGCTGAGCCGTCTTCAGTATGATCTCAAGGGATATGATGTTGAAGCGGCAGATATTCAATCGAAGGAATCCATCGAAGAATTTCTCACCGATGCGGTCTCGAAATACCTCGACTGGGTTTATCTGACGGAACAGAAAAGGATCATTGCCAAACGGCTCGAGCTGAGCCGCAAGGAGCTTACCCGTACACAGCGCAAGTTCAAGGCATTTCTTGTCGATTCGGTCGAAGTGATACGATCAAAAGACGCGTTCAATACCTGGAGGCAGAATCTCGGACTGGTCGAATCGCAGTTGGGCGCCATCAGGTCAGAGCTTTCGGTTCTTGTTCAGGACGACCGTTTCATGACGGCTTTACCTGATTTTGATCTGTACGCCACTCCGGAGCCGGAATCCCTCGAAACAGCAGGCGAGATGCTCAGGAACAATTCCAGGGTCCTGCAGATTCTCGATGTGCGAAAAAGACAGCTTGAACGCAACGCCTCGGGGTTGAAGAATGCCAAATTACCTGACCTGTCACTTTTTGCTGCAGTTACGGTCAAGGACGCAGACGAGGATGGATGGGATGCGTTCGGCTTCGATAAAAAAGACGCAGCGGTTGGTCTTCAGTTTTCACTTCCTCTGGAAAACAGAACAGCAAAGGCAGATTACCGGAGAAACCGGCTGCAGATGATGCAGCTCGACAAGGAAAACGAGGATGTTTCTCTTTCACTGAATGCGTCGCTCGCCTCGCTCCATGCACAAATGAAGCAGCTTTTGCAGGTTCTCAGGCTGAACCGCCAGCAGATCGAGTCGGCAAGGCAGAGGACGCGTGAGGAAATCAAGATATACGAACAGGGAAGAGGCGACCAGACCTTTGTGATCATGAGCCGGGACAACGAGGAAAGCGCAAAGCTCACCTATGCGGAGAACGCCCTGAACTACCAGAAGCTCTGGCTGCAGTACCAGGCGTTGATGGATAGGGTTTATTAGGGAATCGTGAGTCGTGAATCGTGAATGGTGAAGAGGGGATGGTTGGATTTAGGAAATAGGTAGTAGGTAATGGGTAGTAGGTAATGGGGAAGAATAAGTGAAGAAGGAGTAAGGAGCCAGGAGTAGCGCACGTCGTGCGCAGGAGTAAGGAAGCTTTTTTAGGTTATGGGAGTGGGTAATGGGTGTAGGGGCGAAAAATTTTTCGCCCTTTTTGATGCGAGCAGAGAGTCATGCCGCACTTGATGCGGCATCCATGCTGACTTTCATTGGAAGATGGATCCCCGGGTCAAGCCCGAGGATGACTGGATGGGATTGGTGAATGTTTTTGACTTTTGCCTTTTGAATTTTGACTTTTCTTTTCCTTTATGAAACCTCTGTTTCGATTTTTTGCCGAGCGTCATATGCTCGCTTACCTGATGACGATCCTGGTCTTTCTGTTCGGGCTGGCGACGTTGTGGCAGATCAATAGGGCACAGTATCCCAAGGTCGATCTCGGTCAGATGGTGGTGACGACGAATTATCCGGGTGCCGCCCCGGAAGACGTCGAGCTGAATGTCACCAACAAGATCGAGGACGAGCTGAAAAGCGTTACCGATATCAAGCGTGTGTTTTCCATGTCCATGGAAAATGTCTCGATCGTTATTGTCGATATAGAGCCGGATGCTTCAGACGTGGACGGGGTGAAACGCGAGATCCGTGAAGCGGTCTTTCGGATCACCGATTTTCCCGATGAGGTGACGGAATCTTCCCTGATCACCGATATCAAGTCATCCATATTTCCCATTCTCGAAGTCGGTCTGACCGGGGATAAACCTTATCCGGAGCTGCGTGAACTTGCCCGCAGGTTCGAAAAGAAACTCAAGGACATTCCGGGAGTCGCCAGCGTGCAGCGTTACGGGTACCGCGACAGGGAGATACAGGTCGAGCTGCATCCGGAGAAAATCACGGAACTCCAGATTCCGATGCAGGATGTCGTCAATGCTATCCAGCATCGCAACATCAGGGCTACCGGCGGCTCGCTCGAGTCGTTTACCACGGAAAAAGATCTTGTCACCCTGGCCCAGTTTCGGGACCCCCGGGAGGTGGAGGATGTGGTTGTGCGTTCGAGCTTTGACGGACCGATTATCAAGGTTGCCGATATCGCCGATGTTACCGACGGTTTCGAGGAGGAAAGGGTTTTGTCGCGGATCAACGGCGAGCCGGCTATTTCATTTCTGATCAACAAGAGCGAATCAGCCGATATCATCAGGACGGTGCAGGCAATCCGCAAACTGGTCAAGGAGGAGGAGGAACTGCTGCCGGAAGGCGTACGGTTTGTCTACGGCCTTGATTTTTCCCAGTACGTGGCCAACCAGCTTTCGATTGTCATGATGAATGGCGGCATCGGTCTGGTGCTTGTTCTCATTGTTCTCGCGCTGTTTCTCAATCTCCGTACCGCGTTTTGGGTGGCTCTCGGTATTCCTTTTACACTGCTTGGGGGCATTTCTTTGCTTCCCCTTTTCGGTGTCGAACTCGATACCGTGACCCTTACGTCGCTGATCATCGTTATCGGTATTGTCGTTGACGATGCCATCATCATATCGGAGAATATCTTTCAGCGGCGGGAGCGGGGAGAATCGCCTATCGAGGCGGTGGTCAACGGTATCGACCAGGTCTACAAGCCGGTACTGACAACCGTTCTGACCACGTTTCTTGCATTCGCGCCGATGTTTTTCATGCCGGGCATCCTCGGCAAATTTGTGTTCGTGATCCCCCTGACGATCACGCTCGCGCTCTTTGTCTCGCTTATCGAGGCGTTTCTCGTCCTTCCGGCTCATATCATGCCCGGACTCTACACGAGGGAGGGAGAAGATCCAAAATCCACCATGCGCAACTGGTTTGTTCCGGTTCGCAACCTGTTCGAAAAGGTGCTGCTGTCGATGCTGCGTTTCCGGTACGTGCTCGTCCTCATATCCTTCCTCTCCTTTGGCGGTGCATTGTACTACGGTGTGAACTATATCAGCTACATACTCTTTCCCACGAAAGGCTCTGACGCTTTCAATATCTGGATCGAACTTCCTGTCGGCAGCTCGCTGAAAGCGACGTCGGAAAAAGCCGCCGAGTTTGAAAAACTTGTCGAGGTACTTCCGGAAGATGAGGTGGATGCATATCTCACACGAATAGGGACGCAGGCCGATATTGTGCCGATCGAGCAGGAAAACTTTGCCGAGCTTGCAGTCAAGCTGACGCCCTATGGCACAAGGGAGCGGGAGGCAGACGAAATCGTGGAAGACATTCGCGAAAAGGCAAAGGGGATCAGCGGCGTTTCGACAACCACGTTTTTTGTTGAATCGGGCGGGCCTCCTGTGGGAAAACCCGTAACGATAAGGGTTGTCGGCTCCGTTGACTCGCTGAGGACGGCTTATGCGGATGCCGTCTTCAGCTATCTGGAAGGTATCGACGGTGTGACCGATCCCGACAGGGACGACAAGGAAGGCAAGGAGCAGATTGAAATATCGATACGCCACGACAGGCTGTCACGTTTCGGGCTTTCGGTAGCCGATATCGCCAGAACGGTCAGGACAGCCTATGACGGCCAGGTTGTCACCAGCGTTCGTTACGGCGAAGAAGAGGTCGATTTCAGGGTGATGCTCAAGAAATTCACAAGAAGCAGCCTGGACTATCTACAGGAACTCGCAATACCGAACATAAACGGCAGGCTTATTCCGCTTCGCGAAGTGGCCGATTTCGAGCAGGGTTCGGGACCGTCCATTTTCCATCACTATGACGGAGAGCGTTCCGTAACAATTTCCGCCGATGTTAAGCAGGATACCGTCACGCCGATAGAGGTCATGAGGGATGTCGAAAGTCATTTTTCAGGGAACCGTGATTATCCGGGAGTCAAACTGGTGTTTGGCGGAGAAGCCCAGGAGTCGGAAGAATCGCTCCGCGGGCTGTTTATCGCGTTCGGCGTTGCAGCGTTCGGCATCTACTTTTTGCTCATACTTCTCTTCAATTCCGTCACACAGCCGCTCTTGGTCATGATGTCGATTCCATTCGCCATTATCGGTATCGTCATCACCTTCGCGTTGCACGGTGAGGTGTTCAGTTTTCTCGGGCTTCTCGGCGTTGTGGGTATGGCGGGTGTCGTTGTGAACGATTCCCTTGTTCTGGTCAATTACCTGAACGAACTTTACAATTCCGGCATGAAAAGGGATATTTCCGTTCTCGTGGCAAAAGGAACAGCAGACCGCCTGCGGGCGATTCTGCTGACGACGGTTACCACCGCGGCGGGTCTTTTGCCGCTTGCCTACGGTATCGGCGGAACGGATGCCACGATGATGCCTATGGCGCTGGCTCTCGGATGGGGTCTGCTTCTGGCAACACCGTTGACGCTTGTTCTGATTCCATGCCTCTACATGATAGGGTTCGATATCAGGAACCTGTTTTCGAGGATTTTTTTCGGGCAAAAAGGTTCATGAATTTTACTTGGGATATCGTTTTTATGCAGTACATTGTGTGCACTGGACCCATTAGGTAGATATACCGGATGGCGTTCGTGTCTTTGTTTTATCGATTGTAATTGCACCATCAATTATTGTTATAGCAGCAAATTATGTTGAGGCGTTGTGTAAAAGAAGCCGGAAAACTGGCGATCTGCACTATCATTTTTTCAGCATCCCTGACTGGTTGCGGGGGAGGAAACAGGGGGGGAGGCATGCAGATGCCCGCGCCGTCGCTCCCTGTCATGACAATCGAGCGTTCTTCCACGGAGGTGACGAAACAGTATGCAGCGCTTCTCGAGGGGGTGGTGACTGTCGAGGTCAGGCCGCAGGTTGACGGGACTCTTCAGCAAATAGCCGTCGATGAAGGTGCTCTGGTCAAGTCCGGCCAGTTACTGTTCGTTATCGATGACCGCGTGTACCGGGAAGAGCTGAACGCCGCCGTTGCAGCGCAGCATGCTGCAAAAGCAGCGCTTGACGTTGCAGGGATAGAGGTCGAAAGGCTCAGGCCCCTGGTAAAAAACAAGGTTGTCTCGGCAATACAGCTGAAGCAGGCCAGGGCAAATCATCGTTCAGCAAAGGCTCAGCTCGAACAGGCCGAAGCTGCCGTTCAAAGAGCGCGCATCAACCTCGATTATACCCGGATCAAGGCTCCGGTGGATGGATATATCGGCGAGATACCTTTTCGTATCGGCAGTCTGGTCAGCAATAATCAGGCGGAACAATTGACGACGCTGACCGATATCCATGAGATTCGCGCCTATTTCAGCATGAGCGAAATTGATTTTGTGCGTTTCAAGCAGCAGTTTTCCGGCAGCTCGATAGAGGCAAAGCTTGCTTCGGTGCCGCCGGTAACCCTTCTCCTTGCCGACGGAAGCCGATATCCTTCCGAAGGCAAACTCGATGCGATCAGCGGCCAGTTCGACCGTTCCACGGCATCGGTCATGTTTCGTGCGACGTTTCCCAATGCCGAAGGCAGGCTGCGTTCCGGAAATACCGGGAAGGTGAATCTTGTCTACCGTTATGACAATGTCCTTCTGGTTCCCCAGGAGAGTACGGTGGATCTTCAGGACAAGATATTCGTCGTCAAGGTCGATGATAACAATGTCGTGTCAAGAACACCGGTAACGGTTATCGGGAAAAGCAGCTCCGATTACATCGTCAGCGACGGTGTCGAAGAAGGCGATATGATTGTAGTATCCGGGTTTACCCGTCTGCCTGACGGAACGCCTATCAATCCGCAGAAGGCTGAAGAGAAGGACGCTTCCGAAAAGAAAGGGCAAGGCCGATGAACGGTGAAGTAAACTTCTGAGCAATGTTTGAGCGATTTATCAACAGGCCGGTTCTTGCAACGGTCATATCGGTTTTTATTTTCCTGCTCGGCGTGATCGGGATTACGCAGCTTCCCCTCACGCAGTTTCCCGACATAGCTCCACCCGCTGTCGAAGTATCGGCCACCTATCCGGGGGCCAATGCCGAAACCATTGCCCGTTCGGTCGCTCCTTCGCTCGAGGAGGCAATCAACGGTGTCGACGACATGACCCATATGACATCGACATCGAGCAACGACGGTTCTCTCCGCATCAACGTGTTTTTCAGGACGGGCACCGATCCCGACAAGGCCGCGGTCAACGTGCAGAACCGGGTTGCGACGGCAGCCAGCCAGCTGCCCGAAGAGGTAACGAGATTCGGGGTGACAACCACCAAGACGCAGAACAGCATGATCATGGTGATCACGCTCTACAGTGACGATCCCGACACCTATGATGCGACGTTTCTGCAGAACTATGTGAAGATCAACATGCTGCCTGATATACAGCGTGTCAACGGGGTTGGCCAGACCATGGTGTTCGGGGCGAGAGACTACTCCATGCGCATATGGCTGAAGCCGGACCGGATGGCGGCGTATGCGGTGGCGCCTCAGGAAGTGATTGCTGCGGTTCAGAGCCAGAATGTCGAGGCTGCGCCGGGGAGGTTCGGCGAAGGTACAGGCGAGGCTCTCGAACTGATCATCCGCTACAAGGGAAAAATGAAGGAGCCGGTTGAATACGGCAACATTATTCTTCGTACCAATGCGGACGGCTCGGTTCTGCGGCTCAGGGACGTGGCGAGGGTCGAGCTTGGCTCTTTCAGTTATGCAGTCGATGCGGATGCCAACGGCAAGGAGTCGGTGACAATGGCGATTTTTCAGGCCGCAGGCTCCAACTCCAATGATATCCAGATTGCCGTTCAGGATGTGCTCGAAAAAGCGGCGGAATCGTTCCCCACAGGCATAGACTACATTATTCCGTACAGTACGAAGAAGTCACTCGACGAGTCGATCGAGCAGGTTATTGTCACCCTGCTGCAGGTTTTTGCGCTTGTCTTTCTGATCGTGTTCATTTTCCTGCAGGATTTCCGCTCGACGCTTATTCCGGCCATTGCAGTGCCTGTAGCCATTGTCGGGACATTTTTCTTCCTGACCATTTTAGGTTTTTCCATCAACCTCCTGACCCTGTTTGCGCTTGTTCTCGCAATCGGGATCGTGGTCGATGATGCCATCGTTATTGTCGAAGCTGTTCATACAAGGATGGAAGAGCAGCAAATTCCGGCAAGGGATGCCACACATCAGGTCATGCGGGTGATTACCAATGTGATCATATCCACAACGCTCGTTATTGCATCGGTCTTCCTTCCTGTCGGTTTTCTCGGCGGTTCGGTCGGGATGTTTTATCGCCAGTTTGCTTTTACGCTGGTAACGGCAATTTTGATATCGACGGTCAATGCGCTGACGCTCAGTCCTGCACTCTGTGCGCTGTTTCTTGACAGAAACAATGAAGGAGAGGAAAAAGAGGGCTGGTTCAAACGTACAGAGCGGCGTCTGTTCAGGGGTTTCAATGCAGGTTTTTCAGTGGTGACCGAGCGCTACGTCGGTACACTCAAGGTACTCATCCGTAACAAATGGATAAGCATTGGCGGGCTTGCTGCGGTGTCCGGGCTTGCATTCTGGATGGCGGCTTCCGCACCGTCGGGTTTTATTCCTGACGAGGACAGCGGCTTTTTCATTCTCTCTGCATCGCTTCCTCCCGGAGCGTCGCTTGACCGGACGATGCAAACCCTCGACAAAGTCGAGGCCATTCTGCAGAAGGAAGAGAGCGTCAACGATGTTATTTCGGTTGCAGGCTTCGACCTGATAGCAGGGGCAAGTTCCCCTTCCGCCGGCATCGTTTTTGCGAGCCTCAAGGACCCGGAAGAGCGCGGCAGGGTGAAAAATATCGGCGCGATCATGGGCGGGGTATCGCAAAAGCTTGCATCGATAAAAGAAGGATCATTTTTTCCGTTCCAGCCCCCTACCGTCCCGGGATTCGGCAATGTGGGCGGTCTCGAGATGGTGTTGCAGGACAGGACATCCGGCAGTCTGCAAACGTTCGGGGAAACGGCCAACGGTTTTATCGGTGCGCTGATGGCCCGTCCGGAAATAGCGTTTGCATTTACCACGTTCAATGCCGGCTATCCGCAATACGAGTTGCTGGTCGATGACGTAAAGGCGAGTCAGCTGGGTGTTCGCATCGATGAACTGCTCGGGGTCATGCAGGCATATTACGGGAGTTTCCAGGCATCGGATTTCAACCGGTTCGGCAAATACTACAGGGTAATTGTTCAGGCTGAGGCAGAAGACCGCAGGGATCCCTCTTCGCTCGAAGGCGTGTTCGTGAAAAACGCCATGGGCGGCATGGTGCCTGTCACTTCGCTGGTCAGCATGAAAAAAGTTTACGGGCCCCAGACAGTGGATCATTTCAACCTTTTCAACGCATTGACCGTCAATGCCGTCGTCACTCCGGGATTTACCACCGGACAGGCGCTCGAAGCGGCTCAGCAGGTGGCAGGGGACGTGCTGCCTCCCGGTTTTTCCTGGGACTGGAAAGGGATGAGCCGCGAAGAGATCGAGTCGGGCGGCCAGGTGGTGTATATTTTTCTGTTATCCCTTGCGTTTGTCTACCTCCTGCTTTCTGCACAGTACGAAAGCTACATCCTGCCGCTTGCTGTGATTTTTTCGATCCCGACTGGTATTCTGGGTGTTTTTGCCGGCATACAACTGTTTGGTATCGAAAACAATATCTATGTTCAGGTTGCGATGGTCATGCTTATAGGATTGCTTGCAAAAAATGCGATTCTGATCGTGGAGTTTGCCAGCCAGCGCAGGAAAGCCGGATATTCGATTGTCGATTCGGCGCTCGAGGGTTCGAGGGTGAGGCTCCGGCCTATTCTCATGACTTCGTTGACTTTCGCTGTGGGCCTTGTGCCGCTTCTCTGGGTGACCGGCCCGTCCGCTCTCGGCAACCACTCCATCGGCACAGCGGCCGTGTGCGGCATGCTCAGCGGGACGTTCTTCGGCGTACTGATCATTCCGGTACTCTATGTGCTGTTTCAATCGCTTCAGGAAAAGATCAGCGGCCCGCCCGTGCAGGCCGGCAACGACAACCGCGATACGGTGTAGAGGAGAACGATTGCCATGAAGAAAAGAATAAGGGAACATCGGATCGGTCCGATCTTTATGCTGCTGCTCTTCTTGTCTTCTTGCAGCACGGTTGGAAAGTATGCACAACCCGATACACGTTTGCCTGATGCCTACAGGGGTGTTGGCGCTCCCGATTCGGCAAAGGCCACGGCTTCTTCTG
The DNA here is from genome assembly GCA_028280025.1 of Chlorobium sp. GTDB lineage: Bacteria > Bacteroidota > Chlorobiia > Chlorobiales > Chlorobiaceae > Prosthecochloris. The sequence continues at coordinate 104,518 of JANQMO010000050.1, read as the reverse complement.
CCGGTTCAATTCCTTATCGTTCCTTTTTTGCCGACTCATCGCTCGTCAAACTGATCGATGCTGCGATCGAGAGGAATTACGATATGCAGGCTGCCCTGAAGAATATCGAATACGCTTCCCTTGCGCTGAAACAGGCGAAACTCGGCAATCTGCCCGGTCTGAATCTTCAGGCGACGGGCAGCACGGCAACAACATCTGATTATGGAAGCAGTCCTCTTCCCCCGGGCAAGGAGAGTGTCGAAGAATACACAGCATCTCTCATGCTTTCATGGGAAGCCGATATCTGGGGTAAAATCCGAAATACGAAAAAAGCGGCATTGTCGGAGTATCTTCGGACGGTTGAAGCAAAAAAAGCTGTACAGACAAGACTTGTCGCCGATGTTGCACAAAGCTACTACAACCTGCTGCTGCTTGACGCACAGCGTCGAATCACCAGGAGAAACCTTGCACTTGCCGACACCACGCTTTCAATGATGCGGCTGCAGTACGATGCGGGGCTTGTCACCTCGCTTGCTGTTGAGCAGCAGGAGGCGGTTCGATTGGGAATACATTCAGGTATCGCGTCTTTAGAGCAGGGAATTGCCGTCCAGGAAAATGTTCTGAGTGCTCTCTGCGGCAGGCTGCCGGAACGTATTGCCCGTTCCGGAAACGTTCCCAAGCTGCCGGATGAAGAATGCTGTTCAGCAGGTTTGCCTGCTTTACTGCTCAGCAACCGTCCCGATGTCAAGGCCGCAGAAATGGCGCTTATGAAAGCCCATGCAGAAACCGGCGTTGCTTCGGCTCAACTTTATCCTTCGTTTTCAATCAGTGCCGAAGCGGGGTCCAACGCCCTGAAAGCCAGCAACTGGTTTACTTTTCCCGGTTCGTTGTTCAGCTTTGTCCAGGGAGCGGTTCTGCAGCCGATATTTCAGCAGGGTAAACTCAGGACAGCCTATAAACAGGCTAAAGTGGCTCGTGACCGGGAGGAGATTCTTTTCAGGCAGAAGGTTCTCGATGCGGTACAGGAAGTCTCCAGTGCTCTGGCGGCACTCCAGAAGCTGGCGGTCAGAGAAAAGGCTGTAAAGAAACAGGCCGGTATTCTCCGCACGTCGGTCGATAATGCCGAGCTTCTTTTCAAAAGCGGCATGGCCGATTATCTGGAAGTGATCACAGCGCAGGCAAACGCATATGATGCCGAGCTGTCCCTGGCCGATATTCGTCGTCAGCGTCTTGTTGCCAGAACAGAGCTTTACAGAGCTCTGGGCGGTGGGTGGAAGTGATTTGCGTGAGGAAATTTTTAAACGGTCAATTACTGTTACAGTTTTTGTTGTTATTCAAAATCGCTATTGCTTCAACATTAATATTGCAGGAGGTCTATCATGGAAGGCGGACAGAAACAGCTTGATCCGGTAAAAACGATTGTAGGTGTCGCCATGTTCATTCCTTCAATAGGTATTCCCGTCTTTTTCGCAACTGTGGCGGCAAAGATACTCAGTACACTTTTCAATGCAATCGGGTCGATTGCCGGTGGTGTTCCGGGTAGTTCCGGGACAGCTCCGAAGGCGGCGGCGGCAGAGAAAACAGCTGGATGAACGGTTGCCGATTCCCCTTGTCTTTGTGGTGATTTGTAACCTACATGAATGGTGAATATATTGTAGTATTTTAAGCGGGTCTTTGTTGTTGATAACCTGAAATCATATTGTTATGGCTGATTCAGAACAACAGGAAAACATGCTCAAAACAGCAGCAGGGGTTGCCGGTGGCGCGCTGTTGTTGTCGCCGGTTGGAATGCCGTTCCTGCATGGGCTTGCAGGTGTTGCCGTGGCCAGTCTTGGTGTTGTGGCGGCAGGTTCGGCAATAGGAGCGATAAAGGATAATATCGATACCATGTTCGAGCATAAGGATGAGGAGGAGGACATCGAAGATCGTCTCGATGATCTTATGGATTATGATGAAGATGATGATTGATAAACTGTGATGTCTATCACGCATTCCGGAAACTATTACAATGAGTGACATAGTCAACAAGGCAGTAGGGGCTGCGTCATTGGCCGGGGGCGCTTTTATGCTTACGCCGTTAGGATTGCCGTTTCTTTTCCATGGTGTATCCGGTATTGTTGTCGGCGGTCTTGGACTCTATACGGCAAATGCTGTTTTAAAGGAAATTGTCGAAGAGAACAATAAGTCCAAAGAGCGGGCACAAGAGCGGTCTGAAGGCGGGAGCACGGCACAAGAAAACACACCCGGTTAAGCACCTTTCTTATTTCCTGGCGCAGCAGCCGGACTCAACAGCTTTTCCAGTTTTTCACCGTCCGTTACAGGAAGACCGCACGTGTTGCCCCCGCACACATAGGCGGCAGATTCTTTTGTGAGTCGGGCAATCTCGGAGAGAAACGGCGTAGTGCATTCGTCATGTTCGTCTGCGTGTATGATGAACGTGTCGGGCAGATACACTTTTCCTGTGGCGCCCTGAAGATTTTTCATTATTTCATGCTGACGGTTGCCTGCAAAAATGATCTGCCGGGAGCCGAAGAAAGGAAGCATCGCAGCCTTGAGCATGCAGGGGAGCTGCCGGCCGTTTTCGTTCAATGTTTTGCTGAAAAACGTGATGGTTCTGTCTGCTGCCTCTCTGAAATCGTCTCGATCGATCATGTCGGCAAGCCGGTAGAGAGAGATGGTGTTTACCGAGTTCGGTGAAGGTTCGGCTCCGTCGTAGTCTTCTTTCATTCGAAAAGGCAGGGAGGTATCGTCCGCGACGGCATTGTAAAACCCGCCCGATTCACTGTCAAAGAACAGTTCGAGCTGTTTTTCCATGAGCTGTGCGGCCATGTTCAGGTAACGGTTTTCTGAAGATGCTTCGTAGAGATCGAGCAGGCCCTGGATGAAAAACGCATAATCATCCGCTTTTCCTTCAATACCCCGAGTTCCCTTGCGGTAGCGTCGAAGAAGCCTTCCTTTTTTTGCATCGTAAAGGTTGTCGAGGATGAAATCGGCTGCCTTCTTTGCGGCGTCAAGATAGCGTTGGCTCCGGAACGCAGAGGAGGCCTTTGAAAAGGCCGAGATCATCAGCCCGTTCCAAGATGTGAGAATCTTGTCATCCAGATGCGGTCTTGGCCTGGCGATCCTCGCCTTGAGCAGTTTTTCCCGTGCGTTTGCAATGGCATCGCTGAAGGCTTCCTGCGTCATGGAAAATTGTTCGGCGGCTTGTTGCATGTCGTGTTTACGATAGAGGATATTTTGTCCTGTAAACTCCAGGTGCGGATCATCCAGTGCGTTGCCGTCAGCTTCTACACCATAGACAAAACAGAAGATATCTGCTTCAAGCGGATCGAGCAGCGTTTCTATCTCTTGCCGGGACCATGTATAGAATGCGCCTTCTTTTTTTTCCGGGCTCTTCTTCTCAGGAAAGCTGTCGGCGTCTTCGGCGGAATAGAACCCGCCCCTGCTGTCGGTCATGTCGCAGAGGACATAATTCAGGATATCGTCGGCAAGGTCGGCATAGCGGTGCTCGCCGGTGATCTGGTAGGCATGTGCGGCAAGAACGGCAAGCTGCGCGTTGTCGTAAAGCATTTTTTCGAAGTGCGGGACATGCCAGCGTTCATCTGTCGAATAACGTGCAAATCCCCCGCCGCCAAGATTCTCAATCCCCAGATGGTCGTGAATGCCTCCCGAATCCATTTTTCTCAGGGTAAACAAGGCCATTTCCCGGGCATGTTCATTGCCGGTATAGTATGCGTACGCCAGAAGAAAATCCAGAATCGAAGGCTGAGGGAATTTCGGCGCGTTACCGAAGCCGCCATCGCTGCTGTCGAACAGCTCAGCAAAGGTTTTGGCGGCATGATGGAAAACTGTCTCGTCCAGCGTTGCTGTTCCGGGTATTTGCCGGGTCAGGCTTTCAAGTTGTTCCGTCGTGCCATCCGCGGCAGAGAGAAGTCTTTGACGGTCTTCTTTCCATGCCCGTTCGATTGATAGAAGCAGTGTGAGAAAGCCGGGTTTGCCATATCGGTCTTTCGGGGGAAAATAGGTTCCGCCGAAAAACGGTTTCAGCTCAGGGGTAAGCCACACCGACATCGGCCAGCCGCCACCGCCGGTCGTAGCCTGTACATAGGTCATGTACAGCCGGTCTATGTCCGGGCGTTCTTCCCGGTCGACCTTTACCGATACGAATGACCTGTTCAGGGCCTCTGCGATCGCATCATTTTCAAACGATTCCCGCTCCATGACATGACACCAGTGGCAGGTGGAGTAGCCGACAGACAGAAATACCGGTTTTTCTTCGCTCCGCGCTTTTTCAAACGCAAGTGCACCCCACGGATACCACTCGACAGGATTACAGGCATGCTGCAGCAGGTAAGGGCTGGTTTCCTTTGCGAGGAGGTTGGACTTGCGCTCTGATGACGACATGTTCACAGGGATTTTGCTGTTCTTTTATTCATGAACACCCCCAGGTGCATGGAAGTTCATATTTCCGAAACCCTGAGATCATTTGAATCGTTATATGGTTATGCTTTCGAGATCAGGTTTTATTCACGTTTTGGAATGATATGATGATGATGAACTATTCATGGCTTGTATTGTGTTTGGCGCTATGTATTACAATGGTAACAGCAACCTCATGTGCAGAGGAGATGCGTGATGGTGCCGGAAAGAAACTGTCAACAGTCACTGTGAATCGGGAGGATACCATGACATGTAAACAACTCACACCAGAGGAAGAAAGGGTGATCGTTCATAAAGGAACTGAAATGCCGTATACCGGAAAATACGTCTATAACAAGGAAGACGGGACATATGTCTGCAAACGGTGCGGCGAACCGCTTTTTCATTCATCGGACAAGTTCGACTCGGGGACGGGGTGGCCGAGTTTCGATGATGCGATTCCCGGAGCGGTAAAAAAGGAAACCGATGCGGACGGCAGAAGGACTGAAATACTCTGCGCCAACTGCGGAGCCCATCTCGGTCACGTGTTCTATAACGAAGGGTTCACCGACAAAAACGCGCGTTACTGCGTCAATTCGATCTCGCTCGACTTCAGCAAGCAGGAAGGTGACGGTGCTGCTGCAACCGGAACAACCCGTAAAGCAGTTTTTGCAGGAGGGTGTTTCTGGGGAGTGGAGTACCACCTCGAAAAGGTTGACGGGGTGAAAGCCGTGCGGTCGGGTTACACAGGCGGCGCCAAATCAAACCCCACCTACAAGGAGGTTTCTTCCGGCAGGACCGGACATGCAGAGGCGGTCGAGGTCGAATACGATCCGTCGGTGGTTTCATATGAGAAGCTTGCCAAACTGTTTTTTGAAATCCACGATCCGACCCAGCTGGACCGTCAGGGTCCGGATATCGGTCCGCAATATCGCTCGGCGGTGTTCTATGCGGACGACGAGCAGAAAAAAGTTGCCGAAAAGCTGATCGCTCAGTTGAAAGACAAGGGGTATGACGTGGTAACACAGCTCGAACCGGCTTCAACGTTCTATCCTGCTGAAGACTATCACCAGGATTACTACGAAAAAACCGGCCATCAGCCATATTGCCATATCTATAAGAAACGGTTCGAAAGCTGATCGTAGGGGGGAATAGTTCTCAGTTCTTAGTTCTCAGTGAAGAAGAAAATGTAGGGGCGAAAAATCTTTCGCCCTTACGCAGGCAGGGAGGCGTCTTCAAACAACTCAACAATTCAACAAATAACCATATTCTCCTACTACCTACTACTGAGTTGGGATTGGCTTCCGACCGTGAAGGGGTGGTGTCAGTTGATCCGGAGGGTTTTGAAAAGAGGGAGCTGCTTTTCCAGGAATTTCTGTGCTATTTCCGTGAGCTCTGCCTGATTTGCTTCCGCGGTTTCAAGAGGCTTTTTTTCCTTGACGATTGTCTGACCCTGAGCTTGCAGAATCTTCCAGACATACCGTCCCCATTCGGAAGGCTCATGTATGCCCTGATGCATAGCCAGCAGGAAGAGCTGCTGGAAACGTCCCACCGGGACACCGCCGCCGGTTACAGGGCTTGAGAGGCACGCGATTTCATTGCTTTTGCGTGCTTTGGCTATAAGGTGTGCGTTAAGTTTGTCACATTGTTCGCTGACGCTTGTGATAACATTTTCATCCTGGTAAGCGGCGATGTGTCCCTGTCCCCCAAAAACAATCAGGGCTTGAATCACTTGGGCGAAACTGATTTTTTGAGGTTTGACCGCCTGTTCGATTTCGGATATGGTCTTGGGTTCATTGTCCGCAAGGACGTCGAGTATCGGCGCGTATACATCTTTGTTCATGGTCGCTTCACCGAGAGCTCCAGTCGTTTTAAGCGAAACGTCCTCCCGGTTATTGGCTAGGATGACGTTCTGCTGCCTGAGCAGTTCGGCACGATCGAACTGGTTGAGCTTCGTTGCTCCCTTTACCCAGTAATCCTTTCGAAACCGCTGGTTGACCATGAAATCGCGAACATCTTCCCGAAACACCGGGTCCTTGATATTCTGCAGGAAAGAGAGCTGATCGGCCTTGAGATTGATGGCGTCGATATGTTCAAGGTAGCTTGCAGAACAGGCAAACTGTACTTTTGCAGAGTCAAGCAGCTCTGCGATTGATGAAAAGTGCATTGGCTGCCAGTGTTCGTTGAAATACTCGTGAGCAAGGTAGTAGCGGTTGTCTTCCTTTATTTTTGTCAGTGCGTCGCTTATTTGCGGATTTGCCAGCAGAAAAGCAGGGTTTGTTGCCAGCAACTGCTCTGAAAAATCGAGGGCGCTGTCAACGCGGCTGATGAGGTTCTTGTTCCGGGTTTCAAGGATTTCGGCATGGCGATTCATCAGGTGGCGCACAGGTGCGAAAGCCGCCCAGCCGGGATAGGCGTTGTAGCTGATAAAGAGCACGCCGCCGACTTTGAGCTTCCGTCGGATGAAATCGAGGATAATGGAGCGGTTCTCGTCTGAAATCCAGCTCCAGATACCGTGCATGCCGATGAAGTCGAAATCGGGAAGGTCGGTACGCGCGGCAAATTCGGCAAACGATTCATCGGAGAGGCAAACATCCGTACCGGCTTTTCGGGCGAGCTCCTGCGCAAAGGCGGTATGAGACGGATTGAAATCCGTGCCATACCAGCGTGTGGTCGATGCAGCAGCATGGATATTGATCGACAGGCCCTGCCCGAAACCAAGCTCGCAAGCTGTTTCGACTTCCGGGAACACAAAGCCGTTGTGCAGGAAAGCAAGTTTGATCCTGAGGGGGTTCAGCTCGGTCTGGTAGCCGTAAGTATAGCCGACGTCCGCAACGTATCCGGCAGTCCAATCGCTCAATGAAACTCCTTTCTTGTTATTATCGAAAATATACGCATATTTGGCACTGCGCCATAGGGACTTGCAGGACATTCTTCCGGTAAACAAGCACAGGTTTGCCAGTCGTTCTCTATCCCGCTTTTCGATTGCTTCGTTGAGGTTTGTTTCGATAGAATCGGTAAAGCTCAAGGCTGTTTATAGAGACCCTCAAGTTTTTGTTTGCACTCCGACAGGGATACGACATCGATTCCCGGTTTCATCGAATAACTTTCATGCACGGGGGCTACAACAAATGTGTGTATTGGCGAGATATCATCAATAGCTGTATACGTGCCTTTTGAAAGTGTCGGAGAAAGAGACGATTTGCATTCAAAAGCAATGAGCTTTCCGTCAAACTCCATAAGGATATCTATTTCCGCACCATGCAATGTTCTGTAGAAATAAAAAGCAGCGCGTGGAAAAAGGCCCTTGAGATTGGAGAGTACGACACTTTCCCAAAGTGAACCGAAAACAGGATGGCCTGCAAGCTGAGAAAAATCATGCAACCCAAGCAAGGCGGCCGTAATACCTGTATCGGAAAGATAGACCTTTGGTGATTTTACAAGGCGCTTTCCGGTATTGACAGTGTAAGGCATAAGGACATGCAGCATAAACGTATCCTGAAGCAAATCGACATAGTTTCGTATTGAAGAATGGCTTACGCCAAGTGAGGCGCCGATTGCAGAGTAGTTGATGGTCTGCCCGTTGTTATGTGCCAGCATTTGCCATAACCGGCGCATGGTAAGCGGTGAAAATCCTTTCCATTGCAATAGATCCCGCTCAAGAAACGTTGCTGTAAAATCTTCCCGCCACTGGAAAGAAACCTTTGGCTGTTTCTGAAGCAGGCTGCGGGGAAACCCTCCTGCAGAGAGGTATTTTTCATAAGTGACGGCATCCTTTACTTCTTCCCAGAGAAAAGGGGTTAATTGTTTATAGGTGATTCTGCCCGCAAGTGATTCGGAGCTTTGCCTCAAAAGGTCGCGCGAGGCCGAACCGAGAACGAGAAACCGGCCGTTGTTTTCCCATTCATCGACAAGACTGCGGATCAATGCGAAGAGTTCGGGCTTGCGCTGTATTTCGTCAATGCAGATCAAACGCTCTTTTTGCGTTGAGAAAAACCATTCCGGCTCATCAAGTTTTCTCAGATCGGATGTTTTTTCGAGATCCAGATAAAGAAGAGGGCGTTGAGGCGTGAGCAGCTTTTTCGCCAATGTTGATTTGCCGCATTGACGCGGCCCGACGATTGCTGTAACCGGGTAATGTTTCAGTCCGTCAAGAACATCGGGTATTATCAGCCTGTCAAGATATTGCTTGTTCATAACCGTGCAAATTGAATTTTATGTTTTCAATTTACACGATTTATTTGGGAATTCAAGATTTTTTCACAGGGGTGTTGCACGTTTTCCTTATCACCGTTCGAAGCCTCAGGCTCAATCGCAGGCAGGGTTATTGATTCTTTGGTGTATATTATATGTGCTATCTTGTTTAGATAGGATATGTTATACAATTAAAAAATGAAGCAAAAGAACGGTCGTTTTTGGTTTTAATACGAATTTCGGGATAATAGGATGACACTTTGACAATGGCAGACAAAAAAGAAAAACAACCCGAATCGATCCAATATCACGAAGAGCTGCCTGCAGAACATGAAGACAGGCTGATCGGTTTTCTTCATGATATCATTCGCTTTACGGTCAGAATTCTGGCAATTCTGATGGTGTTTGTGATCATCTGGGGTATCGGAGATGTCGTGTACGTCCTTTACTCGCGCCTGATGCAGCCGCCATTCCTCTTGCTCAATATCAATGATATCCTTGAAACATTCGGCGCGTTCCTGGCGGTACTCATCGCCATCGAGATTTTCATCAACATACGCCTCTATCTCGGAACAAACGTCATTCCAATAAAACTCGTTGTCGCAACGGCCCTGATGGCTATTTCGCGTAAGGTCATCATTCTGGATTTCGATAAAATCACCCCTGAATACCTCTACGGTACAGCCGCAGTCATTTTCGGACTCGGTATTGCATACTTCCTTGTCACCGGCGAATCCTCCTGGACAGGATTGTTTTCCTCCAAAAAAGAAAAACCGGACTCCCGGTAAACTTCCGGATTATCGATCGAGCTGTGATTAATGCCCGGCTTTATGGAGTTTACCATAAGCCTCGCATGCTTTCTGTAAGCCGTTGTCACATGCTTTTTTATACCACTTTTTCGCGGCTTTTTTATCCTGTTTTACGCCTTGACCACTTGCGTGCAGCAGGCCGAGGTTATACTGAGCGATAGCATTGCCTTGCGCGGCAGCGAGTTCGTACCACTTTATTGCTTCAGCATAGTTCTGTTTGACGCCCTTGCCGCTTGCATACATATTGCCGATACCCAGCTGTGCGCCGACATCGCCCTGCTCGGCGGCAAGTTTATACCACTTCATGGCTTCAACGTGATTCTGTTCTACCCCTTTGCCGGTTGCATACAGCAGTCCGACATTGTGCTGGGCGATAGCATTGCCCTCTTTGGCAGCGAGCGTGTACCATTTCAAGGTTTCTGCGTAGTTTTGGTCCACACCCTGACCGGCGGCATACATGTTGCCGAGATTGAGTTGAGCCGCAGTATTACCCTGCCCTGCAGAGAGTTTGTACCACTTTATGGCTTTTGCATAATCCTGCGATACTACCTTGCCTGTTGCATATACCAGGCCGAGATTGAACTGTGCCGCGTCATTGCCTTGTTGGGCGAGTGTTTTCCATTTCGATATTTCCTGCGGTGTCGGCTCATCGCATCGAGCGTGTTCAGGTGCAAGCAGAATAAATGCCGCAAGAAGGCCGATAAGTATGTTTTTCATGGCACGTCTCTCCGATTGCCTGTGGTTGTGAACTGCAGTGATCTGATGCTTCACGCTATGTCGGCCTCTGAAACCCGGGCATAAAGTATGCTTCAAATCCGCATGAAAGTGATCAGGGTATACCCCGTTTTGTTCTTGTTTTAAGAAAGTATAAATAAAAGATATCCCAAAGGGGTTTTGATGATACATCTTGCTGCGCTGGAATGAAAGGCTTTCATGGGGTGAGAAAACCGGGAACAACCTGATTGGCGGAATTGAAACAGGGGTTCATGGATAAGGGGGGCTTGATTGCTGCAAGTTGTTTGATGTATACTATTTGTACTATCTTGTTTGTGGAAAATGCGTTGCAGGGCATAAAGCTGTAGAAAATGATTCAGCAACCAGTAATGGAGAACAACCATGGACGAAGCAGTGGTACAAGAAAAGCCAACCACTGAGGGAACGGCTAAAATCGTTTACATACTCTACCTGACCGGGCTCGCCTTTGGTGTTACGTGGCTTATTGGGGTCGTTATGGCTTATATCAATAAGGATGATGCACCCGAATGGCTGAAAAGCCATTACCAGTTCCAGATCAGAACGTTCTGGATAGGAACCCTTTACATTTTCATCGGCATAATACTCTCTTTTGTCCTTATCGGAATTCTGGTGCTTTTTTTCTTCGTGATCTGGCTGGTCGTCCGTTGTGTTAAAGGCATAAAATATCTCGATCAAAAGGAAGCACCTCCAAACCCGACAGGATGGATGTTGTGAGCAGGCTATGCGTGGAGTTTTTGCTGAATATATTGTATCTATAGCTGTATCGGGTGATGAGAATAATTTTGCTGATGGGTGGTATATGATGTCAAAACACCAAGGAATTCGGCATGAAAAAAGATTATGAAAATATACGTTTTGCCTTGCGCAAAGAAATGCCAAAATTAAACGCCGAGTTTAATGTGTCAACACTTGAAGTCTTTGGGTCTTATGTCCGAAATGAACAGAAGACTGATAGTGATTTGGATGTTTTGGTGGCATTTTCTAAAGCGCCAGATCTTCTTGAATTTATTGAGCTTGAAAATTATTTGAGCGACTTGCTTGGGTTGAAGGTTGATTTGGTGATGCGTAGCGCGCTCAAGCCATATATCGGGAAAAGAATAATTGCTGAAGCAAAGCCTGTTTTATGAAGAAACAACAGTCATACCTCGATTATCTTCAGGATATTTTAGACGCGATCATCGCTATAAAAGAATTTCTTGATGGTGTTGATTATGAATCATTCCGAATAGATAAGAAAACGCAGTATGCTGTTATCAGAGCGCTGGAAATAATTGGCGAAGCATCGAAAAAAGTGCCAAAAGAAGTACGTGATAATTATGCAGCCATACCATGGCGGTCAATAACAGGAATGAGGGACAAGTTGATTCACGATTATTTTGGCGTCGATATTGAAGTGGTTTGGAATACGGCGAATGAAAAGATTTTGTCTTTAGAAGATGAAATAAGGCAAATCTTTTCTGACTATCAATCTTGAGATTTAAACACGGTAAAAAAACGGCTGTGTTATTGAGATGAACGCCTACGTTATTCAAGGCATTACCGACCTGTCAGAGAACAGTGAACCGTTAAGAATGTTAGAAATGCCGGTCCCCGAACCTGCAGCGGGCGAGGTGCTGTTGAAGGTTAGGACGTGCGGGGTGTGTCATACGGAGCTTGATGAGATCGAGGGGAGAACGCCGCCGGCTTTTTTTCCGGTTGTTCCCGGGCATCAGGTTGTGGGTGAGGTTGTGGCTCATGGGGACGGGGTGAGCGGGCTCGAAATCGGCAGCAGGGTAGGGGTGGCCTGGATTTTTTCTGCTTGCGGGAAATGTGAGCTTTGTCTTGACGGGAAGGAAAATCTCTGTTCGGAGTTTCGGGCGACCGGGCGGGATGCTCATGGGGGGTATGCGGAGTATATGGTTGTTCCGGCTGCGTATACCTATCCGATACCGGATAACTTTTCCGATGCCGAAGCAGCGCCTTTGCTCTGCGCGGGGGCTGTCGGGTACCGGTCGTTGACGCTTTTGCATTTGCAGAACGGGCAGCCTGCCGGATTGACAGGGTTCGGGGCTTCGGCGCATCTTGTTCTGAAAATGATGAACTACCTCTATCCCGATTCACCGGTGCATGTCTTTGCACGGAATCCCGAGGAGCGGGAGTTTGCCTTTTCACTGGGGGCTGTGTGGGCGGGGGATACGACCGATAGTGCTCCCGAACCGCTTGCCGGGATCATCGATACCACGCCGGTCTGGCTGCCGGTGCTTTCCGCCCTGGAAAATCTCAGACCTTCGGGTCGTCTCGTGATCAACGCGATCCGCAAGGAGTCGATCGATACGAAGGTGCTTTCAGGTCTCGATTATGCCACTCATCTCTGGATGGAAAAGGAGATCAAGAGTGTTGCCAACGTTACCTCGGCTGATGTACGGGAGTTCCTGAATATCTCGGGTGAGATGGACTTGAAGCCGGACGTGCAGCTCTATCCTTTTGAAGAAGCAAATGCGGCCATTATGGACATCAAGCAGCGGCGGATCAGGGGGGCGAAGGTTTTGAGTATTGAGTGATGATTGTAGGGTGTAGGATGTGGGATGGGAAGTGGGATTTGGAAAGTGGGTAGTGGGGTTTAGGAAGTTCTGAATGCCGAGTACTGAGTGATGAGCGGGGAATGTGGGATTTAAGAAATAGTTCTCAGATTCTTGGTTCTCAGTTCTCAGTAGGAAGAAAAGCAAAGCAATGAGTTGGGAAGGAAGATTGTAGGATGTGGGGTGTGGGAAGTATTTGAGTGCTGAGTGAAAATGGCTGGTTGGCTGGATGGCTAAAAACCATCTTCTCCAAGTACCGAGTACCCGGAAGCGGAATTATATCAAAAGCAGGAGGCTCACTGCCATGACTGCCATGCCGATGATGAGGCCTGATATGGCGAGATGGTGTTCTCCGTACTCCTCGGCTGTCGGCAGCAGTTCGTCGAGCGAGATATAGACCATGATGCCGGCGACTCCGGCAAGGACGAGGCTGAAGACAAGCGGCGTGAGGAATGGCTGCAGCAGGAGGTAGCCGATGACGGCTCCCAGCGGCTCTGCCAGGCCGGAAAGAAACGAGTAGCTGAAGGCTTTGCCTTTGCTTTTTGTGGCAAAGTAGACCGGAACTGCGACGGCCATGCCTTCGGGGATGTTGTGCAGCGCAATGGTGGCGGCTATGACGATACCGAGGTTCTGGTCGGAGAGTGCACTGAAGAAAACCGCCAGGCCTTCCGGAAAATTGTGAATGGCTATGGCGATTGCCGTGAATATCCCCATTCGATAGAGCCTGCTTTCATCAGGCTTTTCGTCTTCGATAGTACCGACAAGCGACATTTCATGCGGGTTTCCAAGGTTCGGCATCAATTGGTCGATAATCCAGATCAGGCCGATTCCCCCGAAAAACGCTGCGGTCGTGATCCAGCCTGCAGCGCTTTCCGACAGTTCTTCAAGGATCGAAGCCTGAGCCTCTGGAAGAATTTCGGCAAAAGAGACATAGAGCATGATTCCGGCTGAAAAGCCGAGGGCGAAAGTCAGGAACCGCTTGTTGGTGTGATGGACGGTCAGTGCCAGGACACTGCCTATGCCGGTTGACAGACCGGCAAGGAGCGTGAGCGTCAGCGCGGGAATCATGTCGGGAGAGATCATGACGGGTGGTTTTGTGTTATCCTGGGGGTTCTGCTGCGTGTTTATCCGGCAGTTTTTGCTTCAATTGTTTTTATCAGCATTTCCACGTCCGGGATCTGCTCGATTTCTTCCTTTGATAAAAGGATCTCGAACGGGTCGTTCTCTTTCAGAACGACAGGATAGTCGAATTCCTTGTCGTATTTCTTTTTGAATTCATCCCGGTGGAGAAACTCCATCTCGGTGGATGACGATTCCCTGAAATCTTTCCAGATTTTCTTTTCGGTAAAGGTATCGTACGTCAATGCGCATAAGCCGCACTGGTAAGTTTCGGGACTGAACAGCTTGTGGCCGATGTCAAAAAGACCGCTGACCGGACCGCTGTCTGCATTGTAAACAAAAATGAGTTTCATTGCGTCACATAGTGATTGTGTCGGGAGCCTGTACGAGGTTATGAACTATATAACGAATGTGCTTAGGGTTGGGTTCCTTCTTTTATGATACGATCTTGTAAATATCCTCTACAGTGTCGCATATGTGGTACAGCAGCTTATGGTCGGGCCGGATCATTTTTTTTTCGGCAAGCGTTTCGAAAAATTGAAGGAGCGGTTCCCAAAATCCGTCGATGTTGAAAAGGATGATGGGCTTGTCATGGTGACCGAGTTGGCGCCAGGCGATGACTTCCATCAGTTCATCGAGTGTTCCGAAGCCTCCGGGCAGGATGATGAATGCCTCTGCCCAGTCCGCGAGCTTCATTTTCCTCTCGTGCATCGTTTCGACGATATGCAGCTCGGTTATGCCGTAATGCGCGATTTCTTTTTCCTCGAGGAAACGGGGTATGATTCCCCTCGCTGTTCCGCCGTGCTGCATCACTGCGCTTGCAATGCAGCCCATCAGGCCGACATTGCCGCCGCCGAAGACAAGCGAGACATCACGTTCGGCAAGACCCCTGCCAAGCTCGGCAGCGCTGTTGTAATAGCTTTCAGGCAGGCTGTCGCTCGAACTGCAGTAAACGGTTACAGACTTTGCCATATATCTGAATAAGTATCTACCCGGTTAAACGTTCTTTGATTTGATGCCTGAAAACGTCTTCGCCATTCAGGAGAAGATTGTTGTCTGTTGAATTGTTTTCAAACTGGTGGAAAAGACCAAAAGGACTAAAATGACCAAAAACCAACTTACTCCCTTCTTGTCACTCATCCCACCCCCCACATCCTACAATCTTCCTTCCCAACTCATTGCTTTTCTTCTTCACTAAGAACTGAGAACTATTTCTTAAATCCCACATTCTTCCCTCAGCACTACCAGATACCCTCTCCCCACATCAACAATTCAACAACTAAACAAATCAACATTTCTTCTCATCTGTTCCTCGTGATACTGTCACCGGAGCGTTGATAGACGTAGGTTGCCGGTTCATCGATTTTTTTGACGTTATATCGTTTCGATGCGCGTTCCCAGAATTCGGTGTCTTCGGCGTAATCGACGTCAGCAAATCCTTTGAGAGAAAAAAACAGGTCACGCTTCCCGAAAAAGGTTCCGCCGAGAGTGCATTCCCGGATATGGATCGTTTTTTCCGGATGGTAGCAATCGGTAACATACACATCGTCGTCACCGCAAAAGCCTCCGGAAAGCAGGTCGGTTTCCGGATGCGCTTCGAGATAGCTCAAACGTGATGCAAGATGTTCCGGCAGATAGTAATCGTCGCTGTCGAGAAACGTGATGTATCGTCCAAAAGAGGCCTGTATTCCCGCGTTTCTCGACAGGGCGGGTTTCCGGTTGGAGTGCTTCATGTAACGGATGTTAGGGTACTTTTCGATAAATCCGGAAATCCGTTCGAACGTGCTGTCGGTGCTGCCGTCATCGACGATGATCAGTTCCCAGTCCCTGAAGGTCTGTTCGACGACACTTTGAATTGCCTGCGCCACCGCGTTTTCCCTGTTGTAGGTCGGGAGAATAACCGATATGGCCGGCATGAGTGAAAACAGCATGTGTATTCAGGTATGGGATCACGATTCTCCAACAAGCTGAACGAACAACTCCCGGTCGCGGCCGCGGTTGTCATGATCGATATAGACGATCTGCTGCCATGTTCCACGGACCAGTTTTCCGCTGCTGACCGGCATTGTCACTCCGGGACCCATCAGTGACGCTCTCATATGTGAGAACCCGTTATCGTCGCCCCAGGTTTCCGAGTGGCGGCTTCTTTCCCTGCTTGAAATGAGCTGTTCGAGCTTTTCTTTCATGTCTTCGACAAGGGCCGGCTCGAATTCCATGGTTGTTATCGAGGCGGTAGAGCCTATGGCGGATATACAGACAATGCCTTCCCTTATTCCCGATTCGGCAATAATACTTTCCACATTACGAGTCAGGTCGATGATATCCGAGTAGCCTTTGGTGCGAAGGTGTATGGAGCCGGAATAGGTCATATCCTGAAATTTTGTATTGCCAGCGCGCAGACAAGCATTCCTGCAACCAGGAAATTCTGTGCTATTGCGTTGTACCGGACATCCATTGTTCTGGGTGACTGCACAAGGCTGAACTGCAGCACAAACTGGGGCACGATGAGGAGGGCGACAATCATTGAGTAGAGATGCTGGTTCAGCATGATCATATAGACTACAGCCATGAGCTGGCCCAGGTTGATGAGGACGGCCGCTATGATTGCGGCGTTCCGTTCTCCGTAGACGACAGGCAATGTCCTTATTCCTATCTGCCGGTCTCCCTCTATGGATTTGAAATCATTGATGGTCATGGTTCCTGTGCTGGAGATGGTGAAGAGGGTAGCGACAGTCAGTGACGGGATGAGCGATTCAAGGGTAAAACCTGGATTGTATGCTATTTCTCCTGCTATCCAGGGGATCACGAGGTATGATACGGCGACAATGATATTACCTGCCCAGAGCCGCTTCTTGAGTTTTATTGGATTGGCACTGTACAGGTGCGCGTTGATGATGCCGATGACAACGTACAGGGCGATGAGGGGATGGATAAGATAACCGACAAGGATTGACAGCAGCGACCATACCGCTATCAGAATGGTTGCATTTCTGAGCGATATTTCTCCTCCGGGAATCGGACGCCGGGGTTCGTTGATTTCGTCAAGGTCGCGGTCGAAATAATCGTTGAGCATCTGGCAGGTTCCGCTGGCGAGCGGTCCGGTCAGGAGAATGCCGAGAAGAAATTTTATGCCGAGCACATCAGCCCACCCGAATGCTCCGCTGGCAACAGCGCCGCATAAAAAACTCCAGATTACGGGTATCCAGGTGACCGGTTTGAGGAAGCGTATAAGGAGGGCGACATGAGTAAGCTGTCCCGACGTTCTTTTCGGGGGCTGGACCTGTTTGCGGAATTCGAGGAATGGATTGAACTCTTTTTCGTGTTCCGGCACCCCGCTGGAACGCTTTTTCTGGAATAAATCGATCACCCTTCTCTGTTTGTGATTGTCCTGGTTACAAGGCAAAAAAGTTCACGTAAAGCTACTGAACCGGAAGGCATATCACAAATTATCTGCGTTTTTTAAGGGACCGGTATTTTGGACCCCGCGATTCGATTGCGTCGTTGATTTCGATGGCGGAAAAGTACTTCGAGAGGGGGAACGCGGAAAGCGTAACGAGAAAAAGCGGCAGGTACACCCGGCCGCTTTTTAACAAAAAGCTATGTGGTGCTTATCCCTGAACGATGCACTCTGCAGGACAGACTGCGACACATGCCTGCTCGTCAAGACCTTCACACTCGTTGCAGGAGTTCGGATCGATAATATAGATATCATCACCGGCTGTAATCGCCTGTGTAGGACATTCCGGCTCGCAAGCTGCACAATAGGTGCATTCTTCAGTAATGTAAAGTGCCATGTTACATTCTCTCTTAAGAGTTACAAAAAATAATTTGCTACGAATAAAGAACTCGTTCCTTAAAACAGGATGTTAATATATAACTTTTTTTCTCCTTATAAAATCCTGCGATCTGATGGAACAAGGCCGGAATGAAAAGGGCTGAAAGCTTCTTTACACCTTGATTATGCAGTCTTCTACCGGACAGACCTCGACGCATGCCGGTATGTCAAAATAGCCCTCGCAATCGATACAAACGCTTTCATCGATAATGTAGAGATCATCGCCTGCTGAAATTGCGTTGACGGGACATTCCGGTTCGCAGGCAGCGCAGTATGTGCATGTGTCTGTTATTCTATGTGCCATGGTCGCTGTGTTTGGTTATCAAGCCAAATGTCTTTGTGCATATTGAACGGATACAGTACTCAACCATACCTAACAGTATGCTGAAGAACAGAGTTCCTTGTCTGCTATGTGTTTCGCTGTACGGGGTTTTTCGAATGCTTTTCCTCTTCCTTTTCGTATGCGTCGATGATATTGCGGACAAGCCGGTGGCGGACGACGTCCGATTTATCGAGAAACACGAAACTGATGCCTTGTATTCCCTGAAGAATGGCCTTGGCGTTCATGAGACCCGATTCCACTTCAACGGGAAGGTCGATCTGTGTTACGTCCCCCGTGATAATCGCTCTCGAGTTGATGCCGAGCCTTGTCAGACACATTTTCATCTGCTTGTTTGACGCGTTTTGCGCTTCGTCAAGAATGATAAATGAATTGTTCAGGGTTCTGCCTCGCATGTAAGCCAGCGGAACGATTTCGATCACGCGCTGCTCGGTAAGCGCCCTGAGTTTTTCCGCGGTCAGCATATCCTGTAATGCGTCGTAGAGCGGGCGAAGATAAGGGTCGATTTTCTGTGCAAGATCTCCGGGAAGGAACCCGAGACTTTCACCTGCCTCGACCGCCGGGCGAGCAAGGACAATCCGCTTGACATCTTTTTTCTTCCAGGCTGCAACGGCGATTGCAACAGCAGTATAGGTTTTGCCTGTTCCGGCTGGTCCGATGGCGAAAACAATATCGTTTGTCTTTGCTTCGGAAACCATTTTTCTCTGTCCGTTTGTCTTTGCCTTGACTGCATAGTCTTTGGTCGCGACAATGATATCGTTGTCGATCGGCGGACCGTTTTCTCCCTGAGGTTGCGGTGTGAACGCAAGGCTGAGCAGGGCATTCAGATCATTTTCCAGGATCTCGCCGTGCTGGTCTGCAAGGAACCTCATTTCGGAGAAAATCTTGTCGAGAAGTTTGAGCTCGTTTTTTTCCGCCAATATCTGAAGTGTGTTTCCCCTTGCAGTGATCCTTGCGTCAGGAAACTCCTCCCGGATTTTCTTCAGCCAGGCGTCATGAGGGCCGAAAACAATCACTGGTTCGATACCCTCGAATTCGATGATTTTTTCTCTTGGCAAATGGTTGGTTGTTTTGTTAAGGAATATCCTTTTCGAAATGCGGGTTTTTTGTGTTCAGGAAGCCGAGTACATACTCTTTTATACCGTCTTCGAGAGAAGTCATCGGACGTGTATAGCCTGATGACATCAGTCTGCCGGTTTCTGCCTGCGTGAAATACTGGTATTTGTCCCGCAGCGTTTCCGGCATGGGTATGTAGTTGATATCAGGAGCCAGACCGAGCGCCGAAAACGTGGTGTTAACGAGGTCGTTGAAACTTCTTGCCTGTCCGGTTCCGACATTGAACAGGCCATGCGCGGACCTGTTTTCAAGCAGCCAGAGCATAAAAGCCGTGCAGTCTTTTATGTAGATAAAGTCCCTCATTTGTTCCCCGTGACGATAATCATCCCTGTGAGACATGAACAGCTTGACAGTACCTTTTTCCATGATCTGGTTGAAGGCCTTGAACACAACGCTGGTCATATCTTCCTTATGATATTCATTCGGGCCGTACACGTTGAAAAACTTCAGGCCTGCAGCCTGTTCGAGAATTCCTTGCTTCTTTGCCCAAAGGTCGAACAGGTGCTTGGAGTAACCGTACATGTTGAGAGGTCTCAACTGATCGAGATTTTTCTCGTCGTCATCATACCCCTTGTTGCCGTCGCCATAGGTCGCAGCACTCGATGCGTAGATGAACCGTATGTTATTCGATGCGCAATGTATGGCAAGCTCTTTTGAATACCTGAAATTGTTTTCCATGAGCAGGTTTGCGTCAGTTTCGGTTGTTGCACTGATCGCTCCCATGTGGATGATCGCCTGAATTTCAGAAAGGCGGTTTTCGATCACCAGATTGAGAAACGTGTCTTTATGAATGAAATCGGTGAACGAGAGTCCGGTGAGGTTTTTCCATTTGCCTGTTGCCGCCAGGCCAAGGTCATCAACTACAATAATGTCGTCCCGGCCGGATCTGTTGAGCTCCCAGATCATTGCGCTACCAATAAAACCAGCTCCTCCGGTGATGACGATCATGATCGTATTGCGGGATTATGGTGTGTTGAGGATGAATGCTCACAAAATATAATGCTGCTCTGTCTAAAACAAAAGAGACTGTCCCGGAACACCTTCCGGGACAGCCTCATGTATATGGGGGGTATTTTAAGCCGATGCCTTCAGAATGCTTTCGTTTATCATGAATTTCCTGCCGCAGAACAGCCAGAGACGAATGGTTTCAACGGGTTTGTCCATGATGACGGAAATGTCCTTGTGTTTCAGGCCCGGGATTTCAGATAACAGGACGGACAATTTTATGTCTGCAGCCCTTTCTCTGAGTTTCGGGAGGATCGACCGGCATGAACCGTTCCCTTTATTTTTCATGTCAAGTTCAGCGTCCTGTCCGTACCGGTCTATATAGCTTTTTCTGAAACGTTTCAGCATGTCGGTTTGATGTGTATCGGCTTTCACATCCCTGTAGGTGCTGGTTACCAGTTCAGTAGAAGCTTGCTCGCTGCCGGTCATCCAGTATGCAAGGCTATATAGGTCGTCGAGCAGGTTCATCGGGGCCTTGTTTATTTTGATCATCGTTGCCTCCTTAAATAGGATTAATTGTGTCCTGTTTTAAAGTATGAAAAAAAAACAATAAGTCAACATTATTTTTGTGTGATTCATGAAAAAGGGGATATTCACGAGCAGGATGCTTTATAAAAATCAGTATTTTATCCTGCCTTTGGTGGGGCATTCCATGATACATATCGATACATGAATGAATAAAGAATATTCAAGGTTACTCAATCCCTCCCTGGAACATATCGGGGCATACACTGTCGAGGGGGGACAAGAGGCAGACGTGAAGCTCAACCAGAACGAGAGTCCGTTTGATCTCCCGCAACGGATGAAAGAGGCCATTCTCGATGAGTTCAAAAGAGAAGCCTGGAACCGTTATCCCGACATTCTTCCTTTCAGGGGGATAAAAGCTTATGCAGAGTTTGCCGGCGTTTCTCCTGACTCGGTCATGATGAGCAACGGGTCGAATGAAATGCTGTATACGATATTTCTTGCCTGTCTCTGCAAGGGAAGAAAGATACTGATACCCCAGCCGTCGTTTTCGCTGTATGAAAAGATCGCTCGATTGCTCCAGGCCGAGATTGTAGCCGTTCCCATGCGTGAGGATCTCAGTTTCGATGTGGCCGAAATCATCCGCATGGCAAGGGATGAACAGGTTGGTTTCATTGTTCTGTCGACGCCCAACAACCCGACCAGCAAATCGGTGACCATCGATGAGATTCGAAGGATCGCAGAAGAGGTTGAGGCAATCGTACTGGTCGATGAGGCATATGTGGAGTTTTCAAGGCAGGAATCTGCGATCGGAATCGTTATGGACTATCCGAATCTGATCGTGCTCAGAACAATGTCCAAAGCTCTGGCCCTAGCTGGTTTGAGAATCGGTTTCACCATCGCGAATCCCGGACTTATGGCTCAGATCGTGAAGCCGAAAATACCGTTTACATCAAGCAGGCTCGCCGAGATCACGCTCAAGCATGTTCTCGGTAATTATGAGCTTGTAGAGGAATCGGTCGACTACATTCTCCGGGAACGGGGTCGAATGATGGAAACGTTGCGGACATTCAATTCTCTGACCTTGTTCGAAAGTGACGCAAACTTTATTATTATAAGGGTTTTCAATGCCAAAAAAGTATTTTCGAACCTTGCCGGCGAAGGTATTCTGGTGAGAAACGTTTCAGGGTACCCGATGATGGAGAACTGCCTGCGGTTCAACGTCGGTCTCAGGGAAGAGAACGATCTTCTTCTTGATACATTACGAGCCTATTCGTGAGAATGCATTACAGGAAACTACACGGTGGCGAAATGTCGCGATTGAGCGTTAGCGACTTTATTGATATCGACAAGCATCCCGTATCCGTACTTCTTCATAACATACGGAGTATGTATAACGTCGGATCGATATTCCGGACAGCAGACGCGGCAGGCATTGAAAAAGTCATCATAACCGGCTACACGGCAACTCCGCCCAGGAAAGAAATTGACAAGACTGCGCTTGGGGCACAGGAAAGCGTACAATGGGAATATTATTCCGAACCCGCTGAGATACTTGGAAAACTTAAAGATAAAGGCGTTACTATTTGCGGTCTCGAAATTACAGAAAACAGCATACCTTATACATCCGTCGATGCAGACGATTTTCCGATGTGCCTTATTCTCGGCAACGAAGTCGATGGTATTGACGGCGATATTTTGCGTCTTTGCGATCACGTTCTGGAAATCCCGCAGTTCGGAACCAAGCATTCCCTGAACGTGTCCGTGGCTGCGGGTATTGCTCTCTATGAAATGGTGAAAGCGTTCAGGCAACAGTAACCGGCCGGGGTTTCCGGCCGTCATTCGAGGTTATAGCTTTTATGCTGCATTACAGAACATACAGGCTGACTGAAAATGATCCCTGGGTGGTTTTCGTTCACGGGGCGGGCGGGAGTTCGTCGATCTGGTTTCTTCAGGTCAAGGAGTTTAAAAAGCGCTTCAATGTCCTTATGGTCGATCTCAGGGGACACGGCAAATCAAAAGGTCTCTCTTTTTCTCCGAAAGGCACATACAGTTTTGAGGACATCACTCGTGATATCATCGAGGTTCTCGATCATCTGAACATTGCAAAGGCCCATTTCATCGGCGTGTCACTTGGCACGATCCTGATTCGACAGATAAGTGAACTCGACCCGAAAAGGGTTTGCTCCATGGTCATGGCCGGAGCGATTATACGGTTGAATGTCAGGGCCCGGTTTCTTGTCGGACTGGGTAATACGTTCAAGCGTTTTGTTCCCTACATGTGGCTTTACACTTTTTTTGCCTGGATCATCATGCCGAAGGCCCGCCACAAGAAGTCGCGGCTGCTTTTTGTGAACGAGGCCAAGAAGGTCGCGCAAAAAGAGTTCATGCGGTGGTTCAAGCTTACCTATGAGTTGAATCCGCTTCTTAAGTATTTTGAGGAAAAGGATACGGGTATTCCAACGCTTTACCTGACAGGAGACGAAGATTACATGTTTCTTCCCGCTGTGGAATATATCGTCGGGCGCCACAGCAATTCGTATCTGGAAATTATCAGAAATTCAGGGCATGTCTGCAATGTTGATCAGCCCAGGGATTTCAACCGGCGAGCGATTGCCTTTATGCTGAGGTACTCGTCATGCCCTTCTTTTTTGCAGGCATCGGCAGCCGTTTAACTGTTTTTGCTGTTGTAATGGTTCATGGCGTGCTCTATGCCGTTTTTAACGAAATCGAGGGCGGCATCGACGCATCGCGGCAGGATTTCATCAGCTGTTTTTCTTTCTTCATCACTGAATCTCCCCAGTACGAACGACGAATACGAACCGGTCGGCAGTTCCCGGCCGATACCGACTCGAAGGCGGGCGAAATCCTCTCTGCCCAGGCATTGAATGATGTGTTTCAATCCGTTCTGACCGCCGGCGGACCCTTTGGCGCGGAGCCGGATTGTGCCGAGAGGAATATTCAGATCGTCACAGACGACGATCATGTCTGTAATCCCGATTTTGTAAAAGTTCATTGCGGCAACGACGGCATGTCCGGAGAGGTTCATGTAGGTCATCGGTTTGAGCAGAATTACCGGTTGGCCCGCATGGGATATTCTGGTGACATGGAAATTTCCTTTTCCGGATGAAAGCCCGGTTCCGAACTGCCGTGCAAGCTCATCGATAACTTCAAAGCCGATGTTGTGGCGGGTATTTTCATGCCGTTTTTCCGGATTTCCAAGGCCGACAATGAGTTTCATAAAGAATGTTGAACTGTTTATCTGTTGAATTGTTGAACTGTTTTCTTCTCGATGGATATAAATTATCGGACCGTGCAGTCTGGGAAAAAAAAGGCCCCGATATCCCGGGGCCCTCTCGTTACTTGTTACTTGTCACTAAATAAGTGGAGCGATAACGAGCGCGACGACCGCGATAAGCTTCATGAGAATGTTGAGGCTCGGACCGCTGGTATCCTTGAACGGATCGCCGACAGTATCACCCACAACGGCGGCCTTGTGTGCTTCGGTGCCTTTGCCGTAGGTTACGCCGTCGAACTCGATGGTGCCTTCGATACGTTTTTTCGCGTTATCCCACGCGCCGCCAGCGTTTGACTGAAAGATGGCCATCAGGACACCCGATGAGGTGACGCCTGCAAGCAGACCGCCGAGCATGTCTTTCGAGACAAAACCCACAACGACAGGAACCAGTACGCCGAGCGTTCCCGGCAGGATCATTTCACGAATAGCGGCCTTTGTGGAGATATCGACGCAATGAGCGAATTCCGCAGGGGTTGTGCCTTCCCGCAGGCCGGGTATTTCGTTGAACTGACGGCCGACTTCGGTGATCATATCCCTTGCTGCACGGCCAACGGCACCCATGGCGAGAGCACTGAAAACAAAGGGAAGCATTGCCCCGAGAAGCAGTCCGGCCATGATGACAGGTTTGGAAATGTCGATGGATTCCACCCCGGCCTGCTGGCGGAACGCTGCAAAGAGCGCAAGGGCAGTAAGTGCGGCACTGCCGATGGCAAAGCCTTTTCCGATGGCTGCTGTTGTGTTGCCGACCGCATCGAGCTTGTCGGTTCTTTCACGCACTTCCGGATCGAGACCTGACATTTCTGCAATACCGCCGGCGTTATCCGAGATCGGCCCGTAAGCGTCCACTGCAAGCTGTATGCCTGTGACGGAGAGCATGCCGAGAGCGGCAATGGCGATGCCGTAAAGCCCCGCGAAGTAGTGTGAACCGATAATCGCAAGGGAAAGGACTATGATCGGGAGCCCGGTCGACATCATTCCCGTGCCAAGTCCCGCAATGATGTTTGTCGCAGCGCCTGTAACGCTCTGGTAGGCAATGTCGACAACCGGTTTGTTATGGGTTGAGCAGTAGTATTCGGTGATCAGACCGATAAGCACGCCGGCGGCAAGACCGATAATGACCGCGAAAAAGACGTTCAGGGAGGTGTAGGTGAAACCGTCAACCGCCCAGGAAGAGGGGAGAATGTAGGTGATGATGAAATAACTCAATACAGCCATGATAAAGGATGCCCCGAATTCACCGGTATTGAGTCCTTTCTGGGGGTTGCCTCCTTCCTTGACGTTGACGAAAAACGAACCGATTATCGAGACAATGATGCCTGCCGCCGCAATGATGAGGGGCAGAATCACTGCTGCGATCGGTGAAATGCCCATGCTGTCGAAAACGGGGACAAATGCCGCGCCCAGAACCATCGTACCGATGATAGAGCCTACATAGCTTTCGAAGAGATCGGCTCCCATGCCGGCGACATCGCCGACGTTATCGCCCACGTTATCGGCGATCGTTGCAGGGTTTCTGGGATCGTCTTCAGGAATTCCCTCGTACACTTTTCCTGCAAGGTCGGCTCCCACATCTGCCGCCTTGGTATAAATACCGCCGCCGACACGGGCGAAGAGTGCGATTGACGACGCTCCAAGAGAAAAGCCGGAAATGAGGTTGATCACTTGGCCTATTTCAGAGAACTGGTTGTTATAGACAATAAAAAGGGACGACAGGCCGAGAATACCGAGGCCGACCACCGAAAGTCCCATGACAAGGCCTCCGGAAAACGCGATGTTCAGTGCTTTCGAGAGCCCTTCTCTGGCTGCATTTGTTGTCCTGACATTCGCCTTTGTTGCGACTTTCATACCGAAAAAGCCGGCAAGCCCCGAACAGATTGCTCCGACAATGAAGCTGACAGCGATGATCGGGGAGGAGTCGGCCCTTCCGCTGTTTGCAAACCCCAGAAGGATAGCGACCGAGATGACAAAAATTGTCAGTACTTTATACTCGCGTTTCAGAAAAGCGACAGCTCCGTCAGCAATATGTCCTGCTATCGTTGTCATTTGTTCGGTACCCGCATCCTGTCTGCCAACCCATCCTGCCTTGAACAGGGCATAGAGGAGGGCGATGACGCCGGAAGCTGGTACTGCGTAGAGAATTAGTTGTTGGTTGTCCATTGTTTTAGGGTTATTGTTGCGTGAATTTAAAAACAACCGAAAAAGAATCGCTGAACATCGTTCATGCAGGCCGGCGGGGTTCACGGATCAGTTACGTATAGCCGTGAAAAAAAGCGGCGGAGTGGCTATGGAGTATAATCTTGAAGATCATAACGAGTGCAAATTTACGATTTCTGTTTTCATCTGCAAAGAAGCTGGTCTCACCAGAGGATGAATTGATGCCTTCTTAACATTACTCGGTACGCAATTGCAGCAGCAGGGGAAAGTGATCTGAATACCCGCCCAGGTACCGCTGACCCCTGTATGTTGCATACGGACGTTTTTTCTTTCCCGTTTGCATATGCGGTATTGAAAAACAGGAGAACGCGTTGTCCTGCATACCGAGGCCCTTGTTGTCGAACAATCCCGCAGAAACCATGACCTGATCGAATTGCAGCCATTTTCCAGCGAAATAGCAGCTTCCTTTTCCATCGATCATACCCCAGCAATTGAATAATCTGCCGTCAGGCTGCTGCATAAAAGAGTTTTTGTCGGTGGTTGCGTTGAGTACTTCACTGACAGATCTGTCGCCGGGATTGTCATTGAAGTCGCCCATGACGATGATGTCACCGGAGTCGTTGGCGATCCTCAGGCTGTCGATGATGCCCTTTGCGGTTTCTGCTGCAAGGATTCTCTGCGGTTCGGACCATTTTGTGTCCAGTGATCGGGACGGCCAGTGGCTCAGGATAAGATGAAACGGCGATGCGCCGGCGGAAAAATTGTAGAGGCTGATGTCCCGGGTGTTTCGCTTCTTGACCGGAACCTTTCGCCAGCTTGTACCGAGATGCCTGACGCTTGTCGAGTCATAGGCAACGGCGATATCGATGCCTCTCGGATCGTTCGAAGCATGGTACGCTGTTCTGTAACGGTTACCCGGCAGGAAGGTCAGCAAGTGTTCGAACACCTCCTGATTTTCAACCTCGCAGAAAGCCAGGATGTCGGGATAGCCGCCCGTCCTCAGCTTGACGGCCTTGATGACATGGGCAAGACGCATGCACTTGAGAAGCAGTTTCTTTTCGGTCCATTGCTTTTTCCCTTCAGGCGTGAATTCTGTGTCTCTGGTTTCCGGGTTGTCAACGGTGTCGAAAAGATTTTCGACGTTCCACCACATCATTGTCAGCGAGCCTGTATCGGCAAGGGCGCTATGCATGGTGATGGACAACGTGATGAGGAGGAGAAGGGATATGGCAGAAACCTTGAGGTTCATGGCGCTCATGAAAGCTTTTTTTCCGAAATGCCGGGAATTATGATGTATCTTGTCAGTGACTCTTTTCTTATGGTATGATTGTGTGTGCAGAATATCAAGCGTAAACAGTGTTCTTGGGTTACTGATCCCTCATGTGATTGCAGGTGAAAAATGGAAACTCCAGCCATGACAGGTCACGCGGGTATCATACGGTGTTTGCTGGCCTGGAAATAGGGTCGGGGTAAAAGGATTGGAGGTCGGAAAGTTAAAAAGATGTGCATAAAGATGACCTGAAGGATCAGGGCAAAATTTTTTCTTTATCGGAATGATATGTAACTTGTCCGGGATTCTTCGGAAGCATGCCGATGGAGCCGCAAGCCAATGACTCAAGAGCAGTATGTCGCAGAAGTCCGATGTTACACAAAAAGCCAGGGATATACTCGAGGAAGCGCTCGACAGGGAGGCTGTTGATGTTCTTGCCGAGATATCCCGGGAAATGCAGCAGATTTTCAATGAAAATCCGGAACCTTCACGCGATGATGTCGTAAGAATTGTCAGTGATTATTTTACCGGAGACGGCAAGTCCGAACAGTTTGTGGAAAACTGGATACATACGGCTGAAGAACATTGTGATTCACGCGGGCTCCGCGAGGAAGACCGGCCGAAAGCCATGCTGTCCGATCTTGGCGTGTTTCGTTTTATGAATTTTCTGATGGAAAAAGGGCTGACCGACGATCAGGTGAATATCGTTCTCAGGGGAGCCGTTCAGCAGGCAAACTACAAGGGAAACTCGTGACCAGGCTGTTTTTTACCTGCTGTACATGATCAGCAGTATCCCTCCGACGACAAGTATCACCCCTGACACACGCATGATATTGAGCGGTTCGTTGAGAATAACGACTGCCAGTATATACGTTATGAGAGGTGATGCCGAAACAATCGGGTTGACGATGGAGACGTCGGTTGTTTTTACGGCGCTGAGATAGAAGAACAGCATGACGGTAACGGCGACTCCCTGGAGAAGTGCATAAACGGTATATCGAGCCGGCAAACCGGTGGAGAGAGAGGTGGAGCCGAGCCAGACAACCAGGCCGAGAATGAACGTCTGTGCAAGGCTTCGGTAAAATATCATCTGGGTGACATTCATTCTGCCAAGCGTAATTTTTTCAAGGATCGGCAGGGAGCCCAGTATCGATACGGTTATGAGCAGCGGAATGGAGAAATGAAGCGTTTTCATGACCTGGTGTTTCAGTGTTTCGTATCCGTACTTTCCTGATGTTCAGTTCAGGAGGTACTTGTTAATCAAAACTATTGACGGAATATGACTATGAACAAAACAGAGCTTCTTCACGAAGGAAAAGCAAAAAAAGTTTTTCTTACAGACGACATCGATCTTGTCATACAGGAATTCAAGGATGATGCCACTGCATTCAATAACAAGAAAAAAGGAACGATCAGCAATAAGGGTGTTGTCAACAATGCAATTTCCTGCAAGCTTTTCACATACCTTGCCGAGAACGGTATTCCGACGCATTTAGTCGAAAAGCTCTCCGAAAGGGATATGCTCTGCAAACGCCTGGACATTATTATGGTTGAGGTTGTTGTACGAAATGTCGCTGCCGGTTCGCTTGTCCGCCGGTATGGTTTTACCGAAGGCACAAAACTCGAAAATCCGATTATCGAGCTGTACCTGAAAGACGACGACCTTGATGATCCTCTGATGAACGAGAGCCATGCTGTTGCGCTTGGACTTGCCTCATATGAGGAACTCGATATTTTGAAGGAACTTGCGGCGAGGATCAATACACTGATGAGGGGCTTTTTTGCCGGTTGCAATCTGAACCTGGTCGATTTCAAGCTTGAATTTGGCCGGCATAACGGCGAAATTCTTCTTGGAGATGAAATAAGCCCCGATACGTGCAGGTTCTGGGATCTCGAAACGGGAGAGAAAATGGACAAGGATCGTTTCCGTTACGATCTTGGAGGGGTTGAAGACGCGTATTCAGAGGTTGAAAAACGGGTGCTTGATCTCTGAGTGCTGTCATGATGTGAGCCGGGAGGGCGGATGCTGGAAAGTATTGTCGACTATCTGCGTACCGCGGACCCGGCCGTCATCTATCTATTCCTGTTTTGTATATCGTTTCTCGAAAACGTTGTCCCTCCCATTCCAGGCGATGTTCCTGTAGCGTTTGTCGGTTACCTCTGTTACTCGAGCGACATTGATTTTTTCCTTTCCGTCCTTTTCGCTTCTCTCGGTTCTACCGCCGGTTTTATGACGATGTTTCTTTTCAGCCGTATGATTGGCCTGAAAATCTATGCCAGGGGAGAGAGCAGGATTCGTCACGGGGTTGTGCGTGCAGTTCACCGCATGTTTCCCCCTGACCTTATGGAGGCGGCCCGCATTCGTTTTTCCGCCCACGGATACATGGCTGTCCTCGTGAACAGGTTTCTCTTCGGGTATCGTGCGATCATCTCCATTATGGCGGGTTTCATGCACCTGAACGTGATCGGTGTTCTTCTGGCAACGTTGGCAAGTTCGGTGGTCTGGTACGTGGTTCTGCTCATGGGCGGCTATTTTCTGGGAGAGAACTGGCAGGATATCGTTTCCTACATGGCGCTCTACAGTGTTCCGCTGAGTCTCATTTTTCTGCTGCTTGTTCTTGGCGCGTTTATCTGGCATATGTCAAAAGACGGAAGACGTAACCAGAATAATTCATGAGAGTTCGATAACCCGGATTGCAGAACTATATATCGAACCGATCATGTATCCGGATTCCCTCCCCAAAAGTCATGCCGGACTTGATCCGGCATCCATAGTGAGGTTGTTTTGAATACTGGATTCCCGTGTCAAGCACGGGAATGACTATAGAGGGAAAGTTTCCCATCCCTTTGGTGAATTATTCAGGGTAGGACAGGTGCGGGGGTTTGTTGTTTTTTTATGCTGTTGCAGTTACCTTTAGCTTCTGCGTTATGGAGTATGGTCTGAATTGAGCGTTTCAGGGAATGCTGGGTTCATGAGTCAGTATCATTTTCAGGAAGTACAGGAAGTTTCACCAATGGCAAAAGACATAAAACCGTATCCGGCTGAAAGAAAAGGAACGGTACAGAGGATCGATTCAATAGACCGCATGAAGGAAATGGCCTGCCAGGTGCGGCGTGACGTTGTTCGCATGCTCACAATGGCGGCATCGGGCCATACCGGAGGGTCGCTCGGCATGGCCGATGTGTTTACGTCGCTCTACTTCAGGATACTTAACCACGATCCGCACGATTTCAAAAATACCTCTGACGGGGACATGCTTTTTCTTTCCAATGGTCATATTGTTCCTGTCTGGTACAGTGTGCTTGCACGAAGCGGATATTTCCGGATCGATGAGCTGCATTCGCTTCGCCGAATTAACAGTTACCTGCAGGGACATCCGGCTTCGGAATCAGGTCTGCCGGGAATTCACATGGCGTCCGGCTCGTTGGGGCAGGGACTTTCGGCAGCTGTCGGAGCTGCACTTGGTAAACGTCTTGACGGATGTTCCGGCGATGTATTCTGCCTGATGGGTGATGGTGAATGCCAGGAGGGGCAGATCTGGGAAGCAGCAATGAGCGCAGCTCATTACGGGCTCGGAAACCTTGTCGGCATAGTGGATTACAATAACCAGCAGATTGACGGTGAGGTTTCGAGTGTGATGAATATCGAGCCGTTTGCCGATAAATGGCGATCGTTCGGCTGGAATGTCCATGAATGTGACGGAAACGATATAGAGGATATTATCCGGGTGACCTGGTCGATCCGCACCGCAAAGGAAAGGGATAAGCCTTCGGTTATCCTGGCTGTTACCGTTATGGGAAAAGGGGTTCCCTTCTTCGAGGGAACCATGCCTGACAATACCAACTGGCATGGAAAGCCTCCGTCCGGAGAGCAGTGTGAACGGGCTCTCGAGATTCTGGGTGAGACGTCGTTCGGCGATTTTTAACCATGGGGGGGACCCGGGGGAGTGCAGATACAGTCAGGTAAGTATAAAGGGCAAAAACTGCAGCGATGTGCAACCGGTTCAATTCGGCCCTGCAGCAGCAGGGTAAAAAAATCGCTGTTCGATATCATCGCCGTGCGGATGGACATCGTCGGTGCGAAAGTTCTCGATCTTTTTGCCGGTTTCGGTTCACTGGGATATGAGGCGCTGAGCCGGGGGGCCGCCGATGTCTGCTTCGTCGACAGAAGCATGCACGCTCTGAAATCGTTACGCGATACTGCGGCGGCACTGGGAGTGACGTCCGGAGTAAGGATCCTGAACAAAGATGTGGTATCATTCATCAAGTCGGCCAATGATACCTACGACCTGGTTTTTTGCGACCCACCCTACAACTGGAGGGATTATAAAGGGTTGATCAGGGGGATTTTCGGCCGGGGACTGATTGCCGAAGAGGGGTTGCTGATTATCGAGCACAGCAACCGCTTCAGCTTTGAAAAGGAGCCATACTTTTTTTTTAATAAGGATTACGGGATGACCAGAGTTACATTTTTTTCTCGAACCTCTGTCTGAACCTCTGTCATGTCTAAAACGGAAAAGGGCCGGCTATGAAGAGGCTTGCTATTTATCCCGGGACATTCGATCCCTTTACAAACGGGCATCTCGATGTCCTTGAAAGAGCCCTGACGATTTTTGAACAGGTTATTGTCGTTATTGCCGAGAATAGTAAGAAGCAGACCCTTTTTTCCGCACAAGAGCGTTGTGCCATGATCGAGACCGTCACTGAACCTCTGGGAGGCGTATCGGTTGAGGTTCTGCATAGCGGTTTGCTTGCCGAATGCGCACGGGAAATGGGTGCGACAGCTATAATACGGGGTGTTCGTCAGGTCAAGGATTTTGAGTATGAGTTTCAGATGTCTCTTCTCAACCGTCACCTCAACCCGGAAGTCACAACGGTATTCCTGATGCCTAATGTCAACTATACGTATGTGGCGTCATCGATCATCAAAGAGGTTGCAATGCTTGGCGGTGATGTCAGTAAATTTGTACATCCCCATGTTTTGACTATGCTCGAAAAGAAATGCATGGAACAGAAATCCTGACGCAACAGGCGCCGGGAGTAGACTTATTCAACAACATTTCATTCTTTTAACAAACAATTATGAACGGAAACAACAATCCAGGTGAAACATATCTCACCCGCCGTGTTCTCAGCATGCAGGAATCGCAAACCATGAGAATATCGGGTCTGGCAAAGCAGATGAAAGCCGAAGGCAAGGACATTATAAGCCTTTCTGCAGGGGAGCCGGATTTTCCGACTCCCGGTTTTGTCGCAGAGGCTGGTATAGAGGCCATACAATCGGGCTTTACCCGTTACACGGCTAACGCCGGTATACCGGAACTGAAAAAGGCAGTGGTCGAAAAATTCAAGCGGGACAATGCCATCGAGTTTTCTCCTGCCCAGATTATTATAAGCGCGGGCGGCAAGCAGACACTTGCAAACGCGATTCTGTCTTTGTGTCAGGAGGGTGACGAGGTGATCATACCGGCTCCATTCTGGGTCAGCTTCCCTGAAATGGTGCGGCTGTCCGGTGCGGAACCGGTTATCGTCCCGACAACGGAGGAGACCGGTTATAAAATGACCCCCGGGCAGCTCGAAGCGGCAATTACCCCTCAAACCAAGCTTCTCATTCTCAATTCGCCGTCGAATCCTTCTGGTGTGGTTTACTCCGAGAATGATGTTCGGGCTTTGATGAAGGTGATCGAGGACCGGGAGATTTTCGTGCTTTCCGACGAGATGTACGATCAGATTGTTTACGGTGGCGTCAAACCGTTTTCACCTGCAAGGATTCCGGAAATACAGGACAGGGTCATTGTCAGCAACGGTGTTTCGAAGACCTATTCGATGACAGGCTGGCGTATCGGCTATCTTGCCGGACCGAAGTGGCTGATCGATGCCTGTGCGAAAATACAGTCACAAACAACGTCGAACGCAAACTCGATCGCCCAGAAAGCGGCTCTTGCTGCATTGACGGGCGACCAGAGTATTATCGAGGAGCGCAGAGCCGAGTTTGAAAAACGGAGGGATTACATGTATGGCGCGCTTAACGATATTCCGGGAATATCCGCAGCCTTGCCGGAAGGCGCCTTTTATATCTTTCCTTCGATTTCCGGGGTACTGGGGAAAACGTTCGGCGGCAGAACGTTGAACACCTCGACCGATGTTGCGGAGTATCTTCTTGTCGACCATTTTGTGGCAACCGTTCCGGGTGATGCTTTTGGTGCTCCTCTGAATCTCAGGTTG
This sequence comes from Chlorobium sp., assembly GCA_028280025.1. Taxonomy (GTDB): domain Bacteria; phylum Bacteroidota; class Chlorobiia; order Chlorobiales; family Chlorobiaceae; genus Prosthecochloris. The sequence continues at coordinate 70,976 of JANQMO010000050.1, read as the reverse complement.
TCCTATGCCGCCTCGATTGATGAACTCAAAGAAGCAGTCGGTCGTATAAGAAAAGCGTTTTCATAAGCAGCCATGCTTCCCGTCCGTCGAAGCCGGGTATATACATGGTGGTTCAGGTGGTACTCGAGACGGCAGTTCAAAAAGCACTTTCATGCTGTCAGGGCTTCTGTGCCGGTCGAGACCCGGAACATGCACACAGCATATCCGGTGATCTTTTACTGCAACCACGCCTACTGGTGGGACGGTTTCTGGTCTCAGCTTTGCACGGAAACGTTTTTCCGTCAGAACCTGTATATCATCATAGAGTACAAGCAGCTTGTGAAGTATCGTTTTTTTTCCCGCCTCGGTGCCTTTTCTCTTGACCGGCATAATCCGCGAAGCGCGCTGCAGACGATCGAATATGCTGCGGCGCGTCTGGTTGAAACAAGCGGGAAACAGAACGCCCTGTGGATTTTTCCACAAGGCACGATCGAACATGTGGACAAAAAACCGCTTCATTTTTATAACGGCGCCTCATCGATCGTTGACCGTGTTCTCAGGAACATCAGCGGAATGTATCTGGTTTCAGTTGTCAGCCGGATTGAATATCTTGAAGATCAGAGGCCGGAGCTGTTTCTTTCCTTCGGTCGCCCTGAAAGCATAGATCAGGCTGCATACGCCGGTAAAAAAGAGCTGACGATGCATATGCAGGACATGACCGATCGCCACCTGTCCGATCTCAAGCGGAAGATAATTGACGGGGAGACCGGTGATTTTCAGCTTCTTGTCAAGGGCGCCGAGTCGGTAAACACAAGGTTTGACAGTCTGAAAAGGAGATGGGGTGCCCGGCAGACATAACGGTGTACCGGCGGCCAAAGCCAAAATAAACCTGAATTGAGCGATTGTCGAACATGCCGGAGATGCAAGGAAGAGGGAATGCCGCTGTATCCCGACACGTCGGGACGCAAGTTTCCTGTAACGAAGCAGATTCGGCCCTGTGAAATATTCGGCCTGATTTCACGGGGTCGGCATTTCCCGACTTGTCGGGATTTCAGCAAATGCGGCTCTTTATCAGTTATCAATTTTACCAATAAGAGGGAAATCAATCACACTATTGGCATACTATAAAAGACTTTTTAAAATAAACTTTCTGTTATTGAGCATCCCGACTTGTCGGGACACTCAATTTAGGATAAAGTGAGTTGATTATGAGTAATGTTATCTGCAGTTGTACGTTAGGTGATTATGCAAATGTACGGTTACAGCTTTCCCGTCTCCTTCACCGTGAAATAGAGCAGTTGTACGGTGAGACGGAAAACACCGCGTGCGATATTTGCGAGGTAGAGCTCAAGTGCTGCCGCAGGGAATTTTACAGGGCTCCTGCCGGTGAACTGCCGGAAATAGGACGCGCTGTTATTGTTGAGGCCGACGGGGGGTATGACTACGGCATCGTGTATTCCGCGGGAGTCATCGCAAGAAAAAAAATGCAGTTGAAAGGACTTGGCGAAAGCGATGACAGCATCGGTACCATTGTGAGGTTTGCTGATGAGAGCGATGCAGAAGCGCTTCGTTCCGTAAGGAGTCGTGAAACCGGTATTCGCGATGTATGTCTTTCGAAAATCAAGGCGCACAGGCTCGATATGAAACTGGTTGATGTCGAACTGCGTCTTGATCAGCAGAAAGTGACCGTATTCTATACAGCCCTGCACAGGGTTGATTTTCGTTCCCTGGTGCGTGATCTTGCAAGTGAATTCAAGGCACGGATCCAGATGGTCCAGATAACAACAAGGGAGGAAGCCCGGCGGGCCAACAGTTTTGGTGCATGCGGATGTGTTTTGTGCTGTTCAAGCTGGATACAGAAAATCAACGCAAATCCTTTCGCTGAGAAGCAGCATGCATGCAACAGCATCCATGGTGAGAGCCATGCCCACAATGTCATCGGTCAGTGTAACCGGTCGAAATGCTGTCTGGGCTACTCTAAAAACCAGGGGTGCCGGAAAAATACCTCTCACGAGAGCTATCCTCCTCTGGGGAGCAAAGTCACTACTCCTGACGGAATGGCTATCATCGAAAGCATCGATCCTGTTCGTAAAGAAATAAGCCTCAGGTACACTGAAAACGGAAAGCTGACGGTGCTGGCGTTGCGGGATTTCAGTTCGATGTTTGTCAAGAAATAAGTCTGAACTACATTTTTTCATGAATAACCAGTATAAACGAACACTTGTTACGACAGCTCTTCCATATGCCAATGGTCCTGTACATCTCGGTCATCTTGCCGGCGTTTACCTGCCTGCCGACATCTATGTCCGTTATAAAAGACTCCAGGGTGAGGATATCATCCACATAGGCGGATCGGATGAGCACGGTGTCCCGATAACGATTACAGCTGACAACGAAGGGATTTCACCCCAGGAGGTGGTTGACAGGTACCACCGCATGAATCTTGACGCTTTCGAGCGGTGCGGTATCTCATTCGACTGTTATGGAAGAACTTCGTCAGGGCGCCATCGTGACACTGCACAGGAGTTTTTCAGGGAGATCAACGCCAAAGACATTTTCGTCAAGAAAAAGGAACGGCATTTTTTTGACCCCGAAAAAGAGCGCTTCCTGTCGGACCGTTATGTTACCGGTACCTGTCCAATATGCAGCTATCCCGAGGCCAATGGTGATCAGTGCGAACAGTGCGGTACACATTTGAGCCCTCGAGAGCTTATCAACCCTAAAAGCAAGTTATCCGACAAGGTTCCGGAACTCAGGGAGACGCTTCACTGGTACTTCCCGCTCGGAAGGTTTCAGGAGAGGCTTGATTCGTATGTGCAGAGCCATGAAGAGGACTGGCGTCCGAATGTTGTGAACTACACCCGTACATGGCTGAAACAGGGCCTTGCCGACAGGGCTATCACGCGGGATCTCCACTGGGGTGTGCCCGTTCCCGTTCAGAGCAGCGAGGCCGCTGGAAAGGTTCTCTACGTCTGGTTCGACGCGGTTCTGGGATATATCTCTTTTACCAGGGAATGGGCTGAAAAAGAGGGTTCTCCCGATCTCTGGAAGGAATACTGGCAGTCCCCCGAAAGCCGAATCATACATTTTATCGGAAAAGACAATGTCGTCTTTCATACGCTCATGTTCCCGGCGATCCTGATGGCCTGGAATGAAGGGAGAAAAGACGGGATATATTCGCTGGCAGATAACGTTCCCGCATCGGAATTCATGAATTTCGAAGGCCGGAAATTTTCCAAGTCAAGAAACTACGCGGTCTATCTTGGTGAGTTTCTCGACCGGTTCCCGGCTGATACCCTGCGCTACAGCATAGCCATGAATTATCCCGAGAACAAGGACAGCGATTTCAGCTGGTTGGATTTTCAGAACAGGACCAACGGGGAACTTGCCGATACGCTGGGGAACTTCTTCAAGCGTTCGATCGATTTCACCAAAGCGAAATTCAATGGTGAAATACCCTGTGATTGCAGCGATGATGACTGGAATGCGCTTGGAATCGACTGGAAGAAGAGTTTCGAGAAACTCGAGAACGCATACAACAGGTTTCATTTCAGGGATGCCGCGGCACTTACCATGCAGATCGCGCGTTCAGCAAACCGGTTCTTAACAGAATCCGAACCCTGGAAAGAGATCAAAACCAGCCCGGCGGCAGCAGCAAGGACCATGGCGCTGTCGGTCAATCTCTGTCATACCCTTGCTGTTGCATGGTACCCGGTTATTCCGCACACCTCGAACAGGATGTATGCGATGCTTGGGTTCGATCAGACGCTCGATGAAGCCATCAGGACAGGTAGGGTTTCCTGGGATATGGCAATGAAGCCGCAACTGGGGAAAGGCCACAGATTGTCCGGTGGTTCTGACATCCTTTTTCGAAAGGTCGAGGACCGTGATATTGCTCCCGAACTTGAAAAAATCGAACGATTGCTTGCTGAAGTCGAGAAAAAAGAAGCTGATGGCGATCAAACCGCTTCGATCAAGCCGGAGATCAGTTTCGATGATTTTCAGAAAATCGATCTTCGGGTTGCAACGGTTACGGACTGCGAAAAAGTCAAAAAAACAGACAAACTTCTCAAGCTGCAGGTCAAGCTCGGTTCCGGACACCGCCAGGTGCTTGCAGGAATAGCACGGTCATATGAGCCTGAAGACCTTATCGGAAAACAGGTTGTTCTCGTGGCGAACCTTGCCGAAAGAAAAATCAGGGGGGAACACTCCCAGGGAATGATTCTCGCTGCTGAAGGGAACGATGGCAAACTACATCTTGTTGAAGTTGGCGGATCTGATGTCAATGGAAAAACTGTGCAATAGTTTTTGCATAGAACATTATTATCCGTACATTGAGTCACTCTAACATCGTGGGGTGGAGCAATTGGTAGCTCGTCGGGCTCATAACCCGAAGGTTGCAGGTTCAAGTCCTGTCCCCACCACAAGGAAAAGGGCCGCGCCAGGTTGCGCGGCTTTTTTTACGTTGCTTCGGCACTCGTTTCCCATTCCGATTTCCTGCTACAGGCAGCTGCATGGCATACATGTGCGGTATATTACCTCTGTAAAGATGCCTGACAAAAAGTATGGCAGCCATGAAACGCTCAACTTTTCTATTGCTCCATCTTGCGCTCTTTTTTTGCATGACTGTCGCGGCGGAGGCCGGAGCGTTGCGGTATGGCATCGATGTGCTCGATGCGGATCGCTGCAGTGCACTCAAGGGTAAACGTCTTGCGCTCATTACCAATGCTGCAGGAACCACGGTGAGTGGTGAACCTGACTACCAGGTTCTCTTGCGGCACGGGCTTGATCTGAAATATCTGATGGCACCGGAACACGGTTTTCATGCGGTGCTGGGTGCGGGCGTCAAGGTGAGCGATGAGCGGATATCGGACACGCTGAAAGTGTATTCTCTGTACGGTTCAAGGAAAAAACCCGACGTTGAACTGTTACAACAGACAATCGATGTGCTTCTTTTCGACCTTCAGGATATTGGCGCACGGTGTTATACCTATATTTCAACCATGCGATACGCGATGGAGGCCTGCCAAGAGGCCGGTGTCGCGTTCATGGTTCTCGACAGGCCCAATCCTCTTTCGCCGATACCTGCGGAAGGCTTCATGCTCGATCCGGACCACCAGTCCTTTGTAGGAATGGTGCCGGTACCGTTTGTTCACGCTATGACTGTCGGCGAGATAGCTCTTTTTCTCAGGGAACGCTATTATCCGGGGCTTCAACTGGAGGTTGTCGAAATGGAGGGCTACAAGAGGGGGCGTTTCCCGGACGCCTATCCGGAATGGCGATTTGTTTCTCCGTCACCGAATATCCGCGATCTTGAAACAGTACTGATCTATCCCGCGACGGTTTTTCTCGAAGCCACCAATGTCAGTGAAGGGAGGGGTACTCCTTATCCTTTCCGGCAGTTCGGCGCTCCGTTCATTCATGCCGGGTTCTTAAAAAAAGAGCTCGACAGCTTCAAACTTCCGGGTGTTTCCTTCAATAAAGCCACGTTCGTGCCGTCATCGGGAAAATACAGCGGACTTGCCTGCAGCGGGATAAGAATACAGGTAACCGACCGATATGTTTTCGAGCCGTTCAGGACGGGTATAGCCATCCTGCTTTCGCTGAAGAAGCTGTATCCCGATCTTGTCGATTTCGGAACGAAGGGGGCTTTTTTCGATAAACTGGCGGGAGATCCTGTCCTGCGCAGGATGATCGTTTCCGGCCATACCCTCGAGGAGATCCTTGCCGCCTCCAGACTCCAGGTACACGCGTTCGAAAAGGCCAATCCGGAGAGGTTTATTTATGAATGGTGAATAGTGAATCGTGATTAGTGAATAGTTATAAATGTGGGTTGTAAGGCTCCAACAACTCAACAACTCAACAACTCAACAACTCAACAGTTCAACAACTAAACAATTCAACACATCAACATTCTTCACCTTGGCACTCTGTACACGCCGGTGACTCCTTTGGGGGAGAAGAGGATTTGCCATATCTGGAGCAAGCGTGCCCGGAAGGCGCCGGCGCAGCTCAGGAGGTAGAAGTCCCACATCCGGAAAAATCTGTCGCTGTACTCTGCAGAAAGTGCGTTGCGATGATGCTCTACATTTTCATGCCATGCCTTGAGCGTCAGGAAGTAATCGTATGCGAAAACATGCCAGTCCTCGAGAACGAAAAGTCCTTCATATGCTGTCGTTATCTGGCTGGCCGACGGAATCATGGAGTTGGGGAAGATATACTTGCTGATCCAGGGGTCCGTACAGGTTGAAAATTCGTTGCCTCCGATGGTATGAAGAAGGCTGAGCCCGTCGGGTGCGAGACAGCGGTCTATGACTTCAAAATACTGACGGTAGTTTTTATGCCCCACATGCTCGAACATTCCTATCGAGTAAATTCTGTCGTACTGACCGCTGAGGTCACGGTAGTCGCAGAGTTTGAATGTAACCGGCAGATCACGGCATCGTTCCCGGGCCAGTTCCGCCTGTTTGCTTGAAACAGTGATTCCTGTCACCTCTACTCCGTATCTTTCGGCGGCAAAACAGGCCGCTCCTCCCCAGCCGCAGCCGATATCGAGAACCTTCATGCCCGGTTTCAGCCCGAGCTTGTCGAAAATCAGCCGAAGTTTATTCTGCTGAGCCTGTTCGAGGGTATCATCCGGCTCCCAGTATGCGCAGCTGTAGATCATGGCAGGATCCAGCATGGCCGTAAAAAGGTCGTTGCCGGTATTGTAGTGTCTTTCGCCTACGGTAAAGGCTCTCGATGGAATCTGAAAGTTGAAAAGATGTCCTGCAAGTGAACGAACAAGACGGACGAACGGCGTGAGTTTTTTGTTGACGCGTCGGCGAAGGATCCTGAAAAACAGTTCGTCTATTGCGTTACAGTCCCACCATCCATCCATGTATGCTTCACCGAATCCAAGGTTCCCGTGAGCGATGATCCGCCTGTAGAGCCTTTCATCGTGAACGTGTATGTCCCATGCATTCGGGCCGTTGATGGTGATACCTGCCGCTTCGAGCAGTTTTTCTACCTGGCGTTTGAAAGGGGAGTCAAACATCTTCAGGATTGGATCTCAGTTGAAGTGTGAAAACGCCTGACGGTTTATCTGATAAAAAAGTAATAAACTTTTTACAAACCGGGCGTTTCTCTCTTTTTTCAATTGTTAAAAGGTCGTAACAAAAGTGCCGGAACGCGCTGTTTATCGCTGTCACTTTCGTTTGTGAGTCCGATAGCGATGTCACTGATGTCTTTTTTGACAAGGTAACTGCCAAACAGCCTGTCCCACAGAGAGAGCATGCTGCCATAGTTTGTGTCATGTTCAGCACGTATGGCCGAGTGGTGCAGTCGATGCATGAGTGGGGTTGGTACGATGAGCCGCAGCATCCTGTCGACTGCGGAGGGTATCCTGATGTTGCTATGATGAAACTCAATGATCGGCGTCATGATCATCGAGTAGAGCAAGAGGTCCTGAATGCTTGCGCCGATAAGAATGAAAACAGGAAATCGCAGCAACTCCGAAAAAAGGATTTCAACATAATGGAAACGCCATGCTGTAGTCACGTCCAGTGAGGGATCGCTGTGATGGACAGCGTGAAAGCGCCAGAGAAACTCGCTTATATGATTGAACCTGTGCCAGGTGTACATCCATAAATCAATAAGGACGACGATAAGTACAGTCTGGGCGAGAGGTGAAATATCCAGTGCCCTGACTCCCGACCAGTACGGTTTGGCGTGTTCAAGGGCAAACGAGAGGGCGATGCTTCCAGGCAGGAGTATAAGAAGGTTGATACCTGCAATGGAAAGGTTCATTTTTGCATGATTTCCCCTTGTGCCAGGAGAGGAAAAAAAAGGGATCCTGCCCTCGATGAGCCAGAAAAGCAGGCCTCCCGCAATGGTCGTCAGCCAGGATAATGAATAAAGAGTTTCCATTGAAAAACAAAGAGAGACCTGTAGAAAGCCTTGTTTCGCAAGACCCTGAATTGGCGATTGTCGAACATGCCGAAGATGCAAGGAAGAGGGAACGCCGCTGTGTCCCGACATGTCGGGACGCAGGCTCCCTGTAACGAAGCAGATTCGGTATGATCTGTATTTCTGAGGAATGATCTCCGGGCGTTAAACGTTCACGAACTCCCCGGACATCGGGAATGCAGCGTTGAGCGGGTGTTTACTTTTTTGCCCTGGAACCGTTTAACGAGCCTGAAAGCGATTTCTTCGGCCGTCCTCTTTTTTTTGTTCCGCCGCTTTCGTTTTCCGAGTGACTCTCGATGGCTGCCGTTTCATCGATAATATGATCGTCATCATTGATGATGGGTGAGGGAATCACTTCCAGGTCACTCTCTGCGGTGCCGTTTTGCGAAGTTGTTTTATGGGGGCGGGATTTTTTACTGCAGGCTTTTTTGTTTCTCGAGGCCTCGATCAACGTCATGACCTCATTAAGCGATGTGAAAATGTAGAGCTGTTTGTCAAGCCCTGACAGTTTCAGAATATCTTTTATCTGTTGGCACAGCGAGACGAAAATTGTCAACAGCTCCGACTGGTTCGCTTTTCGATGAGCAAGAAGCATGGAGCTGATTCCGCTCGAATCAATAGCCTTGACAAGTGAAAAATCGATGATGATGTTTTTATCGGCTTTTGAATCGAGAATGTGATCTATTGCCTCATAAAAACTGTCCGCATGGCGGATGTCAAAGACAGGCTCTTCGATTTTAATAATAATGAGGTCCTTGCGCTTTGATACTGAATGTTTCATCATCACGGCCTGGTAAGAAGGCTCAGTTCATGTTGATGCGCCCGAATACAAAATTGACCTGTTTGATCATTGAGAGAGAATGATTGCGGTGGACTTCCTATAGTTTGTATTGCCGTTTGTTTGAAGTTTCATGAAAAAGCGGAACATTTCCAAGAAAAAACCAATCCAAAAAATACCATACGGTTTCATGACGTAAGTGAACAGTAAGGGTGCTGTAAAAAGGAAAACGTCATTGTCGTTTCGGATAGAGTCGTATCAGTTCATCAGCGCATTTATCAAGGCTTGTACTGTCATGCGGTGCAGGTATCCATGTAAGGTCCAGCCTGTTTCGGAAAAAGGTCAGCTGACGTTTTGCATAGTTTCTTGTGTGCTGCTGTATCAGTGCGACCGCTCGTTCGATATCGTAATCACCCTCGAAAAACCCGAAAAGCTCCCTGTATCCGACAGTTTGCAGTGCGTTGGGGAGCGGACTGTTCTTCTCTCTGCGGTATGTTCTGAAGAGCCTCTGAGCTTCTTCGATAAAACCGGCCCGGATCATGTCATCGGTCCTTCTGTTTATGCGTTCATAGAGTTCTTCTCTGGGCAGGAAGAGAGCAAAAGGGATAAATCTGAACGACGGCGGAGGCTTTGTCGGGGACCGCTGTAGTTCGGTTACGGTTTTTCCCGTGATCGAAATGATCTCGAGGCTTCGTAAAAGACGCTGGGTTTTCGACGGGTCGAGGGTTGCCGCCTGTTCCGGATCGATGGATTGCAGGCGCTGATAGAGTGCATCGCTTCCCTTTGTTTTCAGCTCCTCTTCAAGAATGCGTCTGGTTTCCGGATCTTTTCCCGGAATATCTGCAAAGCCTTGCAGAAGTCCTTCGATATAGAGTGTCGAGCCGCCGGCAACGATCGCATTGTTGCCTCTTTCATGAATAGTCCGGATTCGCTGGAGCGCGTCGGACACGAAATCACCGGCACTGTAGTCCTCGTCTACCGTTTTTTCACTGATAAAATGGTAGGAAACTTCCTTCAGCATTCCGGGATCGGGTTTCGCGGTTCCGATATCCATACCGCGGTAGATCTGGCGGGAATCGGCAGATACGATTTCGGCATTGATTTTTTTTGCCGCGGCGTGAGCCAGATAGGATTTTCCCGATGCAGTCGGTCCTGTTATGACGACCACGGTTTTGTCGGACAGCGCATTCAGGGAAGCGCTTTTCAGATCCTGCCGATCCTGCATAAAACCGAATAGATTTGTGACAGCGGGAGTCCCACAACATTGTAGTAACAACCTTCGATACGCCGGATAAAGCATGAAATGAAGGGGTCCTGGATGCCATATCCTCCGGCTTTGTCAAACGGCTGCTGAGTCTCGATATACTGCTTGATCTCCTGTTCGGTCATGGGGGAGAATGTGACACGTGTTGTCACGCAGTCCTTATGACAGCGATTGCCTTCAAGCAGCGCAAAGCCGGTTTTCACTTCATGGGTTTTTCCCTGCAGTTTTGCGAGCATGTCGCCGGCGTCATCGAACGAACGGGGTTTGCCGAGTGACGTCTCTCCAAGGACAACGGTCGTGTCGGCGCCAAGGATGACGGATTCTCTCAGGTCGATGTCGATTTTCATCGCAGAATAACGCGCTTTCTGTTCTGCGACGGCCATGACGTTCTCCTCGACAGTCAACTCCGGGTCAAACTGTTCGTCGATTGCGGCAGGAACAGTACTGAAGGGTATCTGCATAAGCTCCAGAAGTTCTCTGCGGCGGGGTGATTGTGATGCAAGTACTATGTGGAGATGAGACATATCGGTTATTTTCGGGCCATGATGTTTATCGAGTGCACAGGGTTGTTCATTGTTGACTTCTGTTTCAATCGAGGGTGTTCCAGCCCCTTCGGTTCAGGTCGGTATAGATGAAAATTCCCGCCACAAGCGCGACCACAAAATAAACAGACGCTGTCAGCGGTTCCCCGAAGAGGAGTTTGCCTGTACCGAAAAGAATGGAATATACCAGAACAATACCTGCCGCCCAGTCGAGGAAAAGTCTGAAAAAACCGGATTCGGAATGAGCAATGCCGGTTTCACTCTTCTGAGCAACCTTATTCCAGAGAAATCCTCCCGGTCTTGTTCTCGACCAGAACTCGAGCAGGTGTTTTTCTTCTGTCGGTGGTGTCAGATAGGTGACAAGAAGGGTGACGGCAATGGTGAAAAGGACGATAATGTAGATCGATACCGGAAACTCGATGTCGGTGAAAAACTGAATCCATGCGTATGCGGCAAACGGGGCGATCATCGAGGTGATCTCCGACCATGCGTTGAGTCTCCACCAGTACCAGCGAAAGATCAGGACGAATCCTGTACCGGCGCCGCACTGAATGATGAATTCCCATGCTCCGGTTATGGTTTCGAGGACATAGAAGGTGATGAAAAGGGCGAACAATGCGACAAGCACGGTAAACAGTCTGGACATGGAAACGTAATGGCCGGGTGTTGCATCGGTTTTCAGAAAACGTTTGTAGAAGTCGTTGATGAGATAGCTTGTTCCCCAGTTGAGATGGGTCGAGAGGGTTGACATGTATGCCGCGAGAAACGCTGCGATGAGGAGTCCCTTGAACCCTGAAGGAAGGACCGATTTCATGACATGTACAAAACCGTCTTCTTTCTCTGCGGCGGGCAGGTCGGGAAAAAGGACAAGACTTGCCAGGCCGACGATGATCCAGGGCCATGGTCTCAGACAGTAGTGAGCGATGATGAACCAGAGTGTTGCAAGAAGCGAGTGTTTTTCGTCTTTGGCACTCATCATTCGTTGCGCGATATACCCTCCGCCGCCCGGTTCGGCTCCAGGGTACCATGACGCCCACCACTGGATAAATGCCAGGGCGGCAAATGACGCGAAGGTCATCTGAAGCGTTCCGTTGAGGTTTTCTGCGGCATTGTCGGCAGTAAAAGACGGGAAAAAGTTGAACATCCAGTCAGGCAGCGCCCCGGTGATGCCTCCTGCACCGGTTATTTCAGGAGCCTGTAACGCAAGGACCGCAAGAACGATGCAGCCGGCCATCGAGATGACGAATTGTACAGCGTCGGTGATGGAGACTCCCCAGAGACCAGAGAGTCCTGAGTAGAATGTGGTCAACAGCACGCAGGAAACGATGACGAGCTCCGGATTGAGCTCCGGTATCATTATCCTTATAATTTTGTACATCGCAAGATTGACCCAGCCGATGATCACTGCGTTGATGAAAAGCCCGAAATAGAGTGCCTTGAAGCCTCTGAGGAACTTTGCGGGTTTTCCGCTGTATCGCAACTCGATGAATTCGAGGTCGGTAAGGATGTTGGCTCTTCTCCAGAGCCGGGCGAAGAAAAAGACGGTAAGCATTCCTCCCGAAACAAAGGTCCACCAGAGCCAGTTGCCTGCAATACCGTGCTTTGCTACCAGTCCTGTAACGGCAAGAGGCGTATCGGCTGCGAACGTTGTGGCAACCATTCCCGTGCCTGCAATCCACCAGGGAAGCTGGCGTCCTGAGAGAAAAAACTCTCCGACATTTTTAGACGCCCTTTTGGAAAAATACAGGCCGATAAGCAGGGTGAGGACAAGATACCCTGCAATAATACTGAGATCAAGGCTGGTAAGTTGCTCCATCGTTGTCGGTTACGGTTTACGATTGAGGAGACTGTCTTAAAAGCACTGCATAATGTCTGTCAGACACCATGAACCGGTTCCCGGCAGAAAGTCATGCCGCCTTGTGAAGTCGGCGTTTGGATTTCTCCCCCGTGAAATTTTGAGCGTTTATTTCACAGGGCAGGCGCGGGGATGACGATGTAAAGACGCACTGCATGATGTATGAAATTGCCTCATGGGGTTTTTCTATTCCTCAATCCTTGAAAGGTCGAGAAAGCTTTGGTAGCGATCCTCTATTTCCAGCAGTTCGAGGTTTGCAAGCTTCTCGGTACCGAACTTTTCAACGCAGAAGCTTGCCATGGCACTGCCATAGAGCACCGCCTTGCGGAGTTCGGCATCGTTCTGTTCGTCCGATCTGGCCAGGTGACCCAGAAATCCTCCGGCAAAAGTATCTCCTGCGCCGGTAGGATCGTAGATCGATTCAAGAGGAAATGCAGGGGCGGCAAAGATTCCGCTGTCGGTAAACAGAAGAGCACCATGTTCGCCTTTCTTGATGATCAGTGTTTTCGGCCCTAAATTTCTGATGATCCTCGCCGACTTGACAAGGTTCGGATCGCCGCTGAGGAGGCGCGCTTCACTGTCATTGATAATAAAGACATCCACTCTTTCAAGTACTTTTTTCAAGGCTTCCGGTTTGCCTTCGATCCAGAAATTCATGGTGTCCAGAATGACCAGGTCCGGATTGGGTATCTGATCGAGTACTTTAATCTGGAGTTCCGGATCGATGTTGCCGAGGCAGATGTATCTGGAGTCACGATACTGCGAGGGAATATGGGGATCGAAATCAGCGAACACGTTCAGCTGGGTGTCAAGGGTATCTCTCGTATTCATGTCGTAATGGTAGCGGCCGCTCCAACGGAATGTTTTGCCGGTATCTTTTACCTGGATGCCTTTTGTATCTATGCCGCTTTCGTGCAGCAGACGGAAATGATCCTTGCCGAAATCGCTGCCGACAACGCCGACGAGGTTGATTTCATCACAGAAATAACTGCTTGACAGAGCGATATAGGTCGATGACCCCCCAAGGGTGTCATCCGATCGTCCGAAAGGGGTTTCAATGTCATCAAAGGCAAGAGATCCAACGATGAGAATAGACATGGTGCTGAATATTAAAGTTTACGTATTGCATGACGAGGCAGGCATCGTCTTGAGATTACGGTTGGGCCGGGATATCGAAAAAGAGGCACTCCCCGGGTTCCATTTCAAGCTGAAGCCTCTGTTCGCTGACAGAGAACAGATTGCCGGAAATCATATCTTTTAGCGTAAAGCTTTTCTGGAGAAATTCCATATACCCTGTTGTTTTATTTTTACAATTGCTGTTTCCGATGAACAGAAGGTTTCCTTCTTCGCCCTTGCGCATGACGGCAAGCATGTCGGGAGACGAGACAAATGGCAGTGAGAGGAAACCGGGGTTGCCGTTCAGGATGACCGGTTCATACTTTTTTCGCAAAGAGAGCATTGCTGCAATGAACGCCGTCAGAGGTTCCTCATCGTTGCAGCCGGCCCAGTCGTAGCTGCCGGGGCTGAACAGCGGGAGGGTGTCGGTTCTCCATTGTTCCCGGTCTCTGTCGGTGAAATTCAGTCCCAGGTTGACCGGTTTTGCTTCGCAGATTTCCATGCCGGAGTGAATGAATGGAATTGCCGGCAGCATACATGCAAGACCGAAAATAAAACGGGCGCGGTTTCCGCAGATCTGTGTTCCGGCAAGGTTATGGCAGACTCTCGGTGTATTGTGGCTTTCTCCTGTACCGAAGAATGGAACGGCTATGCCGGTTTTATTGAGAAAGTTAAGAAGGCCTCGAATGAAAACGGGGTCATGGATGACAAATGGCAAAGAACCGAAAACCGCGTTAAAACCTTCGTCCTTTATTGCCGGGGAGGGGTCGAAGTTTTCGTCCCAGAAGGCAAAATCCGGGTCTTTTTCCCGTGCTTTTTCGACAATGGACTTTTTCAGTGCAGGAGGCAGGGCATGGCCCATGTCGATCATGGCTCCGTGAATGGAATACTTGTCCTGGAAAAAAGGGATGATGCTGCCAAGCGTGTTCCACAGTTCGGTATTGGCATGCTCGGGTTGATCGAGTTCGGTGTCGTACATACGGATGGTATTGTAGGCGATATAGTTGAACGCGTCATGGCGGTGGAGCTTGAGGTAGGCGACGTCGGTCCAGGGAGGCTGCTGATCGTCAGGCGGCCAGTCGGAGAACGCACTTGCAACGACGCATTCTTCTCCGTCGGAATCGATGCCTCGTACTGTTTTGTCCGTGACAAGTACCTTTTCGGGAGGGTCCGTGAAACGTTGCCTGAACGCATTATCGGGCTCCGGGAGATCGGTGAAATCATGTTTGTCTACCTGTTCATAAATCCTGTTGAGCGTATCCTGGTCGAATACCGGTGACGCATATGACTCGGGAAGCGAACCGTTCTTCTTGTCGGCGTGCAGCCAGTAGTACCATTCGGGATGTTCTTTTACCCAGTCGCTGTCCACGGCTGATGTTCTGAACACGAATTCGAGAACGACTCTCATTCCCATGTGCATCGCGGCTTCCATAAACGCGGAAAACTCTTCTTCAGCAGTACGTTCGAGGGCCGGTTCGGACAGAAGAGGGTCTATGCGGTAGGGATTCCTGACCGCATAGGGCGATCCGAGGCTCCCTTTTCGCCGGCATCTGCCCGGTTCTGTGACCGGAAGAAGATAGACCGTATCGATCCCCAATCTTTTAAGGTAGGGAAGCAGCGCGATGGATTTGAGAAACGTCCCGGTTTCGCGAAACCCGTTTACAAGAGGCCGGTCCGCAATTTTTCCGTCACCGTTGTGGTCGAAAGCTGTCGTGAGACGTACAAAGAGATTGTAGACAGAACTTTTTCGTGTCCATTCATCCGCAGACGCTCCGGGGCAGGAGTATCCGGGAGGTTCCATGGTGACGATGGAATCGAGCATGTCTCCATAATATCCGGCAGGATCGACGATGTTGATGCCCGTACGGTTTTCATTCCAGAGAGACGGTACGCAATACGAAGGAGAGAGACGGCGGCCCCTGATATTGTCGAGTGTGTCGAGAAGGGTTGTGAGGTGTTGTATGCTCACGGCGGGAAACGTTGATGATTGTCTTGATATACTCTGCTTATGGTAGGTATCTAATGTACAGAAAGCTATTTTACTCCCCAATGAGGAATATTCGGATGACAATCGAATATGACGGTACCGGATTTTCAGGGTGGCAGCGGCAGCCTGATGGAGTGAAAACCGTTCAGGGTGTTCTGGAGGAAACGCTGGGCCGGATCCTGCAGGAGCATGTCAGGCTGACGGGTGCCGGCAGGACCGATAGCGGGGTACATGCCAAAGGGCAGGCGGCTCATTTCAGGACGGCTTCCGGAATCAGTGTCTATCGCCTTGTTCATGCTGTGAACTGTCTTTTGCCCCCGTCTGTCCGTGTCTGCACTATGAGCGACGCTGCCGACGATTTTCATGCACGCTTTGATGCTGTCGCAAGGGAATACAGGTACTTTTTTGCAGAAAAACCTTCGGTTTTCCACAGAAGATACGCGGCCTGCAGTAACGGGCCGCTCGATCCCGAACAATTGAACCGGTGTGCGCGGGAACTGGTCGGTACTCATGATTTTTCAGCGTTCTCAAGGGAGGATCCGGAAAGGGACAACACGAGGTGCACGGTCTATGGAGCTTCATGGCAGAAGCTGGATGAGTTGACGGTATTCAGGATAACTGCAGACAGGTTCCTGAGGACAATGGTTCGTTTTCTTGTTTCTGCGCAGCGTACGGCTGTTCCAGGAGAACTTGCAGAAGCGCTGCGAACGGGGCGGACCGCACAAAAGATAACGCCGGCCGATCCTGCAGGACTGTTTCTCTGGAGGGTGGTTTATTAGTTTTTAGTGACCAGTGGGCTGTGGGGTGTGGGGTGTTGGATGTGGGGTGGAAGAAGTACTGAGTTCCGAGTCCTGAGTGCTGAGTTAAGATAGCTGGTTGGCAAGAAGGGAGTACTATGGTTTTTTGTCCTTTTAGTCCCTTTTGTCCTTTTGGTCTTTTCCTCAACTTTGAAAACGACTCAACATAAAACCATCTTCTCTGAATACCGAATACCTGATACAGAATGACGACTTTTGAATGAAGGGGGCGGGTTGCAAACCCGCCCGTAGAGGTTGTGGATGGAATTCAGTATCTGGTAATCATGCTGCAGATACGATGTGTGCAGGGGCGAAAAATATTTCGTCTGTTTGGAGTGCGTTTTATTGATGAGCAAATAAATTGAACTGTCTGTGAAGAATGCTGTTTGTATGATGTATCCGGACTGTTTATGTTTACTGTTCAATGATGGTGGTTGTAACATGATTTCAAGTATGCTGAAGGAACTGCTCTCTTGAGGACGTCTATTCTCACATACATTCTTGTTTTCCTGCTTGCCCTCCCGGGATGTTTTTCAGCAGATGCTCATGCAGGGAAAAAAAGTGACGGGGCTATTGTCGAAATGCTCGACAGCCTTGCAACTGCAGGTTATTTCAGCGGCAGTCATTACTGGAGATCGAACAACCGCGGTGATTACGGTTATCCGTCTGCTTTCATTCCCCAGTTCGACGATCAGACATATTCGGAAAGGATCGCACGATTGAACGGCAGTACATCCATTCCTTTGACTTTTAACAGTCATGTCAGGAAGTATATAAGGGTGTACGCGGTTGACAAGCGCAAGATGACGGCAAAAGTCCTTGGGTTGTCAAGGATGTATTTTCCCCTTTTCGAAAAGAGGCTTCGCCAGTACAATATCCCTCTCGAGATGAAATATCTCGCAATCGTTGAATCGGCCCTCAATCCCGAGGCGGTATCGTCTGCAAATGCGAAGGGACTCTGGCAGTTTATTTACGGCACCGGGAAACGATACGGACTCCAGTCGTCCGCTTTTGTTGAAGACCGGTTCGATCCGGAAAAAGCTACTCATGCCGCAGCCAGGCATCTGAGGGATCTCTATAATATCTATGGCGACTGGTTTCTTGTCATGGCAGCCTACAATGCCGGGCCGGGTAACGTAAACAAGGCGATCCGGCGGTCCGGCGGTGCGAGGGACTACTGGAAGATCTGGTCCTATCTTCCCAGGGAAACAAGAAATTATGTTCCGGCTTTTATTGCCGTGACCTATGTGATGACCCATAACCGGGAGCACAATATCTATCCTATCGATCCCATCTATCTTTACGATGATATCGGGTCGGTCAAGGTTTCCGACATACTCGCTTTCGATCAGGTCAACGAAGTCATCGGAGTTCCCCTGCAAGACTTGGCATATCTCAATCCGCAATACAAGCTGGGACTGGTGCCTGCCGGGAAAACGAACCCGTACTATCTCAGGCTGCCCAAAAAGTATGTTGGATCGTTTACCCGAAATGAGAAAGAAATATATGCACACAGAACCAAACAGGGACTTGACGGAGCGGCCCTGCTTGCGAAAGCCCGGGCGGTAAAGACCGCGTCGCCCAAGAGGGTGAGGCAGGATATCCATGTGGTGAGGCGCGGAGAAACGCTGGCGTCTATTGCACGTACCTATCGTTGTTATGTCAGCCAGCTTATCAGGTGGAACAACCTGAAAAGTTCGAGGATCTATCCCGGTCAGAGGCTGAAAATTTTCGGCTCCCCCAGGTCTGGAGGTTCGATTGCCTGGCACAAGGTGCGGCGGGGAGAAACGCTGGGCAGTATAGCCCGCAAGTACGGCATGAGTGTGAGCCGTCTGAAGTCGCTCAACAGGAAGAAGAGTTCGAGGATCTATCCCGGCCAGAAGCTCAAGGTGACCGGAAGAGCCGGATCGGGAGGAGGAAGCGCCGCCAGAGTGTCCTGGCACAAGGTGAGCCGCGGAGAAACGCTGGGCGGAATCGCCGGCAAGTACGGTATGAGCGTCAGCCGGTTGAAGTCGCTGAACAAGATGACGAGCTCGAGAATCTATCCGGGCCAGAAGCTGAAAGTGTCGGGAAGTGCGGTTTCGGGCGGCGGCAGTCCGTCGTCGGTATCCTGGCACAAGGTGAGCCGCGGAGAAACGCTGGGCGGGATCGCCGGCAAGTACGGCATGAGCGTCAGCCGGCTGAAGTCGCTGAACAAGATGACGAGCTCGAGAATCTATCCGGGTCAGAAGCTGAAAGTGTCGGGGAGTGCGGTTTCGGGCGGCGGCAGTCCGTCGGCGGTATCCTGGCACAAGGTGAGCCGCGGAGAAACGCTGGGCGGGATCGCCAGCAAGTACGGCATGAGCGTCAGCCGGTTGAAGTCGCTGAACAAGATGACGAGCTCGAGAATCTATCCAGGTCAGAAGCTGAAAGTGTCGGGAAATGCGGTTTCGGGCGGCGGCAGTTCGTCGGCGGTATCCCGACACAAGGTGCGGCGAGGAGAAACACTTGTCAGTATTGCCAGAAAGTATGGTATAACCGTCAGTAAACTGAAGTCGCTGAACAATCTGAGGAGCTCCAGAATCTATCCCGGACAAAGGCTGAAAGTGCGGTGAACACTGCCATGTTCAGCTTTGCAGATCATGTCTCTTTTTCTGTTCGGGGGAGGAATTTCAGCCCGTTTACATGTTCATTATGGGGCTTGTATGGAATAATGATAATTTTATTATCTTTAGCCTTCTTGTGAGACGGTTTGCAAAGGAAATGACACGATAAAGCAGGTATTGCGATACAGTTTTTATTTCCAAAAAAAGAGAATCATTACTACGAATGCGAAATATCATTTTTACGGGAAAAGGGGGCGTCGGTAAAACTTCAATCGCTGCTGCAACTGCTTTGAAAGCAGCGGATATGGGTTATAAAACGCTCATCATGTCTACAGATCCGGCTCACAGTCTCGGTGACTCGCTGGACATGACGCTTGGGCCGTCACCTGTCAAGGTGGCTGAAAATCTGTGGGGGCAGGAAGTGAGCGTTTTCGGCGACCTCAACCTCAACTGGGATGTTGTCCGCGAACACTTCGCACAGCTTATGGAGTCCAGGGGTGTGGAAGGAATCTATGCTGAAGAGATGGGAGTTCTTCCGGGTATGGAAGAGCTTTTTTCGCTTTCCTATATAAAGCGTTACAACGAGGAGCAGCAGGATTACGATCTTCTTGTCGTTGATTGTGCACCTACTGGTGAAACGCTGCGTCTGCTTTCACTGCCTGAAACGTTCGGCTGGTTTATCAAGCTGATTCGCAATGTTGAAAAATATATGGTGAAACCGGTGATCAGGCCCCTTTCCAAAAAGGTGAAAAAGATCGACGCCATGGTTGCTCCCGAAGAGGTCTATGAGAAAGTCGATAACCTTTTCGCATCAACCGAAGGCATCATCGACCTGCTGGCTGACGGTTCGAAAACAACCGTTCGTCTGGTAATGAATCCTGAGAAAATGGTTATCAAGGAGTCCATGAGGGCGCTTACCTATCTCAATCTCTATGGCATCACTGTTGACAGCATTACGATCAACAGGGTTATGCCTGATCATACTGAAGACCCGTATTTCAAGAAATGGCGGAGCATTCAGCAGAACTATATCAATCAGATAGAAAATGCCTTTGCTCCAATTCCTATCGGCCAGGTGCCCTTGTTCGACCAGGAGGTTGTCGGTCTTGACATGCTGCGCGAGGTAGGGAAAAAAGTCTACGGTGACAAGGACCCTATGGAGATATTCTTCTCGGAAGACCCGATCGATATCCAGAAAGTGCATGAGGGGCATTATAAAGTGAGGGTGAGGCTTCCTTTCATGGAAGATATGGGCATGGAGCCGAAAATTCTCAAGCTTGGTGACGATTTGACTATCAGGGTCGGAGATTACCAGAAGATTGTTGCCCTGCCTATTTTCATTGCAGGTCTCGAATCTACCGGTGCCAGTTTCGAGGAAGGATGGCTTACGGTTGACTTTACCAAGGAAGACGAGTCAGAAACAGTAGCCTGAACAACCGACGGCCAACCCGTTTATTCCTCCTGAAAGCAGGCGGGAAGGTTTGATACTGATGATTCCATGCAGTAAAAGGCTATCTGAAAAGATAGCCTTCTGCATTCCATGATACTATCGACATATCTGCGAACTCTCTTCCGATGGCGTCTGATCCGCCATCGAATGGTCTGAAGGAAGTCATGAAAAAGAGCGTAAAGGTATGTATGCAGTGAACATGGCGTTTTTTTGTGCTCCTGTTCCGATAACCGATGGTGGAATTAATTGCATGGATTGATGATTGATAATACTTGAGTTTTTATATTTTCCAGGCTTGCAGGGCAACCTTTTCGAGTCTTTGTTTTCAAATGCCCAAAGGGCTTTCTATGAGTTTTTTCCAATGACAGATTGTTTTCCGGACTGATGCACAGGTTACAGGATATACGCGTATCGAATATTACGCGGCTGACAACCCCCCGTAGTCTCAAAGAGAAACTGCAGGTGACACACGAAATTGCCGATACCGTTGTAAAAGGACGGGGGGAGGTAGAGGATATTTTAACCGGAAGGGATTCGAGGATGCTTGTCATTGTCGGCCCCTGTTCCATCCACGATATCAATGCAGCCATGGAATATGCCCGCAAACTCAAAGCTTTGCGGGAGGAGCTTGAAGAAGACCTCTGCATTATCATGAGGGTCTATTTTGAAAAGCCAAGAACCACGATAGGCTGGAAAGGTTTTATAAACGATCCGCACCTTGATGGATCATTCGATATCGAGCACGGATTATATTATGCACGGAAACTCCTTCTGGATATCAATTCGCTTGGTTTGCCGGCAGCGACAGAGTTTCTTGATCCATTTACTCCTCAATATGTTTCCGACCTTGTCAGTTGGGCGGCTATCGGGGCAAGGACAATAGAATCGCAGACGCATCGGCAGATGGCAAGCGGTCTTTCAATGCCTGTCGGCTTCAAGAATTCAACTGACGGCCGGGTACAGGTTGCCATAGACGCCATCCGCTCGGCAATGCATCCGCACAGTTTCCTGGGGATCGATCTGGAAGGGCACAGCAGCGTTGTGACGACGACCGGTAACCCTTTCGGTCATATGGTTTTGCGCGGCGGCTCCAGTAGGCCGAACTACGATGCAAAAAATATTGCCGACGCCGAGAAAAGACTGGAAAAGGCAAGATTGGCAAAAAACCTTCTGGTTGATTGCAGCCATGCAAACTCCGAGAAAAAACATGAGCGTCAGTCGAAAGTCTGGAACAGTATTATCGAACAGCGGGCCGGAGGTACATCCAGTATTCTCGGAGTCATGATCGAGAGCAATCTTTATTGCGGAAAACAGGATTTTCCCGAGAACCCCGCTGACCTGAAGTACGGCGTATCAATCACCGATGCCTGTATTTCATGGGAAGAGACTTCCCGGCTTCTGAAAAACGGTGCTGTGACCCTTCGGCATGCTTTGTCGAAAGCCGAGGAGGCATAACGATTCAAAGTAGTCTACATCAGTTAACAAAAAAGAATACGTATTATGAATATAGATCGTCTTGTTTTTGCCATTGCCGGTTTTTTCGTTCTGGCAAGTCTGCTGCTTGGTTACTATGTCAGCGAATACTGGTTTTTGTTCACCGGTTTTGTAGGGCTTAACCTGTTTCAGGCGGCATTTACAGGTTTTTGTCCACTTGCCAAGATTCTCAAGGCTGCCGGTGCGCAGCCCGGCGAGGCGTTCAAATAATTCCAAAAAACTGTTCAGAGGCTGTCTCAAAACCAAAGCCGGGGCAGCCGCCCCCATGCCACCATATAGCGCGGCATCCATACCTTCCCATTATCCAACCAACTTATCTACGATTATGTCTGTAGAAATCAGGCGGGTTCAAAGCAAAAGAGAACGAAAACGGTTCATCAAATTTGCATGGAACGTTTACAGGAAGGATCCCGAGCTCAACAAGTACTGGGTGCCTCCGGTCATTTCCGATTACATGAAGACGCTCGACAAGGAAAAATATCCGCTGTACGATCATGCCGACATAGCCATGTTTACAGCATGGAAAGACGGTCGTATGGCCGGCACCATAGCCGCTGTAGAAAACAGGCGGCATAACGAGATACACCATGACAAGGTCGGTTTCTGGGGTTTTTTCGAGTGCATCAACGACCAGAGTGTGGCTAATGCGCTTTTCGATGCGGCATCACAGTGGTTGAAAGCAAAAGGGCTCGATGCTATGAGAGGTCCTGTGAGCCCTTCAATGAACGATCAGTGCGGCATGCTGCTGAAAGGTTTTGACCGCTCTCCGGTGTTTCTCATGCTGTACAATCCTCAATATTATAACCATCTCGTGACCAACGCCGGGCATAGGGTCGCTCAGGAACTGCTTGCATGGTATATCGACCAGGACATGATCGATATCAAACGTCTCAGCAGGATAGCGAAATATGTTATGAAGCGCGAGCAGCTTACTGTCAGAACCATCAACATGAAGGATTTTGACAACGAAGTTGCAAGGATAAGGGATATTTACAACAATGCCTGGGAAAAAAACTGGGGATTTGTGCCTATGACCGATCGCGAGTTCGACTCTCTTGCCAAAAGCATGAAGCCGATCGCTAAGGAGCATTTTATCTATTTCGTTGAAGATAAAAATGGCCGTCCTATCGGTTTTTCGTTGACACTGCCCGACATGAACATTCCGCTCAAACATGTAAACGGCAATCCCTTCACTCCCTGGGGTCTTGTAAAACTCCTGTGGTACGGCAGAAATCCGTCCGCATTCAGGACAATCACCATGGGGGTGCTTCCCGAGTACCGCAACAAGGGTATCGACAGCATTCTCAATGCGCAGATATCGGAATACGGCGGCAAATACGGACTCTACTCAAGTGAAATGAGCTGGGTACTGAAATCCAATGAGGCGATGAGTAAAGTTGCGAAAGTCATAGGAGGAATTCCCTATAAGGAGTACGCGATTTACGAGAAGGAGATTTGAGATGCCGAAAGCATCTCGCTTGATGGCTTGTTGGGAGGGAAGTAAGGAGGAGTGAATAGTGATTCGTAAATGGTAAATAGGGGTTACGTGTCAGGTCTTACGTGCTCGGTGCCAGATGATGGCTGGTCAGTAGGGGCAAAAAATTTTTCGCCCGAACCTGGAGGTTCTGTATCGGATGTCTTCATTACGTTCCTTTTCAGCATTTCTC
This sequence comes from Chlorobium sp., assembly GCA_028280025.1. GTDB lineage: Bacteria > Bacteroidota > Chlorobiia > Chlorobiales > Chlorobiaceae > Prosthecochloris. Next base: position 47,515 of record JANQMO010000050.1, on the reverse strand, counting down.
GAGGCGGTGATTGGTCAGGTGGTATCGGGTGGAGCAGATGCTTTCGAGGAAACTTTTGTCGTGGGACGAGACCAGCATTGTGCCGGTATGGTTTTCGAGATAAGCCCGTAGAATTTCGATCACGTTGTCGTCGACACCGGCAGTCGGTTCGTCCAGGAGCAGCAGCTCGGGTTCGGTTACCAGCACGCCGGCCAGGGATACAAGCCGTTTCTGGCCCCACGAAAGATGAAAAGGGACTCTTTTTTTCAGGTGCTCAATGCCGAATTGCTCACACAGCCTATCCACATGCTTTCCGGCTTGCTGCCTCGACAATCCTCTGTTCAGGAGCGCGAACGCAATGTCCTCTTCAACTGTTGGAAGGAACAGTTGATCATCCGGATCCTGGAAAAGAAGGCCGGTTCTCAAACGAGCTTCCCTGAAATCTTTTTCATTCGCCGCGGTTTTGCTCCACAATGAAATTGTGCCGGACTGTGTCCTCAGAAGTCCCGTCAGCAGCAGAAACAGGGTGCTTTTTCCGGTGCCGTTCGGAGCGGTGATGCCTGCCCTTTCCCCGGTATCGATCGAAAGGTTCAGATTCCTGAAGACATCGACGTTGCCCGGATAGGAAAAATGCAGATTCCTGACGACTATGCAGTTCATAGGAAGGCGATGGTTAGAGTGACAACGGCCATAAGGCAGAGGAACGCAATATCGTTTCCTCGAGCATTGAAATGGAAGAGCAGCGGAAACTCCCCTGTAAAATTCCTCATGACAAGAGCATGATAGACTCTCTCGGCACGTTCAATGCTCCGGATGAAGAGTATGCCGGTAAAATACCCGTACACTCTGACGGTATGGAGGCTCGATGTTGCATGAAACGCTCTTGCCTTGAGCATGCGCTGCATTGTCGAGAATTCTCTGCTGATAACACCGATGTAGCGGTAAAAAAAATAAAAGATTGTGACAAGTTTCCGGGGAAAGCGCAAATGCAGCATGGCGTGTGAAAGCGACATGACCGTGCTTGTGCCGGGAAGCGACACGGTGTAGAGCGCTATGGCGTTGGTTTTCAGCGTCAACAGCAACGAGAGAGCCGTTCCTTCGATGCTCGGCGAGAGCGCCCCGGCCTGCCAGAGGAGCGGTTCTCCGGAAACGGAAAAGGGAAGGGTCAGCCAGAGAAAGGCCATGAACATGTTGACGACTGCAAGTCTTTGAAGAAGGAGCCGGCTGAAAATCCGGGCAGTTCCGGCAAGGATAAGCGCGGTTGCTAATGCGAGAAGGACCTGGAAAAAGCTGTCAATGAGGGCGGTCAGTACAGCAAGGGGAAGATAGGCGACAATCTTCATTCTCGGATCAAGGTGATGCAGGGGAGAATCGCCCCGGGAGAAGCCGTCAAGATTCATGGTAATGCTTTCGTATAAATCGTATGATTCCGAATGAAAAAATGATGACTGCAAGTCCTGCGGGTATTTTTTCCATAGAAACATTGCTTTTCGGGTTTTCCGTGCGATCGTTAGCATCGTCATTCCCATTCCATATCCAGCTTGCGCGGTGTCCCTGTCCGTCATCGGCAATAACCTTCAACGGTACCTTGTGTTCAAGCTGAAGCGAAAACGTTCCTTCATCGGAGGTGGTGCCGGAAGCAAGGAGGGCATTGCTGTTCAGGCTGTAACACTTGACAGAGCAATGCCGGGCGGGATTGTTATGCGAATAAAAAACTTCTCCATGAAGGTGTGATCCCTCAAACCGGCAATCAAGAGTCATTTTGTGAGCGTGAACATCGGTGGGAGTCAGCAGCATAAGGAAGATGATCCCCGACAAGGTGATGACTTGTAGAAGTGGATACAACAGGAGCCGGTTTGTCTGGTATGTTTTCTTGTTCATTGTGTTAACAATTCCGGTTTGACGTTGCTGATAAACTGAAGTGCCAGTGCGGTAACCAGTCCGTCTATGATCATTAACGGGACGTTTGACGCGAAGATGAGTGTAGACGCGGTGAAAAAAGCCGATCCGGCTGTTGCGAGAGAGAAGCTCAGAAGTATGGCGCTGAGGAAAACAGATGAAAAACCTGAAAGGAATCCTGTGAGGAAAACCGGGAATGGTTTTCGATCCAGCAGCGGTGAAAATATGAGAAAGCTGAACAGTGCGGGAAGCGCTATAATGAACATGTTGACGCCGAGGGTCGTGATCCCTCCGAACTGGAAGAGAAGTGCCTGCAGAAGCAGGGCTATGCCGATAGCGATAAAACAGGTCCAGCCTGCAAGGAGGCCGATAAAACCGTTCAGCACAAGATGAACGTTTGCCGGGCCGATCGGGATATGAATGAAAGACGCGACAAAAAAAGCTGAAGACAACAGGGCTGTTCTGACAAGTTTTTCATCTGTCAGCCGTCTGAGGCCGATTCCGATTCCGATTGCAGATGCCGCATAACCGGTAACGAGGGTGACCGGCGGGAGAACACCTTCTGAAATGTGCATGAGACTGGGGCTTATTGGTTCATGTTCCTGGCGGGTTTGTTCTTATTCCTTCAGGACGCTCATCATGAGTTCGCCGTGAATAATGCCCTTGAGCGCGATGAGTTTGTCCGAGAGCTCACGCAACTCGTCGGCGGATCCCTTGAGTGTTATCGTTTCCATGCAGTTACTGTGGTCGAGATGGACATGCTGGGTGCAGAGCACAAGGTGGTGGTAATCGTGCTGGATAGACGTGAGCCGGTTCTGGAGTTCGGGTCTGTGATGATCGTAGACAAGAACGAGGCAGCCGCTGACGTTCCGATCGGTCTTCCATTGTTCCTCGGCCAGGTACTTTCGTATAAGAAATCGTATCGCCTGCGAACGGTTTGGAAATGAGTGCCGTTTGATCAGGCCGTCAAGCTTGGCAAGAAGGTTGTCTTCAAGAGAGACGCCAAATCGTTTCATCGTGCATGTCTTCTCTATTGTTTCAGAATGTGTGTAAGAGAAGGTAACACTTTTTTTTCGATCGTGCTACAGTGGTAACAATTGTTATTATTGTGCGCCAAAGAAAACGGGCGGCTGCCCGTTTTCCCTGTCAACGATTGCATGTCTGATCCTGTAATGCACCAGATGCGCAACACAAACGGAGAAACAATTAACGCGGTTCAGACAGATCGTTTTCAACATCAAGGTTCCAGCGTAACGCCGACAACGAGCCAGGATGTTTCCAGGTCCGGGTTGACGATGTAGGAGGCCGAGAAGATGTCTTTCGAGGCCGTGATGCCGACGTTGACGATATCGAATTCGCCCATGGCATCGCTGTCGTTCGTATACGCGCCGTCTCCGCCTCCGACAAAGAGAGCTGCACTGTAGTCATCCTTGTCGTAGAAGGTATAGCCGGCCTCGAAATAGAGCGAGTTGTCATCGTCACCGCTCACATTGACTGCCCCGAACAGGCTGAAATTCTGGTAATCAAGTCCTGCACTGACCTCAAGAACATGTGCGCCGTCATCGCTGTAGTCGAAATAATCATCAAAACCACCGGTCGGGAAGAAGTAGTCGGTAAATGTCACGCTGAAGTATTCACCCAGCGGAACGGTAAGGTACAGATCTGCCTCGCTTGCGTCGTCATCACTGAGGTCGTAGGAACCCCATGCGCCGACTTCGACACCGATCCCCGGGAAGGTATAACTGAGCCACGGTTGAGCGGCGATGCCGTCACCGAACTGTGTGCCTCTCCAGATATAACGGCTGACGACGTCTGCGCCGACGCTGAAACCTTCAGCCTGGGCGGTTGCCGAGAACATCATTACAAGACCGACGAGAAGGGTAAAAAATTTGGATGTTTTTTTCATGGTAGTGCTTTCCTTTTTCAAAAGTTGATGAAGTGTTGCTGTTTAGTGTATCCCGGGAAACTGTCAGGATAGACGTCTCCCGGGAACTCTGATTAACCGATTGCATCGTTGCCTGTTTCTTCAGTACGTATCCTGATGCATTTCGGCAGGTCGAAGACGAAAATTTTACCGTCTCCGATTTCTCCTGTTTTGGCTCCCTTTATGATCGCGTCGACTGTTTTCTGCTCGAATTCATCATTGACGCCGATCTCGAGTTTGATTTTCTTGAGGAGGTTGATCTCGTTGGGAACCCCCCGGTAAACCTCGGTGTATCCGCCCTGAGCGCCGCAGCCCAGAACATTGGTTACCGTCATCTTGAAGATCTCTGCTTCAGCAAGCGCCGCTTTAACGTCGGGCAGCTTGTGAGGCTGGATCATTGCTACGATATATTTCATAGTTGTTGCTCCTTGTTAGGCGTTACTGGTTAGAGAATATCTGGAAACCATGGTAGGCTTCTTCTTCATGCTCTGAAATATCGAGACCTTTCATCTCTTCATCTCTGGATACCCTCAAAATTCCGGCAGCCTTGAGCATAAGGAAAAGAATCAGCATTGTCGCAAAGCCCCAGAGCGGGATGGCAATCGAGCCGATGATCTGGGCTACGATAGGATGGCCGCCAAAGAGTCCGGTGGCGATACCGCCCCAGATGCCGTTGAGACCGTGGACCGGCCATGCACCGACCGGATCGTCGATCTTCATTGCGTCGAGCATCTTGACGCCCAGGACCACAAGAATACCTGCAACAACACCGATAATGATCGCTTCGTTGTGGGTAACCGAGTCACAGTTTGCGGTTATGCCCACAAGGCCGCCGAGCATACCGTTCAGGGCCATTGTGAGATCAGGTTTCTTGAAGAGCAGCCAGGCAGTGATCATGGCAAGAACCGCGCCGGCAGCAGCGGCAAGCATCGTGTTGGTCGCGATGACCATGACAATGCTGGTGTTGTCCGCACCTGCTATGGCGAGCTGGCTTCCAGGGTTGAAGCCGAACCATCCGATAAGGAGGATAAAGACACCCAGTGTACTCATGGCGAGGTTGTGGCCGGGAAGAGCGTTCGGCGAACCGTCGGGATTGAAACGTCCGATACGTGGGCCGAGAACGATCGCGGCAGCAAGTCCCGCAAAACCTCCAAGGGCATGGACGACGAGCGAGCCGGCAAAATCGTAGAATCCAAGCTGATCCAGCCATCCGCCGCCCCATTTCCAGTAACCGCTGATAGGATAGATGATCGCTGTAATGACAGCCGAATAGATAAGGTAGGCTTCAAACTTCATACGGCCGGCAACTGCACCTGAAACGATTGTCGCAGCGGTTGCAGCAAAAGCGACCTGGAAGAGAAAGTCAACTGCAGGATGCAGGTTGCCGCCAACAGCTTCCGGGGCCTCCATGCTTATGCCAAAGCCGCCGAAGCCGAACCAGCCTCCGATAATCGGGTCGCCGTACATGATGCTGTACCCGACTATATAAAACAAGAGGACGCCAAGTGAGAGGTCCATCATGTTTTTGAAAAGAATATTCACCGTGTTTTTTGCCGAGTTCAATCCCGACTCCACCATGGCAAATCCAGCCTGCATGAACAGGACCAGGACGGCTGCGATGAAAAGAAACATGTTGTCAATGGCATAGGCGTTGGCCGCCCCGGCATCGACACTCTCCGCGGCAAGCAACGGCGGTCCGGGAATGATTCCCGCAGCCAGCAGTCCGCAAGAGAGCAGTCCGAGTGTTTTGGCTAATGCTTTCATTCGAGTTTGTTTTCGTTAGTGTTGGTTAATTGATTCTGGTTGTTGTCCCTTTGTTCAAAAATTTCTTAGAAGAAATTCTGTGATAAATATAAAGTTTTAATAAAAAAATACAAATCTGTAAGAATATTTTAATTCAAAATATTTTTCTCTTTAAAAAATAAGGCGGCGCGGCGTTTTTTGCGGGTTGCGTCCGACCCTCTTTCGTTGTAACTTTTCTCGGTCAGTTTTACTGGCGGAACCAACTGCATTGCTTATGGCTGACTACAGGCTCATGTTGTCGAGTACGTACGATGAGTGCCGGCGTCTGCAGGATTTTCTTGAAGTGATGGCGGAGCGGGAAGGGTTCAGCAGCGGCTTTCTTCAGGAACTGATTGTTGTCGTCAAGGAAGCATTCGTTAATGCTGTAAGACATGGCAACCGGGGGAACAGCGAGAAAAATGTCTGTCTTTTTTTCGAGTCTCTTTCCAGGGATTTATCAAAAGAGTTGCTGATAGATATATCAGATTGCGGCAGCGGTTTTGCCATTCATGATATTGATGATCCGAGAGAACCCGATCATGTGATGAAGTCGTCAGGCCGCGGTATTTTTCTTATACGCGCTTATGCTGAAATCCTCGATCAACAGTGCAATGAGAAAGGATGCAGGCTGAGATTGCGGATGAGGCCGTATTGATTGATAAGGAGTGACAAGTGACGAGTGACAAGAGGGAGAAGACGTGAATGGTGAATCGTGAATGGTTAAGAAAGGAGACAGCGGGATAGAAAGTCAAAGGGCAAAAGGCAAAAAGAAGAGCAGGCAGACAAAGACTTTAAGCAAGTTTGTAGGGGCGAAAAACTTTTCGCCTGCGCTGTGAGGCTAAAGCACCTCAACAACTCAACAGTTCAACAACTCAACAGTTTTTTTATGACTATACAAAACAGTCCGGCGTGGAAGGCATTGGATTTGCATAAATCCGACATCGAATCGATGCATATGAGGGATCTCTTTGCGGACGACAAGGAGAGATTCGGCAGGTTTTCGGTACAATCGGGAGACATATTCCTCGACTATTCGAAAAACAGGATAACCGAGAAAACCGTTGACATGCTTGTTTCTCTTGCCGAGGAGACGGATGTCGCGGGATTTCGCGAGAATATGTTTACCGGAGAGAAAATCAATAGTACCGAAGGAAGGGCTGTTCTGCATACCGCCCTGCGTCAGCCTGACAGTTTTCGAATGGAGCTGGACGGCCAGCAGGTCGGCGGTGACGTCAGGGAAGTTCTCGAGCAGATGCGGCGTTTCTGTCAAACGATTCTTTCAGGTGAATGGAAAGGCTACAGCGGCAAGGCGATAACCGATATTGTCAATATAGGTATCGGAGGCTCCGATCTTGGCCCATACATGGTAACCGAAACGCTCAAGCCGTTTGCCGGCGGAGGAGTCGGCGTTCATTTTGTATCCAATATCGACGGAACCCATATTGCAGAGACACTGAAGAAACTTCATGCGGATACCACGCTCTTTATTATCGCGTCAAAAACGTTTACGACCCAGGAAACCCTTACCAATGCGCATACCGCAAGAACGTGGTTCCTTGAGAACGCAGTAGACGAGTCGTTCATCGCCCGGCACTTCGTTGCTGTTTCAACGAACAAGGAAAAAGTCGAAGCGTTCGGGATAGATTCTCATAACATGTTCCGTTTCTGGGATTGGGTAGGCGGGCGGTACTCCCTATGGTCGTCAATCGGCCTGTCGATTGCACTGTATATCGGTTTCGACCGCTTCAAAGAACTTCTTGCCGGTGCTCATGCAATGGATGAGCATTTTCTTACAGCACCCTTTGAAAAGAACATTCCCGTTCTCCTTGCCCTGCTCGGTGTCTGGTACAACAACTTTTTCGATGCTCATTCGCATGCAGTGATCCCATACGATCAGTACCTTCACCGTCTTCCCGCATACCTGCAGCAGCTCGATATGGAAAGCAACGGCAAACGGATCGACCGTGACGGCAATGTTGTCGGTTATGCGACAGGACCGGTCATCTGGGGAGAGCCGGGCACGAACTCGCAGCATGCCTTTTTCCAGCTCCTGCATCAGGGGCCGAACTTCATTCCGGCCGATTTTATCGTTCCGCTGAAAACACAGAACCCCTCCGGAGTGCATCACGACATCCTGCTCGCAAACTGTTTTGCCCAGACCGAAGCGCTGATGCGTGGCAAAACCGCCGATGAGGCCCATAAAGAATTACAGGATAGCGGTATGGCAGAAGAACGTATCAGCGAGCTTCTTCCGCACAAGGTATTTCCCGGCAACCGCCCGACAAACACGATTGTCCTTTCGGAAGTCAATCCATTCAACCTCGGAAGCCTGATTGCCATGTACGAGCACAAGGTTTTCGTGCAGGGTATTATATGGGGAATCAACTCGTTCGATCAATGGGGCGTCGAACTCGGCAAACAGCTCGCCAAGTCGATCCTGCCCGAAATTCAGGGAGAAGAGGACGCAGTGTCGCATGATTGTTCGACCAACGGATTGATCAATCTCTACCGTCAGTCAAGAGGTTCATAACCCTGCTGCGCAAATCAATGGCTGCGTTGATCCTGACTTGTCGGGATCGGAAGCCTCGGTTGGCTGTCTCAAAAGAACTGCATAACGTCAATCAGTCACCATGTATCTGTTATATGCAGAAAGTCATGCCGCCCCGTGTAATAACCGGAATATTACACAGGGGATGCGGCATCCATACTGAGGTTGGTAAAAAGATGGATCCTTGGGTAAGCCCTGTGAAATCAAGAGCATCTATTTTACAGGGCAAGCCCGAGGATGACGGTAGAATGTTGAAATGTATGGTCATTCCCGTGCCTGACACGGAAATCCATCTTTTCTCTGTCGTTACTGTAATTCCTGGATGAACTCACCGATGTTCGGGCTTTTGTACATTGTGCCCTTCTCATCGATCAGGATAAAGGCGAGTGACGGGTCATTTTGGACGATCCGGAGGGATTTTTCGTATCCAAGGATGAAAAAGGCTGTTGCGTAGGCGTCCGCTATCGCCGGGTTTTCCGAAAAAACCGTGGTGCTTTTCATGCCGCGGGAGGGATATCCTGTGGACAGGTCGATGATGTGGTGGTAGCGGATTCCCTCATGTATAAAGAAATTCTCATAGTTGCCGCTTGTAGCGATGCCGCATGGTTTGAGGATGCTGAATGCAAGCAGCGGCTTTCCTTCCTGTTTGTCCGGATTTTTTATCCCTGATGTCCAGCGGCGCTCGCCTTTCAACCCCTTGACATAGAGATCGCCACCCGCATTGATGATATAATTGCCGATGCCATACTCTTCCAGAATCCTGCCTGCATGCAACGCGGCATACCCTTTAGCAATCCCCCCGAAACCGATTTCCATTCCTTCTCTTTTCAGGAACAGTGTATTCTTCAGCGTATCGAGCTCGATCTGTTTGTAATCAACCTGCGCCAGAACTTCCCGGATGCTTTTGGAAGAAGGCGGAGATGTTCGTTCCTTAACATTCCAGAGCCTGCCGATAGGCTTGAACGTCACATCGAACGTTCCGTTCGTCACCCTGGCGATATCGAGCGCTTTTTTTGTGACGTCCATAACTGCATCGGGAATCTCGACACGTTCTTTGCCGGCATTCCGGTTCACTTCAGAAACCGGACTACCAGATTGCCACTCGCTCAATTCCGATTCAAGATCCGCAATCCCATCAAAAGCAGCCTCAAATGCCAGCTCGGCTTTTTCCTCCGAGTCACTCGTAGCAACAGCCTTGATTTTCATCACTGTCCCCATCAGGATTTTTTCCTGCTCGTATATGGAGAGGTTGTCGGTTTTCTGCGAGCAGGAGAGAAGAGCGAGGGAGAGAATGAGGATGCTCAGGGTTTTGCTATGGCGTAGCCGCATGGGTCGTGTTTGGCACTTGTGTTCAAGGTCTGTTGAGACAAAATATACCAAGAAGTGGCGAGGGAGTGAAAAGGTTTGGCTGGCTAATGTGGGTAAGAATGCCTGAGTAGTGTAGGCAGGTTAAACGATTGTAGAATTTGGTGTAATGAGTAATGTGTGATGTATTATTTGCAGTATACGAAATAATAGTGTATAATTAGATGGATTAAATAGGTGGCTGTATGGCTGTTAACAATTGATGCAGCAGAAGCGCACTGGCTATAGCGCCCCCAACAGATATTCAAACGGAACATAAGAAAGCCTTCAGGGCTGAAATCACAGGCGCCCTGCGTAATTCAAAAGACTCGATTGTCAAATGAACGAAGAATAAAAATAGCAGGAGAACAATTAGTTGACCGAATTAAGTCATGGTTAGGTTTTTTTCTTGCTTTTCTTGATAGGCCATTTCTACTGTTTGTATTGCTATTATTATTCGCACATCGTTTCAGAGGTTAAATGTTCAGTAAATCCATTAAGATACATTAATAATACACTTGGGCGGGCTGCTTAGAATTTTATATTGCCAGTTATTTAAAAGTACTGGCGATCAACCTACGGGAATTTTACCCCAAGACTAAAGCGAGGAAAGAAGCATGGCAACTAGCGACATTACAAAAATTATTACGACTCTCTTAACAGCACCTACAGAAGCCGTAGTACAAGCCGCGACAGTTCAACGTAAATGCTGGATAGATTGGCTTAAAGATGTCCAGCGTCTCGTGAAAGATTCAGTTGACGAGGTGCAAAAGAAAAAAATAATTGATGAACATATGAAGATCGCTCCCATATGGAAGTTGGGGGCACAAGTATCTGTTGGTATTACGATGCGAGTAGCGTCAATAGAAAGGTCTGAGGGCAGTGCCTCTCTTGGTTTGGGCATCGGTTTGCTACAAGCTTCTGGTTCTTTTGGATTTATGCAAGAATCCACAAACGAAAGCATTTTGCAAGCACGTGCACAATATGCCTTGTCGAATGATACAGAGATAACTTTATCTGAATACCTATCCGATCTGGGAGTAACCTTATCTAGCGCGGCAGATGTTCAAACGGCCATTGACAAACTAAGCGTTGCCGCAACGCCTTTTGCAACCGATTAAATTCTATGAGTAAAAAAAGTAAGGAATCGAAAAGCACACAGCAAATAGATACGCTTGATAGTTTATTGGTCGCCCTACAGAAATCCCTGAGCCGAGTAAATAGGGCATCATCTAGAGTAGATGTTACTCAAGCGCGTTCTTTGATTGTTGGAGACGTAGCATTCAACTTGGCATGTAAATGCGATTTATCCGAAGGCGACAAGTTGACGTTAAATGATGTTGGTAGTGTTTCATTGAACCTATCAGGACACATAAACACGGATATTGGAGTGGTTAGATTAAAGGAGGAGACTGATGCCGCCACCAAATAGAAGACGAACTAGACAACCAATCAGTAACGATAGAACCGATCTTGATGCGCTTTCGGTAGGTGACGTATTTGCTTCAGCGATTGATGAGGTGATGCAAATGCGAGATAGCGGTAAATTTACTGGAGTTGTAGATGTGGGTGTTACGTTCAAGTCAGTAGCGGTTGACCGAGACGGCTTTCTATCGGTTGTTGTTGGAGGTAATGATAGCCAAGAAACAACTACCCAGATTCAACTAGCTACTAGGGTACATCTTGAGAAAGAAGCATAGGAGTAACCATGTGACGGTTGTGAGTGTTTTGCCTCAGCTGGAAATGGAGAACTGCCTTTGCAGAGTTAGTTGGTTAACGTTGTCTGCAGTTGTTGAAACATTGTTGGACTTGAGTCGCTCTCTGTATTCCAGTCGTTTTTGTTTCCGAGCCTCTCTGGCGGCTTCAAGTTTTTGGTCGCGTTCTTTGAAAATCTGAGTGTCTCGGCCCTCCAACTTGTCCTTTGGAGCAATATAGCCAATCGCACTGTGTAACCGTTCATTGTTGTAGAAACTGATATACCCGTCTATCTGGTTTCTGGCGTCTTCCAGCGAAAGGGCAACCTTGGGGCGGATGCATTCGGCCTTGATGGTCTTGTGGTACCGCTCGAGTTTACCGTTGCTCTGCGGGTAGAACGGTGAGGTGCGGACGTGGCTCATACCGGTCAGCCGGATATACTCCTTGAAGTCCTTGGCGATGAACTGTGGACCATTATCGGAAATGATGCGTGGCTTGGCTTCCGGAAACTTCTCACGGGCACGCTGCAGGATGATTTCGACATCCTTCTCGGTCATGGCCTTGCGCAGTTCCCAGTGGACGATGTAGCGGCTGCAGCCATCCAGAATGCTGCACAGGTAGTAGAAGGTGCCGAGAAGATTGACGTAGGACACATCAATATGCCAGTGTTCATGCGGCTTTAAGGGTTGTTCAAAGCCCTTGCCTTTCCTGCCCTTTTTTGTATTCCAGCGTCGAAGCAGTCCGGCGGCGCTCAGCACACGGTAAACGCTGCTGGGGCTCACGGCAACAATATTTTGATCGAGCATCATATAGGTCAAACGACGATAACCCTCCAAGGGATACTGAACATGGAAATTGATGATGGCTTGCTTCTCCCAATCTTCCAGCCAGAAGTCACGGGGAATAAGGGCATTGTGCTCATTGACTTTACCATAGCGACTCTGCCAGTTGTAGTACTTGCTGGGCGCAAGACCAAGCCATTCGATAAATCGCGTCACGGCAATGCCGCTCTTCTTGGCGGCATCGCGAATATCATGGGGGACCCAGGACGCGGTTAGAGTTCCCCAAGATCCTTTTTTAACTTGACATGCTCTTCCATGAGTTCAGAGAGCACGTCGTTTTTGTTCCTTAGCTTGGCTTCGAGTTGTTCGATACGTTTCTGTTCAGCATGGTTCTGCCGGGTGTGCTTTTTCTCGAATGCGGCGGGGCCGTTCTCGAAAAATTCCTTCTGCCAGCGGTAGAAGACGGTAGGCTGAAGATGATATGCATCACAGATATCTGAGACCGGTACTCGGTCAACAAGGTGGCGTTTAAGAATGAAAACCTTTTCCTGGGATGTGTAATTTTTTCGCTGTTTGCGCATGGTGAATTCCTCCGTTTTTCTACGCTAACTCTTACGACGGAATTCTCCAATTCACGATGAACCAAAACATCCGCTCGCTGTGCTCACTACAAATACGCCAGTTACGGCTGGCGTTAACCTCTATGAGAAAAAAATCGGAAAATAGAAGGTCAATGAATTTTAAAAATACAGTAAATTTCATCCTGATTGTTGCGCTTGTGGCAACCCCGATAACTTTAGCTGTAATCGAAAAGACCGCTGCGGCATCGTTAAGTCTTATAGCATTGTCATTTGCGTTAGTTTTCTGGAACTTGGATAGATTTTCCGAATTTAAGGGGGCCGGCTTTGCCGCAAAACTTAATACAGCTGTTTCTGAAGCATACGCTGCTATTGATGAGGTGAAGTCATTAGCAATAAGTATTTCGTCACCGGTAGCATCGCTAATGGCGGTGAGTAGCTCCTTTCAATATCTGCACTTAAAGTACAAGCTGGAATATGCAGAAGAGATACGCAACAGTTTAAAAGAGCTGAAAATTTCTGACGAAAAAATCAGCTCAGCTCTATCTGCTCTTTATGATAGAGTCTCTGAGGATCATATTAAGAAAGCTCTTTGGGCGTTGAATGAGCAGCTAGGCGAAGGTCAAAAACTATTCAAAAGTTACGACGAGATTGATCCCGATTCATGGCCCTTGGATGCTATAAAAAGGGAGTCCAAGAAACTTGGCGTCAACATAGATGATAAGATTAAAGAGTACGAATATTTTGTCCAGAACAAAAAGCTTCTCACGCCTGAAAACTGGCAAGGTTAACAAGGCCATCAATTTGACCGCCTTACGCTTCGCTTCAGGCGGCAAATTATGGCGGCGTTATGCGGAGTAGTCGACGATGAAAGAAATTGGACCTCAGTATGCGCTTGATGACTCATTCAAGGCCGCCGCCCGGCTCCACCAGTCCAAATACCGCGCAGCGGTTCTTGGTGTCGACTACTTGGATTACGGCAATCGACTGACTGATTCTGATGGCCGAGCTTTACTGAACTACTACGACGCACTTGGAATTCGAAGCGCTTTGAGGAAGAGATATCCTGACTATGCTAGTAGGCGCGATGCTGACCTGCTTAGGAGTGAACACATACCTTTCAATATGTTGGCTCCGTTCGCAGGAAGACCTGACTGGGCGCGGAAAGTCATCAGCGATGCCTTCCAACAGGAACTGGAGGGGTCGTTTGAACTGAAATTCGAGTGGGCGCCTGAGCCGAAGTCTGTTTATCTTGACGACATGACCTCCTTTGATGCGTATATCCAGGGCGTAGGTGCGGACGGCGAATTGATGGGAATAGGAATCGAAGTTAAGTATACAGAGCGCGGATACCGAATCGGAAAAACAGAGAAGGCGCGCGTTGACGATCCGGATTCAACATACTGGGCCACAACACGTGAGTCCGGCTTGTTCACTGAAGAAAGTGTGTCCGACCTGGCCGATGACGATCTTAGACAAATCTGGAGAAACCACCTGCTCGGATTGGCGATGGTGAGGCACGGAGATATCAAAAGATTCGTTTCAATAACACTGTACCCGTCGGGTAACGTACATTTCACGCACTCGCTGGCAAGGTATCAAGATTACCTGAAGTATCTTGAGCGGAACAGCGTGATCGGCTGTACTTTCGAGCGGCTCATTGAGTGCATCCGTGGGGATCAAGAAATCGAAAGATGGAAACAATTCTTGATAGAAAGATACCTGATTGAATAGTCCGCATAACAACAGCATGCAGCGGACCAAGGGCGTGACATTGAGGGCCAACGTATTCGCGAGTTAATAGGTGAGAAATGTATTCTGGAGACTTGGTTCTTCGAATGCAAACACCACAAGACGGGCGTCTCTCCAAGTAGATTCCAAGGCGCTTTGGCTTGGGCGGAAGCAAAATGTCCCAACTTTATAGTACTTATTACATCAAACTACCTCTCCAATCCGGCAAAAGAGTATATAGACAATTACAGGAATACGAGAAGACCCCCATTTTCAATTGATGCTTGGGAGAAAAAAGACCTAGAAATAATTTTAATGCGCCACCCTCACTTGATGGAGAAATACAGAATCAATTCGGGGACGATAGATATTATATTGCCTTACGACATACATAATCGGACAGATAAAGGTTTGGCTAAGATACTGAGATTCATGATACATATTTCTAAGTATTCAAAAGCTTGTATTCAAAGTATTCTGAAAAATGGTGAGCATGTTTATACAATTAACCTGCCTGTTGAGCATGCGGATTCACTCAATCAAATATTATTTGAAGAGTCAAAGAACGAACCTAGCAGCATTGATCTTGTCCCTGAACCAATATCTTTCAACCTTGTACTTCAACGAGAATTACCCACTTCTTCTTCGCTTGATTTAAATATCATGAATTTGGGAAAGCCGACAATCGAAGGTTTTACTCCAGTTATTATAAATATCCTACCATCGCCCCTGCACCTTCTTAATAAGGAGGATGAGTCATGAGCAGGACAACTACGGGGTTTGTAACTGAGAAAAAAGAAATATCTATATTTTTTTCCTATGCTCATCAAGATGAAAAATATCGTGATCAATTAGAGCAGCATCTCGGTTTCTTAAAAAGAACTAACCTTCTGAAATCTTGGCACGACAGAAAAATTGTTCCCGGACAAGAGTGGCATAGAGAAATCGATGAGCAAATAAATTTTGCAGACATTATTCTTCTTCTTATTACCCCGGCTTTCGCAAGTTCGGACTATTGCTGGGATGTGGAAGTAAAGCGGGCGTTGGAACGAAGAAAACAAGGGGATGCCTTAGTGGTGCCCATTCTCATTCAACCGGTAGCGGGATGGGAAGATACTCCGCTTGGGAAATTGCAGGCACTACCTAAAGACGCCAAAGCTGCCACTCAATGGAATAATCTTAATGAAGCCTTTCTAAATATTGCTGGAGGTCTGCGCAACATACTCAATAATTGGGGTGTTGTCACATCTGTGAAACCTGACTGGATGTATTGGCATCTTGAATTAGATGGCGCCCTTGAAGACTTTCCTGAAGAACGCATCAACGCCATTACCGCAAAGTTATGTGAAGCGGCCAATTCGGAAAAATTAGAATACGTCCAATCGTCACAGAATTCCGCTGATTTAATGTTTCGCAGTACACAGGAAGTGTTTGAGAAGTTAAAGGCAAGTTATTCCGCCGGTTTACTCCAAGATCGAATTAACGACAAAATCCAGGATCTACGTTTAGACCCCGGTGCTGTAATGCGCATCGAGTCACGGATAGTAAATAATGAGTATCAATCTAAAATCCAATACCTGCCAGAAATATTCGGTGGGCGATCTCTTGAGGAAGGGTTCCCCCCGTTCGTTGGGGGGATATCATTTCCATTAAATAACCCGATAGAGATAGGATTTTCAATATTCACTGACGCCACACTGGAAGCACCAACAGAAACTGAACAAGCCGAATTGCAGGCCCGCCTAGGAAGCTATCTCAACACCTTTCTCGTGCTGAGCGGTGAAAATATCAACGTTACCCTCACCCCAATGGATAAATACTGCGGGTTACCAAAACTGCTACGCAACACTGAACTTGGGCGCGACATGCTAGCGCAGGATGTAGTACTCAAACATTTTACAGCCTCCCAGTTGCATCCATCCACTGCGCATGGAAAGGCATTTTGGGATGAAGTGGATAAGCTTGTTGTTGGTAATCAAGCCTTTGAGTCTTGCTTCCGAGTATGGATCGTGCCGAGTAATGCTTCGGTTCGCGAAAAAACGGAGGATGGTCGCGGCCACGTTACGATAGAGAAACTAGGTCTCAAGGTTATGTGCGAAGCTGATTACGAAACGCTGCGACGGTTTCGGCAACGCGAAGAGAAATCTGTGAACGTAACTCATTCAATCAATCGCGACGAAGAGATTATCAAACAATTCAGAAGACTTATTGTTCCCGTAATTCAGCGAGAAGTCTCAGCTGGTCCACGTTTTGGCCTACTACGTCAAATACTGTCAGTGCTAATCATGGCAAAGTGGATCATGGGAAGTAAGTTGGGTGATGCACTTAAGCAAGCAGGATTTCTCGGTTCTGATTCTCCTGAGCAATATGGCCTCAATACAGTCAGTGATGATGTACTATTTTCCCTTAAGCGGCTTTACCTGCAGCTATTCGGGGATGGTATTTGGCAATACAGCCGAACTCAATTCGATATCGAAACGGGAACAACGGAAAAGCGCCTTTACGTCGCTGGAGGAATAGATTTAGATTGGAGCGAGCCCAACAAGGCAAATCCCTGCGCTTACAGACCTGCAGTCTGGCGCTCCAGACATTCCGCTCAACTCGGTCGTTAGTTGCAACGCCTCCTGGACCATGTGTTTTTTCACTTTCATGAACAACCAAATCTGTCCATCAAAAAAAGAGCGAAGATTAGATAGCTATAAAAAAGCTTATAATCTTGTATGACAAAGTAGCTATCCTTTTTATTGATTATATAATATTTATCAAATAATAAGCATCTGTGGAAAGGAAAAAGAGTGCTTAACTGATTTGCTGAATTTAATATCTAAAAAAATAAAGGAGGTATGGCATGATTATATTTCTTTTAATTATAGCGTCATTATTGGTGATAATTTTTTATAAAGGGAAGCATGCTTTTGAAGATAAAGGAGTAAAGAAAACCGCTTTATATTATTTTTATTTATATGGTTTAGACTTTTTGGTTCCATTTTTTTTTGTTGCCTTGTTATATGCTCTAATTCCGGTTATGATATTAGTTAGTTATGAAAATGTAAATTTACAATTTCTTATTGATTTAGAAGTGTTTTTTTTAAAAATAAAAGATTATTTCTCATTTGTAAAGTTAAGTGAATGGCAGATTTTGATTATTTTTTTGTTGGTATTTGTGTTTGGCTTGTTGAGAATGTCTGTTGGAAAATCAAAAAAGGTATTCTCTGCAATTGATAAATATAGGATGTTGACTAGGCGTATATATATTGCACTAGTGTTATTGTGCTCGTTCACACTTTTCGGCACACAAATGGGCGCACCAACGAATGATTTAAGAGTCCGTATTAAAGCAATAAGAGAGGGTTATGCAGATTTAGAGAAAAAAGTTGAAGAAGTTATTTTTCAAGAAGTGTCAAAAGAAATATTGATTAAAATACAAGAAAGTTTTCCTGATTCATATAAGTTTGCTCTCACGATTCCGGTGAAAATAGATACTGAGTTTGTATCTCTTCAAAAAATATATGATGATGGTCAAGATAAATATGGGTTTAGTTCACAAAAAATTGAGGGTATAATCGAGAATCGTTCTGCAAAGTTGGAGACTTTAAAAAAAGTAGATTCAAATGTAAAATATTACGATGATAGATTTGTGGTAATAGGGGGAATTTATGTTTTAGATGCTAAAGATAAAAAAAACAAGAAGATTCAAAGTGCTAAAAATGTAAAATCACTATCAGATTTTAATGCCAAATACATATCTGAAAATGATTGGAGTAAAATCAAAAATGATATATATAATAAAATCGACACTAAAAAGATTGGAAAGAAAGAGATTGAAATTGCTAATAAGGCCATTATTAATTATAAGAATAGTGGGAGTCGTGAAAGAATAATAAAGTTACTCAATATTGAGGGTGGAAAACAGATTGTTTGTCAAATTCCAAAGGTTATTACAAGTGAAATGAAGATGGCATTATTAAAGCCAATGTTTGAGGCTTATCCAATTCTTGAGCCTATTGTTGATGTTTTCAATAATACATTAAATAAGTCGATTGAGAAAAAAGTTGAAAGTTCAATTGATGATTTGACGAAATCTATTGCTAGACATCCTGATGATGCTGAGAACAGTATAAGGCGATACTCGTCATCTCTTGTAAAGGATGTAAATATAAATATTTCAGAGGCTGTATTAAAAAAGGCATTAAGGTCCTCACAGCAATTGAAGAGTGAGTTAAATGGTGTAAGGGCAGGAAGGAGTGAAATAAATTCATATATAAACTATGCGAGGCAATGGTATTCTATTAAAGGAGAAGGTTCTGTAATGTCTTATGAGTCTTATATAAAGAACAATCCAAAGTCACCATATATAGGAGAAGCAAAAAAAGTTCTAAATGACGTTTGGGAAGGGCTAAAAAAGCATAATGATCTTTCAAAATATCAAATATTTGTGCAAAATAATCCGAATACTGCACTTGGAAACAAAGCGAAAATGAAGATTGATAATATTTTTAGATCAATGTCGCCTTCGAATACTAAATATCAAATAAATTCAAATTTGAGTATTAATGTCAATTGGGGTGCAGTTCAAGGTGCTGAATCATATAGGGTTTATTGGTCAAATAATAGAAATAACTTTAACAAAAAAGAAAAGTATGAAAGTACAAATGGTACAAGCTTTAAACATTGGCCAGACCGCTATCCTATATATTATAGAATAGTGGCAACAAGAGGTGATGTAATGAGTAAGCCCTCAAAAGTCATAAAAGCAAGTTTATTGTCAAGTAAAGGAGGAAGTGCGTGTCAAATATGTGGAGCTTCATCTATAGGATATTGTCATAACAGAAGCATATACGTTTGTAGTAAACATAACTATTATACATCAAAAGGCGGAACTTATTGGCGATGTCCTTAATGGAATAAAATATCAAGGAGTAGGGAATAGAGAGACATCCTATATGGACTGGTTTTCTGTTGGTAGACAAGCTTGGCTGGATCAGGTACAGGAAGAAATTGTTGAACCGGATTTGCCAATAATCGACCCGCATCACCATCTATGGAGTTATGCTGGTGTTGATTATCTGGCTGAGCAGTTTTTTCGCGATACCGATTCCGGTCACATGGTCAAAAAGACTGTCTATGTGGAATGTAACTCGGAATATCGGGAAAGCGGTCCTGAGCACCTGAAGCCGCTGGGCGAAACCGAGTTTGCTCTTAGGCAAGCCAAACAATTCGAGAAGCTGGGGGGAACGGTTATCGCCGGTATCGTCGGTTATGCAAACATGCGGTTACGTGACGGTTTGGAAGAACTCCTCGATCAACATATGGAGGTGAGTGAGGGGCGCTTTAAAGGCGTTCGGCATTCTGCAGCGAGGGCAGAATACCCGGAGGCTCTGCATATTCCCGGAAATGCTCCCGAAGGCTTGTACCAAGATTCGGAATTCAGAAACGGATTAAAGATACTGGGCAGCAAAGGTCTGACATTCGATGCTTGTCACTACCATTATCAGAATCAGGATTTTATTTCACTGGCGCACTCCGTACCGGATACCATTTTGGTTCTGAATCACTTTGGTGTTCCGCTTGGGGTGGGTCCTTATGCACAACGGCGCAAAGAGATTCTGGCACAAATGAAAGAGGACCTTCGCAACATGTCTGAATGTGAAAATGTTGTACTGAAACTCGGTGGGCTCGCAATGCCGGACAATGGATTTGGTTGGGAAAATAACCCCAAGCCACCGACATCAGATGAATTTGCAAAAGCCCAGAAGGAGTATTATCTCCATGCCATTGATTGCTTTGGGCCGAATCGCTGTATGATGGAAAGTAACTTTCCGGTCGATCGGAATTCACTATCGTATGCAGTTTTGTTTAACGGCATGAAGAAAATCGTGGCTGATTTTTCTGACATGGAAAAACGGAAGCTATTCCATGACACAGCAGCAAGGATATATCGACTGTAAGAAATAGAAATATAGGATGTCCCCTAGGGGCTAGAGGCTCGTGCAAAAAGGAATTCCGTGAACAAACTGAGAGGAACAGCACTGCTGGCGCTGTGTTTATTGCTGGGCATTCCCGGCGTTGCCTGGGCAAATGCCGGTGTGCCCATGATTGTTCTGGTTCTGCCTGCGTTGGGCTTGTCGATTATTCCGATTATCGCTATTGAAGCTCTTTATCTTGGAAAAACGCTTGCGTTACGTTTTTCCAGGGCAGCAAAAACAGCCACTATCGCCAATCTCGTCTCTACAATCGTTGGTGTTCCATTAACCTGGACGGTGCTGGTTCTTATTCAAATGATAGCTGGAGGCGGTGGCGCTTTTGGTCTCGATTCGACGTTGGGTAAAGTGCTGTCCGTTACGCTGCAGGCTGCCTGGTTGATCCCGTATGAATCCGATTTTCACTGGATGATTCCTGTTGCAGGCCTGGTTCTTCTGGTTCCGTTCTTTTTCGCGTCCTGGTGGTCGGAGTCTTACGTGTCAAAAAAAATGCTGCATGAGTATCCGGCGCACAACGTAACCGTTGCAGTGCGCAATGCGAACATTGTTACCTACGTTCTGCTTGCGTTTTGGCCTGTAGGTTTTTGGATACTAAACAAACCGGCTGGTCAATAAGCACAAAGGAAAAGGGGACATAACAATTGGGTCCAGCCGACTTTCGGGTAGCTCGTGAGATAGGGAAATGGAAATACTGGCATTTATATTGGTTTCGATTGGAATAATCATTGTTCCTGGCCCAAATGTATTGGTTGTTGTTTCCACCAGCATTGTACACGGTAAGGTTCGCGGGTTACAGACGGTGACAGGCACAAGCACCGCAATGCTGATTCAGCTTGCTATAGCCGCGCTTGGTACAAGCTGGTTCGTTTCCGCTTTGGCAAGTGGTCTTGTCTGGGTTAAGTGGCTGGGTGTCGCTTATCTTCTTTATTTGGGCGTGAGGCATCTGGTTGCCATTGGCTATACTTGCAATACACAAGTATCAGCAGTGGGCACTTTTCAGCGTGGTTTTTGGGTTTCGCTCACAAACCCCAAGACTATTTTATTTTTCAGCGCATTGCTCCCGCAATTTGCTTCAGAAGCTATTTCTTATCCAATGCAAATAGCTGTCTTGTCGATCATTTTCTGGTTCTTGGCTTTGGTGCTGGATTCAGGATACGCCCTGTTGGCTCATAAATTGTCATCACTTTTAAAAACAAAAAACCTGGCAAATTATCAACACGGCTTAAGCGGGGTGTTGTATTTAGGTGCGGGTGCCGTTTTGGCAACAGCAATGCATGACTGAATTCACGCATATCAAGGTGCTTTTTCGGGCGCAAGCTACACTGCGCTTCGTTTGCGCCGCACACAGCGTGGTCGTTGGCAAGTAATTTTAACTGGTTATAAAAATGATTAAAGAAAGCTATTCATTAGAATTGAATATTTCCGTGAATCCAGAACAAGTATTCAAGGCAATTACAAAAGACATTGATAAATGGTGGACTGAATTTTCTAACACAATAGATCAGGCTGGTGATATTTTGAAAGTGCAGTTCGAAGAATCAACATCCTGGGTTATGAGTGTGGTTGAGTATTCTCCAAATCATTCATTGGTTTGGGAAGTGACAAATGCACATCATGATCTTCAAAATTTGACAAAAAAAGATGAATGGAAAGGAACCTCAATTAAATGGAGTATCGAAGAAAACAATAAAGGAAGCAAGGTTACATTAATTCATAACGGTCTTGTTCCAGGTCTTGAATGTTATGATATTTGTGCAAGCGGCTGGAGTTATTTTCTTAACAGTCTGAAAGAATATTTGGAAACGGGAAGAGGGAATCCATTTGTACGTTGAGTAAATAGTGAACGAACTAACAAAATGTTCAACGCGGACGCTCATGCCGGGAGCTGAATTGACAGTGTGAGATTTTGCCATCGTTCGTGCCGGTTGACATTCACGTTAGAGAAGAGATCGCTTATGTGTCAGCTTCGTAATTATAGCCCAGGTGATGAGGAGGACGTGTTCCGGATTGTCATGGAGGTCCTCGCCGGATATGGATTAAGCGCAAATCCGAAAGAGACCGACGCAGACCTACAGGACATTCAGGCGTTTTACCTGTCGAGTGGAGGCGCATTCAGAATTCTTGAGCTCAATGGCCGGATTGTTGGTTCTTATGGACTCTACCCAGCCACAAACAGGTCCTGTGAATTGCGCAAGATGTACCTGCAGCCTGAACTGAAGGGGCGAGGGTTGGGGAAGAAGATGATGGTTGACGCCTTTGCTGTTGCAAAGGATTTGGGGTTTGTCGAGATGACTCTGGAGACGAATTCGTGTTTGAAAGAAGCCCTGGGGCTCTACAGAAAGTACGGGTTCACGGAGTTCACTCCCGGTCACCTGTCAGACCGATGCGACCTGGCTATGAAAAGGACTCTCTAACAAGCCGGATGCACTCGACGGCTGATAGCCGAACGTGATCAGCAGCATTATAAAATATTTATTTCCCTTCCTATCCCCCAGCGAAATTGATCACGCAGACATATCTGTGGATTGGGTGAGGTTTGATGGCGACTCCGACGGTGCTGAACTGCGGGTCCAGAATGATGCTTCGGTGCTTTCTGTTTCGGACTCCGTCATCGACGAGAAGACTTGCGACGATTTCACTGGCTGATTTAAAGCCATAAGCAATGTTTTCAGCGGTGATTTTCCATCTGCCATACCGTCGGATGCGTGTACCCGGCTTCGATCCGTCCGGTCCTCTGTGTCCGATTCTCCCTGTGCTGGAAAGGTACAGGGCATGAGTTTGTGCTACATATGATACATTTTTCGACGGATACAGGACGCTTGCAGGTTGTGCGTTCTGCATGACGTTGACGCATTCCTGGACGGCCAATATTCCCTCACGGGTCCTGTATCCTTTTTTGTAATAAGGGTTTTCGGGATCATGATAGATGTTTCCTGCAAAATAGCGGGTTCTCGGCGCGATATATTTCTTTGCGTATTGTTCCGGATCGGTTCGTGCCATGTTCAGGTGCAGGATGATCTCTTTTTCCACTGTGTTCAGATACTCAGCCTGTTTGACAGGCGAGAGCTTTTCTGCCTGCCAGTGGCCTCTTTTGCTCATGGCATTGGCGCTATTGATTGCAATGATCAGTGAGCAACCGCCAAAAAGGAACAGGAGTACTCCCATTCGACACAATGGTGCTCTTGTTGATTGATTTGCTTTCATTATCCTTTTTATAGGACGTTCAAAAACAGATAGTAGAGACCAGGCAAACGATGAAATACTGGTGTGAACTTGGGGGTTCAGGTAAGTATTCTAATGCTTGTTGCATGACTGCGACAGGCATATTTTCTTAAAAATGATGAAAGGAAAGAATAAAAACAAAAGTTGTATGCAGAATCGAGAGCTGACGGGACTCAAAAACATTGGTGAGAAAATTGCCGGAAGGCTGCAGGAGATAGGCGTGACCTGCGAAGAGGATTTGCGGCATACCGGGCCGGTTGAGGCGCACCGGAAAATCAGACAGCGCTACCCTGACGAAACGTTGCCGCTCTGTTATTATCTCTACTCTTTCGAGGGAGCCTTGACCGATAGGCATTGGGACAGGATCGGTGAGCAAAGAAAGAATGAGCTTCGGTCGCAAATCGGTTGAAAGCGCAAATGACCCGTACGTTGATTACACCTGATGGCCAAATGGAAGACTGCAGGATAACGATCAAACCGGCAAGCCCGACCTGTGAGGAAGGTCTGATGTATGCCCGCTACCTCGATCAGGCGGCCGAGGGCTTCTTCCGTTTCTATCTGGGGCGCAGGGCTCCTGAAATCATTGCTGCAGCATACCCGCGATCGGATCACGATCATTCATGGCAGAACGTGTTCTTTGCCGAGTGCAACGGGAACATTGTGGGCATGGTCTCGGGGTATAGTGCAAAACAGCGGCGACGTTTTATGAATGAACCCCTTGAGGAAGCTGCAGGCGGGTTTTCCCTTCGCCGGTTCTTTGTAAGAATCCTCCTGGCCCCATTGTGGCGTGTGCTCGAGACGCTTGACGATGGCGACTTCTACGTGCAAGCCGTCGCTGTTGACCGGCATCATCGAGGAAAAGGTATCGGCTCTCTTCTCATGGACCATATGGCGGATGTGGCTCAAAAGAGCAATGCATCCCGGCTTGTCCTCGATGTTGCGGCTTCAAACAAAGGGGCGCAAAGGCTCTACGAGCGCCGCGGGATGGTTGCATCGTCTGTCTGGCCGAAAACGTCTTTTCTGCCTGCAATTCTCATCAGAATGAAAATGCAGTTTCAGGGTGTGGATTGATTTTGAATATGAGCGATAGCTGGAGGAATACCAGACCGGGACCTGGGCTGGATACCCTGTCTGCTGTGGTTTTCAGGATTGTCCTGCAGGTTCGACATGACCGGTATTCGGCCCGTTGTAGACCGGTTCCCAGTTCTTGAAAACCGGTTCGATGTTTTTTTCTTTCAGTACGGAACAGAACGCCCGGACTCCCCGGTCGTCATGCACGTCGAACTGCCCTTTGCGGCTGCTCCCATGATGCGAATACCCTCCGACGGTTGTTTTGCTGGCAATGCTCATCCGTGTGATCGCCAGTCCTGCCATGCCGTCCCGGAAAACCGGCGACTCACGGGTTGAAAGGACCAGCTCGACATCGGGCATTGCGATCCTGAAAGCAAAAATCATCCTTGCGAGAAATTGGTCGCTCACGATATATGGCGGCTCAAAGCCTCCTGTTTCCGGCCTGAGACGGGGAAACGAAACGGAGAGGCCTGCTTTCCAGTAGGTTTTTGCAAGGTGCCGGACATGACGCAGAAGCCTCAATGCATCCTCTACAGGTTCCGATAGGCCGAGCAGCGCGCCGATGCCGATGTTTTTTATGCCTGCCTGAAGCGCACGTTCAGGAGTCTCGAGCCGGTCAAGGAAGTCCTGTTTGGGGCCCCAGCGATGAAGGTCCCGGTACTGTTCTGGATTGTAGGTTTCCTGGTAGATGGTAATGCCTGTACAGCCTGCATCGGCAAGTGCGGCGTATTCGCTTACACTCATGGGGAACGCTTCCACCGAAACCCTGGTCATTCGGGCAGCCGCGATGTCAACACAATGTCTCAGGTAGTCAAAACCGGCTTGCGGTTTTCGCTCTCCGGTCAGGAGAAGAACGTCATCGATACCCATGGCTTTCATGCTGTCCAGTTCCCGTTTGACCTCTTCTGTTTCGAGCCTGCGGCGAACGGTTGTACGGTCGGATGCGTAACCGCAGTACGCGCAGCCGCTCGAGCAGTAATTCGAGAGGTACAGAGGAGCATAGAGGGAGATGGTACGCCCGAAACGGCGCAGGGTCATCGCGCTTGATTCAGAAGCGAGTAACTCCAGCGGAAAGCCGTCGGCATTGGTCAATAGCGGCTCAATGTCGGCAGATTCCTGTTGATCGGTCAGCCAGCCGGGTAATCCGTTCATGATGTCTTCCTTAGAAACGATGTTAACGGACTGGTCGCGACGGCGGCGCCTGATCTGGGCATGATCCCTGCGGCTTTTGCTCTGCGGCCTGCGTTGACAGCCTCGGCAAATGCGGACGCCATTGCAACAGGATTCTCTGCAACCGCGACGGCGCTGTTTACAAGAACGGCTTCGCATCCCACTTCCATGGCTGCGCAGGCTTCAGACGGGGAACGAAGGCCGGCATCGACGATAACCGGTATGTTGCTTTCGCGAATGATGAGCCTGATCATGTCGATTGTTGCAAGACCCTGCCCGCTGCCTATAGCCGAACCAAGCGGCATGACCGAGGCGCAGCCGACATCCTCAAGCCTTTTGGCCAGTACCGGATCGGCGGGAATGTATGGCATGACAAGAAAATCCTCTGAAGCGAGAATGCGGCATGCCTCGAATGTTTCTATAGGGTCAGGCATCAGGTGCTGGGGGTTGGGATGTATCTCGACTTTGATGAACGGGCTGCCTGACAATTCCCTCGATATATGTGCCGCTTTTACGGCTTCCTTTGCGTTGGAAGCGCCGGAAGTGTTCGGCATGAGCGTGAGGCCGTCTATCGAGGCGAGCGCACTGAAAAGGTCATCTTCCGGCTGATCGGGATTGAACCGTCGGAGTGCTACCGTGACAAGCTGCGAACCCGATGCGCGGATGGCGTCGATCATTGTCCGGGTATTACCGAATTTTCCCGTACCGAGAATAAGGCGTGACGAGAATGTATAGGTGCCTATCTTCAAATCATTCATAGTTCTATCGGAATCGTGCAGGGTGATCAACCGCCTCCGGCGAAAGCAAGGATCTCAACCTGATCGTTATCCTGAAGTTCCAGGTTTCGACGTTTTTCCGGGGGGACGATGTTTTCGTTAACGATGACGGCAACTTTGCTGCTGTTTGCGCCAATCATGGCGATGATGTCTTCGACGGTCGATCCCTCTCTACACTCGTGTTTGTCCCCGTTCAATGTAATCGTTATCATATCGAAAAATGCAGCCCTGTTTTTTTCGTTTTTATCGGCGGACAGTAAGTTTACGGATTTCTTTTTTCCCGGCAAACACAATCTTTTTCCAAAAGTCTTACGACAACCCGCGTTATCGTACGGTACTCCTCTTCTGATATGATGTCAGCAGGTGTTTTGAAAAAAAACGAAAAGAGAGAGGACGGAAATTATCAGGAAGTTATTCCGGCGACTGAAAACAAGTAAACAAACCGAATGCGTATGCGGTTCCGTACCGGCTTGTGCATGAGTATGTTTGCGATACAATCGTCTTGTTCACGTTGTATCGTAAGGCAGATGGATCGGTGCCATTACAAAAAAGGTGCCCTTATGGGGGGGGAGGGCATGTGCTAACCGACCTCTTTGCCAGCCATGACAAGGGTGGGAGGCATACCGAGGTGCCTGCCGGCAAGAAGGACGTTCCAGTAAAGCCATTCGAAACCAAGTTTTCCATACCAGTTGGCTTTGGTTTCATTGAGAAGCGAGAACGGTCCCATATGCGGGAGAGGGAATTTCCCCGGAAGAGGCTCTATCTTGTAGTTGAAGTCGATCAGTGACGAGGTTCCTTTTGAGTAGACGATAAAGCAGGTTGAATGGCCATCGTAGATTTCTTCGGGCTTGATACCGTGAATTTCAGCCATGATATTGAAGACAACGACATCGGCTTCATAATGGGCTACCGACCCCGCTTTGGAGGTTGGGACATTGGTTGCATCCCCGATGACATAAATGCGCTCATGTTTCAGGGCCTGGAGCGTGTTGAGATGGGTCGGTACGTAGCCGATCCCGTCATCGATCCCTGAATCGCTGATGACCTCGTCGCCGATCGTTGTTGGTATACTGACAAGTACATCATAGGTAACCCTGTCGCCCTGGATCGATTCAATGTATTTTTCTTTTCCGTTGACCTCACTGAGTTCGAATTTCGGTGTGATTGTAATGTTTTTTTCTTTGGCGGATTCACCGAATACCGCAGAAGCTTTGGGTTTTGTGAAGGCGCCGTTGAGCGGTGTTACCAGTTCAATTTCGACCTTGTTCCTGATGCCTCTTTTCTTGAAATACCAGTCGGCAAGAAAAACAAATTCTATCGGTGCGACAGGACATTTGAAGGGCAGTTCTGCAATGTTCAGCACCAGTTTTCCGCCATCGAATTCCTTGAGTTTCTTTCGTAGAAGTTCTGCGCCTTCCAGGGAATAAAACGTAAAAGCATTTTCTCCCATCGCATCCATCAGACCGTCATTTTCTTCAGGGACAATTTTACAGCCGGTGCTGATGACAAGGAAGTCATAGGAAAAGGTTTGATTGTTTGTTTTTACCTCCCTTTTTTCCGGATCGATACGGGTTATTTCGTCGATGACGAAGTTGACGCCGGGCAGGATATATTTTTTTCTCGGTTTCGTCAGCGTACTGACCTTCTGGATATCGAAAGGAACGAAGAGCATTCCCGGCTGGTAGACATGCTCGTTGTCACGGTCAATGACGGTTATTTCCCACTCGTCGGGGAGGTGCCTTCTGAGGTTGTTTGAAATGATCGTGCCGCCGGTTCCGGCGCCCAGAACAACTATTTTTTTTGACATGCCAATAACCGTTTTATGAGTGATTGTGATGAATTACATCGTTTGCTTCGTGCATCCAACTGCCTGTGGTCGGCGGGTAACAATCGTTAATATATTAAGATAAATGCAAATGACAAAACCGGTGATGCGGTCTGCAGGGCTGAAACTCTACAAAGCAAATTGCCGGTTTGAGCAAAGCTGAAGACTTTTTCAGTCATTCTCGGGCTTCTTCCGAAGATCCATCGTCAGTATGGATGCCGCATCCCCTGTGTAATATTCCGGTTATTACACGGGGCGGCATGAATCTCTATTGGTGCCATCGTTTTGGTAACTGAAAGTCGAGGAGGCTGTTATAGCGTTTATTATTAGAAAAACTCAAGAGGTTTTTACGGATCGGACTTCGGCAGTCGTTGCCGGATATCCTCCAGGGAATAAAAATGGTAGGTCCTGTCAGCGGACATTGCGACCAGCAGGCCTTCGGGGAATTTTTCCGTCACAAGAAAAGCGTTAACGTCGATGCCGTCGGTTTCTGTTGCGGAGGTTCTGATCTCAGCGATGAAACGATGGATGCGGCCGGAACTGTTTTCTTCTGCCTGCCTGTCATAGATGCGCAGTTTTCCGGCGGCCTGATCGGAAACGATGATGTAACCTTCATCCAATCCTGTTTTCCAGACAGCTATTCCTTCATGATCTTCCCTGAAGCCGTCTGTTGCAAACAATGCAAGTTCCCCGGAAGCATTGGGAGCATCAGGGTCGGCATGGTACTTTCTGATGCCGACGCCTTCATCGGAATAGTAGACAAAACCGAGCTCGTTATCGACAGCGACCGCCTCGATTTCCTGGAAGCCGCTCCAGGTGCCGAATTCGCGGACTTTCCTTGCAGATACATAACCATTACCGCTGTCTTCGAAAAGATACTGCCAGAGGTATGTTCCTTCAGTCGGTCCTTTCTTGCGGCTTACAACGGCGTACATGCTGCCGTCAGAGGGTCTCCTGTAAAGAGCGATACCCATAGGTGCGTTGTGCTCCTCTTCTTCGAAAACCGGGATGCCGCCGTTGTCGATGGCAGTCATGTCAGGCAGGCGGTACACGCGTAACCGGTTTTCGAGGCGTTCGGTGACGACCGCTATATCGATTGTCTGACCGTTCAGGACGAAACTGTAGGCAATATCGACATTGTTCGGTCTTGCAAGTCCCCTGACGGTTTTCTCATCAACGGCTTTGCCCGAAAGATCGAAGGCGTAGAGGGCTCCGTCTTTATTTTTGTCCGTTGCAAAAACAAGGCTTTCTGCCGGATTGCCGCGGTTGATCCATATGGCGGGATCTTCACTGTCATACCTGACAGCCTCGGAAATGACAACAGGTTTCAGCGCGTCAGCGTTTCCGCCGCCGCAGGAGGCGGCGCTCGATCCGGCTGCTGCCAGAGCCAGGACGAAGAATGTTCTCTCGATCATATTTTTGCAATACTCAGGTTCAAAGAAAAAAAGAGCTGAACGTTTTTACAGGTTCAGCTCTTTTTTTGTCAATCGGAAAGACTGGATCAGAAGTCAGCTTTCACACCGACAAGGAACTTTCTGTCATACCATTCTTCCTGGGCGATATATTCTTCCGAACCCTGGTAGAATCGCATCGGTTCGTTGGTCAGGTTGCTGATCTCGAAGTAGACCTGGACGATGTCGTTAAGGCGGTAGCCGCCGTTCAGGTCGAGGTGGAACGCTTCGTCGTAATAGCGGTCTTCCCATTTGTTGTCGCCGATCGAACCCTCTTCAGCATCGATGAAGTCGCTGTGATAGTTTGCCGAAAGGCGGATGTTGAACGGTCCGTTTTCGTAACCGATAGACGCGTTGGCCGTGTGTTCAGGGCTGCCGGGCAGCGGAAGGTCGTCATTCTCGCGTCCCTCGATGTTGAAGTTGTCGATCTCGGAATGCGTGTAGGTGTAGTTCAGGTAAAGACCGAGGCCCGTGATGAACGGAAGCTGGAATTGTGCGGCCGTCTCGATACCGAAAAGTGAGCCGTCACCCGCGTTCACCGGCTGGAAAACATCATAGCCCCCGGATTCGGTTTTCTGTGTAACGATGATGTCGCTTATCGACTTGTAGAACACGCCTGCGGAGAGAATACCGACATCGCTGAGGTAGTGTTCGATCATAAGGTCGACGTTTTTCGAAAGGGTCGGCTCGAGATCAGGGTTGCCGATCTTTTTTTCATCATCCTCTATCTCGACATAGGGAGCCAGGTCGAAATAGTTCGGTCTCGCCAGAGAGTGCGTGTAGGCGAGCTTGATGTTGGTCAGGTCGTTGATCTTGTAGCGGAAGTGGACGTAGGGCAGTACGTTCGTGTAGTCCGAAGGATCGCCGGTGATTTTTGTCAGTGATTCATCACCGTCGTCATACTGGTAGGCGACGTATTCGTTTCGGGTATGTTCGAGCCTTGCGCCGCCGAGCAGTGTCGTTTTCTCGTTGATATCCCATGTTCCCATGAGGTAGGCAGCCTTGACCTGCTCCTCGGCGTTGAAGTTGCCGGCAAGTTCTTCATTGACGACTTCCTTGTCAAAGTCACCGGATTCGAGGTCAAGGTCGCCGAGAAACTCGTGAGACACGAAGTACCCGGATTTGTATTTGTTGCCGGGCAGGAATTCGTCTTTTGTTTCATTGGAAAGATTGTCGAAGGCAAGCGCATTGAACGCGTCTTCGTCAACCGGCGAGTACTCGTAGAAATCGTTGTCGCGTTTTTTCTTCTTGTCCCTGATCTTGCCGCCGAACTTGAATCGGAACGTGTCGGAAGCTTCGAACGTAAAGTTCAGTCCGAAGTTCTTGTCGATGTCTTCGGTATACTGATGTTCTTCGGTTATTTCGTCAAGTTCCCATTCACCGTTATCCATGATGCCGCTTGCCACGCTGTTGCCCACATTGACAAAGGGATAGCTCGGGTCGCTGATGTTTGTGGTGAACGGCTGATCTTCGGCTTCGTAAGAAATGTAGCGTTCTCCGGGGCGGTCTTCGGAGGCTTTCGAATACGCCGCCTGCCAGTCAACATCCAGTTTTCCGAAATCATGTTCGCCGCCGAGAGCGAAGGACATCATGCGCTGGTCTTCGAGACGGGTGTCTTTGTTCGTACCGCCTTTTGTCTGCCATTCAAGCTTGGCAAAATCTTCATCGATATCCTTGAAGCGGGCACGGAAGCGGTTCTCGAAGTCGTCTCTCCAGTTGTAGATGCCATTGAATTTAAGCGTATGATTTTCGTTGAAACGATAATCGAGTCCGGCCGAGAAGCTTCTGCGGATACGCTGGACATCGTATTTACGTATATCCATTTCTTTCAGGCCTTCGATGCCATCGTCGCCTGCGTCCCATTCAGCTTCGATGTTGTCGGAACCGAAATCATTGTTGTCATATGATACGCTGAGAAGCACACCGAGCTTGTCGTCGGCAAAGCGGTTACCGTAGGTGCCGCCGATCTGGTAGCGCGCGCCGCCCGTTTCATCGAGCAGGTTATAGCCGCCGCCGGCAAAGATCGAGATTCTCTCTTCAGCAGGCACTTTGGTGATGAGGTTGATCGAGCCGCCGATCGCGTCGGCGTCCATATCGGGAGTCAGCGCCTTTGTGACCTCGATGGTCTGGATCATGTCGGAAGGAACCAAGTCGAGCTGGATCGTTCTGTTTTCCGCTTCTGCGGACGGGATGCGTTCGCCGTTGATGGTGACTGAATTGAAACGGGGCTCGGTTCCGCGTACATGACCGAAGCGGGCTTCACCCTGGTCCCCGAAGATACTGATGCCCGGGATTCTCTTGAGGGCGTCGCCGATATTCGAGTCGGGGAATTTACCGATCTGGTCGGAAGCGACGACGTTGGTGACGTTCACGTCGTTTTTCTGCTGGTTCAGTGCTTTGGCCTGACCCTTGAGGATGTCGCCGACGACCGTAATTTCTTCGCTGATGATAACGCCCGGTTTCAGCCGGATGTTCTTCACAGTTGTTTTGCCCGGAGTGAGGCTGATCGGGAATTCTCCCTTGACGTAGCCGATGTAGGAAGACTCAAGGATTGCCGAGGTTCCGGAGACATTGTCGAGACGATATCGTCCGTCCTGGGCGGTGACGGTTCCTTTTGATGTTCCTTTGATGCCAATGGAAACACCGGGAAGCGGCAGTCCGTCAATGTCATCGACGACATAACCGGATATGGTCGAGACGGATGAAGGTACGGTTTTTTCTACTGCACGCAGAACGTCCGGTGATGCCGGTCCGAAGCATAACGCGACGGAAAGGCAGAGCAGACAGATCGTGAACAGATGTTTCATTATTCTGTGTTATGGTTGGAAGGTGCTGTCAGGATATTGGAACAGGTGGTCGTCAAAGGATATCTTTTTTGTATTTACCGGGAAACATCGGGGTGTAACAATTGTGCAAAGGAATGGTTGAGGAACTGTTAAATCGTGCGATACACCAAAACCAATGCAGAATATCGTTGGGGGAGCAAAGGATTTTGCGTAGCTCAACATATGCATCGCCAGAACACAAACATTCATTCCGATGATTCCTTACCGAAGATCACTGATGGCAATTGCCATGCTCCTGCTGATGGCTGCAGCTGCAGGCTGCTGGGAAATGGAAAAACATGCTGCTTCAACAGGTGGAGCTTCCCAGCTTGAAAAGGAAGGAGAATACAGGCTTGCGGGGGAAAAAAATTTCTATTCAGGGTATCGGGCTCTCAATGAAAACGGGGACGTTCGCGTTGTTGTCGAGATACCGGCCGGAACAAACGAAAAATGGGAGGTGAACAAGGAGAACGGCAAACTTGAGCGGGATTTCAAGAATGGAAAGCCCCGGGTTGTGCAGTATCTTCCATATCCGGGCAATTACGGCATGATCCCGCAAACGCTGCTCCCTGAAGAGAGCGGCGGTGACGGCGATCCCCTCGATATCATTGTTCTCGGCCCTTCTGTTCCAAGGGGAACGGTTCTCGATGTTCGTATTATCGGGATGATCAGGATGCTCGACGACGGCGAGCAGGATGACAAGCTGATAGGCGTGATGCGTGATTCCCATTTTGGTGATATCAGGACCATTCTTGAACTGGAAGAGCGATATACAGGAGCAGCAGGTATACTTGAAGACTGGTTTTCGCACTATAAGGGTCCGGGTGTCATGCAATCCGGAGGTCTTGCCGGGGCTGACGCAGCCGGCAGAGTTTTACAGGCAGCAGTAGAGGCATATAAAAAGAGCGTGTCAGGTTCCGAATAATTGTATCTTTCAGGAGCAATGCCCCACGGAACCGGTACGTATATTCAGTAAGACATGATAACGTACCCTGCGCCATAGAAGGAAGC
The DNA here is from genome assembly GCA_028280025.1 of Chlorobium sp. Classification (GTDB taxonomy): domain Bacteria; phylum Bacteroidota; class Chlorobiia; order Chlorobiales; family Chlorobiaceae; genus Prosthecochloris. Next base: position 13,921 of record JANQMO010000050.1, on the reverse strand, counting down.
CGGATGCGAACCATTTTTTTTGAGAAGGACATTCTTAAAATTCTTGCCGTAAAGGCTCTTCGGCCGATATGGCCCGGTATAATTTTTTCATCACTGTCGCCGACGCGGTTCAGGGAAATACCTGAAAAGCCTTTACCGGGCGGTAAATGGGTCCGGGTGCTGAACAGGATGTCCGGTATTTGCGCTTCCGATCTCCATCTGCTTCATGTGATGGGGGACCTCGGAATTGCGCCTGTTGCCATACCGGGTACAGACCGGATCTATCTTGGCCATGAAGTACTCGGTCTGGTCAGCGAGGTCGGAAGTGATGTTACCGTTTTCAGGCCGGGGGACAGGGTTATTCTCGATACCTTTTCGACATGCTATAGCCAGGAACGTGACGATCCCTGCAGGCAGTGCCGTGCCGGTAACTATCAACTCTGTGAGAGCGCTGTTTCAGGAGAGGGTTCCGCAGCGGTCGGCGGTGGATGGGGAGACTCTTTCATTGCGCATGAGCGGCAACTCTATCGCGTTCCGGATGAAATAGGTGATGAGGCCGCGGTTCTTGTCGAACCGCTTTCGGTCGGTGTGCGGACAGCGTTACGGAGACTTCCTGCAGCGGGGGAGTCGGTTCTGGTCAATGGGTGCGGCATTGTTGGCCTGAACGTCATTCAGTCAGTTCGAGCTATGGCTCCCAATTCGAGGATCGTTGCCTTTGCACGTTATCCTCAGCAGATCGACATGGCTCGTAAACTCGGCGCCGACGAGGTTGTTTCCGGAGAAGAGCCCTATCAGGCGGTATCGCGTCTGACCGGATCAGCCCTCTATAACGGTCCTTTCGATTCCCGAATGATCCTTGGCGGATTTGACGTTGTTTATGATTGTGTCGGGTCGCAGGGCTCTGTGAGGGACTGTCTCCGCTGGACCCGTGCAGGAGGAGCAGTCGTTCTTGCCGGAGTCAGTCTCGAAGTGATGAAGATTGACCTGACACCGGTCTGGTACCAGGAAGTTGATCTGATAGGGCTTATCGGTCATGGAATTGAATCATGGAACGGCAGAAAGGTGCACACGTATGATTTGACCTGTGAACTGTTGAGCGGCAGGAAGCTTGTGACAGACGGATTCATTACCCATTCTTTCAGGTTAGGGGACTGGAAAGAGGCTGTCAGGACGGCCTCTGACAAACGGACCGGCGTCATCAAGGCTGTTTTTGATTTCAGGGATGAGGCAGTATGATACAATGAAAATCAACACAGGTGCACTATCAGGGCTTTTCTTAGTCTATCGATGAAAGAGATAACACAAACCAAACCGGGAGAAACATATGAAACTCGATCAGCCGGAAATCAGGGAACTGAATGAGCGAACAGTTGCTTGTGTCGCCTACGTAGGAAATTATATAGGTAATGCGCAGATCTTTGCGAGACTTTTCGACAAGCTTTCCCGCTGGGCAGGGCCGAAAGGACTTATGGGTTCGGAAACTCTTTTGCTTTCGGCATATCAGGATGATCCTGAAACCACCCCTCCGGATGAGCTGACGCTTCAATGCTGCATGACTGTTCCCGATGATGCAGAAGTCGAGGAGGAAATCGAAAAGAAAAAGCTGCCGGGAGGAAAATACGTTGTCATGAGAGCCGAGCTGACAAGTGCGGAAGAGTATGGACCGGCATGGGCGGCTCTTGGCGAATGGATGAAGGAGAACAATCAGGACATAGACATGACAAGGCCCAGCTATGAATTCTATCTCAACAATCCTGATGAACATCCGGAAAAGCACCATATCGTCGAGATTTGTATGAGCGTTTTATAGTTCGTGAATCGTGAATGGTGAATAGTAATTCGTGAATGGTGAATCGTGAATAGGAGTAGGTATTGGGGAATAGGTGAAAGATGTGTCAGTTGGCGAGAGTGTAGAGATGTCCGGCAGGTGATGTAGGGGCGGGTTTCAAACCCGCCCGTACCGAGTTTCGTTAAGGTCCGCATCGAAGCCATCCGGCCATCCAACCTTCTCAACAATTCAACAACTCAACGATTCAACAAGTCAACAAAGCCAGTTTTGTCGGAACGTAAAGAGGCCGTCTCAACTATCGAACATTGAGACGGCCTCTTGATTTTTTAAACAGCTTTCTCACTTGACCAGGCCGGAGAATCCCATGAAGGCAAGAGAAAGGATTGCGGCGGAGATCAGGCCGATAGGGACGTTTTTAAAGGGCTTGGGGACATCGGCTTCCTCGAGCTTTTCACGGATGCCTGCAAATAGGAGGATGGCGAGGATGAAACCCATTGCCGAGAAAAATGCGAACACGACCGATGTGACAAAGGAATAGTCTTCCTGGATCGCTATCAGTGCGACGCCGAGAATGGCGCAGTTTGTGGTGATGAGGGGAAGAAAAATGCCCAGGGAGTTGTAGAGTGTTTTGCTCACTTTTTTCAGAACGATTTCAACGAGCTGTACGAGCGATGCGATCACGAGGATGAACATGACCGTCTGCATGAACTCGATCTTGTACGGGACAAGAATGCCGTAGTGCAGGACGTAGCCGAGCGCAGTGGCGATCGTCATGACGAACGTAACGGCAAATCCCATGCCGAGAGCGGTGTCGAGTTTCCTCGAGACGCCGAGATAGGGGCAGATGCCGAGAAAACGGGCGAAAACGACGTTATTGACAAATATAGCACTGACAATAACGAGCAGAAGTCCTGATATTTCATTCATTTGCTACCTCCCATTTTCTTTTCGAGTGAGTTCAGTCCTGCAATGATCAGCCCGAGTCCGGCAAATGCACCCGGAGGAAGGGCAAAAACAAGGATGGTGCTGGCGTCTTCACCGACAAGCGGTATGTTGAAGATGGTTCCCGAACCGAGCACTTCCCGTAATGCCGAGAGCAGGAGGAGGGCAAACGTGAAGCCGAGCCCCATGCCGATAGCGTCGATGACCGAGTACCAGAGACCGTTTCTGCTGGCAAACGCCTCGGCTCTGCCGAGGATCATGCAGTTCACGACGATGAGCGGGATGAAGATTCCGAGAGCCTGGTTGAGCTCGGGTGAAAATGCCTGGATCAAAAGATCGACGATGGTTACGAAGGTTGCGATCACCAGGATAAACGACGGAATCCTCACGGTACTGGGAATTGCTTTCGAGGCGAGAGAAATGACGACATTCGAGCCGAGGAGCACGAAGGTTGTCGCCAGTCCCATGCCGAGGCCGTTGACCGCCGATGTTGTTACGGCAAGCACCGGACAAAGGCCCAGCAGCATTTTGGTGACGGGGTTTTCCCTGACAAACCCCCGGGTGAAAATATTGAGTGCTTCGTTCATTCTGCTGAAGATTTAATGTATTGCCCGTTAACGAATTCAAGGCCTTTGACGATACCGTCAATAACCGCACGAGATGAGATCGTTGCGGCAGTGAGCTCGTCTATGTCGCCGCCGTCTTTCTTGACGGCCCAGTTGGTGTTGTCGAGTCTTCGTCCCTTGAACAGTTTCTTGAATTTGGATTTGTCGATCTTGTCGCCGAGACCGGGAGTTTCGCGGTGAAAAAGAACCTTGTAGTCAAGAATCGTGTTGTCGGGTGAAACGCCGGTCAGGAATTCGATTCTGCCGCTGTAGCCGTCATTGGTATATGATTCGACAGCGATACCCTGAAGAGTGCCTTCCTGGTCGTATGCTTCATGAAACGATGTCTCTTCGGTCGTTACCGTTCTGAGGCTGTCGAACGGAAACGGGAATATCTGTTCGATAGCTTTTCGTTTCATTTTTTCCTTTGCAGCGGCTATCGGTTCGCGTGTCAGGTCGTCGACGACAGCAAGAAGAGAAGCGCTCAGGATACCGACTATTGTTAGAATGATGATTGGTCTCATGATGTGGTCTGCTTCTTTTGTTGTAATGCTTTCCTGTCGTTGAGGTCCCAGCGGTCGATCAGCGGGACAAAAGAGTTCATGATGAGGATCGCGAATGAAATCCCTTCAGGATAACCGCCCCAGAGCCTTATGACGGCCGTCAGCAATCCGCACCCAAGGCCGAAAATGAGCTGTCCGCGGATTGAAAGTGGAGAAGTCACCATGTCGGTAGCCATGAAAAACGCGCCGAGAACAAGGCCTCCGGTCAGCATATGAAACATCGGTGAAGCATAGGTTCCGGGATCGATCAGGTGGAACAGGCCCGTGAAGAGAAAAACAGAACCGATCAGCGTAAGGGGAATATGCATGGTAATGTATTTTTTGTACCACAACCATGCGGCCCCGGCAAGCAGCGCGAGGGCGGATGTTTCACCCAGGCTGCCGTTCATGTTTCCAAGAAAACCGTCCATCAGGGAAAACGAGGCTGCCATGGTTTCTATGCCCTCGGTTTTCAGTATCCCGAGAGGAGTTGCCGCTGTCTCCATGTCTATGGCGACGTCAAAAGAAAACGGTGCCGGTACCGGCCAGCTTGTCATCGCGGCCGGGAAAGAGATCAGCAGAAAAACCCTGGCAACAAGCGCTGGATTGAATACATTGAAGCCGAGCCCTCCGAAGACGTGTTTCGACGCCACGATGGCGATAAAGGCTCCGATGAATACCATCCAGAGCGGCAGGTTTGCGGGAACGTTCAGCGCAAGGAGCAAGCCGGTTACAAGCGCGCTGCCGTCGAGACATGAGTCAGGCTTCTTTCTCGCCTTGTCCATGAGCCATTCGAAACCGATACAGCTGAGAATGGAGACCACCGTCAGAAGAAGCGCTTTCATGCCGAAGAGATAAACAGACATGACGGTTGCGGGTGCGAGCGCAAGCGCCACATTATACATTACCGATTCGATCGAGTCTTTCGAGCGGACGAACGGTGCGTTTGAGACTTTCAGGTTTACTGATTCCATAGAAGTTATTCTGAGCCTTTATGCTGATTTTCGTTGCTGGCGGTTGTTGACAAGCGCCTTTGCGTATTTGATCCAGTGGACAAGCTCGCGTTTGGACGGGCAGACATACGTGCAACTGCCGCATTCGGTGCAGTTTGCAAGCCCAAGGAGCTGAATTTCATCAAAATCTCTGAGCTGTGCGACATTTGCCAGCAGCCATGGAGCAAGACCCTGGGGGCAGACCTCGACACATTTTCCGCACCGTATGCAGGTTCGCTCACGAGCGTTTTCAATGCCGGAATTATTGATGAAAAGAATGCCCGATGTGGTTTTAGTGACCGGGACATCAAGGGTGAAGAGTGCTTTTCCCATCATGGGACCTCCCGAGATGACCTGGTTCGTTCCGGTTTTCGGTTCTCCGCAAAACGCGGAGATATCGCTGAAACGTGTTCCGATAACAGCCCTGATGTTTTTCGGCTTGCCGATCTCAAGGCCTGAAACCGTTACGATCCTGTCGACAAGGGGCTTGTTTTTGCAAACAGCTTCATACACGGCGACAGCGGTCCCGATATTCTGGACGAGGCATCCTTTATCGAACGGAAGTTCTCCCTCTTCGATGGTTCTGCCGGTAATGGCATTGATGAGCTGTTTTTCAGCGCCCTGGGGATACTTGGTTTTCAGCGAAATAACCTCGATGCCTTTCGGTGAGGCTTTTCGGGAAAGTGCGTCTATGGCATCCTGCTTGTTGGATTCAACACCGATATAGGCCTTTGCCCGTTCGCCGAAAAGAGAGGCAATGATTTCGAGACCTTCGATGACCTCGTCGGATGATTCCAGCATGAGCCTGTGATCTGCGGTCAGGAAAGGCTCGCACTCAGCACCATTCAGAATGACGGTGTCAATTTTTTTATCGGGAGGAGGGGAAAGCTTGACATTTGTCGGAAAGCCGGCCCCACCCATACCGACGATGCCGGCATTTTTCACCCTGCCGATGACTTCTTCTTTTGACAGACCACGCCAGTTCACCGGTTCGGTGTTGAGGCCTTCAGCCCATTCGTCCTTACCGTCTGCTGTGAGAAGAACCGTCATGGCGTATTGTCCGCTCGGGTGAGGAAGGGGTTTGACTCCCTTCACCTTTCCGCTTGTGCTTGCATGCACGTTCGCGGAGATAAAACCGTCTGCGGCACCGATCAACTCTCCTTTTTTTACCTCGCTTCCAACCTTTACGAGCGATTTTGCAGGTTTGCCCAGATGCTGGTTCATGGGTATGGCAAGTTCTGCCGGAACCGGCATGTTCTCTATCGGCAGGTTTTCGGTGAACTTGCTTTCAGGCGGGTGAATTCCCCCTGTCTTGAATGTCTTCATTTATGAGGCTTTTTTTTGTTTCACTTCGCCAAGGTCCCGCTCCAGAAGAATGCAGTTGACTTTTGTGGGGCAGACTTCGATGCATTTGCCGCAGGCGGTGCATTTTTCCTGATCGATCCTGGCAAGGAAGTTGTCAATGACGATCGCGTCGTCGTCACAAACCTTGACGCATTTCTGGCAGGCAATGCAGCCGGCGTCACAGGCTTTTTTTGTCGCCGCACCTTTATCGTGTGAATTGCAGGCGATAAAGTACCGTTCAGCTTTTTTCTCCTGCATGACCAGGACGCCGGTGGGACATGCAGGTACGCAGGCTCCGCATCCGGTGCAGAGCTCCTTGTCAATGACGACAAGACCGTTTTCAAGCCGCATGGCGCCAAAATCACAAAAAGCGATACAGGAGCCGAGACCGATGCAGGAATATTTGCACTGTTTCGGCCCGACGTAGGTCTGGGTGGCGGCCCAGCAGTCCTGGATGCCGAAATACTGTGCGGTTTCCCTTGCGTTGTCATTGTTCCCCTGGCAAAGAAGGACAGCGGTTATCGGTTTGGGCTCCGCCATGGTGATGCCGAGCGTGCTGCCGAGTTTTTCAGCAAGATCCGGTCCGCCTACAGGGCATGACATCGATGAGTCCCTGGTTTCCACAAGCACTTCGGCAAATTGTCCGCAGCTCGGGTAACCGCAGGCGCCGCAGTTCACGCCGGGCAGAATGTCGTTGACGATGAGAACCGTCGGATCTTCTTCTACATGGAATTTTTTCGAGACGTAGAAAATGATGAGTCCGAGAACAAGCGCGACGGATCCCAGGCTTGCGACTGCAGGTATGAAAGCTTCACTTATCATGCGTTCTTATTTAATTCCTGTGATAGTATAGTATGTCGTGTCTTTCAGTATATACCGAAGGACAACATAGGTAATGACCAGTGTGGCTGCCCCGGAAAGGAACGACTGCCAGAGCTCCAGATTCATGGCCTGTGCAACTCCAAGAGCGAGCATGAAAACCACCAGCGGCCCTATAAAAAGAAGCAGTGCCGCTCTTATTTCGGCATGTTCTTTCAGATTGCATTCCACCATGTCCCCCGGTTTGGCGCCGATCATGTTTCGTGCAAGAACCGTTTCGGCTTTTTCTGACGGTTTCTGCCCCATGGAGCATGCTCCGCAATGGGCGTTTTCTTTCGAGGCTTCAGTGCACACGAGCTCTATTTCCGCCTTTTCCTTATATGTTTTCATCACTTTAGCATACATAAAGCATGTTCGTATCCTGTGTTATTACTCCTAATAACCTTTTTTCTTCAGCGTATGTCAGTTAGCGGGTGACAGTGATATGCAAGAAGTCCCGCCCCGGCTTGAGGTCTACATTCGAATCCTTGCTCAGGCAAAAAACGGCTTTAAATGTAAGAATTTTCGACCATTTTCCCAAGCCTGTACGGAACGCCTCACTATCCGAGGCCGTTACGGGCAAAGATGATGTCGACGCTTTTTCTGAGCTTCCGGAGAATGCTTTCCGACGAGAAGAGATCGTCGATTTCAGCGGGTGAAATGTGTTCGAGAATCTCAGGATCCTCGATGACATGTTCCTTGAGCTGTACCTTGTTTTCCCAGCTCTTCATTGCGTTTCGCTGTACAAGTTTGTATGCTTCCTCCCGTGTCAGACCTTTTCCCGTGAGGGCGAGCAGAAGCGTTTGGGAAAGCGTCAGCCCGTATGATGTATCGAAGTTCTTCTGCATCCTGTCAGGGTAGACGAGCAGGGTTTTCAGTGAATCGGCGAATGTGCGCAGCATGTAACAGAGGGCAATGGTGGAATCGGGCATGATGACTCTCTCGACCGATGAGTGCGAGATGTCTCTTTCATGCCAGAGGGCGACATTTTCCATTGCGGCCAGCGAATTTGACCGGACGACCCTTGCAAGCCCTGTAAGCCGTTCAAAAGTTATCGGGTTGCGTTTGTGCGGCATTGCCGAACTGCCTTTCTGTCCTTTACTGAAATATTCCTCGGTTTCCCTGACTTCCGTTCTCTGCAGGTGGCGCAGTTCGACGGAAAACTTTTCGATCGACGATGCGATTATCGCCAGAGTCGTGAGAAACTCCGCATGCCGGTCACGCTGCAGGATCTGGGTTGAAATCGGTGAAGGTTTCAGACCGAGTTTGCCGCACACCGCGGCTTCGATGTCCGGTGACAAATGCTGATAGGTTCCGACGGCTCCCGAAATTTTACCCACAGATACGGTTTCGACGGCACGCCGGAGTCTTTCGAGATTTCTTGTCATCTCCTGGTGCCAGAGCAGCAGCTTGAGCCCGAATGTTGTCGGCTCGGCATGGATGCCATGGGTTCTTCCCATTTCCAGGGTGTATTTGAACTCGACCGCGCGTTCAGCAAGCACGTCTATGAGCTTTTCGACGTCCCCCAGAAGAATGTTGCCCGCGTCCCGCATCTGCATGGCAAGGCAGGTGTCGCCGACGTCGGAGGATGTCAGCCCTTCGTGAATGTATCGTGACTGGGGCCCGACGTACTGGTTGACGTTGGTGAGGAATGCGATGACGTCATGCTTTGTTTCTTTCTCTATTTCAAGAATTTCATCGACATCGAACCTGGCGTTTTGCCTGATGGTATCGAGCGCTTCCTTCGGTACGATTCCGGCTTCGGCCCGGGCCTCGACGGCGGCAATTTCAAGCTGAAGCCATCGCTGGAACTTTGCTTCATCGGTCCAGATGGCCTTTATATCTTCGGGTGAGTATCGTGGTATCACTGTACATGTGTTTGGCGGCCCGGATAGTACGGGCCTGTTGAATGAAAAATCAATATATCATTTCGATCGTCCACTTTCCCTGCCGGACGATTTCTTTACCATGCTGTAGGCTTTTTTTACATAGTCGAGAGCCGCTTCGCGGTCATAGGGGATTTCTCCTTCGATCACTGCTGTTTCCATTTGTTTCTTGATGATGCCAACGAGTTTTCCTTCGGTAAGCCCGAGAGCCTGCATGATATCGCGCCCGTCGATGGGCGGCCTCCATTTGGCCAGGAGATCTTTTTCGGCGACCTCGGCAATTTTCTGCTCGACTATGTTGAAATTGTTCATGATCATCCTGACTTTGCCGGGATTTTTACTGGTCACGTCGGCTCGGCAGAGTGCCATGAGGTCGTCGAGATCCTCTCCGGCCTCGAACATCAGGCGCCTGACTGCCGAATCGGTTATTTCCCCTTTCGAGAGGGGGATCGGGCGGTGATGGAGGCGGATCATTTTTTCGACATACGGGAGCTGTTCATGCGGCCAGCGCATGGAGCGGAAGATTTTCCTGGTTAGTTTCGTTCCGACGACTTCATGGCCGTGAAAGGTCCATCCCGTCGATGTGCTGAAGCGCTTGGTCAGGGGTTTGGCGATATCGTGCAGGAGAGCGGCAATCCTGAGCCAGAGATTATCGCTTTTTTCGGCAAGCTTGTCGACGACCTGGAACGTATGGAAAAGGGTATCCTTGTGACCGAGGCCATCAACCTGTTCGACACCGGCCATGGCGGCAAGTTCGGGGAAGATGACCTTGAGAATACCGGTTTGATGAAGGATCAGAAGTCCCACAGAGGGTCTGGGGCATGTCATGATCTTGAGAAACTCCTGACTGATCCGCTCTTTTGATACAATGGCGATTCTTTGGGCCATTGCGTGCATGGCCTTTTCAATTTTCGGCTCGAGGTGGAAGTCAAGCTGGCAGGCAAACCTCGCTGCACGCATCATTCGCAGAGGATCGTCCGAAAATGTTTTTTCAGGTTCGAGGGGTGTCCTGAGTACCTTTTGCTTGAGGTCGCTGTACCCGTCGAACAGATCGATGATCGAGCCGCGATCGTGACTGTTCAGTGAAACTGCAAGTGCGTTGACGGTAAAATCCCTTCTGGAGAGGTCGTCTTCGAGCGACCCGATTTCTGTGATGGGTTTTCTCGATTCAGGATTGTAGCTTTCTTTTCTGGCACCAACTATTTCAAGCAGGAGATGTCCCGTATCGGGATGGTCGATTTCAAGTCGAGCTGTACGAAACCGTTCAAACAAGACAAAATTTTTTCCTTTCAGCTCTTTTTCAATCAGCCGCGCAAACGGGATCGGATCACCGATGATCATGATGTCGATATCCTGGCAGCCTTTCTGCATAAGGGCATCCCGCACATAGCCTCCAACGAGATAGCATGGTAAGGAGGTTCTGTCCGCAATAGAGCCGATCCTCTGAAGAGTATCGGGAAGAGAATGAGGCGGCAGTGTTGTATCGCGGGACATAGGACTTTCGGAAAGTTCTGCTGTGAATAGTCAATGACGCAACCGGGATCAGGCCTCGGGGCTTTCTCTGAGTTGTTCGGGCTGCCGGTCAAGCGCTTCGATGCTGTATCGGAACAAACCTAATGATATTATGGTTCCGGTAATCGTCAGCACGCCGGCGACGATAAAGGGGATGTCAGGATAGATGCCGTAGAGAATGCTGCCGCTGAACGGCCCCAGTATTCTTGCAAGGGCATTGACCGATTGATTGTAACCCATGATCTGACCCTGTTTCTGTTTATAGCTGTAGAGCGATAGCATGGAAATATTGATGGGGTAGACAAGGCTGGTCCCCAGAGCATAGAACAGGAGGATGACAAGACCGAGAGAAAAGAGCGAGGAAGATGGAATGAAGGGAATGAAAAAAACACCGATGAACGTGACGGCATGCCCCCATAGATAAAGCCGGTGTTCGCCGAATTTTTTATTCAGTTTCCCCAGTACACCGGCCTGTACTGCAGCGGTGACTATGCCGACATAGGCGAAAAGATAGCCTGTCTGCTGTTCAGTCGCATTGAAATATTCCTTCCACAGAAGAATTGCGGCTATCTGCATGTTGACAATGCCGAGCGTATAGATGAAATTTGAACTCATGAGAAGCGCAACGGGGGGGTTGCTGACCGCCTCCTTGACGTTGTCAAGATAAACCAGAGCTTTTTCCCTGAGGGAATGCAGTCGAGGTCGTTTCGAACCGTCTGACAGCAAGCTGAACGCCTGACGGATATCGGTTGCTTCCCGGTTTGTTTCCGAAAGGAGGAAAACGGCGAGAATGAAATTGATGCCGATCAGCCCCGAGGCGACGTATCCCACCATTTCTATGCCGTAGTTGGTTTTGAGTATTCCGCCCAGAAGCGGGCCGATGACAAATCCCAGACCGAAAGCGGCCCCGAGCATTCCCATGGCTTTGGACCGGTTTTCGCTGTCGGTTACATCGGTTATATATGCCTGGGCCGCTGCGATGTTGGCCGAACCAATACCTGAAAGCCCGCGAGACAGGACAAGCAGCAAGACTGTCGTGGCATGAGCGAAAAACAGATAGGAAACCGATGCCATGAAAATGCTGGAAAGCATCACTGGTCTTCTGCCGATATGGTCGCTCAGTTTCCCCCAGAGCGGGGCGAAAATGAACTGCATGAAGGAGTAGATGGCGGTAATGAGGCCGATCATGAAAGGGCTGGCCCCCAGATCCTTGGCGTACGTGGGGAGGAGCGGCAGGACAATGCCGAAACCGACCAGGTCCAGCAGCACGGTCAGGAACAATATCGCCAAAGGTGATTTTTTCATGCAGGATGGAAGTGTTAGGTGACGCTAAAGCCGGAAAGATACGCAATCGGGCGTTTTTTTCCATGGTGTATCCTGTAGCGCTTCATGCTGTATGCGCCCTCATTTTTTGCCGGTCGACTGATCAATCAGTTTCCTGAGTTGTGCGATGCCTTCCAGAACCCGGGGGCCTGGGCGAAGGAAAATATTGTTGTCGAGATTGTCGAAAACGGTTCCGTTTTTTACTGCTCCGATATGTTCCCATCCTGATCGTGACGCAACTTTTTCAGCAACATCACCCTGTTTTGACATGTACATGCAGGCGATCATGTCCGGATTTCTGCTGATGACCCATTCGGGCGAGATCTCGAAATATTCTTTCTCGACGGCATCGCCGATGTTTGCACCTCCGGCATAGGTTACCAGAGCGGAGACGTAACTGCTCTTGCCGCCTGTCCAGAGAGGATCGTCCCAGATTTCCATATAGACTTTCGGTCGTGACGTGAGCGTGCCCGACAAAGCCCTGTTTTCTGCGAGACCCTTTTCGATGACTTCAGCGAGGCTGTCGGCTTGAGTGGACTTTCCTGTCAATCTGCCAAGTTTTCGAAGAGCGGGCGGGATGTCTTCCGGGATACGGATGGCGAGGTTTTCCCGCCTGATGCCGAGATCGGTGATTTTTTTGCCGATGTTTTCTTCGGCAAGGTCTATATCGATGACGATGTCGGGTGAAAGGGCTGCCAGTGTTTCGAGGGAAGGCCTGCCGAAAGCGCCGACAATCGCTACATTTTTCACCTCCGGAGGCCAGTCGCAGGCACTTGTTCTGCCGACAAGCTGATCGCCGGCACCGATCGCGTAGATCATTTCCGTGATGCTTGGGGCGAGGCTGACGATGGCCGGTTTTCCGGGTGTAGTGTGAGGAAGGCGGTCTGTTGCGGTTTTTGTGCACCCGGTGATGAACAGAGCGCAGACAAACAGGAAAACGACACGTGGTTCAGAGGGTTTCGAGAAGTTTTTCATAACGGTCGAGAACGTCTTTATGGTTGAATGCAAGGGAAAGGCTGCGGGCTTGCTGCAGGGAAAACCAGCCGATATCGGATACTTCCGCCGGTTGGGGGCGAAGTGCCCCCGAGGCGGTTCCGTAAAACATGAGCACAACGGCATGGAAATGAAGCTCAGGGAAGATTTCGTCACAATACCCGAAAAAGACCGGAGCGTGCAGTTCGAGCCCTGTTTCTTCTTCGGCTTCCCGCTGTACGGCATCGAGAGCGGATTCACCTGCATCGATATGGCCGCCGGGGAAACACCAGTGATCCTTGAACGGCTCGACCGTGCGTCTTGTAAACAGAATGGTCTGACGGTCTTGTAATGAGGGTGACATGACTGCCGTTACGGTTGCTTTTACCATGATTGGTGTGTTGGTGGTTTACAATGCCTGCGCCGTGCTGCCGGGATAGTTTTATATGGTGATTCAGTTATATAAATGAGATTTGAAAAGAGAGATATGCTTTTTGCCTGAATTGAAAAGTTTCAGTACATGCTCCGTTCAGGTTCAACTGATTCCGGCTATGAAGGACAACTCGCTGATATATACACAGAAAATTCCTGCGGGAATAGATGAAGTCTGGGATTTTTTTTCCGATCCGCACAACCTCGTGAAAATAACCCCGAAAGAGATGTTCATGAGAATTACCAACAGCGACGATGTCGGGAGTCTGTATGAGGGAATGACAATCAGTTACAGGCTGTATCCGTTTTTTGATTTTCCTGTAAGATGGACGACGGAAATAATCCGTGTCGAAAGGCCCTGTGTTTTCGAGGATGAGCAGAAAAGCGGCCCGTATGATGTGTGGCGTCACAAGCATCTGTTTCGGGAAATCCCCGGCGGTGTTGAAATGACCGACAGTATCCTCTACAGGCTGCCGTTCGGGGCTTTGGGTGAATTTTTCAATGATGTTCTCATAAGGCGTCGTCTCGAATACATTTTCGACTATCGGAGAAAAAAAATTGAGGAGATTTTCGGCATCGTTCGGGCGGTTGCATCGTAATCTTTGACGGAGAGGGATATTTTTGCTATATACAAAACCTGAATAGATGTTCTTTCATAACTGGTGCCGGTTTAAAAGCCGGAGAATAGGGAAGTGCGTGAAAATCGTACACTGTGCCCGCAACTGTAAGACGGTTACTGTTGATG
>JANQMO010000021.1 GCA_028280025.1 Chlorobium sp. | reverse complement strand
TCTTTCATAACTGGTGCCGGTTTAAAAGCCGGAGAATAGGGAAGTGCGTGAAAATCGTACACTGTGCCCGCAACTGTAAGACGGTTACTGTTGATGCTGCCCATGGCCCCATGAGCAGGATGTAACAGTTGCTGAAACCCACTGCAATCATTCCGCCCGGAAGATGCGGGAAGGATTTCAGCAGAAGTGTGCCGTGATAGTCAGGAGACCTGCCAGTTATCAATTGCTTGACAGAAAAGACTACGGGTTATGGTCTTCAGGCAATGTGACCAGATATGAATTTCTCTTTTTCGAATCAATCTCTGTCATGTTTCATATGAGATGATTGCGCTTGTTCCCTTGTCGGAAATGACGTTATGCCTTTTTGTTCTCAAGGCGGATCTCTATCAATTTTCACACACACCCGACAGGTGATGGATAATCCTTTTACAAACACAGCATAACAGATAGTTTTTAATATGCTTACTATAATGGAGCATCCCGACAAGTCGGGACGCTCAGTTTAGGAGAAACAAGAGTGAGCGCGGAAATATATGGTGTATCATTGGGTCCCGGGGATCCTGACCTGGTCACGGTCAAGGCGTTGAAGGTGCTTGATCAGGCTGATGTGATCTATTACCCGGGAACAATAACTGCTGCAGGTGAAGTCAATAGTCTGGCGCTCGAGATTTTACAGGCTCTGGACATTCCCGAATCAAAGCTGAAAAGCATGCTTGTTGCAATGAAGATGCCGCGGGATGACACTGCCTGTGTCTACGATGCAACAGCAAGCTCTGTTCTTCGTGATGTGAAAAGCGGTTTGCGGGTTGCTTTTGTCTGTCTGGGTGATGCAGGGTTTTACAGTACATTCGGCCATTTGCTTGAAAGAATAGATGCTTCGTCGGTGTCTCTTGAGATGATCGCCGGTGTTCCGGCCTTTATCGCAGCGGGTGCGCGGGCTGGAGTATCGTTGACTCTCCGGTCCGACAGGATGATCGTTCTTCCCGATCTTGACAATGCGGATGAGCTTGACGGATACCTTGAACGGTATGAGACGGTTGTCGTCATGAAGCTGTCCATGATACGGGATGAACTCTACACATATCTTGAGAAAAGAGGTGCTGTTTTTGTATATGCCGAGCATCTTGGCACCTCTCGTGAGTTTGTCAGCCGTGACCTCGCAGATCTCAGATCGAGGTCGATACCATATTTTTCACTGATCATTCTCTTCAGGAAAGATCTATCTCCATCAGACACATGCCAGGAAAGATAACGGTTGTCGGTTTGGGGCCGGGAAAGAGTGACCTGGTTACTCCTCGTGCATTATCAGCAATCCGGGATGCCGATGCTGTCGTTGGTTACAGGTACTATATGACCTTGATCAGGGACATGGTGCCACCAAGCGTTCTGTTGATTGACAGTGCGATGAAAAAAGAACGGGATCGTGCAGAGCGAGCGTTCATTCTTGCACTTGAGGGTATGGATGTGGTTGTTGTCAGTTCCGGCGATGCAGGAATTTACGGTATGGCACCCCTCATCTTCGAAATGCGGCATAAAAAGGAGTTTGACGAGGTTGCAGTTCATATTGTTCCGGGAGTCAGCGCGTTTCAGTCCGCCGCAGCGAAGCTCGGTGCGCCGATCGGACATGATTTTTGCGTGATCTCTCTTTCGGATCTGCTGACCCCCTGGGAGGTGATCGAGCGACGGATAACGGCTGCTGCAGGTGCGGATTTCGTGACTGCCGTCTACAATCCGAAAAGCAAAGGGCGGTACTGGCAGATTTATCGACTCAGGGAGCTTTTTCTGAGATATCGTTCACCGGATACGCCAGTTGCTGTCGTTCGACATGCAGACCGGAAGGAAGAAAACGTAGACGTGTCGACACTTGCTGATTTCGATCCGGAATCCATCGATATGTTCACGGTACTGCTTATCGGGAACATGCAGACATATGCCGAAGGAAGCACGATGGTGACTCCGAGAGGATACTATGCGGCTGAAGGACGCGACAAATCTGTCAGGATCGGACAGTCGATCATGAAAAGCAGTTTTGAGGCCATCGATGCCAGATTGAAGCGGAAGGATTATCCTTCCGGTATGAAATGGGCTCTGCTCCATGCAATTCATACAACTGCAGATGTCGAGCTGGAAGATCTTTTTTTTACGACGCCGCAAGCCATAGAGAGGATCAATGAAAAACTGACGGCTGGAAATGCAACGATCATTACCGATGTAACCATGGTTCGGTCGGGTATTCGAAAAGCGGCTCTTGAAAGGTACGGTATCGAGCTGCACTGTTACCTCAGTGATCCCCGTGTGCCGGATATGGCGCATGAGAAAGGAATAACCCGTACGCAGGCAGGCATGCGGCTTGCTCTCGAGGAGCATCCGGATGCACTCTATGTCGTCGGCAATGCGCCGACAGCGCTTATCGAGATTTCCGATCTCCTGAACAAGGGCTCATATTCGCCGATGGGCGTCATTGGCACTCCTGTTGGCTTTGTCAACGTTGTTGAAGCCAAACTCCGGCTGAAAGCTGCCGGCAGAAAGATACCGCATGTCATTATTGAAGGCAGGAAAGGAGGGAGTGCTCTTGCGGCGACTATTGTCAACGCCGCGTTGAGTCTTGATGATGCGAAAACCATGATGCCGGGTAGAGATGTCTGACAGGTTTACCGTTATAGGGTTGTCAGATAACCCGGACCCTGGGTTGGCGGCTGATGCCGTCGAGGCCGTGCGCAACCACAGGGTATTTGCAGGGGGCCAGCGTCATCGCATGCTTGTAGCGGACCTGCTGCCGGAGGACAGCCGGTGGATAACGATCGGTCCGCCGATTGCAAAGGTATTGGATTCATTCAGGGATGAACCTGATCCGGTACTTGTCTTTACTTCGGGAGACCCTCTGTTTTACGGTTTTGGAGCCACATTGCAGCATGCTTTTCCCGATGCGGAGTATATCTATTACCCTGCGTTTAACAGTCTTCAAATGCTGGCTCATCGTTGCAGGCTGCCGTATCAGGAGATGCGATATGCTTCGCTTACAGGAAGGGAATGGGATGAGCTCGATACAGCTTTTATAGAAGGCTCTGAACTGATAGGCATACTGACTGACAGGAAAAAAAATCCGGCTGCTATAGCGAAGCGGATGCTGGAGTATGGATTTTCAGGATATTCAGTCATTGTCGGCGAGGCTCTCGGGGGCAGGGCCGAATGCGTTGGTAAATACAGTCTGGAAGAAACACGCGACAGGACATTCCATGAGCTGAATTGTGTTATCCTGAAGGCAATCGTATCACCGGTTCGGTATTTCGGGATTTCTGATTCCGGTTTCGAAGGTCTTCCGGGCCGCCCGAACATGATCACGAAAATGCCGGTTCGCCTCGTAACACTTTCGCGTCTTGACCTTTGTAACGCGAGTACTTTCTGGGATGTGGGTTTCTGTACAGGATCAGTTGCAATCGAAGCGAAATTGCGGTTTCCACGATTGGCCGTCACCGCTTTTGAAAAAAGGGTCGAGTGCAGGGCGCTTTTTGATAAGAACAGCAGGAAATATGGTTCTCCGGGTATAAGAATAAGCATGGGAGACTTTCTTGAACAGACTCACGTGGAGTACACCGACCCGAAAGGAAAAGTCGATGCGGTTTTCATCGGCGGACATGGAGGACATCTTGGAGAAATGTTTGCCGCTATCGATCCATTGCTTGCCGGAGGCGGACGGATCGCTATCAACGCGGTGCAAAACAAAAGTCTCGAGCAATTTCATGCCCTGGCTGAAGGCTTCGGTTACAGGCTGCTGGACGATATCACCATTGCCGTCGATGAGCATAATTCCATAACCGTTGCTGCAGCATGCAAACAATGAAACGAGTCCGATGAAAACTGTTGCGGTCATTTTTTTCTCAGACAACGCTCTTGCATTTGTACGCAGGCTCAAAAACCGTCTTGAAACCGATGCCGGTTACAAGGTTTCTGTTTTTTCTTCCCGAGATACCGAAGACACTACCCGTATACAGGGTGTTTCTGAATTCATCGGTGAAAATTTCGGGAAGTATGACGCGTTTGTTTTTGTCGGATCGCTTGGCATATGTGTTCGAACGATCGCCCCTTTTATCGGGGATAAATATTCTGACCCGGCAGTCCTTAACTGCGATGAAAATGGTGCATTTGTCCAGCCGGTGCTTTCCGGTCATGTGGGTGGTGGTAATGAACTTGCCAAACTCGTTGGCCGTTTGACGGGAGCCGTGCCTGTTATCACGACATCGAGCGATGTGCAGGGATTATGGGGCCTCGATATTCTCGGGCGTGAAAAAGGCTGGCGAATGGAGTTTTATCCGGGTACTGCAGGGCAGACTTGCGCCGGAGCCATGTCGATGTTCGTCAACCATGAGCCGACGGTGCTGCTGCTTGAAACCAGGGATGAACTGACCGGTCATCTCGAAAGAACCAGGCCCTCGTTCGTTACGATTGTCTACAATGAACGGGACATCGATTTTTCAGCATACAAGCTGTTCCTTGCGGTTACACCGCGTATTCTCTCATCCCCGGTCCCATCGTTTTTCTATCGTCCCGGGGTACTCTGTGCAGGACTTGGAAGCGAGAAGGATATCGATCCTGAAGCTTTCCTGAATTCATTTATCGAAGCTGTACAAAGCAAAGGATTTTCTCCTCTTTCCTTCAAGGCGTTTGGAACAGCGGATTTCAAAACGAAGGAAAAGGCATTCCGTTACGCTTCACAAAAGCTGTCCATTCCGCTCTATGGATACACGGCGGTGCAGCTCGAAGGTGTCGAAAACGTGCCGAATCCTTCTGAAACCGTCTACCGGAAAGTCGGTGTGCACAGTGTTGCAGAATCCTCGTCGGCTCTCCTTTCAGGCGAAGCCCGATGGCTGGTTGAAAAGCAGAAGATCGTTATCCCCGGTTTTGGTGCAGATGGTCCCAGAAACTATACGTTTGCGCTCAGTGTGGATGCACATGCCGTTCGCAAAGGGAAGATTGCCATTGTCGGTGCCGGTCCCGGTGATCCGGAACTGGTTACCGTCAAGGGAAAAAACTGCCTCGAAACAGCTGATCTGATCCTGTATGCGGGCAGTCTCGTGCCGGAAAAGCTGACACGGTATGCCAAGCCCGGCGCGGTGGTGAGAAGCTCGGCTTCAATGGCTCTTGAAGAGCAGCTTTCGCTGATGGGCGAGTTCTACCGTAAAGGCGGGTTTGTCGTCAGGCTGCATACAGGAGATCCATCCATATACGGTGCCATCCAGGAACAGATGAACTGGTTCGAATCCAATGGTATGGAGTACAGTATTGTTCCCGGGGTATCCTCGTTTCAGGCTGCTGCGGCAAGGCTCAAATCCCAGCTGACCATCCCTGAACAGGTGCAGACGATAATCCTGACGCGCTACAACGGCAGAACGCCGGTTCCCGAAAAGGAAGCGCTTCGGGAACTTGCTCGCTCCAGGGCTACAATGTGTTTGTTTTTGAGCGCTGAGTGGTCGGAAGAGGTGCAGCGGGAACTGCAAGCTCACTATCCTCCATCAACCCCGGTGGCGGTCTGTTACCGGCTGACCTGGGATGAAGAGGAAATCCGGAGAGGCACGCTTTCTCAACTCTCGGCACTGGTCAGGGAAAGCGGGAAAACACGTACGGTTCTGATTGTTGTCGGTGATGCTTTGGAGGCTGGGCAACAACGCTCCAGGCTTTATGATCCGGCCTGGTCACACGCATTCAGGCCTGCTTCGAAGAAGAAAGTTGGTGATGCGCAATGATAGTGGTTTTCGGCGGGACAACCGAGGGAAAGCGTGTGGCCGCATATCTCGATACAAAAGGGTTGCGGTATATCTATTCCACAAAAACGGAGACCGGTTCATTTCCAATGCAATGTGGCCAATACCGTTCCGGTCCTCTCGATGAACGCGGTATGGAACTGTGGCTCAGGACGGAAAACGTGGTTGCTGTTATTGATGCGGCTCATCCTTTTGCGTCGCTGCTCCACGAAACCATTGATGTTGTTTGCCGACGCCTTTCATTGCCGGTGATACGGTTCGAAAGGGACTATGATATTGCCGGCGAAGCTTTTGCAGCCGGAGCCGTGCACTATGCCGACAGTTTTTCAGATGCTGTCGATCTGTTGCGGCAGCTTTCACCGCAATGCGTTCTTGCTTCGACCGGTGTACAAACGATAGGTGTGCTGAAGCCCTACTGGAGCGAAAATGAGATGAAAATTAGAATTCTACCCTCGAACCGCTCACTCAGATTGGCACATGAAGAGGGTTTCCCCTCCGGTGATCTTCTGCTGATGAATCCATCCGGCAGCCTGGAAGAAGAGCGCCGATTGATCGTGGATTACGGTATTGACTGCCTGCTGGTCAAAGAGAGTGGGGCATCAGGTTTTTTACCGGTCAAGATCAGGGCTGCCGCCGATTGCGGGATCGGCGTGGTTGTCGTCAGGCGTCCCGAACTGCCGGATTCTTTTATCATGGTGAGTAACGAGTTTGAATTGAGCCGCGAACTGGAGCGCTTGAGCGAGTCCTGCCATGCAGAAAAATGACGGAAGAGAGCCAAGAACCGGTTACACGACCGGAACATGCGCAACTGCTGCGACTGCAGCGGCGCTCAAGGCATTATTGAGGCAGGAGCATCAGAAATCGGTGAGCATTACGCTGTCGACGGCGGATACTGCAGTTTTTCCGGTCGAGGAGTGTTTTCTGAGCGCCGGGAGTGCCCGATGCGGTGTCAGAAAAGACGCCGGTGATGATCCGGATGTCACCAACGGGCTGATCATTTGCAGTGACGTGAGCCTCCGGAAGGATATTCCGAAGGGAGAGATTGTTTTCCTGAAGGGTGAAGGGGTGGGAACAGTCACACTTTCCGGGCTTGGTATTCCTGTCGGGGAGCCTGCTGTCAATCCTGTACCGAGAGAGATGATCGCGCGTGCCGTGAGGTTGCTTCTGAAAGACTACAGGATTGATGGAGGAGTTTCAGTCACCCTGTCTATTCCCGGCGGTGAGGGTGTTGCCAAAAAAACAATGAACGAAAAGCTCGGTGTGACGGGTGGCCTTTCAATCATCGGAACGAGCGGAATTGTCATACCGTATTCGGAAGAGGCATACCTGGAGAGTATCAGGCGTTCTCTCGATGTCGCCGCTTCGAACGGCTGCCGGGACATCGTGACGATATCGGGCAGGAGGAATGAAAAGCACCTGAAAAAGCTCTTTCCCCTGTTCCCGGACCCGGCTTTTATTCATTACGGCAACAGGCTTGGACAAACGCTTGAGATGATGCGGGAGTATCAATCTTTTGAGAGTGTTGCTGTCGGGGTGATGCTGGCAAAAGCCACAAAACTGGCACAGGGAGAACTGGATATGTCGAGCAGGAACGTGCCGCTGAACCGTGATTATATCGCAAGCCTTGCGGAAAAAACCGGTTACGACATTGACGTCTGCCGCAGGATACACGACCTCAGGCTTGTCAGAAATATTGCCGAAATCATTCCCTTCAGAAAAGAAGAGCCGTTCTACCGGGAACTGGCAAGAGAGTGTTACACCGTTACCAGCCGGTATGTCGAAAAAGGAGTGCGTTTTACGTTTGTGCTCTCGAATATCGAGGGGGACTGTATTGTCATTCAATAATTATCCATGTAAAAAAAGTACAAGCAAGGGAGAGAACCTGTATTCAGTATGAGTCAAAAAAACAAGATACGACGGCAGATCAACAAAAAAGCCATTCTTCTCGCACATTTCGGCACCAGTTATCCGGTGGCTCTTGCATCACTTGAAAACATCAAAAAAAGGGTGCAGGAACGTTTTCCCGGAATAGAAACAAGAATTTGTTTTACCTCGAACAGGATCAGAAATATCTGGGCGACAAGAAGGAGAAAGCCTGATAAATGGCTCGAACAGGGGGTTTCAGAGGAAATAATGTCTGCTCCCGGTTTTCTGGGAGCGGTTGGAAATCTTCAGAACGAAAACTACAGGACCATTATCGTTCAGCCTACCCATATGTATCATGGGGAGCAGTATGAGGATCTGCAGTCATATGTCAGGGCGCTCCAGTCTATCAGGACGATAAAAAAAGCATGGGCTCCTTTTGAAACAATAATGTTGTCGAGGCCTGCTCTGGGTACATACGGGATCGAGCACGATCACACAGATGATATCACTGAGGTCGTCGGGGCGCTGGGCGTTGATTTTTCGAGGGCGGAAAACAAAGGGTCTGCGGTAGTTTATGTTGGCCACGGGAATGATTTTTTTTCATCAGGGGCTTTTCTTGAAGCGCAAAAGACAATGCGGGACAGCTATCCCGGCGTAAAAGTTTACATCGGCATGGTCGAAGGGTATCCGGGAATCGAAGAGATTGTTCGGGAGCTTGGAAAAGATGATGTGAAGCAGGTTCTTTTAAAACCTTTTATGATTACAGCCGGAGATCATGCGCATAACGATATCAATAACGATGGTCCTGAATCCTGGAAAAGCAGGATCGGATCGATCGGCATTCATGTCGATGTTTCAATGGAGGGTTTGGGCTCCAACGATACCTTTGCGGATGTTTTTGTGAAAAGAATCCAGGAAACAGCCGATGAGAATGGTGTTGATCTGCAGACGGCAGAAAAAGCCGCTGTGCCGAAACAGGAGGAAAAAGAAAACCGGAGAAGAAAATGATTACAACTGTAAAGACGAGAGCTTTGATTATTTCTGTCATGCTGAGCCTGATCGCAGTCGAAAGTCTTGGGGCAGATGTGCGAGATCGCCCGAGAAAGGATGGGATTCTACTGGTCGCTTTCGGATCAAGTGAAAAATCCGCACAGGTATCGTTTGAGAATATCGACAGGGAAGTAAAAGCTTCCTATCCGGGGATACCTGTTCGCTGGGCTTATACTTCGCGTATTATCCGTGATAAACTTGCCAGGCAGGGAACGTCTCTCGATTCACCTGAAACGGCACTGGCAAAGATGCAGGATGAACAGTTTACCCATGTTGCCGTTCAGTCTCTTCATACCATTGCAGGTGCAGAATTTCACGATCTCCGTCGAACTGTAGGTGCATTCAGGACGACGGGAGGATTCAGGAATCTTGTTTTAGGATATCCTCTTATGAGTACACAGGAGGATATGGAACATGTTGTAAATGCCATTCAGGCAACAATCCCGGTCAAACGCTCAAAAGAAGATGCAGTGGTTCTGATGGGGCACGGAACACATCATCCGGCAAATGCGTTTTATACAGCGTTGATGTTCCGGCTGCAGCTTGATGATCCCAATATCTTTGTTGGTACGGTAGAAGGATATCCTGAGGTGGGGCTGTTGAAAAAGCTTTTGCTCGAAAAGAAAATCAAAAAAGCCTATCTGATACCTTTCATGTCAGTTGCAGGTGATCATGCCAAAAACGATATGGCCGGTGATGAAGACGATTCATGGATATCGATATTGACAGGAGCCGGGATAGAGTGCGTACCTGTAATGAAAGGGACTGCCGAGTTTGGTGATTTTGTTGATATCTGGGTCGATCATTTAGGAGAATCACTGGAAAAATTAGCCGAAAACAGCTGATGGGCCTGGAAACATATACTGGTGCTGTAGTATTGAGGTAAAACTGTCCGGCGCAGTAATTGCTTGTATATATAGGGTTTGTCAGGATTGTTTTTTTTTGTATCTACTCACAATGTTGTTCTTTCAATTATAACTGGTGCCGGTTTGAAAGCCGGAGAATAGGGAAGTGCGTGAGATTCGCACACTGTACCCGCAACTGTATAGCGGTTTCCTGTTTTTTATGAAGCATGGCTCCATGCTGCAAGAAAAACAGGTGTTGCCAATCACTGCGATGTTTCCTCCCGGAAATGCGCGGGAAGGTTTGCAACAGATGTATGCTGCAAAAGTCAGGAGACCTGCCAGTTATGTTTTTGCATAAAAACCAGACTACGGGTTTCTAGTCTCAGGCAAAGAAGATCATGATGTATCAAGCTGTCTGCACATTTAAAAAACAGGATAACTGTCGGCGCCAGGATATTCTCTGTTGCGTCAGGGCTCTTTGATTACCGGTACTGCTGTATCGCCTTGTCGGTGTATTTCCTGTTTGGAGTCAGCATTGCGCATTCCTCATACTCCTTGCTGCCAATAGACAACCCTGTGGTTCAGTTGTCATTTCAAAACTGAAAACAGGCCGACACATGAAGAAAAAAATCATCGTATTTCTCTTGGCATGCGTATGCTGTCAGCACGCACTACATGCTGAAGAAACAGGGCAAGACAACACTCTGTCTTATGTCATGGGCAATGAGCTGGTTGTGACCGCTACCCGCTTTCCCGTTAATGAGAAAGAAAGCTCGCGTTTCATTACGGTTGCCGACAGCGAAAAACTCAAGGAAACCGGAGCATCGAACGTGATGGAAGCCCTCAACAGAATCGGAGGCCTGGGTTACAAATCCCTTGCGCCGATGGGTATCAACAGGCAGGGAATGAACAGCGCAGTGTTTATCAGGGGCATCGAGGACGGGGAATTGATCCTCATCAACGGTATGCCGATACAGCAGGCCTCGAGCAAAGGGTATGACCTCAGTGCCATCCCTGTTGAGCAGATTGAGCGTATCGAGGTGCTGAAAGGCGCGGCATCGACGCTCTACGGTGCAGATGCCATGGCAGGTGTTATCAATATCGTGACCAAAAAGCCGTTCGATGAAAAAAGCGGGACGGCATCAATTGAGTTCGGCAATGAAGCGTGGATGAATCATGGCGTCAGTATCAGTCTGCCAGGCATTAGTGCGGGTGTGCGTTACCAGCATATGGGAGAACTGGACGATATCGGCAGGGACATATCGAATGAACATACGATTGCGCTTGGTGAAACGAACAAATACATGATCAATCTGAACGCTTCTCCGGTTACGAATACCTATATCGACTATCAGTTTTCATGGTATGAAACTGCCTTTATCGATCGCTATGATTCCGGAAAGGTCGAGAGAACGGATCAGGAAAGCACTTTTCATTATCTCGGTTTTCGCTACGAAAACGACCGTTTCAAGGCTAAAGCATACGGTGTTTATGATCAACGTTTGACAACCGATTATGTCAACGATGTGATGGACGAACCTGAACTCGAACGTTTGACTTACAATTATGGAGCAGAGACGGATTATCGGTTCGAATTTGGAGAAGGGTTCCAGCTTATAGCAGGTGCGGATTACGTTCACCGTTTTGCCGACTACGAAAATAATTACGGTGAAAGGTATCGCAATGATTACAGTGTGTTCGGCGAATTCAAGGCTGATCTGTCCAGCGAACTGATCACTACGATCGGAATTCGTGAGCAGTTTATCGATAACGAGGAAGGCACCACGGATTACGATGCGTTTTTGCCAAGTGCCGGTATAACATGGGAGGCTACTGAATATCTCAACCTGTTTGCCAATGCAGGCAAGGCCTTCCAGGCGCCTACCTTTACACAGATGTACTACGTAGGCCGGATAGTCGTTGGAAATCCGGATCTTGAACCCGAATCAGGATGGACCTATGAGGCGGGATTCAAATGGGATACGGAGCATCTATCCGCAAGGCTGGCAGGATTTTACATGACCTACAAGGACAAAATCGAGATAGACAGATCGCAGGGGAGACCTTACCATTATTTCAATGCCGGTTCATTTAAATCAAAAGGCATCGAGTGGAATCTGGGGCTCTATCCATTTACCCGGCATAGCGGCTTTCTTGCCGATGTCTCGTTTTCTGCTGCCGGCTATTGGGCGGAACCTACTGCAGAAGATACAGATGGCGAAGAGTACCAGCCAGGTCCGAAGTTCCAGAACACATTCGGGATTTCCTATGCAGCAGAGCCATTCAATCTCGATCTGAAATGCCGGATACTTGCAGGAAGAGAGGACGGGCTTGAAAATTATGCAGCGTTTGACATGACCGGAAAAATCAGGGCCTGGAAGGGTTATGTGACCCTGGCCGTCGATAATCTGTTCGATACCGAGATTCAGACAACCGGCAATCTCGTCGAGGATGCAAGAAGCCGATATGTTTACTACGAGCCTGGAAGGCTTGCCCGCCTCGGGTACATGGTATCGTTTTAACGTTGTTTGTCCTGTTATCTTTTTCTCCGTCAGCGCCTCCTTCATAACAGAGAAAGGAGGGCTGATGGAAAACAAGAAACTGTAAAGCGCTGATGAGTGAACCACAGAAAAAAAGAAGACGCCGTCGTTTGAAAGCACCAAGGGAGGAAATAGCCTGGTTTCCGGTTATCGATCCTGATTTATGCAACAGCTGCAGTTCCTGTTACGATTATTGTCCGAAAGATGTTTTCTCGTCTGCAGCAGTTGAGGACGGCTTGAAGCGCCGCCCGAAAATGACGGTCGCAAATCCATATAACTGTATTGTTCTCTGCAGTGCATGCATGAAGGTTTGTGCTGCAGAAGCCATCTCGTTTCCTCCCCGGGATGATTTCGAGCATTATGTGGACTATCTCGACTGATAATGGTTATGGAAGTGCACGAAAAATAGTTTGACGGATCAAGAGTTTTCGGTATTCTTTGATCAATATTATGGTGCCCCGCATGTTTGCCGGGCTTAAAAGGGAATCCGGTGAAAATCCGGAACAGTACCCGCTGCTGTAATCCCGCGTCGGCATGTTGCCGATCGACATATTCCGATATTTATGCCACTGTTCCGGGCCACTGGAACGGGAAGGCTGTCGGAGCTGGGAAAGTCAGAAGACCTGCCATGAATTCGATCGCTTCGGGTTAAAGCAGCATGTTATTTATGAGGAAGATCACATATGGTCTGATGGTGGCGGTTCACCATTATGTTTCGAAATCAGGGCGGTTTTTTCCCTTGTTTTTGTTTTTCATTGTTCTGTCCGCAGGCCTTTACGGATGCAGCAGCGAATCGGGAGGTGTTTCTTCAGGCGGAGGCTCGCAAGCTGCGGTTATCAGGCCGGGTGATAGTTCTGACGTTTTTCTTTCCCATGCCGCAGGATTCAGCGTGCAGAACCATGACGGATTCAGGACATTGACAATTACAATCGGTCTCGAAGGCAGGAACGATACCCTTCGGTATCTGCTCCTTCCTGCAGATACGCCGGTTCCTGAAGGATTTCACAACTACCTCACGATCAGGACTCCTGTTGAACGTGTTGCACTGTTTTCAACGACGCATATAGGATATGTCGATCTGCTTGGTTGTGCCGACAGGATCGTTGCCGTTGCCCGTCCTGAATATGTCAATAACCCTTTCCTGCAGACGAGGATCAGAAACGGTGATATTGCAGAAATAGGTATGCCGTTCAGTCCCAATATGGAGGTCATTCTGGAACTGGATCCTGATGTACTCGTTGCGACCGCTTTGCCGGCTTCACGAAAAACCGACTATCAGGCGCTGAAAAGCGCAGGAATTCCTGTTCTTGTTGTCGCCGAGTGGCTCGAATCCTCGCCATTGGGCCGGACGGAATGGCTCAAACTCTATGCAGCCCTTTTCGATCGCGAGGAGTTAGCCGCTGAAAAATTTGCTGGAATTGAAACGTCCTATAACACTCTCGCGGCTCTGACCGATTCGGTATCGCATCGCCCATTGGTTATTCCTGGAATGCCGTTCAAGGATGCCTGGTTTGTGCCGGGAGGGAACAGTTATGTTGCAGCGTTGCTCAGGGATGCAGGGGCCGGCTACCACTGGAATGACCGGGCAAAAACCGGAAGCATCAAAATGGATATCGAAGCAGTCTATCCTGTTGCGCTCGATGCTGAATACTGGCTCAATCCAGGTACGGTTCTCACCCTTGACGAGCTGCTGGCAAAAGATATCCGTTTCAGTGATTTTGCATCGGTACGGGCTGGTAACGTTTATAATAACAACAAACAGCTGAATCCGGCCGGAGGAAACGCCTACTGGGAACGGGGGGCGGTTCAGCCCCACAGGATCCTCGAGGATCTCATACGAATTCTCCATCCCGGTGTGCTTCCGGAAGGAAAAAATGAGGATTCACTAACCTTTTACAGGCACATACAGTAGGATGATTTCACAGTCAGCGAGTACAACAGGCGTTTCAGCACATCCATGGCCCCTTCTCTCCCCCCGGAACAGTCTGATTGTTCTGCTTTTCTTATTCGTTATTCTTTTTTTTCTGCTTGACCTCGTTCTGGGATCGGTAAAGATTCCTCCCTTGAGCGTTATCAGTATTGTGCTTGGAAACGGTTCCGGCAACGAGGCCTGGGATAAAATCGTCACGTACATTCGCATACCAAAAGCGGTAACTGCGGTTATTGCCGGCGCGGCTCTTGCTGTGAGCGGTCTGCAGATGCAGACGCTGTTCCGCAATCCCCTTGCAGGGCCATCGGTTCTCGGCATATCAGCCGGAGCAAGTCTCGGAGTTGCCATGATCATGCTTGCTTCGGGAGCTGCGGCGAATTCCTTTGCCGTACGACAGCTTGGCCTTGGAGGAAGCTGGCTGATCGTTGTCGCATCCACGCTCGGGGCAGCGTTTATCCTGCTTGTCGTACTCGCTATAGCGGTCAGGATAAAAGATAATATCGTTTTGCTCATTGTGGGCATCATGGTAGGCAATATCACGATATCCATCATCAGTATCTGGCAGTATTTCAGCGAGCCGGAAGAGATCCAGGACTATCTTATCTGGACATTCGGAAGTCTCGGAGGCGTTCTCGGTAACCAGCTTGCCGTGCTGGCAATCGTTGTGGGTCTCGGGCTTGTGATTTCCTTTGCAGCTTCAAAGTCTCTGAACGTCATGCTACTGGGGGAGAACTACGCCCGAAGTCTTGGAATGAGTACGCTTTATGTGAGGGTCACGGTTATAGCTGCAACAAGCCTGCTTGCCGGGAGCGTCACCGGTTTCTGCGGACCGATCGGTTTTATCGGTATTGCGGTTCCTCATCTGACACGTTCTATGCTCAATACATCGGATCATCGTTTTCTCATGCCCAGCTCCTGTCTGGTCGGCGCTATTCTTATGTTGGGATGCGATATCATTGCACAGATGCCGGGTAGCCAGACAACTCTCCCCATCAATGCGGTGACGGCTCTTATCGGTTCTCCGGTCGTTATATGGGTTATCATGAAGAACAGAAATCTCAAGTCGTCGTTTGCGTGAAGAAGGAAATATTGCAGATAGATGACCTTTCCATAGGTTATCAAAGTCGCAGCCTTGCAAAGGAAGCCAAAAAGCACGGCCGGAAAATCAGGGGCAAGGTCGTTGCCGACAAGCTGTTTCTCGACCTTGCCGAGGGTGAACTTGTCTGTTTGCTCGGGCCGAACGGGTCGGGTAAATCGACACTGATGAGAACCATCGCGGGGATTCAGAAACCTCTCGGCGGTCATGTGACCCTCGGCGGCAGGCCACTTGAAAGGCTTTCGGCAAAAGAGACGGCAAGGCTTCTGAGTCTCGTACTGACAGACAGGGTTATGACCGGCAACCTCTCGGTCTACGCTCTGGTTGCTCTGGGCAGATATCCTTATACAGGATGGATGGGCAACCTCTCTCCGGACGATGAAGCAGTTGTCAGGACGGCTATTGAAACCACAGGCACCCGCAGGTTCGCACATCGGCATATCAGTGATCTGAGCGACGGCGAACGTCAGAAAGTCATGATCGCCCGCGCGCTGGCCCAGGATACGCCTGTCATCCTGCTCGATGAACCTACTGCACATCTCGATCTTCCTAACCGTATAGAGGTTGTGCGTCTCCTGAAACAACTGGCGAGGGAACAGAAAAAATCAATAGTCATGTCGACACACGAGCTGGACCTGGCATTGCAGGCAGCCGACAGGATATGGCTGATGAGTCCGGAAAATAATCCTGACGGCGGATCAGGAGCGGAGATGATCTCCGGGATGCCTGAAGAGCTTATCCTTGACGGGCGGCTTGAAAAAGCGTTCAAGCGTAACGGATTCGAGTTTGACCGGACATCCGGATCCTTCAGGATACATCATCATTTCAAAGGCTCTATCGGACTGGTCGGAGAAGGAATGCTTGCCTATTGGACCAAAAGAGCTCTCGAAAGGATTGGATACAGGGTGATTGATGATGCCTCGTTGCCATTCAGGATTGAAGTGTCCGATGAAAGGGGGGGTGGTCTCTGGCATTGTTTCGATGATGAGTGTCGGGGTGCTGTTGAAATCAGGGATATTTGCGGGGTTATCAACCATGTGAAGGCAAAAGATAAAAAGCCGGAGGTTCTATGAGTCGAAGCAGGTCAGGTGTAGCGGCCCTTATGGTTTTATTGCTTGTTGTCGTTTTGTACTGCTCTTCATGTGCCGGGGAAGGAGACAAGAATATAGTCGAACCGGAAGGTGATCGACACAGCGGGAACGTGTTCTATGCGGAGCGTTTTTCCACAACAAGACTGGATGACGGAAGTACCCTTTTACAGGTGAAGGTGCCTGAAGGAGAGAAAATAGGTATCGAATACGCATACCTTCTTGTTCCGGATGACATGGATGTCCCGGAATACAGCGGCGATGCAAGGGTTATAAGAACGCCCTTGAAAAGCGTGACCTGCGAGAACGGTTTTCAGGTAACGTTGATCGGGATGCTCGATTCTTTCGATGCTGTCAAAGGGGTTTCCGGTAAACGACGGGTCGGGCAGGACAGGGTGCACAGGATGATAGACAAGGGCGAGCTGGCGACGATCGGTTTCATGAGAGGGCTGAACATGGAAACCATGCTCAAGCTCGACCCTGATCTTTCTTTTGTGAACGTGAGCAGTGTCTCGTCGGATCTTTTCGAGGAAATGATGGCATACGGTTTGAAACCCGGATTTTTCTGTGCCTCTCTCGAGAAGCATCCCCTCGGAGCGCTGGAGTGGATCAAGTTTGTCGGAGCCTTTTTTGAAAAGGACAGTCTTGCCGCAGCTATTTTCGAGGGAAGGGAGCAGGCGTATCTCGATGCATTGAAGGCCGTAAGGGATATCGACCGGAAGCCCTCGGTTATTGCAGGCTACAGCAGAAAAGGAGCCTGGTCCACCATGGGTTCATCCCGCTGGTTTGTTTCGATGCTCGAACACGCCGGGGGGGATTACCTATTCAAGGGACAGAAGCTTGACCGCGGACATATTCTCAGCCACGAAGTTGCCATGGATGCAGGAATGCAGGCTGATTTCTGGGTGAATACCCATTTCAGGGTGACAGATCTCGATGGATTGCTGCAGGAGGACGAGCGATACGGCCTGTTTCGGTGTTTCCGAAACAGGACAGTATACAATAACAATAACTACCGGTTCGACAACGGTCGAAACCGTTTCTGGGATGAAGGAATGACCGAACCTCATCTTCTGCTCGAGGATCTGATCAGTATTTTTCATCCGGATCTTCTGCCGGATCATACCTTGAAATATTACAGGCACCTTCAAAAAAGCGTTCCGGTATCCGAAAAGACGCAATGATGCAACAGGTAGACAAGGAGAGTTGTATGAAGCTGGGGAACTATTGTGATACCGAAGTACATCGAATTAAAAAAATGCTCGTCGTGCGCTTCAGGACGCCTCACAGGGTTATTTCAACATGCAGGGTAAACGGCGGGCTTCACGACGATCTTGAATGTGTCTTCAATCACCAGTCATGCGAGCCCACCGGACACACCAGAAAAGAACTGAAGACCATAATCACCTCACCGGAGATTTATCTGGAAGGGCTTTGCGATAGTTTTGAACTGCCTGAGAAAACAGCATCTCTCGGAACGGCTGCAAATATGAACTACGCTGCCATAGAGACGGAGTCTTTCAGGGGTCTGAAGGTGACAGCGATTTGTACCGGAGGTGTGGAAGGTAATGCAGGAAGAGCAGGTGATCCGGCATCCGTTTATGAAGTCGAGGGTGGCTTCGAGCCCCTCGATCGCATTGGTAAAGAACTGCACGGGACGATCAATACCATTCTCCTGATTAACCGCGAACTTTCAAAGGGAGCCATGGTTCGCGCCATAATGACGGCTACCGAGGCAAAGACTGCCGTTCTTCAGGAGTTGGCTGTGTCTTCAAGATATTCAGAAGGACTGGCTACAGGAACAGGAACCGATCAGATAGCGGTTGCCTGTTCACTTGACGGCGGCAAGCCTTTGACCAGCGCGGGAAATCATTCGAAGCTCGGAGAACAGATAGGGCGTTCTGTTTCAGGTGCGATACGCAAGACCCTTGCGCTTCAAAACTCTCTAACCCCTGAAAATCAGCGTTCCATCCTTGCTCATCTCAGGCGTTTCGGCGCTAATCGTGAAAGTATGACTGGCGCAGTTGCCGGAAAGCTTCAGAAAGAGACAGCAGAGGTCTTCAGGAATAACTTCCAGAGTCTTGATCGCGACCCCATGGCGGTCGGGGCTTTGTGTTCTCTGGTTCATGCCAGAGATAAAATCGCCTGGGGGATTCTTCCCGAATCATGCATGAAAGAACTTTTTGTCATGCACGGTGCACAGCTTGCCGCGGCAATTTCACACAAGACCGATCGATATGCTGATTATGTCCGTACGCTTTCAGCGGAAATTATCGGTATGGATAGCGATGTTTTTCTGCAATTTGTCTACGTCTCTTGTGCCCTTGGCTATAGTGAAAAATGGAAAGACTGAAACTGGCCCTTGTTCATCTTGACGTGCGGCATGGAGATGCGGTGCGGAATCGTAGTGAAATGCTGTCCCTTACTGAAAAGGCAGCAGCAAGCGGAGCCGGTATTATCGTGAACACCGAACTGGCTGTTTCCGGTTACAGTTTCAGTTCGCGTGAAGAAATTGCCGGGCTTGTCGAGACAAAACAAGGGCCGACAATAAGCGCTCTTAAACCGATTGCTTCCCGTTACTCCTGCTTTGTCGTTACGGGCTATCCGGAAAAGGATGAAGAGACCGGGATCTATTATAATTCGACAGCGGTGATTGGGCCCGAAGGTGTTTTGCTGCTCAACTATCGCAAAATTACTGCCGAGGTTCGCTGGGCATGTTCCGGAAGTCCCCTGCAGAACAATATGTTTTCGACACCCTGGGGAACTGTGGGTGTCATGATCTGTTCGGATACCTACTACGGGGCGATTCCGAGAATGTCCTCGCTGAAAGGAGTCGATCTTCTTCTCGTACCGGCAAACTGGCCCGGAGGTTCACTTGATCCAAGAGAGCTCTGGCAGGTAAGGGCACGAGAGAACGGTTTTTATCTTGCCGCATGTAACAGGTCTGGAAAAGATAAAACCATGTCGTGTGAGGATGCCTGGTCATGTGTGTATGGTCCCGACGGCGAAAAGATTCTCGAAGCATGGAGTTGCGAATCCGACATTTTTTATGCCGATCTGCCCCTTGACGGGGGAAAGCTGCCTGCTCTTCGGGAAAAACAGCTGGAAACAAGAAACCCTTCGATGTTTGCACCGATCTACCTCGATATGCGATATGCTTCCGACCTCACAAGCTATTATAAACTCCCTGAACCTGCACAGCTCAGAATTGCCTGTCATTCGTCCGGTCCCGAAGCACTGTTAAGCGGTACCATGCTTGAAAATATCATCGAGAACTATGGCTTCCAGAAGACTGACATACTCGTTTTACCTCCAGGCAGAGGGGATGACAGGGAGATGGTATGTGAGCGCCTTTCACGTGCAGCAAAAGAATATCAGGTCGATATATGTTCAGGGTTCTATAAAAAAAACAATGGAGTGGAAATCGTTGCATTTGCCGGAAAGAACGGTGAACTTGCGCTCAGGACAGACAAAGACAGGGAGCTTACGATTATCGATCTCGATTCCGTCAGAATCGCCCTTCTCTCTAAAACGGAACTCTATCATCCCGAGACGGTTATTGCCTGTGCAAAGCAGGGTTGTGACCTTGTTCTCTGTTCTTCTGCAGTACTTGATGACCTCGATCAGAAGGTATTGGGTGCGCGGACGATCGAGCAGGCTGCGGTTGCGGTCAGCGGTCATGACCGCTCGTTTATCTGCCAGCCTCCCGAAGGACATCATCGATGGGCGGAAACCTCTGCGGATCGCGGAAGCGGCTGTGTCATGACGCTCGATATCGGAAAGCTCAGAGAGAAAAATTATTTCGACAGGATCGACTATGAAATTCTGTTGAAGAGACGTTAAAAACCAGGTTATCAACTATCCACAGTATTATACGAGGGAACAAAATCTGTATGATAAGGAATAAGACAAGAGTCACCATTGCCGGGGCGGGTCCCGGAGATTCGGAGCTGCTTACACTCAAGGTTTTGAAACGGCTGAAGGATGCCGAGGTTGTCCTGCATGATTCCCTGATTTCAAGGGAGATACTGGCGCTGCTGCCGGAAGAAGCCGAGACGATCAATGTCGGGAAGCGATGTGACGACGGACAGGATCAGCATGAGCGGCAGGAACGTATCAATACGCTCATGGTTCGTTACGCCAGGGAGGGAAAGCGGTGTGTTCGCCTCAAGGCCGGTGATTCCTTTGTCTTCGGGCGGGGAGTTGAAGAGGTCCGTGCTTTGAAGGAAAACGGTATCGAGGTAGAAGTCATACCCGGCATAACTGCCGGACTTGCCGCTGCAAACATGCTGCATATTCCTGTTACCGAACGGAACAGAACGACATCACTGCTGTTTTGTACAGGGCATACGGCGAACTATTCTTTCGAGCAATTCAACGGGCTGATTTCATTACTCAAGGAGGGCAGCCCGATCGTCATGTATATGGGGATCAGGAATTTTGAGACAGTCATACAGCGTCTGCTCGATGCCGGTCTTCCGCCAACCCTGCATGTATGTATTGTGTCGAAGGTGTCGTTGCCGGGCCAGAAGCTTCTTCGGGGAACGCTCGAGACGATCACTGCTCTTGTCGCGGAAAAAGAGATCGAGACGCCGGCTGTATTTTTTATCGGAGAGCATACCGTTCCTGTCGAATTAGATTGTCCGGTTGCGGATTTCATAGAATCAAAAGGAGGCAACAGTGAAAATATATACAAGAACCGGGGATGAAGGGACGACGGGCCTTTTCGGGGGCTCCAGGGTTGACAAGGACGATATGCGGGTTGATTGTTACGGAACGTTCGACGAGGTCAATTCATATATCGGGCTCCTGCGTTCGAAACTTGCTCTTGACCATGCATGGCAGGGCCGCCTGCATGAAATGCAGGTGACCTTCATGAACATGATGTCTCATCTGGCAACTCCGTCCGACGCGCCCAAGCCAAACAGCGCTCCGCTTCCAGTCGATGGTGCTCAGGACTGTGAGCGCTGGATCGATGAACTGGAAGCGGCTTCCGGGCCGTCGGAGTATTTCCTGCTTCCGGGAGGAACGGAGATTTCATCGCTCTGTCATGTTATACGGACACAGGTACGACGTGGCGAGAGAAAACTTGTGTCACTTATGAGAAAGGAGGAGGTTCATCCGTCCATACCGTCTTATGTCAATCGTCTTTCCGATCTTTTTTTTGCTCTTGCAAGGGCTGAAATGGCCGGATCAGGTGTTGAAGAAGAGCGCTGGAACTCGTTTGTCTATAAAAAGAAAAAGCAGTTCCGATGATCCCGAGACCGGCTTTTCTGCTTGCTGCACCCTCGAGCAATTCCGGCAAGACAACCCTGACGCTGGCGTTGCTGCGTATTCTGGCGCAGGAAGGGGTGGACGTGCAGCCTTTCAAATGCGGTCCGGATTACCTCGACACCTGGTTGCATACCCTGGCTGCATCCACAGGGGAAACATGCCGGCAGGGACGTAACCTCGATACCTTCATGGCTTCGCCGCAACATATGCGGGACGTGTTTCTTCGCCATTCCGCCGATGCGGATGCCGTGGTTGTCGAAGGCGTCATGGGGCTTTTCGACGGTTCGGTAAAATCCAGGGGCAGCAGCGCCGAGATAGCCAAACTGCTCGATATCCCGGTCATTCTTGTCGTCGATGCAAAAGGTGCGGCATATTCCGTTGCACCGCTTCTTTACGGATTCAGAAACTTCGATCCGGCCCTTCGTCTTGCAGGAGTGATCTTCAACCGGGTCAATACAGCGTCCCATTACGAGTTTCTCAAAGAGGCCTGTCGTGATGTCGGCGTTGAACCGCTTGGTTATGTGCCCAGGGATGAATCCATGAAGGTTTCGGGACGATATCTCGGCCTGAACATTTCACCTGACGGCGATCAGGAAGCGGCGATAATGGCCATGGCCGATCATGTGAAGAAAACCGTGAATGTCCAACGGTTGCTCGAGATAAGCCGCACCGATATCGGAGCGCCTGCCGTTTCCGGAACAATGCCTCCCCGGGGTGAAGCGGTCATCGGTGTCGCCCGTGACGAGGCGTTCAACTTTGTCTACGCTGAAAATATCGATCTCCTTTCCTCATACGGTGCCATCAAATGGTTCAGTCCCCTTTACGATGAAGCATTGCCCGAGGAGGCCGATATGCTCTATCTGTCGGGAGGTTATCCCGAACTGTATGCACATCGCCTCGAAGAGAACCGCTCGATGAGACTCGGGATCAAAGGGTTTGTTTCCCGGGGAGGCGTTGTCTATGCCGAATGCGGAGGTATGATGTATCTCGGCAATTCCATTACCGGCAAGGACGGGCAGAGCTACTCTATGTGCGGCGCTCTCGACCTTGACACATCGATGCAGGAGGCGCGATTGACTCTCGGCTACAGAAAAGTCGATCTTTCTTCAGCCGGTTATCCGGAGGAGCTCCGGGGACACGAATTTCATTATTCACGTCTTCTGAGATCAGGTGATCTCGAAAATGTGGCAGAGGTCCGCACTGCACGCGACAAACCGGTGGATACCGCAATGTTCCGTTTCAGGAACACCTTTGCATCCTATATCCATCTCTACTGGGGTGAAACACCGGGTTTTCCCGGATATCTGCTCAAGCAGGCGCAGGGAAAACAATAACGATCAGCATGATGACGCAAATCCATCGGTCGTTTAATAGGCGCGTTCAAGACCGTATCAACCAAACAAATAAACCAAACCCGCAAAACACCGGGCATGAAATTATGGCAACGCAATTATTACGAACACATCATCCGCAATGAAGACGAATTGAACCGCATTCGGGAATACATCGTCAATAATCCAATTAAATGGGAATTTGACCGGGAAAATCCAGATGTTTCCATTTAGGAAACAGTTCGCCGGGAGGGCAACCGCAACGTCAAACGAAAGATGGGAGTCCAGGACGTAGTTCCGTAAACCAAATAAGCCTGATGTTAGTGTAGGCATATTTCGTTTTAGGCAGCGGTCAATCCTTTTAGGAGGGGCTATGGTTGTTATTATCTGGGGGTTTGGCGAAATTGTGAAGAGATGTTGAGGTGGCGGATTATCAGCATTGTATATGGTTTTGTTCTACAGGATTGCATGAAAATCTGTAGTGGAGATAATAATTGGGCATGAAAAAGAAAGAAAATGGCTGTAAACGCAGATAAACCCCATCTCTGGAAGGCTGACACCCTCGAATCAATTGATTTTTACAACGATTGGTTTTTGCGTTTTGCTCCCTCAGCTTTCCGGAAACAGCGTTCGATACAGACTGAAATGGTTACAAACGCCTTTCAGTTGACCGACAATCTTCGCGGTCTTTCCACAAGCATCCTTCGAGAGAATCCCGGTATACTTCAGATGTTGAGGATGACATCCGCTCCGCCACTGGCACGTGATCGACTGGTTGGGCTTGCGTATACATCAAAAAATCTTGTGCAGTCTATGGAGGGGAAGGATGAGGTTCCACCAAGACTGCCACCTCGAATGAGCGATGAAGAAATAGAGTCTCATCTATCGCGCATCGTTGATGTCTTGCAAGAAGTTGCAGACCGTGATCTTTTTCCCTGGTTAGATGTCGCAGTAGAGGACCCCTCAGAGGAAGAGGTGTTACGTTCTGCTTCTGTTGTGGCAGACAGACTTTGCGGGGCAGCGGCGGACCCAATCATAAGAAACGAACAAGAAAAGAGGCAATTAGGCGTACTATCAAGTTACCTTGATTCATTAGGTTACGACCAGATTGAACCCAAGCAGTTCGACGGTCTATTGGCTATGCCACAGGCCACATATTGTTTCAGAGCTAACGTTTCTGTCGGCTTTTCGGAAAACCCGGTGAACATGCCCGTTGACTGTATAATCTCGCGCAAATCGAGATTGCCGGACGAAATCCCAATCTTAATTGAAGCAAAGTCTGCTGGTGACGCAACTAACACGAACAAGCGTCGAAAAGAAGAGGCTCAGAAGCTATCCCAGCTTAAAAAGTCATTTGGTCCAGATGTCGTTTTCATCCTGTTTTTATGTGGATACTTTGAGACTGGATATTTGGGATACGAAGCTTCAGAGGGAATCGACTGGGTTTGGGAACACCGCATAGCTGATCTGTTGCTGTTTCTTGATGAAGAGCCCCGTTCGACTAATTCCTCAGTCCAGGAAGCCTCGACAGATTACAGCTCGGACTTTTTGCGAGTTGAAGACGAAAGATTTCGGAGACAAAAAGACGTCGATGATTCACGTTCACCCCTGGATCGAAATAAACTGGGGCAGTTTTCGACTCCATTTCGCCTCGCTAACGAAATCTCTCGATACTCCCGCTTTCTACTCGAAAAGACAGTCGATGAGTGGCGTGTTCTTGAACCCGCAGTTGGAAGTGGCGTATTCCTCTCCTCGTTTCTAGGGTCAGGCGTAACGCAGCCAGTTTTCAGCGGAGTGGAAATTGATCCCGCATACAGCATGATTGCTGAGGAGTTGTTTTCCGACCTCAATCTGTCTATTTACAACCAGGATTTTTTCGATTTCTGTGATAACGAAAATCATTTCGATTATTTTGATATAGTCGTTACGAATCCCCCATATGTTCGTCATCATCATATAGATTCCTCAAAGAAGGTGGAGTTTCAGGCTAGGGTGAAGTCGGATTTAGGTATAACAGTCAGTGGGCTATCCGGGCTGTATATTTACTATATTCTTCTTTGTGATAAGCTGCTCGCAAGAGATTCGGTCAGTTCCTGGCTGATCCCCACCGAGTTTCTTTACACAAACTATGGTGCCTCTTTGCGGCAATATCTTACAAGGTGTGTAAGATTGAACCGGATTCATTTATTTAGTGCTGAAGATGTGCAGTTTGATGATGCCCTTGTGTCTTCTTGCGTAGTCACATTCACAAAGAATAATCCTACGGAAGACGACCAAGTTCTGCTCACGAAGGGTTCTTATCTCCTCCCTGCTTCGGAAGATCAATATCCTATTTCTCAACTCCAGTCTGATGAAAAGTGGATTTTCAGTATTAATAGCAGTTCAGATAGTGGAGAATATAGCCTTGAGGACCTTTTTCACATTACCCGCGGACTCGCCACCGGTAACAACGATTTCTTTATCCTCACCGCAGAGAAAGCAGAGGAGGAAAACATACCTAACGAGGCCCTTAGTCCCATTCTTCCGAGTCCACGATATCTCACCCATGAAATCATTGAAACTGATGAAGGTGGGATTCCAGATTGCATACCAAACTTTTTCCTTCTCAATATTTCGTCACCCGAGGAACACATAAAAGCAGAATACCCGTCACTCTACGATTACCTTCAGAAAGGAAGGAGAGAAGGAGTATCAGATGGATATCTCTGTAGATCCAGAAAGCTATGGTATCAGCAAGAAGAAAGGAAGCCTTCATTGTTTTTGGCATCATACATGGGCAGAGGCGGGAATGGGTCAAAACCGATTAGATTCTTCTTAAATCGGTCTAAGGCGTTAGCTTCAAATGTTTACATATGTTTGTATCCGCGCCCTTTTGTTGCGAAGGCAATTGCTGAAGCTCCTGAAAGAGCGAATGACTTGTTACAAATATTGAACGATATTTCTCTTGATAAATTGAGGAACTCAGGTCGTAGCTACGGCGGTGGACTCCAAAAGATTGAACCTAAGGAACTTCGTGCCGTCAGGATATCGAAGATTCCAGAATGGGTTAAGCTGACTCGATCTGAGCAGACAGAGCTATTCAAAGAAGCCCAACAAGGCGCTGGACTCAAGGCGCAACCGCGCATGAGCCACCGTTGACGTTATAAGTCAATTGGAGTAAATGAGCCCGGGACGTGAGCCCGTTGTTCCGTAAACCAAATAAGCCTGATGTTAGTGCAGGCATATTTCGTTTTAGGCAGCGGTCAATTCTTTTAAGGGGGGATGGTTGTTATTTTCTGAGGATTTGGCGAAATTGTGCAGAGATGTGTGGAGAAAATGAAGAGAAATAATTTGCGGTTCAGTTATGTGTATGCCGTATAAGCATACCATGAGATATCTTTTCTTGCTGCAGATGCTTGATTTATGCGCTTATCAGGCAGATTATCAGCATCGTATATGTTTTTTTCTACAGGATTGCATGAAAATCTGTAGTACAGATAATAATTAATGTTATGTGAATCTTTGAAAATGAGGAAAAGGATGGACAAAGACGATAAGGTTGAGCTTGGTGTCAGCCACACTAAAAATGAAGGCTTATCGATTAAAGCAAAAGGTGCTGGTGTTATTATCCTACTTTGCTTATCAATAGGCGGCATTATTTTTCTGGGTTACACCGCAATCACAACAGAATCTGATAAGGTAATAATGGCATATGCTCCTATACTCATCCTAGTTTGGATTACTTACAACCTTATAGCAGTTGCTGGAACAATGTTTACTGACAGGGTATGGGAAGTTAATCATGATGAATAGCAAACAGCTTAATCACAAAACAAGGCCATCAATCTGACGCCTTTTTCGTTGCTCGTTTTTGTGCTTGAATAGCACACAACACTCACAACTACAAAGCCGCAGCTTATGGCGGCGTTAGGGCAATTGAAAATACATATCATCATGAGCACGAAGGAAAAAGAAAGCCAGCAAAAAAATAAGGTGCCAAAATCCTGGATAGTCGATTTTTGGTCAAAAGTGTTTTTAGTGTTGAGTTATTTTTCTACATTTGCGGTCGTTCGGAGAATAGCCCCAAAAGTAACAAAGACCTACTCTTTTGTTGAGTATTACGTGACGTTCAATACTGCATTGTCTGTAATTTCATTATTTATAGTCACATATCGACGAGAGCATGCTGAAAATATCCTCCTTCTCAGTGTAATGATTTATGGGTTCCTCAGAACCTTTGAAATAATAGTTTATCAAATAAATGTTCTTCTATTCGACGAATATAGGGCTAATTTAGACGGCAAAGAATATGCTCTGCGAGGATATAGAAGAATAGTGTTGTTACTTCTACATAACTACATTGAAATCGTATGCTGGTTCGGCGTTGCGTACATGTGGTTCTATAGAATTGGTCATATTTCATTGCCTACGGAAAGCGGAGAGCCAACGTTTTTGCGGGTATTCCATGAAAGCATGATATTGATGTTTTCTTTTAGTCCTGATGAATACACAGCTAATACAAGCATGGGATTGGCTGTGTTTACTATACATGCAATTGTTGGCTTGTTTATGACATTGGTCGTTTTTGCGCGTTTTCTAGGTTTATTACCTCCTCCAAAGACAATGGATGAGTTTGAAAATGACCCGAATGAAAAGCCCTAATAATTGAATAAATCCGACCCTAAACCGCACGCTGAGCTTCGGCGTTTTATTTTCGGTTCGGTGCAAGCACGGTTTTGGATCGGGTTATTTATACGTTCATAACTCTTCTCCTTGCAGTCATGACGCATTGTTTTCTTCTATAGTGAACGTACATGCATATTAATATTATTGTGCATTTGTGTACAATTCCACGTATGAGCGAATACGAGCATCATAAACTTACCGGTAGGGGCGGACCGCCCGGATCGGTGCAGAAACGGAATGTCTGATGGGGAATTATCGGGCTGTAGGAAAAATGAAAGGATAGGGGCTATGGTTGTTATTTTCTGGGGGTTTGGCGAAATTGTGAAGGGATTCTGAGAAAAGATAATTTATCACAGAATTATGGGTAAGCCGTATAAGCATACCATGAGATATCTTTTCTTGCCGCAGATGCTTGATTTATGCGTTTGTCAGGCAGATTGTCAGTATTGTATAAGATTTTGTTCTACAGGATTGCATGAAAATCTGTAGTGGAGATAATAATTAATGTTCGACATAAATGATATGACTGAAGAGGAATATAAAAATCAATTGAAACTAGAGCGTTATCGAACGATTTCTTCTAGGACTCGATATTTCACTGATGTTGCGAAAGATACTTTTTTCTTATACGTGAAAGTGTTCGTTGGGTTGATGGCGGGATTAATTGCTATCCTTACTGCCAAGGTGCCGTTAGATCTTCGTCCGGATACGATTATTCAGTTGGCGGAAGGGATCTTTTCAATTTTGTTGTTTGTTGGCGTTGGCTTTGTTTTTCAGATCATTTTCTGTCTTGTGCGGTGGTATCAGCATCGCTTTTGGGAGAATGAGCTTTTTGATGACATACCAAAGCCGGTGTGGTGGGCATTTATATTTGAAGCGATTTATATTGGTCTGATTATTGTATCGTTGTGTATGGCTTATGTCGCAGTGTTGGAGGTTAAGGCATACATTGTTCTGAATTAGGTCGAACCAGTCGCTACACTGAACGCCGCTACGCGTCGTAAGTGACCTTGGTCGTTAGCCCAGGGGATATTGCTATCTTTTTTTTCTGACAACTTCCGCCAGCGCTACCACTTCAAGTCCATCCTCCTGGTTTGATGACCACGTCGCAGGCTGGGTGGGTGAACACGAAGCGTTCGATTTCGGATTGCGGTATTCGTCCCGCTGACAGGTCAAGCTTTTCAAGATCAGGGGGCTCGATCAGGGCGCAATCGACTGAACCTCTGTGCCGATGACGTTCAGCGCTTAAAGCTCTTCGAGGTTTGCAAAGGGGTTCGATGTTGAAGATGCCGATCTGTTCGAGGTGCTGTTTGTTATACAAATTGACGATTAGATCTTCAAATTGTATATACATCTCATGATTGAACGTTGTTTAACATCTACTCTTTTACCTCAATATGAGCGCTTTGGCAGGAGAGGCGGGAGTTTCACATTCAACGGCGCGATCCTGGCTTTCGGTGCTTGAATCGAGCTACTTGGTGCATCTGCTGTCACCATAGTATCAAAACTTC
>JANQMO010000018.1 GCA_028280025.1 Chlorobium sp. | reverse complement strand
ATGTTTTCGTGCCATGCTTACAGGTTGTTTTCACAAGATAACCGTAAGATAACACAATTCTTTGTTATAACATAGAATTAACCGGACGGGACACTAGTGAACTTGAGATTGGCCTCGGAAAGGATGGCGTTATCGAGCTGAGCACTTCCGAGCTTAGCGTATTGGAGTTGGGAGTTCGCGAGATTTGCCCCACAGAGTTTGGCAATGCCTAGCTCGGCGCCACTGAGATCAGGTATCACCGTAGGATTCTGGCTCCTCCACAAGTTCCACGCCTTCACACCTGATTTAAGAATCTTGAGATGCTCCTTATTCGCCATCGGCTTTCCATCAGTTACGTTTGAAAAGAGGTTAAGTAGGCCGGGGGAATGATGGGTTAGGCATCATCGTGTCCGTCGGGCGCTGCGTCAGCGATGTTCTTCAAGGGCGGAAGCTTGTCCAGCAGCTTAGACCAGTCCGCAATGCGACTGGAGGTATCCGAGAATCGCTTGAAAGAAGGCGCGAGACGTTCTCCGGCCCGTTTCAAGGAGCGCGACGCTTTTCCGATCTCGATCGCATTCTGAAAAGAGGGACGTTGGTTATTATTTACACAAATCATCCCGCAGCAGAATCTGCTTTACTGCCGACGAAGAGACTCCAAGCAGACGAGCTGCCGCTGCATAGGATAAACCCTGTTTCCTGACAAATACAACCGCAAATTCCTTTCTTATCGCTGCACACGCTTTTACCCTGCTTCCGGCCTGCAAAACCTTTATCGGTACTCCTGCATCTTCACACGCCTGTATCAACAGCTCTTTGGCTTCCGCCTCCAATGGCACCACCGGTAATTGTCCATTGGATGTCTCCTCTACCTCGTCGAGTATTTCACGAACAAATTCACTGCTTCCCAGAATACGCTCATCACTAAATGATTTCTCTCCGCGTTTTCTCTGCGACCTCACACTCGACCAGCCGCCGCTGGAACGAACAAGACCACCGCCTGTCAGTTCAGGTTGTTTTCCCAAATCGCGTTCTGAATTTACAAAATCACGATACTCTTTCCGGCAGACGTACCCTGTATCGCCAAAATATTTTAAGACGGCATCACAATCCTGCCAGTCCTGCCGATGGGCCTTCATCAGCACCGCATGACCGCTCCATGGATACCGTTCCAGCTCATCCATTGAAGCAACCAATCCTGCCCGTAAAGGATTGAGATGTATATAACTGACAAGCTTCAAAAAGTACCGATCCTCTTCACAGACAATGGATTTGTATCGGTTCTGAAACACATGGCCCTGAAAACGGTGACGCCGGTTGTAATATACCGCATATCCTGTCAGCAATTTTCGCATAAAGCCCGGCAATCCCGATACGCCGCTC
The DNA here is from genome assembly GCA_028280025.1 of Chlorobium sp. GTDB lineage: Bacteria > Bacteroidota > Chlorobiia > Chlorobiales > Chlorobiaceae > Prosthecochloris. Next base: position 15,978 of record JANQMO010000018.1, on the reverse strand, counting down.
TTCAAGAGAATATGAGCATGATTACTCATGAGCGCCCAGGCATAGATCGACGTTTCTGATGCTTTTGCCAACTGACCTAACCGGGACACAAAGAACGATCGGTCATCATCGTCAATAACAATTTCTCGCCCATTGATCCCTCTCACCATCACATGGTGTAATGTTCCCGGTGTATCAAGCCTCGCGCCCCTTGGCATAGCAACCTCGTGATTCTCTTTTTCGTTGTAACATCAGTAGTGTCCGGTTATAAGTCAAATAAATTCAATTGGTTACAGATGTCGGCATCCTGAATCGTGCCAGCAGAATTTGTAAATAATTGTAAAATATCAATTTGCTCAAACACACTGACGCTCAAAATCTGTAGAAAAGTGTAGAAAGTTATATCCAAATTGAGTCTCTTTGTTACAATTGCCATTATGGTGCTTTACGCATTGGCGGAACTGATGCGGTGGCATACGTTCAAATAACTGCGCAAAAACGGTTTTTCCTGTATACACCAATCATTTCTTGTCGTAGAATTGTGAAATGATCTAAGATAGCAGGACTTTTCAAGTCGGTAACGCTAAAAAATCGTCGTATATTATTTATTTGTAATCTCTTATAAGGATTTGTTTTTTCAACAACCGGACACGAGTGTTGTAACATACATTTTTTTGCATATATGTTCACTTAATAACCAACGTCCCACTTTACTTTAAGACGTCTCTGATGCTTTTGCCATCATCGTCGATGACAATTTCTCGTCCATTGATCCCTCTCACCATCACATGGTGTAATGTCCCCGGTGCATCAAGCCTCGCGCCTCTTGGCATAGCAACCTCGTGATTCTTTTTTTAGTTGTAACATACAATTTGTCTTGCATAACCAACGTCCCTTATCATTAATTTAAACATTAACCTCTGTAAAGTTTCCCCCAAGGCATATTGTAATTTGTGTCAAATGCAGTATAGTAATAATAGTCAAGCCCTTTTTCTGATTTAATCGCTAAATCTGTAGCCAATATTGATGCACTTTTAATATTTGTCTTTTTAAAACCATTATCGATCAAAATTTTAATCAAATTTTGCAATGTATCTCCTGTAACGACTGCACTATCAATTATTAACAACTTTTTTCCCGTATCTCTAAAGATTTCTTTTGGCAAGGCCACTTTATTTTTCGTTGTTTCTAATACAAATGCTGATGAATCATTTTTTATCGGCATTCCAGCATAATGAGGTATATTATCAATATTTCGAATTGATAGCAAGTCTGCGATTATGCGCCCAGGAATTGATACTGTCAAAATAAAATCTGGCTTGAAATCTGATAAACTTTGCTTTCTTATAAAATCAATACCGCATTCAACATCGTACCAAGTATAATGTCTTATTTTTTTTGAAGCTGAGAAGATTTAATACCAAAATAGATGGTTCCGATTAATCCACCTATTCCAATTAAAAGAGAAATTGTTGTTATTAGATCCATTATAAAAATCCCTCATTACTAATCTAAAATGTTCTCAAATTCAGATCATAAACGATCCTCGAAAAAAATGATTGAACTATGATAAATATCAAAAAAAATAAGATTCAGCAATACCAAATAATTTTGGTGGTTGGTACATTTTTTTTTACAACTTCCATTTTATTATTATTTCAAGAATATACTCGATCGATGAGTCGAAGAACTCGTTCACCCATATTAACATCGAAGATATCGACACCGTGAGCAAGATAACTATTCCTTGTTTTGAATATTCTTAGATCATTTTGATTAGGACAATCAATAGTGCCTCCCGAATGACAACAAGCGTATGCTGCCCACAACGCAGCACGTTCAAAAATTTGTTGCCAACGATTATTATTTCGTGGAACCCTTGTTTTGTCCGCTAAAGCAGAGGTAACTCCAGCAGCAAATGCATCACCAGCACCTGTTGTATCAACAATCATGTTTTGTGGTAATTGATATGGCCAAACAAATATTATATCACTTTCTCCACGTAGTTGAGCAATTGCCCCCATTCGTTCTAACGTGATAACGACATTACATCGATCTCGGAACCAATTAAGAATATCTTTCACTTTCATTGCCGGATCATCAAAAAAACGACGCATTTCAACAAGATCCAGTTGGAAGCATGTGATATTCGGCAAAGAAGACTCCCACGCGAGATGGCCAGCCTCATATTGCGATGAACCAAAATTTGCAACAATTTTGCAATTTGTGGCAGAAAATGTTTCAATGATTCTACGTGTTATATCACATTTTAATTCCCGGTCAGCATACACGTGCCCTATAAGGACAGCAGAAACTGATTCTGGTTTGTAGCGAGAAATTAAGCGCGTGAAATGGGACGAGAATGACTTGGCAAGTCCTGGACCTGTTTCGGAAAACACATTTCGATCGTCCCCAATGTTAAGAATTGTCGTGAACTGGGTTTTCTCATTTTCTCCCTGAGGTTTTAGAAACCATTCTCGCTTGAATTGAAAGGCCATCCTGCCATTTTCAGCTGCATTCTCGAGAGTCCTTACTATAAGCTTGCCTGTGTGATCATCAATGACTGGAACGATCGGCACTACATCTATACCATACGCTAGAAGCCTACAAGCATGATTTATTGAACTTCCGCCGCCAACTGTCTGCGACGGAGTAAGAACATGTTTGCGTCCGGGCTTATATTCATTGGGCGAGATTGTAAGTACTCGCTCACCGTTTGCCCCCCCAATGACCAGCACTAACTTATTCTGCTTTTGCGGTTTTCCCATAATTCATCCTGTCTATTTAATTTCCAACATTATCGATCCCCTCACCTTTGATAGTATGGCAACCTACTTGACCGTTGCAGGCTTACGTAGCGCACATGCAACATCATTTATTATCCACACTACCGACTTCTAAAGAAAGTTCTGAAAAATTACCACTTTTTTGCTTTGCACTCAAACCAAGACCTGAATGTATCAGCCAGAATAGCAGGCTTTACTATCTAATCATATACTTACACAGCATATGCATAAGTTCACAAAACTATTATTTTCGGAGATTTCTCCTGTAGATATAGCATATCACAGAGAAGAACGTACCGTAGTTATCTCCGATGGGTGGTGCAATATCTGGAATTCTGGCGAAAACTCATGCGAACTGGCAGATAGAACAAAAACGGTTTTCATATCCGGTCTTTAGCTCACCCTGAAGGTCACAATGATTGCCCTTTCGCCTTTTTGAGCATACCGTGCAGTTCTTCGCAAACAAGAGAAGCATCCACATAGCCGCCGGACTTTCGGGCACGTTCACGGGATGCAAGTCCTTTTCCCATGAACTCCTTCTGGTTCTGACGCTTTTCAATCATTTCCCGGATTGACAATTCGATAAATGCCAAAAATGTTTCTCCTTCTTCGAGAACCTGTTCGGCTGTTTTCCGTAGTTCCGGCGTAACCCGCACGGGTGGTAAAGATGCGCTTTTCATTGATGTTTCTTTGGCAGCCATGTGAACTTTCGTTGAAAAATGGTTCCCCGGGTCAAGCCCGAGGATGACTATAAAAAGTCAGAATGCAAGAGTTGTGACAGCCTCAATAGTATTCACTCGACCAATAGATGCAACCTCATCTACCCATTCATAACCGACCCTTCACATATTCAATCACTTCACGAGCCACACGATCCTTTTCGCAGTCCCTGAGCATCTGGTGACCTGATTTCTGAAACCAGACGACTTTTTTCTCCCCTGCGGGTGTGGCAATTTCATTATAGATAATGTCGGCGCTCTTGGGTTTTACCGTGATGTCTTTTCGGCTTTGCAGTATCAGCGTCGGCGCGAGTATGTTTTTCAAGCTTTTTCGGCTTTCTATCGACAGATCAAATAATGATTGTATCGAATCTGTCGGCACCCATGAATAGCTGTCATGTTCTTTTGCCAATTCCCGATCCGCATACACGGGTATCATAGGCCATTTCTTGAGCATCCTCATCATAACAGGTGCAAGAAAATGAAAGGGACGCCCGGGAGCTATCGGCGCATGGAGTTGAGCCGGTACTGCAACCAATATCAGACTGTCAACACAATGATGCCGTTCAGCAGTCAGTTTGATGCCAAGCAATCCTCCCATGCTGAAACCGATAACGATCACTTTTTCCACGTCCCGCAACAAATCACCCATAGCCGTTTTGGCATCATCCACCCAATCCTGCCAGACCACCCTTTGTAATGCCTCCGGGGAACCTTCTCCATGTCCCCGCAATGCAGGAATGCAATAGGGTAATCCCAACTCAATCAATGGAGATTCCAGGATACGAACCGAGTGTATCGTATCGGTAAAACCGTGAAGTATGAGAACACCCAATGCCTTTTTTCCCATCCTCGTCCGCTACATTCGATTGCCGAAGTTTGTCAAAGCCTTTGTGCATGAAATCCCGGGAAAAAGTGATCACTCTTCCTCGCCCCGCCTGAATTGAAGGTCATCTTTCAGGCGCCCGACAAAAGAATGCCATTCCTCCCGGACCGTGGTTTCGTAGGACTGGTTGAACGCTTTGCTGAATGCCACTCCCTCCTGCAACGATACAAGAAGCGTCCTGAAAGCCTTCTCGTCTTTTTCTTTCAGATGGTTGACGAACACTGAAGACTGTCTGTAAAACATATGCGGCTTCAGTCCCCAATGGCTGCCGTATTTTGGAAACAGGATATCGAGCAGCCCCCCGGCAGTGTGGGGTTCAAAGGACTTGCCGGAGAGTATGAACTCGACCGCTTCCTTTTCAGAAACTGTTCCAGCCCCTCCGCCTCCCGACACGGAAACAGCCAGGCCTTCGAGAAACCAGGGCGGCAGAACCAGGTAACGATAAAGCCCTATGTACTGCAACAGAAGCAGGTGCGAAAGCTCATGGGTAACATACTCGCGAATCTCTTCCGGACGCTCCATAAGCCGGGGAGACAAAAATACCATTCCGCGATACATGAGTCCTTTTACTTTCCTGCCGGTCAGTTTATTGAAGCTTTCGGGAGTCTTGCAGACATTGACACGGACAGGTTCCTGAAAGGTGCCGAACTGAGCCTGTTCCACCGCTTGTACGGCATCAGGAATCACTGCCGCAACCTTAAGGGCGAAATCCTCCGCTCCTTTTTCGAAACGGACACGCTTTTCAGCTTGAAGAACCGCAAAGTGTTCTATTGATTGAAAATAGTGAAGCAAGCCGGTCATGACACTGCAGCCGGATAACAGTTGCAGTAATACCACAAATGCAACCATTCTGCCAAACATAGCACATGTCAAGGCGTTTGGGGACATGCGGTTACTCTGAAAAGGAAAGTCTTTCATACAAGATGGAGAGCCTTTTGAGGTGCTCCTTCACGGTTTCGTCGCCATGGGGACGGGCCTGCAGACCCGGAATAGCTGGAACCAATCTCAGGCTTCCAGGTTCAGAACTGTCCTGCCCTTGAGCTTGCCTTCGAGCATCAGGTCGATCGCATTCCCAAGTTCATCCAGAGTAATCTCATTGTAGAGCGTCTCGAACACATCCGGCTTCCATTGATACGCAAGCCGGTCCCAGACCGTTTCCCGGGTGTCCATGGGACAATGCTGAGAATCAATGCCGACAAGTGATATGCCCCGAAGAATAAACGGATAGACCGTCAGTTCGAGTTTGGGTGATGATGCATTGCCGCAAGAGACAACCGTACCCATAGGCTTCACCGACCTGATGAGAGTGGAAAGAACCGCTCCGCCTACAGTATCGACCGCTCCGGCGAACTCCCCTTTCAGGAGGGGCGAACTGCTTTCTTTTTCAAAATCTTTTCGCGGAAGAAACTCACAGGCGCCCAATGTCAGAAGAAATTCACGTTCCTCTTCTTTGGAAGAGACAGCAGCAACACTGTAACCAAGTTTCGCAAGCATTGCGACACTGAGGGAACCGACTCCCCCGCTCGCCCCGGAAACCGCAATCCTGCCATCCTCCGGCCTCAACGCCTCGGTGATTTTCAGAAGCGCCAGTCCTGCCGTCAATCCTGCTGTACCGAACACCATGGCCTCCTGCATCGTCATACCGTCAGGCAGTCTGACAGCCCAGGATGCAGGCACCCGTATATACTGGCCGAAACCTCCAGGGGTGTTCATCCCCAGGTCATAGCTGGTTACGATAACGGCCTCATGCTCCTGAAACTTGCCGCTGAAGTCATGTACTACCGTGCCGACCGCATCGATACCCGGTGTATGCGGGTAGCTTTTCGTAACCCCCTTGTTGCCGGTGGCGGAAAGAGCATCCTTGTAGTTGAGGGAGGAATAGTGAACCTTGACAAGAAGTTCGTTCTGGGGCAGATCCTCGATAGCCTTTTTTTTAACAGACCCTTCGAACTGATCCTCTTGTTCTTCGACAACGTATGATTTGAATGTCATATCACCCATCACTTGATAGAATTCGATACATTGAGGTATTATTCAGTCTTAAAGATAAACGATCTCCACTTTTCTTCCTCAACATCCGCAAGAAACATTTCCGCTCTTGCGAGAGCGAAAAACAAATCTGATAAACGGTTAACATATTCGGGAATAGAAGAATGAACCTCATCTTCCTTCATCAAACTGACAAGCCTTCTTTCCCCGCGTCGAACCTGCGTACGGATTATATGACATAATGATGCAATTTCCGTACCACCGGGGAGCAGAAAACATCGGGAGGTTCCGGTCTCCTTTTCCAGTTCATCGATCCAGCCCTCGCACCATGCCGCCCCGTCAAGAGGAAGCGCTGCTTTCACCGGTTTCTCCGCTCCCGATGGCGTCCCAAGATGAGACATCACGCTCATAAGCGTAATCTGTATCTTTTTGAGACCCTCCTGCCAGGAATGGTCATGCTCAAGCTTTGAACGCAGCAAACCCAGAGTTGCATTCACCTCGTCAAACGTACCATAACATTCAACCCTGATATCATCCTTTTCCACCCGTGACCCGCCCACAAGACCAGTTGAGCCTTTGTCACCCGTCCTGGTATAGATTTTCATACAGCTCTCCCCGTTTTATCTTGTTTCCAGATACAAATACCCTCCTGTAATGACGTTGCCAACTGCCTGCTGAAGACTTCCGGCTGTCTTTCCTGGCTCCTGCGAACGAAGTGAGCTACTCCTTACTACTGGCTCCTCACTACTTCTTATTGCATCCCCACCTTCAGCTTTCTCATCAGTTCATGCAGGCTTGTCCAGATATTGGCGCCCTTATCCGTCAGTTCATCAGCCAGTTTCCCGGCCTGCTTTCCCTCCGTATAATCACGTTCTGCAACACCTCCCGCCAGCCATACGCTTTTGCCGTTTTCAAGAGCGCTCCTTGCAATGTGCAGATTGACAAGGTTTCCTGGTCCGAAAGGAACATCGGTAACGATTACGATATCGGCCTCAAGCGCCTTTTCCCGTGCAATGCCTAAAGCAGCATCCCCGACAGGAGAAAACGGTTTTTCCAGAACAGCCTCGATATCGAGAGCACGAACGGCCTCGGCATCCGAATCCATGCCATTGAGTACACCGCTGGTTATAGTGAAGCCCTCAACGATAAGCCGGCGAAACAACTCTATGCCGGTCCCCCCTCCGGCAATGACATGCACCGTTTTGCTTTTATTCCCGATGCCGTTCAAATCGTCAAGAACACCGGCCACATGAATAGATCCCGTAAAAGGATCGTTACGGACCTGCAGTTCGCAGCCATACACCATTTCAAGCACTTCAGGAACAAGAACCCTGCCGGGTCTTCCTTCTGAAACGATGCCCCCCCGGTTCATCAGTATCAGCCTGTCGGCAACCTCCGCTGAGAGAGCCAGATCATGGCTGACAAGAAAAACGGTCACCTTTTTTTCCCGGTTGATCCTTTTGAGGATACGCAAAACCTCGTAGCGATGATTGATATCGAGATGCGCAATAGACTCGTCAAGCATGAGAATGCGAGGCTCCTGAGCAAGAACCATGGCCAGAATAACCCGCTGTTGTTCCCCTCCGCTCAGTTCCATGAAATAACGGTCTTTGAGATGCAGGACATTGGTATAGATCATGGAACGCTCGATAACCACGAAATCATGATCGGAAAACCCGTGCAGGAGACCGGTCATCGCCGTTCTGCCGTTCATGACGATCTGCATGACGGTATATGCCATAGGGGATTCCACCTTCTGGGGAACGACGCCGATCAGGCTTGCCCGTTGTGCCGGACGCAAGGTTCGGATATCATCGCCAAACAGATAAACAGAACCATCGAGAGGTTTAATCAGGGCTGCAGCAGTTTTCAGCAAAGTGCTTTTTCCACATCCGTTCGGTCCCGCCAGCGACACAAACTCCCCCTCCTCGATGCCAAAAGAGAGGTTTTCAAGCACAATCCTCCCCCGATACCCCGCAGTAACCCCGTCAAATTTCAACGCCACCTGCGCCATATCATCATTTTCACTTTTCAAATAATCCCTGGCCCATCTTCTACCCTATCCATGCGCCTTTCATTTTTCGCTGGAGAATAAGCAGGAAAAAAGGGCCGCCGGCAATGGCTGTCACGACGCCTACCGGAATTTCTATCGGCGCAAGAACACTGCGGGCAAATGCATCGCACACGGCAAGGAACGTCCCTCCGCCGAGAGCGGAGAGAGGAATGAGCATTTTGTGTTCGGGACCGAATATCGCTCTCATGACATGGGGTACGATGAGACCGACAAAACCGATCATGCCCGATATGGAAACAGCAGTTGCCGCCAAAAGTGTCGCGCACAGCAAAGCAACAAGGATAACAGCGTCCGCATTGATTCCCTGATAGTGCGCCATTTCCCTTCCCAATGTCAGCGCGTTCAATCTCGAAGCAAGAAGCATAGAACCTGCAATACCCGAAGCAATGAAAAGTGCGGCAACAAGCCGCTGGCTCAAAGGCGCCGGCTGAAGATTGCCGAGCATCCACCAGATAACGTTATGGAGTCCCTCCACACTGGCCATCGAGACAAAAAACATGATCAGGCTCGAACAGATAGCACTGATGATAACACCGCTCAGAATAAGGCTGTAGACCGACGGTGTCCCGCCGCTTCCCCTGCTGGCGATCCCGTAGACAAGAAGCAGCGTCGCCACAGCAGACACAAACGCCGTAAACGGAAGGCTGAGCGGAATGGCGGCAACCGCCCCGAACAGGATTGCGAACGTTGCCCCGAGTCCGGCTCCGCCGCTGACACCCAGCACATAAGGCTCGGCCAGCGGGTTACGGAGCACCGCCTGGAAAACCACACCTGAAACGGATAATGCCGCCCCGACCAGCAGCCCCATGATCATACGGTTGAATCGCAGGGACATGATTGCGCTCCCGACCGGAGTCGCTGTATCGGGCAGCAGAATACCCGTTGGCCCCAGAAGGAGGGACAAGAAGAGCAGCAGCAGAACAGCGCCAAGAAAAACAACGATTTTCAGTACAGGAACAGTTTCCGTCAGGCAAATATTCTCCGCGCCCGGCACTGTTTGCTTATCATGGTAGGAATCCTTCATTGCCAGATCGTTTTACCTAAAAAAACAAAGCCTGCACCAAATACCATAAACAAAAAAGCGCTTACATACATCAGTCTCAGTGCCTGCCGTAACGTCCTGCAACTGCAATCGCCATCACCAATCCCGATAAAAGGCAGGTCCTTCCTTTCGCCGCCATAGGATCTCGGGCCTCCAAGCCTCACGTTCAGAGCTCCGCCGTAAGCCGCCTCCGGATACCCTGCATTCGGACTGGTGTGCCTCCTTGCCGTCAGGGCGACCGAAGGGAAAACCGCACCACCGTCGAGCCTGTTGATCCATGCGGCAAAAGCGATGAACGGCACGGTAAGGCGTGCCGGGAGATAATTGACGACATCATCAAGTTTTGCCGATGCCCATCCGAACGAAAGGTAGCGATCGTTTCGATAACCGAACATCGAATCGAGGGTATTGACCGCCTTATAAGCCATCGCTCCGACAGGCCCGAAGAGAATCGCGTAAAACAGCGGTGCTGTAATACCGTCGACCGAATTTTCTGCGACACTTTCAACCGCAGCCTGGGCGACTTCGCCTTCCGTCAGATTGTCGACATCCCTGCCAACCATCATGCCGACCTTTTGCCTTGCAACCTGCAGTTCTCCCCGTTCCAGTGCGGCACACACGGCACGTGCGTGAGCGGCAAGATCACCGGTTGCGAAGCAATAGTAGAGCATCAGAACCGATACAGCAGCGCCGAACCATGGATGAATGAAAAAACTCAACTGCAGGATCGTCCAGGAAATACCGATCGTACCGCCAACGACAAGAACAACGGTCAGAATTCCTGCACCTTTTTCGTTCTTCGCCATAACATTTCTGAAGATCGCTTCAATCTTCGATGCAGCAAACCCGATCCCCCTGACCGGATGAGGCATGTTTCGTGGATCTCCGACGAGGAGATCGAGAAAAAATGCTGTACATAGCTGAAGTTCGTAAAAGCCAATCATGATGAAGACATTCCAACTTCCTGCCCTGCCTGCATGAGCTGCTGAAGCAGATAATCATTTTCTTCAGGCATTCTTACAGCAATACGAAAATAGTTGTCTTCGAGACCGGGAAAGTTGCGGCAATCCCGCACGTAAATTCCTTTTTGAATAAGATAGCCAAGCAGATCGTCAAGGTCCGAACCGGCATTCCACTGGAAAAGAAAAAAGTTTGCCCCGTGTCCTTTCACCGGAATTTCAGGTATAGCCCTCATATGCCTGAAAATCTTCTCGCGTTCCGCCCTTATCAGCAACCGCACCTTATCTTCAAAATCCCTGCAATACAGAAGTTCTTGAGCGACAGTTTCGGCAACAGCATTGACCGTCCACGGCTCCTTGAAATGAAGGAGGGTCCCGATAATTTCAGGATGAGCGATAACTGCCCCGAGCCTCAGGCCCGGTAACGCATAAAACTTCGTGAGAGAGTGTATGACGATTATGTTTTTAAAGGCTTTGGCATCCTCCATCAGCGACGAGTCAGGAAAATCATCAGTAAACTGGATAAATGCCTCATCCATCACGAACCATTTTTCCGGATGGCGGCTTGCAAGAGCAAAAAGGAGCTCTTTGGGAAACCTTGTCCCTGTCGGGTTGTTGGGATTTGCAGCATAGAGCAGATCAACATCCCTTATCGCTTCCGATATCACGTCAATCCCCGGAAGAAGAAAGCGCTCTTTTTCTTCAAACCTCAGGCAGGATACCGTTGTACCTGCAATCCGGCAGGCTCTTTCATAATCGAAGAACGAGGGAGCGAAAACCATTGCCCGTCTTGCCTTCAATGCCCTTGGGATCAGATAGATCCCCTCTATTGCTCCGTTAAGGGGAAGCACGGTATCCCTGTCCAGGCCATATCGACCGCAATAAAAACCTTTTACCCCTCTTCCGTCTATCGATGGATATCTATGGAGCGGCAACGCATCAAGAGCTGCTTTCGGCAGAGAAGGACACAGAGGGCTTATATTCACACTGAAATCAAGAAGCTCTGCACCGCTCATGCCAAATCGCCGCTCCGGTTCCCCTCCATGCTCATGATGATAAAGATTGTCCCGCGTCATAGCATCAAAGCTTTTGAACAATATTTAATACCAGCCAACCACTGACAACCGTCCCGAAATATCGGAACCACTCAGAACTCAGTACTCAAAACTTCTTCTTCCATCCCACATCCTGCAATCCTCAGCTATATGACCACGGGCAGGCACGGGGGCCTGCCCCTACACTCAGCACCGACCTCCTTACGGGCGAATAATTATTCGTCCCTACAACTATCCACTGTCCACTGTCCAGATTCTTCCATCCCACACCCCACATCTCACAATCTTAAATCACTCAGTACTCAGAACCAAGAACTGAGAACTCAGAACGTTCCATCTTAGCACCTAACCCCCAATCCCCTCGTCACTTGTCACCCGTCACTATTCAACCATTCACGATTCACGATTTACGATCCCATACACCGCTTCCATATCGAGATTATCTTCAAAATGCTCCGCAAGCCGATCATATTCGCGATCCTTGTCGATGGATGAACCAATCGGGACATATTCCGGGTCAAGCTGCTTCAGGAACCATTCCCTGAAATCCTTTCCGTCAAAAATGCCGTGAAAATAGGTTCCCAGAACCTTGCCGTCATGACTTACCGCGCCGTCATATCCCGATTCAGGCTTATTGTTCCTGCTGACAACCTCCAGCAACGGTTTTGTTTCACCGACACACATGGTTTCACCCATATGTATTTCATACCCGCTCACGCTGACGTCACGGTCATCGAGCAAATACCCTTTCGCATTGTAAAGATGCTTGTTCTGCTGTAAAACCGTTTCAACAGGAAGAAAACCAAGTGCCCCGGATTTTCCCGCCGGCCCTTCGAGTCCCAGAGGATCACTGATCACCCTGCCGAGCATCTGATAACCTCCGCAAATCCCGACGACCATCCCCTCATTCTCCCTGAATCTCTGCAGAAATCGGCCCCACCCTCGATCATGAAGCCAGGCGAGGTCTCCACGAACATTCTTCGATCCGGGAAGAATTACCGCCTGATAGCCATCCAGATTTTTAGGGTGGTGGAGATAATGAACCTCGATATGCTCCATGGGGTCGAACACACCGAAATCCGTAAAATTGGAGATATGAGGAAAATACAGAACCGCTATGCTGGTTTTGCCGGGATCAGGACGACCTGAAGGATCGACAACCGCCTGCAAAGGAACCGCATCTTCAACGTCAATAGAGATACCCCGAAAATATGGAACGACACCAAGCACGGGCACACCGGCAAGATCTTCGATAATGCGTATTCCTTGATCAAAAAGCGTCGCGTCGCCTCTGAATCGATTGATGATAACCCCTTTTACCCTGGCCCTTTCTTCAGGCAGAAGAATCGAAAGCGTTCCGGCAACCTGGGCAAAGACGCCCCCCCTGTCAATATCGGCAACAAGAATCACCCCTGCATCCGCCTCTTTTGCCGTCCTGAAGTTCACAAAATCCCGGTCACGGAGATTCAGCTCGGCACAGGACCCCGCACCTTCGATCACAAGCATTTCATACTGCCGCTCAAGCTTCTGAAGACTCTCGAACGCTTTTTCAGCCCATGTTGCGGTGTTGCCGAAATACTCTCTTGCAGAGCGGTTTGCGGCTACTTTTCCCTGGAGGACAACCTGGGCTCCTGTATCGGTATTGGGTTTCAACAAAACAGGATTCATGTCCGCCGTCGGCACAACCCTCGCCGCTTCCGCCTGGACGATCTGCGCCCGGCCGATTTCATACCCGTCAGGAGTCACGCCGGAATTGTTCGACATGTTCTGCGCCTTGAAAGGGGCCACGTCGATGCCTGCGTTACGGAATATCCGGCACAATGCCGTTGCAACGATACTTTTACCGACGTCCGAAGCCGTACCGAAAACAGCAAGATTTCTCATTCATTCTGGCTTAGCAGCCTGCCGCGGATATTGTAAAACATGACTGTCTGCCGGTCGCAGCAGTATCCGGCAGACAGTTCCTTTTCTACAACCCGTCAATAGGTATAGGCAACACTGAAGACAAACGACCTTCCCGCCCCCGGATAAGGCGAAAGTGCCGAGGTGAAGGTATTGCGATCGAAAAACGAAGCCAGGTAGGTTTCATAGGATTCATCGAACAGATTGTTTCCCTGAGCGCTGACCGTCCAGTTATCGTTGAGTTTCTGAGATATTTTCAAGTCAACGAGCCAATAATCATCAAGATACTCGGTTGGATCGGCAGTGGTGTTGGATCCTGCATAGTATGGACGTTTTCCGGTGTACGTTACCGTCGGGGCAATGGTAAAACCGCTGGAGTGCGAATAGGATAGATCGCCGCGGAAACTATGCTCGGGAACATATCTCGCCGCACGAACGTCGGTTCCTTCAATCTCCTCCATGGCATCGGTGTAGGTATAGCTCAAGGCAAGCCGTGCGCCGTCATATGAACCGATAACGGCACCGACCTCGATTCCCTCGGCATCATACTTGTTCAGGTTTGTAGGAACCCAGTAATAGCCCCAAAGTGTCGGCTGATCAGGATCTTCCGCCCAGGCGATTTTGTCATCGACATCCCAGTGAAAATAACCTACCGTGACAAAAACGTTATCGGCAAATTCCTGTTCGAGCGTCACGTCGGTGTGCCATCCCGTTTCGGGAAGCAGGTCGGTATTTCCTTTTGTAAAACCGTCATCCGGCCAGAAAAGATCGTTCATGGTCGGCGCCTTGAAATGACTGCCCCGGTTGAACTTGATGGCTGTTTTGTCGGTCGCGTTGACGACAAGACCGTAGCGGACGATATCCTGGTCGCCAAAAATGCTGTTATCTTCGTAACGAACGCCTCCGTTTACCTTCAGATACCTGTTGAAGCGATGCTGCAGTTCAGCGAAAGCCGCTTTTGAGTTTACCTCATGGGCGGATACAGACCCGGTACCTGGGATATCATAGCCCAGATCATCGATCCGCAGCATCTCGTTTTCATTATCGTAATCCTCATATTCCCCTCCGACAAGCAGCTCTGTCCCATCAACCGGGCGGAACATCAGGTTGCCTTCGATTCCGTTCACCTGGTTCATCACCCATGTCTTGTTGTTTGAATAGGTCCGGTCATAATAATAACTTTTCGAGTAACTGTAGTCGGCAAGCAGACTGTAGCTCAACTTGTCCGTCACTTTTCCCCCGGCCTTCACTGCCACATGAGCGTCATCCTCCTCATACCGGTTCAGGAGGCTTGCCGCTTCATCGTTGTAGATTTTCACTCCTGCTCCGTTGAAATAATCGGCTGTGCCTGCGGGAGGAACAACTCCCGGGGAACCGTAGTCGCGATAGACGTAGTCACCGTAAATGCTGAGATTGAAAGTGTCGCCCCTGTCATAGAACAGTTGCAGCGAAGCATCTCTTTGGAGAAGATCACTGTTGACACGGAAGCCGTCCGTCCCGTTCTGGCCGAGCGTCAGGTAGTAGCCTGTATTTTCACCCAGCGACATACCGTGCTGAACCGAAACATCGTAGGTTTCCTGGGTTCCATACGAACCTTTGACTGTCATATCCATCCGTTCCTTGCCCGGCTTTTTTGTAAAAATATTGATTATTCCGCCGGATGCACCCGAGCCATAGAGAAGTGAGCCCGCTCCTTTTACAACCTCGATCCGCTCGATCGAATCAAGGGGAATTTTCGATATGTCCGCTGTTCCCAGAGAAATAGAGTTCACATTGATACCGTTGATGAAAACCTGGGTTCCATCAGCACTCATCCCCCTGATTTTTATTTCCTGCACTGCACCGCCATAGTTCCCATATGTTCTCATGTCCAGACCCGAGTGGTTCGCAAGAAGTTCTCCAAGAGTTTCAGCCGCTGAATCCTCGATTTCCTTTTTTCCTATCAAAACGACCGAGTTGGAGATGTCCTTTCTTTTTTCCCTGGTTTTCGTTGCCGAAACAACAATCTCCTGACTCATGTAACTTTTCTCTGACTTCGGAAGGCTCAATGCTTCAGCTTTCACAGCGCCTGAAGAAAGAAGACCCACTGCAAGGAATACCAAAAACCATTGTTTTTTCATGATCCTATCATGTTTTGTGCGTTAAAAAATAAACATGACCGGAGTTATACACAGAAGGCAAAAAACGGCAGGGAATCCTGAAATGAGGTAACTGCACCTGAAAAAATGATAAAAGACATGGCTTCTCAGAAACAATGCCAACGCTTCAACCAGTTTCATGGCTGCAGCAACAACAAACTCATCACAGTGGATTGAAAAACTACCGTATTGCCTGACTATAACCCGTAGTCCATACGTTCAAGCAATAATAACTGGCAGGTCTCCTGACTATCACGGTACGCTTCTGCTGAAATCCTTCCCGCATCTTCCGGGCGGAATGATTGCAGTGGGTTTCAGCAACTGTTACATCCTGCTCATGGGGCCATGGACAGCATCAACAGTAACCGTCTTACAGTTGCGGGCACAGTGTACGATTTTCACGCACTTCCCTATTCTCCGGCTTTTAAACCGGCACCAGTTATGAAAGA
>JANQMO010000017.1 GCA_028280025.1 Chlorobium sp. | reverse complement strand
TGGTGGAAACCGTCATTCAACTGCATCCCCAGGACGAATGGCCGGAAAGTTATCATGAGCGCTGGTACTCTTCATGGATGCCCGAGTTTCTCAAACCTGCTTTTCGTATTGTCTGGCCGGAGATGAAAAGACGCGAGTGGAACGAGTTTATCGATGCCTTGAACAAAACGGTGAATTTGCCGGGCACTACCAATGCATGGACATTTCCCATCCAAACGCGCATTGACATGCTTACGACAGGAATAAGAACACCCATCGGGATCAAGGTCTATGGGGATAACCTTGATGAGATAGAGAACATTGCAGTTCAGGTTGAACAAAAAGTTCAGAACCTTGAAGGGACGCGATCCGTCATTGCCGAACGATCACAGGGCGGATACTATATCGATATCAGGCTGAAAAGGGAAAACCTTGCCGCATACGGGCTGAGTGTGGAGCAGGCCAACAAGTTGATAGAGGGGGTCATCGGTGGGCAGAACGTTACGACGATTATTGCCGGCCGTGAGCGATATCCCGTCAACATTCGCTACCAGTCTTCATTCAGGTCGACTACCGAAAAAATCAAACGGGCGCTGGTTTCCGTTTCCGGGGAAAAGCATATACCCCTTTCGGAGATCGCCGATGTCATGACCAGTCGCGGCCCGGCAGTAATAAAAGACGAAAACGGCCTGCTCACTTCCTGGGTTTATGTGGATATTGAAACGGACCAGGATATTGCGAAATACGTTGAACGGCTCAAAAAAACGCTTCAGGAGCCGGGGCTGTTTCCCGTAGGGTACACCTATACCATCAGCGGCCAGTTTGAGTTTATGGAGCGGGCGACGAAGCGTCTGCTCATGGTTATTCCACTGACGCTTTTAATCATTGTGCTGCTCTTGTACATGAACACCCGTTCCTGGGTTCGCACAGGGATTGTTTTACTGGCGGTTCCATTTTCTCTCGTGGGAGCTTTCTGGATTCTTTATTTTCTGGACTACAACCTCAGTATTGCCGTGTGGGTCGGTATTATAGCGCTTGCCGGTGTCGATGCGGAAACAGGGGTCATTATGCTGCTTTACCTCGATCTTGCCTATAAAAGGTTCAAAGAAAAAAATCAGATGAACACAAAAGAGGATTTGAGGCAAGCGGTCATGGAAGGAGCCGTCAAACGGGTCCGCCCGAAAATGATGACGGTTGCTGCATTGTTCCTGGGGCTTCTTCCCATTATGTGGTCGGGTGTTCACGAGACCGGGGCTGATGTGATGAAACGAATCGCCGCTCCCATGGTGGGCGGTATTTTTACCTCTTTTATAATGGAGCTCCTGATTTATCCATGCATCTACATGATCTGGAAAGAGCGTTCGCTGTGAATAAGCGGCGTACCGAGCGCGTTACAGTCACATGGGGTCGCGATTCGTAAATGATGCCGACGACACCCGGGAGGGACGATTGCTTTTTTCAAAAATCCAGCCTACGGCAGACAGGGGAGCCCGCTGCACTGCGTCTATCATCGGCAATTGCTTCGAGGATATCTTCCGGTCTTTCGGGAATTGTTTCTGCAAGGCCGGGAGTATGAATGACTTCGCCCGGCCCTGAATGACGCAGGTATGACGTATGGGTTACTGATTGCAATACTTGAATATAAGGGCTGAAACAGTATCTTTCCTGTATACGGCACACTGCTGCCTGTGTTTAAAGGCTCGATGAAATTCTATCCCCTGAATGCTACCCCGGTGACATGAGCAATACAATATTTCCGGGCATGAGGTTGAACGTTTTCCTGTATATCACCCTTGCGCTGCTGTTCGGTCTACAAGCTTATGCGAGAGAGCCGATTGCTGTAAAGGTTGAGACTCTCGTTAAATCCGGATCAAGCTGGAATGGTCAGGTGCTGCCGGACTATCCTGAAGGCAGACCTGAAGTAACGATCCTCAGAATCGCGATCCCTGCCGGAGTGAAGCTTCCGATGCATAAACACCCGGTCATCAATGCAGGAGTCATGACGAAAGGTGAACTGGCCGTGACCACTGCCGGTGGTCAGGTACTTCATCTCAAGGAAGGTGATCCTGTTGTCGAGGTGGTCGATACCTGGCATTATGGCGAAAACAAAGGCGATGAACCTGCCGAAATCATTGTTTTCTATGCGGGTATCGAAGGTGAACCCCTGTCGATCAAGGCTGCTGACGCCAAATAAAGGGTTTCCTATGCTCTTTCCTGCCCATCATGCCTTCACTCGAACATGACGGTTCTGCCGGCATACCTTGAATAATCTTTCTGCAACGGCTTGTACACTTCGTTCAGTAGCGGCGATGATATCATGAAATCTGCAGTCGACCGGCTGCATGCGGTTACTCTTCAATCCATTCAACCCACTCGATCAGGTCTTTTTTTCTGTTGTCATGTGCAACCAGACCGATACGTTTGCTTTTGTTCATTTCGGGTCTGCATTATGAAGGTTTCTCTGTCGATAAAGAACAAACTGCTGGAAATCATAGTGTTTGCAGCGGGATCATTTCGTGTCAAATGTAAACAGAACGGGCTGAATTGCTTGTTACAAACATGTAAACAAGAAAGGCGGGGTTACTGTTGTTCGGCAGAGGCTGACGCAGAATGGTGTACGCTCAGACTTCAAGATAAAGGTAATCGTAATGGATAAGGGGTTTTTCGCCCTTTTTGCCCAGAAGCTTCTTTGTCTGTTCCGAACTGTACTGCGCCATGCCGTAGCCGATCGCGTTTCCGTTTTCAGAGCATATCTTGATGATATCTCCCTTGAAGAACGTTCCTATGACCGATTCGATGCCAACCGGGAGAAGGCTGTTTGCCCTTGCAGAAGATCTCAGGGCTGATTCGGCGCCGGCGTTGATGGCTACGGCGCCTTTTTCAAGTCCTTCGCTGTGGGCTATCCAGCGTTTGCGGCCGTGTACAGGTTTTTGTGCTACGAAGGTGGTTCCAACCTCTTTGCCGCCGAGAATATCGGGGAGAATGCCGGGGGTTCGGCCGTTGGCAATGTGAACAGTAATGCCGAAACGGGCGAGTTTGTGTGCGATATGGCATTTTGTCAGCATACCGCCTCTGCCGAAATCCGACTTGCCGGGCTTGATATACTGGTGAAAATGTTCGGTTGCGATGTCGATCCGGCTGATCAGAGCGGGACTTTTTTTGTCGAGGGACAGGTCGAAAAGCCCGTCGACATGTGAAAGGATGATGTAGGCGTCTACCTGCATCATGGAGGCGATCATTCCTGAAAGCTCGTCATTGTCGGTAAACATGAGTTCCGTGACCGACACGGCATCATTTTCGTTTATGACCGGTATGATATCGTGCTCAAGGAGCGATGCAAGGCAGGTCCTGATATTGAGGTAATGAAGACGATCCCGAAAATCGCTTTTTGTTACGAGAATTTGCGCAATGGTGATCCCCTTTTGGCCGAAAAGGTCGGCATAGGTATTGATCAGACGTATCTGGCCGGTCGAAGACAGCACCTGCCGGGAAGCAACGGGCGAAACGTTTGCCGGCAGCCGGACCAGAGAACGCCCGGCCCCGACCGCACCGGAAGAAACAAGAAGTATTTCCACCCCGATCCGGCGAAGTTCGGTCAGCTGCCTGACCAGCAGGTCAAGGATCTGCAGGTCAAGCTCCCCACGGTCGTTCGTGATCACATTGGTTCCTACTTTTACGACGACTTTTCGGTATATCGCTTCATTCATGGTGTGTATTCCATGGGTTGCCGGCTGAGATGCAGTCCGGCAACGCCGATTATGATCAGGACAAGAGAAAACAGTTGCAACAGGTTTATCGACTCACCGAACCAGGCGATGCCGACCATGGTTATCAGTGCTGTACCTGCAGCGGCCCAGACAGCGTAGGTTATACCTATGGGAAGCACTTTCAGGGCCAGCGTGAGGAAGGTAAAGCTTAAACCGTAAAAAATAAAAATCGAAACTGACGGCACTGTTTTCGAAAACCCTTCGGACAGCTTCATGCAGGTTGTTCCTGCGACTTCCATGATGATTGCTATGAACAGGTAGAGCCAGTGCATGGTATGGCAATGGTTGAGGTGTTAGAGATTTTCCGGCGTGTTATTCTCCTCGGGTGTTTCGCGTTGACGGTTTTCAGAATAATAGACCATGGCCGACATCAGCAGATTGCTTGCGAGAATGACGGTAAAAACTACAGGCAAGAGCAGGGTAGATGAAAAGACGCTGCTTTCGAGGAGCGTGAACGCCATGACCGCTGTAGCCAGCCCCCTTGGTATGAGGCTCAGAATCGAGGAAATATGGGCGCTTCGAAGAGACGGAGAAAGTGGACGGACAAGGTTGATCGTTGCAGTGCGGCTGATAAAGAAAATACCAAGGATGGCGGCCGTTATGAAAAACACTTCGAGCGTGAAAAATGAAAAATCGAACAGAAGACCGATAAAGACAAAGAAGAATGTTCTGACCAGAAATGTCAGCTCGGCATTGATTTTTTTTACGACTTCATCGAGCTCGAAATTGTTGATGTTGAGGGTGCTGTTGATTTTTGCGAGCACCGATTGTGATTTTGTTGCAAGCAGCTTGCTGTTTCCGAGCAGAATGCCGAAGGCGAGAATGGTGACGGCGCCTTCACCGCCGAGGAAGTCGGTCAATGTATAGAGAAGCAGGATGAAGCCAAGGGTAAGCATATAGGCAAGGTTCTGCTTGCTGAAATACCCCATGAAACGGCTCCAGAAAAGTCCGCTGACAATGGCAAGAAGAATTGATATCCCTATCCCGGCAAGGACATGATTGAGGATGGTTGCGCTTTCATATTCTCCTTCCTGGCGAATCTTGATAAAGATGATTACCGACAGAACCGTGAGGACTTCGCTTATGACGGCCTCAAGCGTCAGGAGGGTCTTGAGGTTTTTCGGGATAGACAGCCGCGGCAGAACCGGAAGGATAATGGCCGGACTGCTGCCGCCGAAAATGAATCCGTAAAACAGAGCTTCGGTGAGCTGCATCTGGAACAACGTGAGGCAGACCAGTGTAATGCCAGCGACGCCAACGCAAAAAGAGAGGACGCCCAGAAGAAGAGCGGAGGAAAACTGGCGTATCACCAGATCGAATTCGAGGTCGAGGCCTCCTTCGAAAAGAATGAGAATGAGTGCGAACGTACCGAAATAGGGCGCTATATCGTAAAACAGTTCGCTTTTGAGTATCTGTGTGGCAGGGCCGAGAACAATGCCGGCAAGCATGAGTATGACCGGTGCGGGAACCTTGGTTTTGGTGAAAAGAAAGTCACCAAGAACACCGAGAACGATGATTCCCCCTATCAGGGCCGCAAAGAGCGATACGTCATCCATAAGTCATGCCTTGTCAGTTTTATTTTCCCTCCCGGTATCGATACACGTGCAATTTAGAGGATTGGCGCGGGAAAGAAAAAGGAGGGAACGCCGCTTTTGCCGTCATGACGGCCGGTTATCGTTGATGCGGTTCGGGCAGTTATGATGCTCCGATTCCTCGCGGCACCTGGCAAAGACCTGAAGACTGAAGCTTCCCAGCATGAACCCGTTGTTTTCACAGAGCTTTTCGAGGAGTTCGTTGAGTTTCTTGCTGTGTACTTCGACAACCCGGTCGCACTGTTCGCAAATGATGTGAAGGTGGTTTGTGACGCCATGGGAGCGTTCATAATGCGTGTGTTTATGGCCCAGGTCGATTTTGTTTACCAGATGGAACCTGAAGAGCAGATCGAGAGTATGGTATACCGTTGCCCTGGAAATGCTGATGTCCTTTTTTTTCAGGCGGACAAATATTTCGTCGGCGTCAAGGTGGTTGTCGGATTCGTAGATTTCCCTCAGAACGGTTATTCTCTCTCGGGTGCATCGGAATCCTTCTTTTTTCATTGATTCCTTGAAGATTGCCTCTGCCTCGTCAGCCTTTCGCAAGACTGCAGATTTTCCTTTTTTCTTTGCTGGAGTCATACGATCCGAATTGTTGTCTGATTGATATGAAATGAAAGACCGGCGCCTCTTAGCGGACGGTGTACTGTTGTTCGTTGAGCATGTTCAGAACGTTCTGGAGCAGCCTTGAATAAACCTGTTCAAGGTTTTTTGCTTCATGTGTGTGTGCCCTGAGTATATAACCGAATAATCCGTTTTTCGTTTCCGTTCTCATGAGTGACGGTTTGGGATCGAGCAGGATCCCGTCTGTTTCCAGGGCGGCGTCGATGACCGGTTTGCGAAGTGTTTCAGTTCTGATGTTTTCTTCCAGATGGAAAACCAGTTCCAGGCTAAGGTGCCCGAATTTGTGAACCGATTCGGTATAGTTGATGGTCCTGTAACGGAATGCGGTCGTGTTCGGTACAAGAATGACTTCGTTGAGAAGATTTTTCAAACGGATGACGAACGGCCCCTTGTGAATAATATCTCCTGTCATCTCACCTATTTTTATCCGGTCTCCTGTTCTGAACGATCCTGTATAGTTCAGCATGATGCCGGAGAAAACATTCTGGAACAGGGGAATGGCGCCGATTGAAAGAGTCAGACAGAGAATGACTGCAAGAGCGAGCGTTGTTCTGTCATCAGCCAGAGGCAGTGATGCGACAAACAGAAAAAGCAGGATGACATACAGCGTGATCTTGACGATTTTTCTTGTCGGCTCGGCCCATTCCACATCGAACCCTCCGAGCTTGAGCTCCCCTTTCGAAATGTTACGGAATATCGTGTCGCTTAATTTACCTATGAAATACACGATAGCAACCAGGATCGTGATGGTAATGATCGTCGGCAGAAGGGTGACAAGTTCACCGGCTACTGTCTGAGCTGGTTTGAGCACAAACGCGAGCAGATTTGTCGAGATGTGCTCCGTCCAGGGAAAAAAGCTCAGGACAGTCGTAAGCATTGCATAGAGGAGCAGGATTTTCAGAAACAGTTCAAGAGAGCGGATGAACCATCCGAGTCCTGATGCGATATGATCGGGCGAGAGGAGCTGCAGGAATTTGTGGCGGCTTTCAGTCTTATGGTGCAGCCTGATTTTCTGCGTCCAGCCGTCGGCAAGGGTAAAGAACTTGTTCAGGTAGTGCCAGAAAACCGCAAGCATGAAAAGCAGGGCGATTGATTTCAGGACGCCGAACAGAATATTTTTTCCGCTTGTCTGCGTCCTGTACTGTTCTGCGAGATATTGTACCCTTTCAAGCGCTTTGCCGGCAAGTACCCGTCTTGGAATATCTTCGGCGGCAGCGTCCTCATCGGTAAATGCCGAGACAATACCTGCGGGACCCATGATAGCCGTCACCTTTTCCCCTTCCACGATCCTGAGGGAGTCGATCGGCTGTCGGGAACTGAATAAAGCGGAAAGCATATCGGCTGTTTTTCTTGCCCTCTCTTCTGCGTCGAGAGGCCCGATGCCGCCATGGAGACGAAAGATGACCGTATTGTTGACGACAACAGGAAATCCCGACGGCTGCGAAAGCGAGTCGGAAAATGCCCGTATGACAAGCCTGTCGTCAATTGTTTCCGGTTCCCGGATGAGCGTGCCTGCGGCATGGCCGGGAGTTTCAACGGCCGTGTTGCCCGGAGCTTCTGCACGGAGAGGCAGAGGCTTCTGGACGGCAAAGAGGAGCAGCATGGCTGCAGCCAGGGAAATTCCGGGAAATGTTTTCATTGTTTTCTTTTAATTGGTAATGATACCTAATTTAAGTTAAATCAAGATGATATTGATGCCAAACATGAGGATGTGCCGGGCCGCTGTTTTTACGGAAACGGTGCTTTCTGATCATCGAATGCAGGACTGACAGGGGAATGGAGCAACTTTTTGGATTGTCGTCAAGTTTGATAGTCATATGTAATTATTACTCTCCATTGAGACGTCAATGATATTACCCATCAATACATACAGTGACGAGGTGCTGCGACGTAAAGCCAGGCCTCTGCAGGGAGTCGACCAACAGCTCGAAGAGCTGACGGGGAACATGTTCGAATCCATGAGAAACGCCAACGGTATAGGATTGGCGGCGCCCCAGGTCGGTGTCTCACTGAGGCTGCTGATTGTGGATATATCTCAGGTGGAGGGATATAAAGACGCATCGCCGCTGGTTGTGATCAATCCGAACATACTGGCAGTACAGGGTTTCAACTCCATGGAGGAAGGTTGTCTGAGCATTCCTGATGTGACAGGAGAGGTGGTTCGCCCTTCGGCCATTCAACTCAAATACCGTGACTCGAATTTCGAACAGCATACCGGGGAATTCGATGGCCTTTTGGCGCGGGTACTGCAGCATGAGATAGATCATCTCGACGGCACCCTCTTTGTCGACCGCATGCAGCGCAGGAACCGGAGAAGGATCCATAAAGCGCTTGAGGCGTTAAGCCGCGGCGAAGTAGATGCGGGCTATCCGATTGCAGGACATGAATTGTCCGGTGAGGCATAATGAGCGAAAAGCAGGTTGTTTGATGAGGATTATTTTTATGGGAACGCCTGACTTTGCCGTTCCATCGTTGCGGGCAATAGCAGAAGCGGATAAGGATTTCGAGATCGTTCTGGTTGTTACCGGCAGGGACAAGCCCAGGAGAAGCAAACGTTCCGAACCAATGCCGACGCCGGTAAAAAACGCTGCCAGGGAACTCGGCGTGCCGGTGCTTGAAATAGACGATGTCAAAGAGCCGCGATTTGCGGGAACAGTCGCCCGATACCACCCCGACGTGATTGTTGTCGCCGCGTTTCGTATTCTTCCGCCTTCAGTCTTCGAGCAGGCCCGCTACGGCGCATTCAACCTGCACGCCTCGCTCCTGCCGCGATACCGCGGGGCAGCGCCTGTCAACTGGGCGATCATAAACGGTGAACGCGAAACCGGTGTGACAACGTTTTTTTTGCAGAAAAGCGTGGATGCCGGCAATCTCATCCTTCAGGAGAAGACTGTTGTCGGCAGGGAAGAAACGGCGGGTGAACTTGCTGAACGGCTGTCGGTCATCGGTGCAGGGACGGTTGTAAAGACACTGGAACTCATCAGGGACGGTAAAGCCGTTGCGATGCCGCAGGATGAATCCCTGGTTACCAAAGCGCCCAAACTGACGACTGAAAACACAAGAATCGACTGGGCTGAACCTGTTGACGCTATCTGTGACTTTATCAGGGGCCTTTCTCCAAAACCTGCGGCGTGGACGGTCTTCAACCACAGAAAAGTCAAGATATTCAAAGCGGTACCGGCGCGTTTTCACCTGCCGGAACAGGAGGAGCAAACCCTGGTGCCGGGCACGATTGCTACCGATGCCGACAGGCTTTTCGTTCTCGGACTGGATGGCTGGACGGAGATCCTCTTCCTGCAGATGGAAGGAAAGCGGAGAATGAGCGCGGCAGAATTCTGCAGGGGCTTTCGTTGCGAAGAGCAATGCCCGTCGTTTTCATAGGGATGCTGGATTCTTTATATTCCCCGGTATTTTTTACCGTTCCGTGCCGATGGCTTCGGGATATGGATCAGGCGGCACATAATTGAAAACTCAAGAATAACGTTCTATGCCTTCGAGCAGTACGGTGGTCGATGCGATCAGGAACTTTTGTATCATTGCGCATATTGATCACGGAAAATCCACGCTTGCAGACAGGTTCCTGGAAGCGACCGATACGCTCCAGCATAACCAGATGGCCGAGCAGGTGCTCGATGACATGGATCTCGAGCGGGAAAGGGGTATCACCATCAAAAGCCATGCGATCAGGATGCATTACAAGGCTGCTGACGGTAATCCATATACCCTGAACCTCATCGATACGCCGGGGCATGTGGATTTCAGTTACGAAGTTTCCCGTTCTCTTGCAGCATGCGAAGGGGCGCTGCTTGTTGTCGATGCCACGCAGGGCGTCGAAGCGCAGACGATCGCCAACCTCTATCTTGCCGTGGAAGCAGGACTTGAGATCATTCCCGTTATCAATAAAATTGACCTGGCTTCCGCCGACGTTGAAGGCGTGTCACAGCAGATTATCGATCTCATGGGCGTAGAGCGTGACGAGATCGTGCAGGTGTCGGCAAAGGCAGGTATCGGCGTCGATCTCCTGCTGGAGACGATCATCCGGAAAATTCCTGCTCCTGTCGATCACAGGAGCATGCCTTTGCGGGCGCTTATTTTCGATTCGGTATTCGATGCGTACCGCGGTGCTATCGTCTATTTGCGTATTGTTGACGGTGTCCTGAAAAAAGGCGACAGGGTACGGTTCTTTGCCAACCAGAAGGTTTTTGTCGCCGACGAGATAGGGACAATGGGCCTGAAGAGGCAGCCGAAAGATGTGCTCGAGTCAGGCGATGTCGGATACCTTATCTGCTCGATCAAGGACGTTCGTGACGCCAAGGTCGGCGATACCGTTACGCTCTTTGACACACCGGCCAGGGAAAGGCTTTCGGGATACAAGGATGTGAAACCAATGGTTTTCAGCGGCCTCTATCCCGTAAACTCCGATGAATTCGAAGACCTTCGCGAGTCTCTCGAGAAGCTGTCGCTCAACGATGCTTCGCTTGTATATACTCCGGAAACCTCGGCTGCCCTCGGATTCGGCTTCAGGTGCGGGTTTCTCGGTCTTCTGCACATGGAAATTATTCAGGAGCGGCTGGAAAGAGAATACCAGGTCAACATCATAACCACGGTTCCCAACGTTGAATACAGCGTCGTCCTGACAGACGGGAGCACGATTGTTGTCGATAACCCGTCGCAGATGCCCGATGCCGGGGCCATTCAAGATATCCAGGAGCCTTACGTCAGTATCCATATCATAACCCTGGCAGAATACATCGGGAACATCATGAAGCTCGGCATGGACCGCAGGGGCGAGTACAAGAATACCGATTACCTCGATACAACGAGGGTGAATCTTCAGTTCGAGTTTCCTCTTGCCGAGATTGTCTTTGATTTTCACGATAAACTGAAATCGGTGTCCAAAGGCTACGCTTCAATGGATTACGAGTATATCGGGTACCGCGCATCGGATCTTGTCAAGCTCGACGTGCTTCTCAACGGTGAACCGGTTGATGCGCTCTCGACGATCGTACACCGCTCAAAAGCCTACGAGTGGGGGCGGAAGCTCTGCCAGAAGCTCAGGGGCATCATTCCGAGGCAGATGTATGAGGTTGCCATACAGGCGGCGATCGGGAGCAGGGTTATTGCACGTGAGACAATTTCGGCAATGAGAAAGAATGTGCTTGCCAAGTGTTACGGCGGCGACATCAGCCGTAAACGAAAATTGCTCGAGAAACAGAAAGAAGGGAAAAAGCGCATGAAACAGGTAGGGCGGGTCGAGGTTCCCCAGGAGGCATTCCTTGCCGTCCTGAACATGGATGATCAGTAGTTCAGGGCGGACGCAAGATACTGCAATGGATAACGTCAAAAAAATGCGGCCATGAAAACAAGCGCCGCCGGGTAACGGTTAACAGTATAACAGGTATTACTGCATTGGGTAAAGGAACGAAGAAAACGGGAAAACAGCATTCTAAAGAGTGGTTTGAAGCGCTGGCTATCGCGCTTGTGCTTGCAACGATCATACGGGTCTTCATCATTGAATCATATCGGATACCGACAAGCTCCATGGAAAACACCCTGCTTGCCGGTGATTTTCTCTTTGTCAACAAGTATGTTTACGGAGCCAAAGTACCGTTTACCGATATCAGGCTGCCGCAGCTGGACACGGTTGAAAAGGGCGATATCATCGTTTTCAAGTTTCCCAAAGACCGGTCACTGAACTATATCAAACGTTGCGCTGCTGTAAGCGGTGATACACTTGAAATCAGGGACAGAAAGCTGATTGTCAACGGGAGGGAGGAAACTTTCCCCGATAACGCACAGTTCCTTGCGCCCATGATGCCCGCAGGGTATCCCGACAGGCTGATTTTTCCACGCGATTCGGAATTCAACAAGGATAATTACGGTCCGATAAGGATACCCCGAAAGGGAGATGTTGTATCCCTCAATGAGGAAAACTATACGCTCTACGCATCACTGATCGCTGAAGAGGGGCATCGTATCGGTTTTGCGGGGGGCAAGGTTCTTGTCGACGGGCGGCCTTCTGAAACCTACACCGTTGAAGAAAACTACTACTTTGTGATAGGAGACAACCGGGATAACAGTCTTGACAGCCGTTTCTGGGGTTTTCTTTCTGAACGGGATATCATCGGTCAGGCACTGATGGTCTACTGGTCCTGGAACCCGAATATCTCTTTCCTGAATCCGGTGGACAAATTTGCTTCCATACGCTGGCAGAGAAGCGGTATGATGGTTCAGTGATGATGCGCGATGACTCCGGTACGATTATTCCTGAGTATCTGGCGGGTTATTGTTTTTACGGACTGTTCCCTGCATGTTCTGTCGAAGAGAAGGTTGCACAGGTTGAGCTGCTCGATACGAAGCGCGGGAATTGCAACGTTGTCTGACGGTCGTGACACGTTTTCTGCAGGTTTAAGCTCGAGTTTCTGCAGCGTTACGGAGCGGAAGTCCAGACCGGCGCGCATTGTTCCGATGGAGATGGAAACCCGGTTTTCGGTAGCGGCAAGGAATTCCTGCGACATGTTCTCTTTGAAGGAACTGTTGAGATGGACATTGGTGGCAAGATAGACGACCAGGTACCCGGCCGGGAACAGCATCCCCGGGGAAAGCGCCAGCGCCAGGAGCCAGTTGAGAAATGTCAGTTTTCCTTGTGATCGAGCGTTGCCCATACTGATAGCGTCTGGAGGAAGTTTACAGGGCCTTTTCTCTGTTTTATGATACTCCTAAACTGAGCGTTCCAACAAATGCTCAATAATAGTAAGTTTATCAAAGACAATCTGTTATACTATATTTTTATAGAGAATATCCTTCATCTGCAGGGTGAACGTGAAAATAGATAAAGAACCGCATTTGTTGAAACCCTTCGGGATTGCCGATCATACCACACCTGCTTCGTTACAGGAAACTTGCGGTAGATCACTACAGCGGCATTTCCTGTGCCTTGCATCTGTGGCATGCTCGACAATCGCTCAATTTAGGATACTGTTTTTTTCATTTATTTAAGCGTCTGTTTTGTTCAATTACTCATTTATAGCGCTGATTTATGGCAAATTCTGGTCGTGAGTCCGGTTATGTTCTTCATCCCCTTGTCAAGTCTGTCCATGCGGATACCGAAACCCCTGTTTCAGTGTATCTCAAACTTCGTGAGGCATACTCCTGCCTGCTCGAATCAGTCGAAGGCGAAGAACGGCTGGCGCGTTTTTCCTACATCGCGATCGATCCTGTTGCACTGCTCCGGGGGTTTGTTGACGGCGAAAAAATCCTCACGGTGAGGGATGAACGTTTCAGGGGGCTTGAGAAACTTCTGGAAGGGGAAGAGGACCTGAGAAAAGTGATTGATCTCTGCCTCGACGCGTTTGGTTCTTCCCAGGAGGATACCTGCACGGTAGGTTCATCCCCGATGATTACTTCCGGAGCATTCGGTTTTTTCAGTTATGATACCATGCATCTTGTTGAACGTATTCCTTCGCCCAGCAAGCCTGATCCGTCCGGGCTTCCCGACGTGTTTCTGATGTTCTGCGACAAACTGGTCGTTTTCGACAATATCAAGCACAAGGTTTTTATCGTTGCCAATTATCTCGATGAAAACGATAAAAAAAGGGCGGAGGAAGCGATAGAAGCCATTCGGGCGAGGATGCTTGAACCCCTGGAGGGGGACCAGATACGGCTCTGCAGGGAAAAACCTGAAGAGGTTGTTTCAAACACGCGCAAAGCGGATTATCTCGACAAGGTTCTTGTTGCCAAAGAGCATATCAAGGCCGGTGACATCTTTCAGGTCCAGGTGTCACAGAGGCTCAGACGAAAGCTGAATACCAGGCCTTTTGACGTCTACCGCATGCTGCGTACCATCAACCCTTCTCCGTACCTGTACTATTTCGATATGGGCGAGTTCCATATCGTCGGTTCTTCTCCCGAACTTCTCGTCAAGGTCAGCTGTGACCAGAACGGGCGCACTATCGTTGATACACGGCCGATTGCCGGTACAAGGCCCAGGGGTAAAACCTTTGAAGAGGATGCCCTTATCGAAAAGGATCTGCTTTCGGATGAAAAGGAGCTTGCCGAGCATCTTATGCTGATCGACCTGAGCCGCAACGATATAGGAAGGATCGCAAAGACAGGGACGGTAGAGACCAACGAAATGATGATCATCGAACGGTATTCGCACGTCATGCATATCGTCAGCAATGTTCGTGGCGAGCTGCAGGACAACTATTCTCCGACTGATGCGTTCTGGGCCTGTTTCCCTGCCGGAACCCTGACCGGGGCGCCGAAGGTGAGGGCAATGGAAATTATTTATGATCTCGAAGAAGAAAAAAGGGGGCTGTACGGCGGAGCTGTCGGTTTCATCGATTTTCGCGGTCAGCTCGAAACGGCCATTGCCATAAGGACCATGGTTATCAAGGACGATGTGATTTATTTCCAGGCTGCGGGAGGTATTGTTGCCGATTCCGTGCCGCTGAATGAATATGAAGAGACGATGAACAAGATGAGGGCGGGCTTACGAACCGTCGAAGCGCTTGAAGGACTGGAAGAAGAATGAACTTATAGTGAGGCAGCAGTTTTATACAGACACGACTACCATGAATAAATAACGCAGAAGATGAAAAAGAACACACCATCCTATCTGATTCTCATCCTGGCAGGTGTTGCCATCGGGTGGCTCGTATTCTCGAACCTGGAATTTACGTTTCCGGACAAGGAAAGCAAGCTTACGGTTTCCAACACTATCAAACTGGCCGAAGCTGCCGAGAACTTTCAGGACAGGCCGATCCGTACTCTGAAGGACTTTAACCAGGCTTTCGTTGATATTGCCGAGTCGGCAACACCTTCGGTTGTGACCATTTTTACGGAAAAAACCGTGAACCGGAGGTTTGTTTCGCCATTTGATCTTTTCGGCAGAAGTCCGTTCGATGACTTTTTTCAGTCACCCGGCAACGGGAGGCCCGATAGCCGCAAGGAGGTGCTGCGCGGTCTCGGCTCGGGTGTTATCGTCAGCAAGGACGGTTACATTCTGACCAACAATCACGTTGTCGACAAAGCTGACAGTATCTATATCAGGACTTCTGATAACCGTAAACTTCAGGCAAAGGTAATCGGTACCGACCCGAAAACCGATGTTGCCGTACTTAAAACCGAGGCGAAAAACCTCAAGCCGATTGCCATCGGGGACAGTGACCTTCTTCGCGTCGGCGAATGGGTCATTGCGATCGGAAGCCCGCTGGGAGAAAAACTCGCACGGACCGTGACACAGGGAATTGTCAGTGCAAAGGGCCGCGCCAATGTCGGTCTTGCCGACTATGAAGACTTTATTCAGACCGATGCGGCGATCAATCCCGGTAATTCCGGTGGTCCGCTTGTCAACATCAACGGTGAGCTTGTCGGTATCAATACGGCGATAGCCAGCCGAACAGGCGGCTTTCAGGGTATCGGGTTTGCCGTGCCGTCGAATATGGCCCGCCAGATCATGCAGTCTCTTATAACAAGCGGAAAAGTAACCCGCGGATGGCTTGGGGTGACCATACAGGATGTCGATGAGAATATCGCCAAAGGCCTCAAACTGAAAGATGCTGAAGGCGTGCTGGTCGGTACGGTAGTCCCCGACAGTCCGGCAAAGGCTGCGGGTCTGAAGACCGGGGATGTTATTCTAAAGCTTGACGACAAAAAGGTTCTGGATACAATCGAGCTGCGGAACAGCATCGCCGCCACCCCGCCGGGAACGAAAGTCAAGGTGACCATCTGGCGGGACGGTTCGATCAGGAACCTTATGGTGAAACTTCAGGAGATACCTGATCAGCCGATAGCCGCGGAACAGGCGCAGGAGATGAGCGATCTGCTTGGATTCAATGCTGCGCCGATGTCTCCGGAGATCGCTTCGAAGTACAGGTTGAAAACAGACGCAGGCAAGGTTGTCGTTTCCGATGTCGATCCTTCCGGCAATGCATACCGCGCAGGATTGCGCAGCGGGGATGTCATCAAGGCGGTGAACAGGAAAAACATAACGTCATACAAACAGTTTCTCTCGATTGTCGGCAAGATGAAGAAGGGGGATCTTCTTTTCCTGCTGATAGAGAGGGGCGGCAGCAATGTCTATTTCGCATTTAACCTCTGAACCTGCTTTGCGGGCAGAGTTGAGAGTTGTACATTGTTTGTATAATTGAATAGAGGTAAAGTCAGCAGGAATGGCTGGCTTTACTTTTTTTATTGACGAAAAGGCAGTTCCCCTGAAAAACAGGGGCTCCTGATATTAACAACAGCGCTATGAGTGAGAGAGTCTACCTGACAAAGGAAGGGTACAACCGGTTGAAAGACGAGTTGTCGAGGCTTACAAGTGAAGTTCGGGCGGAAGTTCTGGAAAAAATCGCCGAAGCAAGGGCTCATGGGGACTTGAGCGAAAACGCGGAATATGAAGCTGCACGGGAGGAACAGCGCCAGTTGGAGGGCAGGATCGGTGAACTCGAAAACAAACTGTCGAGGGCGACGATTCTCGATCCGAAAAATATAAGGACCGACAAGGTCTATATTCTCACAACGGTGAAATTGAAAAACCTGGATGCCGACGAAGAAGTGATCGAATATACGCTTGTTTCATCCGAAGAAGCAGATACGGACCAGGGAAAAATTTCCGTTCGTTCACCTGTGGGCAGAAGCCTTCTTGGAAAGGCCGTCGGTGAAAAGGTCCGGATAAATGTTCCAAATGGGGAACTTCACTATGAGATACTGGAGATTTTTGTTAAATAGTCACACAAAATATCGGCAAAGCCATGGGAAAACGTCAGGTTGTCTATAACGCAGGTCAGATCAGGGAAACGAACGATCTGGTTGACCAGGAAGTAAACCTCATAACCACAGAGGACAGGGTGTGGCATGGCCGGATTGAATCGGTCGATCAGTCCGGTGTTGTTCTGAGAGATGCCCGAAAGGGAAAACATCGATTTCCTCTCGAGCAGATTGAGAGAATCTACAGGGATATTGTAACCGATTATTAATCATCATGCGAAAAAAAATCGTTGTTGGTAACTGGAAAATGAACAAGACGGTTGCCGAAGCAGGTGAGCTTGCCGCGGCAGTTCTCGAAAAACTCGATGACGGTATCGTTACCTGTGAAGTCGGTATTGCTCCCCCATTTCCTGCGCTCACCGAGGTCGGGAAGGTTGTCGAATGGAGCGATATCCGTCTTGTAGCCCAGAATTGCCATTTTGAAGACGATGGGGCATATACCGGTGAAGTATCGGTGCACATGCTTGCTTCACTCGGGTGCGGCTATGTTATCGTCGGGCATTCCGAGCGCAGGCAGTATTTCGGTGAAACCAACCAAACCGTGAACCTCAGGCTGAAAAAAGCGCTTGACGAAGGTATGCAGGTCATCATGTGCGTTGGCGAAACCCTCGAAGAACGTGAAAACGGTGTCACGGAGAAGGTCGTTACAGAGCAGGTGCGCCAGGGGCTGAAAGACATCAGCGATCTTGGCGGGGTTGTTCTTGCCTATGAACCCGTCTGGGCAATCGGGACGGGAAGGACGGCAACACCGGAACAGGCCGAGGAAGTGCATGCGTCAATCCGAAGAACCATCAGTGAGATGTATGGTGAGCTTGCAGCCGGGCATCTTCGCATACAGTACGGCGGCAGTGTCAAGCCTTCAAATGCTGCAGAGCTTTTTGCCAAGCCCAATATCGACGGGGGCCTTATAGGAGGAGCGAGCCTCAAGGCCGAAGATTTCGTGGCGATCGTGAAGGCAGCAAGCTAGCTGGTTGGCTGGCATAGATGGCTTGCTGGTTCTCGTGCTCGTTTATATTCGTATTTTAATCCATAAGTCCTATAGGACACATAGGACCTATATGACTTATGTTTTTTGAGGAATGGCGCTTTTTTCTCTCTATTTACCCGGCATTTCCTGATCCTTTCTCATCGAACAGAAGTTGGGGCCGCACATGGTGCAGAAGTTGTCTTCTGTATTTTTACCATCCTGTTCAGGTGTACTTTCAGCATGTACTTTTCTGACCTGTTCCGGATCGAGAGAGAGGTTGAACTGGTCGTTCCAGGCAAAGGAATACCTTGCGCTGCTCATCAGATTGTCGTGCAGCCATGCGACAGGACTTCCTTTGGCAAGGTCGGCGGCATGGGCTGCAAGCTTGTGGACAATAACCCCTTCCCTGACATCGACCTTGTTGGGGAGGCCGAGGTGTTCCTTGGGCGTGACATAGCAGAGCATGGCGCAGCCGAGGCTTGCGAGCAGTGTCCCTCCGATGGCGGAATTGACATGGTCGTACCCTGCGGCGATGTCGGTGACCAGGGGGCCCAGGGTATAGAAGGGCGCGCCGTGGCAGAGTTCGAACTGCTTCTGCATGTTTTCGGCAACCAGGTTCATCGGGACATGCCCGGGGCCTTCGATCATAACCTGAACGTCATGTCCCCAGGCTTTGAGCGTCAGTTCACCAAGGGTTTTCAGTTCGCTGAACTGTGCCTCGTCGTTCGCGTCGGCGATGGAGCCGGGACGCAGGGCATCTCCGATCGAGATTGCGATATCGTAGGCGCGGAGGATTTCGCAGATCTCGTCGAAATGGGTATAGAGAAAGTTTTCCCGGTTGTGCGCGCGGCACCATTTGGCAATGATCGAGCCTCCCCGGGAAACGATTCCGGTGGTTCTTCTTGCCGCTGCAAGGAGAAAGTCGATGAGGATGCCGGCGTGAATCGTAAAATAGTCGACACCCTGTCGGGCCTGCTCGATAAGGGTATCCCGATAGAGTTCCCAGGTCAGTTCTTCGGCGATGCCGTCAACTTTTTCGAGAGCCTGGTAGATAGGAACGGTGCCAACGGGAACCGGGGAGTTTCTTATTATCCACTCACGGGTTGTATGGATGTTCGCACCGGTGCTCAGGTCCATAACGGTATCGGCACCCCAGCGGCATGCCCAGACTGCTTTTTCCACCTCTTCCTCGATTGACGAGCCGAGCGCCGAGTTGCCGATATTGGCGTTGATCTTGACCCTGAAGTTCTTGCCGATGATCATCGGTTCAAGCTCAGGGTGGTTGATGTTTGCCGGAATGATCGCCCTTCCGGCGGCGACTTCTTCCCTCACGAATTCAGGCGTGACGGGTTTGAACGAGCGTCCGTTCAGTGAAAACTTTTCAATCCATGTTTCAAGCTGCTGGTTTTCCCTGATGGCGACATACTCCATTTCAGGAGTGATGATGCCTTTGCGTGCCAAGTGCATCTGTGTGACCGGCTTTCCCTCTTTTGCCCTGAGAGGGGTTCTGCCGTTCATTGGCGAAGGAAGGGAAACAGGAGCGTTTTCGAGATCGTTTCTGCTGTCGTGCCACTCGTCACGCGTGCAGGGAAGTCCTTTGGCAGGGCTGAGTCCGGCAGAAGGATCAGAATAAGGGCCGCTGGTGTCGTAGAGCGGGAATGTTGTAAATTCTTCGCCTTGAATCCGGTATGGTTTTGAGAATTTGATACTTCGCATGCCGACTTTTACGGGGTGTAAGGAGCCCTGGATATAGATTTTCGCCGAATCCGGCCCGTAAAACTGCTGTTCAGGATAAAAACGGTTATCCGCTGCTTTAGTCATGGTTTTTTTGTGTCTATACTGAAGATGCTATGGAAAAAAACTGCCGGCAGGTTCCGTTCGAAGGAGAGAGAAGCATGAGAAGATCAACAAGCTTCATCTTTTCTTGCGACAGCATTACCTGCATCAAGTTAGAAGGGTATACTCTCAGCCCGCGGGCCTGCCCCGCAAAGCACCCCTAAGATGATTCGCTGTAGGCACAATAACCAAAATCGATTTGGTTTGCAAATCATGTTCCCGCTTTCGGGAAGGGAACTGCGCCTTTTTTGTGTAATGGATCAGTTATGGGAACCTTTATTTATTGTCATGAGTCCCGATTGCATCTGGATACAGGGCGAACGGAGCCAACGATGGAATTGAAATCGCGGAATAAATAGTAGAGGCGGCCTTATGATTTATTACGTTATTAGGTTAACGGCCCTTGTGCAATCTGTAAAGAGCGTTCAATGAAAAAACGATGCGGCTGGTGCGGAAAAGATCCCCTGTACATAGAGTACCATGACCAGGAGTGGGGCGTTCCGGTATTCGATGATCGGGAGCTGTTTGAAATGCTTGTGCTGGAAGGGGCTCAGGCAGGGCTGAGCTGGATTACGATTCTTCGCAAACGCCGGAATTATCGTCGGGCATTTGATGGTTTCGCTTTTGAGCGAATTGCCGGTTACGGCGAGCGCGATATCGGGCGATTGCTTGGTGATCCCGGCATTGTAAGAAACAGGCGGAAAATTGAGTCAACAATCAGAAACGCCCGGGGAGTTCTTGCCATTCAGGGTCAATACGGGACTTTTTCAGATTTTCTCTGGAGCTTTGTTGATAAAACGCCAAGGCAGAATTGCTGGCGTGCGCTTTCCGATGTACCGGTATCTACAAAGGAGTCGGACAGGATGAGCAAAGAATTGAAACGTTTTGGGTTCGGCTTTGTGGGCTCAACTATCTGTTATGCATTCATGCAGTCAGTTGGCATGGTTAATGACCATTTGACCGAATGTTTTCGCCATCAGGAAGTTCTGCGGCTTTTTTCTCCTGACTGATTTCGCTTCAATTCTTTTCTGTATTCTTCCGCCGGTTTAGAAAAGAACTGCTTTTGTGTAAATTACGCTTCCGTTTTTCAGTAGGGATTGTCCCGAGTCAGACAAAATAGTATAGGGTATATGAGGCAGTTCAATCTGGTTCGTCTTGCGTTTTTTCAGATGGGATTCGGTATCATGCTGGGGTTTCTTCACGATACCTTGAACCGTGTCATGACATCCGATCTCGGCATTTCATCGGCAATCGTGTTCGGGCTTATCAGCCTCAAGGAACTGCTTGCCGTGTTTGGTGTAAAAGTCTGGGCAGGGAACATGTCTGACAGGTCCCATATTTTCGGGTACAGGCGTTCCCCGTATATTCTTCTCGGTCTTTTGAGCTGTGTTTTTTCTTTCATGCTTTCCCCTGTGGCGGCTTACGAGGTGACCATTGCCGGAGTGGGTTTTGCCGAACTGCTTCCTGCCATGGTCAGGGATATCGGGTTGCTGAAACTGGTCATTATATTCCTGGTGTTCGGTTTCGGTCTCCAGGTTGCCACCACCGCCTACTATGCGCTGCTTGCGGACTATGTAGGGGACAAGCATATCGGTAAAGTAACGTCGGCAAGCTGGACACTGATGGTTCTGACGACAATCGTGTCCGCGCGTATCGTAGGATCGTATCTCGATGTATACTCGCCCGAACGCCTGATGAATGTCGCTTTTGTCGGGGGACTTATTGCGCTTGGTGTTGCGTTGTTGGCCTTTACAGGTGTCGAAGAGCGTTATGTGGAGGCAAAAAGGGAGCAGAAGGAGGAGAGCCTCACGTTCGCACAGTCGATCAAACTGCTGTCGTCATCGCCGAAAACGTTGCTGTTCGCGCTCTATATTTTTGTTGCAATACTTGCGCTTTTTTCCTGTGAAATTGTGATGGAGCCTTTCGGGGCGGATGTTTTCGGTATGCCTGTAGGGGAGACCACCAAACTGTTCAGGCCTACAATGGGAGGAATGCAGCTTGTTTTCATGCTGCTTGTCGGTTTTCTTCTCAACCGGATCGGCAAAAAAAGAGGTGCGTTGATCGGTAACCTGTTTGGCATGGCAGGATTTTCAATCATTATCGTTTCCGGTTTTGCCCTGGATGAGACCATTCTTCGAGCCGGTCTTATTGTGGCAGGAATCGGGCTCGGCGCCGCAAGTGTATCGAACATTACGATGATGATGACAATGACTGCCGGACGGAGCGGGGTCTATATCGGCTTGTGGGGAACGGCACAGAGCCTCGCCATGTTCATAGGGCATTTCGGGGCCGGGATCATTCGGGACGTTGTGTACGCGTTTTCGAATAACTACATGTGGTCGTACGCGACAATATTCGGTCTTGAAATTGCTGCATTCGGCGTGGCCAGCATCCTGCTGCCATTGATATCGCAGGATGAGTTCGAAGCGGAAAGCAAGGTGAAGATTGGGGAGGTGCTGGCGGCCTCCGGTGCCGACTGACTGGATACGTGCCGGGCATACAGGAACTGCGGCGTTACAGAACACTCGCGGTATTCCTTATACAGCTTCGTGTTCTGTGCCTTGCATCTGCGGTATGCTCGACAATCGCTCAATTTAGGTATGATCTATTCTGGTCACTTGTTACTTGTCACTGAGCGAAGCTCACCCAACAACTCAACAGTACCCCTCTTTATGAAACATGTTTTCGGTCCGGTATCTTCCAGGCGTCTTGGTCAGTCGCTCGGTGTTGACGTGCTGCCGCCGAAAAGCTGTACCTGGAACTGTTTGTATTGCCAGTTGGGGAGGACACGGGAATGTGTGACCGAACGGCGGGAGTTTTTTCCGCGTGAAGAGATACTTGAAGAGATCAGGCAGGCAATCGGAAATCCCCATGCAATTGACTGGATTACCTTTGTGGGGTCCGGGGAGACGACACTTTACAAAGGCCTCGGGTGGCTGATCGGCGAAACAAAAAAGATTACCGACATTCCTGTTGCGGTCATCACCAACGGGTCACTGCTCTCGGTTGAAGAGGTCCGGCAGGAACTGCTCCATGCCGATGCAGTCCTGCCTTCGCTCAATGCGGGTTCTCCTGAGCTTTTCATGCGGATCGACCGTCCCGCTGCGGGATTCAGCTATGAACGCCATGTCGAGGGGCTCGTCGAATTCCGCAACGTCTATCGAGGAAAGTTATGGATAGAGGTGATGCTGATCGATGGTTTGAACGATTCTGTCGAAGCCCTGCAGGATATCGCGGGAGCGCTTGAAAAAATCCGGCCTGATACCGTGCATCTGGTGCTCCCGACCCGCCCTTCAGGCGACGCTGACGTGCGACTGCCTTCAGACGAAGCGGTTGCGAGGGCGCGTCTTGTTCTTTCGCGGGTGGCGAAAGTAGTGCATCCCGCCAAAGGGAGCATGAGTTTGAGAGACCCGGGCGATATTATCGAAACGGTCGCATCCATTACAAGGCGTCATCCTCTGCAGGAGCACGAGCTGCGTCATGCGCTCGACGAGCTTCTTCCCGACGAGCCCGGCCGGGTGGGGCGCATCATCGAGCAGCTGCTGGAGTCCGGAAGATTCAAAACGGTTACCCTGCCGGACAATGAAGTCTACTGGGTCCCGGCCCGCGAAAGCTGAGCGCTAAAGGTTTCACACGATCTGTCATCCTCACGGCAGTTCACGATATATCGGTTTTTCGGACAGAACGTTCATATCCTTGACCGCTTCGATAGTCGTCGAGGCCTATTCCTCATTGAACGCCCCTGGCCGGTCGAAAAGGTTTTCGGGGTTGAATGGCAATTTTCATGATGACGCTTTCTTGTATGGTATCGTGAGGGGGGCGAGGATAATCACGGTGAATGGTATAGCAGTTCTTATTTTTTCTTTGTGGTCCAGTAGATGATTCCTATGGCTGCATACAGCAAAAAAAGCAAGCCTGCTTCAGCAAGAACTGTATGGTTTATCAGGCATATTTCCATGATATGTGACTTTGGCTTGGGGGACGAGGGATAAAACAATGTAATTTACATTCTTCAATGCAAAATTGCCAAATTATCGAGATGAATACTATACAACTGTTGAGTCGGCAGGTATACATTATTCATTATGCGTTATATTGACAGCGCCAAGTCCTCTAAAATTTCGTCATTTTCAGAAAGGACAGGACGTAGTCCAAAAAATCGATGCGAGCAAAGGGGAAAGGGGACAGACTGTTCGTTCACATTCTGAATGGCGTTGTTTTTAAAATTCCTGAGAAAGACGGCTTCCATTTTGTGCAAAAGTTCATTAGCTTTTGAAAATAATTGTAGTTACCTCCCCATACACGTCCCCTATGCAGTACATTATTACCGATTCCCCTGAAATCTCTGAATTGAGTCGTGCATCGCGGAAGCAGTGTTTTATCCTGTTTTCTTTTCAGTAGTTAGTAGTAATTCATCATGACCCCCTAAAATATGCCATTTTTTCTTCATTCAATCGATGCCTGGGAACAGGACAGGCAGCAGCGATTCAACCTGCCGGCATTGACAAAGTCATTCCATGAATCAGTCCCGGCACTCGGCTTTATTGACTGGAATATCACTGCAGTCGAAAGGGGGTATGCAGAAACCAGGCTGCCGCTGAACACGAGTTCCTCAAACCAGTATATCACTCACCAGGGTCCCCTGATGCTGCTTGCTGCTGAATACACCGGAGGTCTTGCTCTGGCATCCCTGTTTCACAAAGTGCCGATCATCGGATTCTGGCCGGCGGTCGACAACAACGCAGGGTACATGTGGGGCGCCAAATCAACCATTAAATGGCTTAGTCCGAGCTGTAATAACCTGACGTGCAAAGCGCATATTGATCCAGGCAAGTGGGTACAGCTGGCAAAGCGGTTTGCCAGCAGCAACAAGCTTGTCACCACCGTCACCATAAAGATGTACAACGATCAGAAACTTGTAGCGACAGCAGATTTTACCTACTGGGTACAAGACCTGAACGGGTTGAAGCGTCATGCCTTTGATCCGGACAAAATCGACCTGCTCTACCTGCATAAAACCCAGACGACGGCAAAACTCATTGTCGGGCTGCGTGCGATGGAGCAGGAAAAACCTGCCGGACAACGAAGGTTTGAAGACCCCTACGCGATCATGCTTGCGGGCAAACACGGCATCACACTGGCTCGACGTTTCAGCATAGCGACACCTCAGCTCCAGAACATGATTGTGGCAAGAACATTGCATCTGGACAAGGCATTGACCGCATTTTCAAAAACAGTACCGGAATTCAACGTTATTAACATCGGTGCAGGATACGATAGCAGGTTCTGGCGCCTGGAGATTGACAACGCTACTGTCTTTGATCTCGATTTACCGGTCATGCTTAACGAGCGCAAGCATTTTTTTGATTTTAGCAGAAGGCCAAACATACACAACATCGATATCGATCTTGAGTGCCATCATATCGACAGGGTGTTACAGGAAAGTGACTCCTATAATCAGGGACTCCCGACTTTTTTTATCTGGGAAGGAGGATCAATGTATTTCGAGAACGACAAGATTGACCATATTTTTTCTGCAATCAGAGCACTCATGCTTCCCGGTTCCTGTTTCTGGATGGATTATGTCACGGAAGATCTGGTGAATTCGGCGACGGGCATCGAGGAAATCGAAGGATTCATTACAAATATCCGCAGAATGGGAGAGCCCTTCATTAACGGATATAATGACATCGCTGTTATTTCGGAACATTACGGGTTGGAAATACAGGAAACTCTTCATTCAGGTGCATTATTGAGCAGACAGGAAGAAATCTACAAACAATACAAATTTTGTATTTTTCAGGCAAAGTAGAACATGCCCCCAGTATACAAACATATCACTTCGTTTCTGAAGCAGGTGCCGGGCTTTCTACGGAAAGACTTCGAGCAGAACCACCTGACGATGGACCTGATTCGCTACATTGCGTTATGGGGCCATCCTCTGTACTACGTTTTGTGTACCATTATTCTGCCTCAGCCATATGAATCACTGGAACTGCGCATGGCATCGCCGATCACGTTCATTCCTCTCCTCTTCTTCAAACGTTACCCGGATGTCTTCAAGCCATGGGTGAATGTCTACTGGTACTTCTGGCTGACGTTTACTTTTCCGTTTATTTTTACCTTCCTCATGCTGATGAACGGCATGTCGGGCCTCTGGCTTGTGGCTGAAACGGTCATGCTGTTCGTATTCATTATCTTTATCCCGAATTTAATTCTTATGTCAGTGCTGCTTGGTACCGGTCTTTTGAGCGCGGTGGCAGCCTATACGTATGTGACAGGCAATCATTTTGTCCTTACAACGGAAGTCATTGAATACTTTATCTCCATTCCAATCGCCATTCTCCTTGGCCTGGTACTCAATTATACCACAAAACAAGGTGCAATGGCCCAGGAACGCAACAGACTGCTTCAGTCCCTTGCCGGTAGCATTGCGCATGAAATGCGCAACCCGCTTGGACAGGTCCGCCATTGCCTGAACAGTATTCAGAGGCTCCTGCCGGCGTTACATCGCAAAACCTCTTCGATAACGATTGACAGGCAAACCCTGCACCAGATATACCATCGCATGGCTCATGGGCAGATGGCTGTAAAACGGGGAACTCAGGTTATCGATATGATTCTGGGTGAAATCAGGGAAAGCCCTATTGATGCAGAAAGCTTTACCTATCTTTCTGCGGCACGTATCACCCGTAAGGCTATGGAAGAATACGGATACGATTCAGAGGAAGAACGGAAACTGGTGAGCCTGGATGCCCGGCAAACGTTTATTTTTAATGTCAGCGAAACCCTCTTCATTTTTGTCCTGTTCAACCTGCTGAAAAATGCACTCTATTACATTAAA
Source organism: Chlorobium sp. (assembly GCA_028280025.1). Taxonomy (GTDB): domain Bacteria; phylum Bacteroidota; class Chlorobiia; order Chlorobiales; family Chlorobiaceae; genus Prosthecochloris. Next base: position 8,421 of record JANQMO010000017.1, on the reverse strand, counting down.
AGCCATTCAGACAGCAAAATCAGCATCAGGCTTGAAAGGGGAACCACCTTAAACACCATTGTATTCCGTGATACAGGCCCTGGTATCTCTCCAGAGGACCTGCCTCATATTTTCGACAGTTTTCACACCAGAGGTAAAAAAGGAGGTACGGGTCTCGGACTGGCATACTGCAAGCGCATTATGCAGTCATTCGGAGGGGATATTACTTGTCGCTCCGTCAAAGGCAGCTTTACCGAGTTCACCATGACCTTTCCTGTCGTGGATAAGGAAAAGTTTAAGCAGTACAACGCAAAGGTTGTTGAGACCGCGCGCCCTGATTTCGAAGGTAAGCGAATTCTTCTCGTCGATGACGAACAAAGCCAGCGCTCGGTAATTCAGCAGTTTCTGCTTCCCATGGGTGTTGAAATCGATGAAGCAGCAAGCGGTCGTGAAGCTCTGGAACTTGCAGCAAAAAACCGTTATGATCTGATCATTATGGATATCGTTATGCCTGGCATAAATGGCTATGAAGTAACAGAAAAACTTCGTCAAGGAGAATTTGGTTCCGAGGCATCAAATATCCCGATTGCAGCCTATACTGCAGAGCCAGCATATATCGCAAGACCGATGTCGGAAAAAATCGGGATGCAGGCCCTGATTTCAAAACCTTGCAGCCAGTCCGAGCTGATCAATGCCTTGCGTTCTGTACTCCAACAGGGTATGAGTGTCGGAAAAGATGAAAATTTTATTGCAACAGTCCGTATTCTGCTTGTCGACGATTCTGCTCTGAACCGCTCCCTCTTGGCTATGCTCCTTAGCGATACCGGGCACTATCCTGCAACTGCAGTCAATGGCGAGGAGGGATGGGAAATGCTCAACAAGGAACCGTTTGACCTGCTGATTACTGATATTCATATGCCCGACATGGATGGTCTTGAACTGACCAGACGCCTTCGCAACAGCACTAATCCTCACCTTAGGGCGCTTCCGATCATCGGTCTGAGCGGTTCTGCAGAAGAGGAAGCGGCTGCCAGGGAAGCCGGCATGAATGATTTCAAACTAAAAACCGATAATCCGAAAATTCTTATTAACGCAATAGAGATGCTGCTTGCATCGTCTCCGACAAGCGCGATTGTGCGGCAGCAGCAAACAACCGCTATTATAGACTTCAACGCATCTGCAGAAGCATTGGGAAAAACAGAAGAGAGCCTAAGAACCCTGTTCTGTCAATTTGTTGAAGAAACGAGCGTTCTTGCCGAGCTCATGCAAAAGGCTCTCGAACAGCAAGACCTCGATGCACTAAGAGAACATGCTCATAAAATCAAAGGAACTGTGAGCATGTTCGGTGCCGAGTCCGTCCGCCAGGCCGCAGAGAATCTGGAATATTCCTGCAGAATAGGACGCATAACGGAGCTTGAACAGCACCTTAAGAATCTTCTTGAAACCTTAAAGGAACTGGAAAAGCAGAAACACTGATCTTATTCCCCTCCACCTCGACCAGGGCTGGGCGCGAGTAACCCTGCCAGAGCACCGACGGCAGCTGACCCGATAGCCATGAATATCTCAGGCATTTCGATAGATGCATTCGGATCTGTGCTTTTTAGCGAGATAATAAACGAAAATGCCAGACAAGTCAGTATCGCAAGCCCTAAAGAAGCAACAACGATCCTGTAGATCCAGTTGTCCTTTTCAAGCGGCGATCTGGCCTCTCTTACCTTTTTAAGAAACTGTTCTTTAGAAGTTTGCTGCAACTCCGGGGATTGAGCGATCAATGATTCAAGATTGTCCAATGCTTTCATTGTAACTCTCCTTTTGTTTTTAACCGGCAAGAGATGATTGTTTCCTTACGGTGAAAGGTTTTTCTTCAGCAACTGTTCAATTCTTTCCGCTGTTTCTTCCAGTTCAGCTTCAGGGATGTCTATATCGGAATTACTGACTTTGTCCCCGTTTATATAAATGGTTACTCTCACCATTTTCTCTGTTAGCTTTTCTGCATGGATGTCGATCTGAAATCCATTGAACAGGAATGATTTGATGTTCATGTGTCAAGAGATGCGGATTGAAGATTCTTCTTTTTTTCTCTTCCTATCCGCGAGCCACAAAAGTACTGCAAAGACGGCGAAAACAGCCATAAAACGGCTCATATCGGCTAAGAACTGAAGAGGTGTAAAGTATATTTTGTGAGGGTATAGGTGTTTAAAATGTTGATAACTTAACAAAATATTGTTTGACGTAAAAGAGGTTGTGAAAAAAAACAGTGAATAGGGGGCCGTGGCGCTTGAAGCACTGCAAGTTCATGAGTATTACCGTAAATTATTTTTGTCTGCTCCGCTTCTACGGCAAGTATTTGCACAAACAGAATTCTGCTCAAAAGAAATGGCTGGTTGATCAGGGACACGTCCGCATCCCCATACTCAGTGGCCGACTCGGTGATGGGCCACCAAAGACTATTCACTGCGGATCAAAAAAATGAAAAAGCGGCCAAACTGAGCCGCTTTTTACATGGGCAGGAGTCCCCCATTACTCCCACCCGAAACCCCACGGGCGTGAGGTTAATTATGCTTTTTAATTAAGCAAAGATCATGCCAAAAATGATTATTGCTTAAAAAACAACATTATGACGTATATGTCGCGTGCTGTTTCCCTGCTTCTATTCTGGTGAAAAGGCGTGACAAATCAGTCTGAAATTTCCAAATTATATTGTGAGATTATCTAGGAAAATCGCTTCATTGTGAGATTGCTGGGATAAGAGGGCTTCCGGGGTCAAATAGCAGCTTTTTTTGTGTTCCCGCCCTTCCGCCCATTTACCGGAATTTTACGTATCCAACATTAGGGGACGTTGTTCCGTAAGTGAAATAAGTCGAGATGAATGTGTATATTCAACTAAACAAAGAATGCCGAACAAGCCCTTATCAGAAAATGTTATGCCACGAGGACCGAGATTGGATGCACCGGGAACCTTGCATCATGTGATGGTTCGGGGGATCGAGAGGGGGAGTATTGTTCACGACGATGCGGACAGAAGCGAGTTTCTAAAGCGTATGGGTAATCTGGCGCAGCAGTCGGGTACCGGTATCTATGCGTTTGCCCTGATGAACAACCATGCCCATATTTTGCTGAAAAGCGGGCCGGAGGGTTTGTCTTCCTATATGCGTCGTCTGTTGTCGGGATATGCACAATACTTTAATCGCAGACACAGGCGGGTTGGCCATCTGTTTCAAAACCGGTATAAATCGATCATATGTGAAGAAGATGCCTATTTCGACAAACTGGTAGCCTATATCCATCTTAATCCGTTGCGCGCAGGACTTGTCGATACTTTTCAGCAGCTTGCGTCTTATTCCTGGGCAGGGCATGCGGTGTTGATGGGAAAGGTCAGCTATGAATGGATGGAGAGTGACTATGTGTTACATTTTTTCGGAGGCAGGGCAGGGAGGGCAAGAAAGGCATATCTTGAATATCTCGAAGAAGAGATGAACGTTGACCGGGAAAAGGAATTGTCCGGTGGAGGGCTGGTGCGGTCACAGGGCGGTTGGTCAAGAGTATGTTCGATGCGGAAACGGGGAGAGAAAGCGCTTTCGGATGAGAGGATTCTCGGTGGCGATGACTTTGTCAGGGATGTGCTGAAACAAGCCGAAGAGAGACAGGATGTTCTGCTGCCTGAGTCTGAACGGTTGGAACAGTTTGGCGAAGCAATAAAACAGGCTTGCGAGTCAGCAGGAATCACGGTTATCTTTTTGCGGTCTGGCAGCAGGAGCGGTTCACTGCCTTCTATGAGAAAAGAGCTCGCCAGAAAGGGTGTGTACGAATACGGTTTATCGTTGACAGAAACCGGAAGGCAACTGGGAGTGACGACCAATGCAGTAAGTTATATGCTAAAGAAGGAGTGACATCATTATCTTTTGCTGATGCATCGGTGAGTTATTGTGGTTACGGAACTACGTCCCCCTTTTCGTCCCCCTTTTCCGGAACTACGTCCCCCTTTTCTTTTGCGTCCCCCTTTTGCGAGCTCCGTTTGTTCAACGGGTATCGGGTTGCACCGAGGAGCTGAAAGCACGACCAGTACGACCAGTCACATAACCCTTGAGATGAAGCTATCAGGAAAGCCCGTTGCCGGAAAACGGCACGACGGGTTTGGCGAGGCGGGAACTGGAAACGTGGGTATGGGAGACGGACTGAGGGCCAGTGCGAAAGTGCTGGAATAACCACCGTACCCTGTATGCTTGGCGCGCCAGTTCTCGACCCTACCTGCAAGGGGCTGGGGGTGCAATTCCCCCGGCCTACTTAACCCCTTTCCCCTACGTCCCCCTTTCCGTTTGGTAGGTGAAAAGCCCGGTTAAGCACCGGGTTTTAGGCATCTGACGGTTTGAGGTAGGGAATGAGTTTAATATATAATGGTATTATTGTGAAAATATTTGAGTATTTGCTAAATTAAGTGCCTAAGTAAAAAGCAATACGTTAAAAGAGGTAAGTCAAATGACTATCAATGAGGTTTTTCCTAACCCAACCGTAAAACAAGTGATATTTCAGATTCGATTTCCTAACTTGTTTTTTCTTGAAAGCAAAGTCGGCGATTTTCAATTAAAGATAATGAAGGAATTTCCTGAATCAAGTTTAATTTATAGAAAGCAAATTGTGTTTGCAGATGTAGGCCCTGAAGTTATAAAGTCACAGATTCAAGAAGATCATGATGAAAATAAAAGTAGAAAGATATGGCAGTTTAAGTCAAGTAAAGGTTATCGGCTAAATGTTTTAACTGATTCACTGGATATAACATCTGAACATCATAAAACATATAAAAATGAAGGCGGAGATAAGTTTAGGGATATAATAGAATATGTTATATCTAATTTTCTTGAAATAGCGAAAGTGCCGATTATAGTTAGAGTTGGGCTTAGATATATTGATGAGTGCCCATTGCCTTCAAAAGATAATGAGACTTTTGAGCGTTATTATAATTCTGTGTTTCCGTTGAAGCGATTTGATGTTTCATTGTCAGATGAAATGGTCTTTAGAACGATCACTAAAATTGATGAATATAAAATTAGATACGAAGAGTCACTTATGCGATTGAGCGACGAGGAGTATAGGCTTAAGCTCGATTTTGATGGTTTTGCTGAAAATATAGATTCTGATAAATGTATGGAAGTTACTGATAAGCTTCACGATATAATTTCTGATGAATATTTAAAGACTATTAAAGAACCTGTAAAAGAATATATGAGAACTTCAAATAAATAAAGCCGTGCATATAGAAGAATTATCGAATAATGATTTTTTTGAAACAAAAAATCAAGTTACAGGATCACATGATCAAGAAGATGGTAAGTATTTGATTTATCCTTTTGATCATTATGAGATCAAAGTAAAATTGAGTTATGATGGTAAATTTCTTGGAGTTAGTGAGGTGAAAATAAACAAAGATTTTTTATCTCATAAAATAAAATCAACTCCAAAGGGTTATCATGATGTAGATGAGTTCTATGCTGAATGAAATATGATTGTAATGTTTTATCAAGAAGAGATTGATAAAGACTTAAGGTTTGGTGATATTTTGACGGGCTTTGTATTCGCTGCACCGAATTTAACAGATGCAGTACAGACTAAAAATTTTAGCATTGAAATAGAGCAACCAGATTATTGTGTTGTCTTGTCCCCATGTTGTTCAATAGGTGATAACGTTATCACACTTTCTCCATTGCTTAAAATTCGCCCAAAATTCTTTTTAAATCCTTTTTTTGTTGAAGATATGACCAGAATAAACCGCATAATGTCATCGGAGCAGGCATTGGGACCGGAAGCTTGGGAGAATATGCCTGATGAGGAAAGGGAAAGACGACTCGAAGAGGAAGAGAGTTTCGCTTTGAAAGACTTTTTTGTGTTTGATCAGCATACACTTTTAAAGAAGTATACACTTAACTTTAAAAATAAAGATAATATTGAAACAAATTATTACATGATTGATTTTAAAAATCAGTATAAGCTTAACTGCAAAAGAATGCAATCGGCCACAAATGCACCAATCGAAACAAAAACACTTCAATTAACTGTTGAAACAAGGTCAGAACTTAGAGAAAAAATTTCACATTATTATTCAAGAGTTCCAGTGGAAGATCAAATTACTGATTAATAAAACCGATGAAAGTGATTGATTTTACTTTTCCTCTTTTTTGAGATTTAACCCTTTCCCCTCCTCTGAATCACACACGTCACAACCCCCTGTCTCCTGAACTGCAAGCCCGGCCCCGTCCGGGCTTCTGTGTTTGGGGGTTGTTGGAAGGGGGGATTGGATTATACCCGGTTGAGTGCAGGAGATACTAAGGAAGCATCGAATCCCAAAGCTCCTTAACCTGTTTAAGTGAAAAACTCAGATGTCTTTTCGAGCCGTCATTAAGCTCAACTACGATTGATGGCCCGCCTCCAAATGGGCCAGTTCTATAAGCGCCCTCTCCGAAACCAGTCGAGCTAATTTTTGTTTGCTCAGATAGTTTAACTGTTCTTTTGTCTATTCCCATGGTTAATTTCATGTGTTTATGTGCATCGGCGATGTCACGGATCCATGCATACTCACTGTTATGTTCCTTGAGTTTATCTCGGAAGCCCTTAAATTCTTTCGCATCAAAAACACGGGAGGGTTCAGTCTCATTGAACGCATGCCAAAAGTGATCAGTCATATGATAAAGAGACAGAGTCACATTCATTGCGAAACGAAGGTCAGTTGGTCGAGCTAACCATTCGTTATAGTTCGGTATAACATGGTCGTCAAAGAACCTCTGGGCTGGTGATGAGGAGTCAGGCATATTGTTTGAATTGACACAGTTGTAGTTTTATAGCTTCTCACCCCGTTCTCCGAATCACCCAGGTCACGACTCCCTGAACATCAAGCTTCATATGTTCAGAGATCTCTATCGGCTCATAATGACTGTTGCTTGGGTGCAGCGTTACTTTTCCTTTTTCGATCGACAAGCGTTTGACTGTTTGCTCATTGTCTACTGATGCGATGACGATGTTGTTGTGTTGCGGCTCCAAGGCACAGTCAACGATCAGTATATCTCCTTCCTCAATATTGTCTCCCTTCATACTATCTCCATTAACCTTAACGGCGTAGGTGTCTACCGGGTGAGGTATCATGTGGACAGGGATATCTAGGTGTTCATCAACTGGTTCTGATGAATCAGCACAGAATCTATAGGCTGCAGCAGCAGATTTCCTGGGAGGCAAAGACTGAATATCAGAAGCGTTTTCACTTCCACGAATTTTCACACCGATACATTAATTGCCATTTTCATGAAGCACTTCAGGGAAAAGCTGCGCTGGTATGTCCAGAACAGAAAATGATAACCATTCCCCGTAGCTGATTTCTAGGTTAATCGATCAGCTCAATAATGTCAGTAGGTCTTTCAACTCTTATTTTGTTTATATCCACAATATCTACATTAGTTCTCCTTCCCTTTATTCTGACAAATGCAAATGGGATTGAAGCTTTGTTTGGAATAACATACATCTCAGTAAGATCACTAGAATTATCAGGGCTTTTAATTACGGAGTCAACAATCTCTGAACGCTCCAGAGATTGAATGAACTCCTTGATAGCTTTATCTTCTCCTTTTACTTTTACTTGTAGTCCAGTACTCTCTTTTAGGTCAATCTTAGATGTAGATGTCTCATGTTGCCGTGACAAGCGCGATAACATTGATTCCATAGTATCAAGTCTATCAAGGATATAGCGATCAGTATCTATGGTATCACTAGATTCTCGAATAAGCATTGACCTTGTAGCTCTGTATATTGGATTATCAGGATGTTTCTCTTTTGTGGCAGCGTCAACTACCAGTTCCAAGCTAGGTTTAAGAGCTTCAACCCCACTCATATCATTCCGGTAAAACAATGTTCGTTCATCTGATATATCAAAAGGCAAATCTGTGCCATCCTCAGCAAGGCTTACAACCGGTAAACGCTTTGCGTGTCTAACGGCTAGTTCATACATTACGTTGGGATTTAAGCCAGTCAAATTTGCCAAAACCAATTCATCTTCAAGAAGGTGCTGGAGGACTTGCTTAGTAATCGATCCAGGAGAAGATATTTCGTGCGCAACATAGACATCGTATCCTTTTTCTTTAAGAACCGGTTTTATTGCAGCATCAAGCAGTCCCTGTGCAGCTCTTCGCACAGCTGATTCAGGAGTGCCTATGGGTGTAATAACAAAACACTTTTTCTTAGGCTTACTTGGCATAGTTAATCTTTCTTGTATAACATTAATTATTACCTGTAATACAGATTATATTTCTTACTGCAAATAATATACCCCATAAACACTTTTTGCCATACCTGAAATTGTGTTTTTAGTCAGTAGTGTCCGGTAAAAAATAAAAAAGGTCTGAAAACTCTTGAGAAACGGTGATATTAAAAGTGACCAAACCTTTTCTATCAGCTGTATTCAAA
>JANQMO010000016.1 GCA_028280025.1 Chlorobium sp. | reverse complement strand
TTTGAATACAGCTGATAGAAAAGGTTTGGTCACTTTTAATATCACCGTTTCTCAAGAGTTTTCAGACCTTTTTTATTTTTTACCGGACACTACTGATTTACCCCTTTTCTCCTGCCATTGATGAGCATATAGCGAGGTGATCGTCATTCCGCCAGTTCTTCTCCCATAAGCGCGGGCCACAGATCAAGTGTTTATAACATACGTGTAGCCTATTTTCTCAATTGATTAAAGGTAGCAGACGGTCGCGTTTGATGTATGCGCAATAATTTCGGCAACCTCTATTAATTGAATTCTGATATATCATTAGCTGAGCCTGAAAACTCTGTTCTTTGGCACATTGTGAGCTGTAAAACTCCATGAACTTGAAGAAGAGAAGAGAACGAACGTACTTATTCCACGAGAAAGATATTGTGGGCACGTTTTTTCAACTGTATGCGCCTCATCATGTTTTGGTTGGATTGGTAAGGCCAATCTTTGCTGCCGCTCTGGAAAACCCAAAGCGGACATCATAGCACATTATTTTCGTGGTATTGCGATAAAAGCCCTAATAACACACGTGCTTTTTTCTGGCTCTGTTCTTTGATTTCGGTTCGTTCGAGGCTTTCTGGTTTTTTGTCAGTGACATTCCTGTTGTTGCTTTTTCCTGAACCATAGACGTGATGCTTCATCAGGCAAGACTTACATCCTAACCGATATAAGCACTGTCGGCATAGAGCTCTTCTCGCCAACATCATCTTTATCGATCAGGGTTTCAATTGCCTGTGAATCCTGAGTCGTGGCATAAATGACAGCATATGCACTGGTTGTCAAGAGCTTGATTGAGGCGGAAAAACTGGGTTTCGTTTATCTCTTCCTGAATAGGCATTTCACGGAACTTCCAGATCGTCATAGCATCTGGCTACACTTTATCGCTGACTTTTAGCCCAAGAAACCGCGTGAAACTGCGACGATCGGTGATCTGGTACTCCATCTGGTTATCTGACAGATTGTAAAGGCCTTGGAGAATCATGATTTTGAACATTATCAGCCGACCAAACGGGGGGCTGCCGACATTATTGATGTTCTTGGGTTTATTGAGGACCACATCGAGAATCGGAGCAAATATCTTCCAGTCGATATGCTCATGATTTTTTCAGGGAATCTTTGAGCTTTGTTAGTTTTTCATTGAGAAAGAGTTCGTCAAAGAAGCCGAATGGGTTGATGTTTTTCATGACAGCTAGTCAAATTGAAGAATTTGCCACAAAATACAACTTTCTCCTGTTTCTTATCACCGATAACGAATTTTATTTTGAAAGATATATTGCTCAAAAATAAATAGAGATGTCCTTAAGGGTAAGTCATATACTGTTTTTTTAATATATATTTTATGAGAAATGTTATTAGAATGTGCTATAATGATTTTTTATGAATATAAATTAATTGATGTTAATGCTGAGTGAGATAAGTGAATGAAATAGCATGTTTACTTGATGATATATTTTTGAAAGATTTATTGCTATATAGTTTTATATAAATGACTAAAGATTTGGGGGGGGATAAGATTGAAAAGAAAAGCAAAAATGAAGCATCTGGTTATAAGTATTCTTGAAAAATATATGGGAGTATTTGTTAATGAAATTTTGGAAAATAATGGAGGATATTTTGATAAGGCCGATCCATTGATTTCATTTAAGCAGATTTCAAAAATAATCAATACAGAGTCATTAGAAAAAAGAGACCTAGATGTTCATCCGATGATAAGTGGATGGATAAAAAAGATCAATGAGCAATTAACATATAAAACAGCAACACCGATAAATTATACGTGGTACGAAGAGTGTTACATTATTCCAATGCAAACAGATCGATGTGCTGATGTTAAGGTATGGCTAAAAACGAAAGGATGTTGGTCTACAAATTACGAAGTTAAGAAGCAATGCATTCGATGTGCTAATGGTTATAATGAAGATATATTGTATCTACCAAACTCTTCAAATGCTTGTATCGAAAATTTTATTTCTAATATATATAAAGCTTCATCTAGAGCTTGGAGTAACGGTAGTATTAGAAATTCGAGGTTTCTATTGCGCGGTAAAGCTGGCGAGGGAAAGTCAGCGTTTATAAATTACATTTTGTCTAATAAACAGGATGAAATGTGGGATATAAGATTAGTGCCAATTAGGCTGGCATTGTCTAGAGCTGACTTTTGGAAGCCTTATCAAGGTATGCTAAAAGATGATAGTTCAAATGAGGAAAGAAAAAAATATATCGAAGAAAAAATATTTGCAAAAGTTGCGAGAATTCTTTCAAATAAATATTTTTATAATAGTGTATTTATAGTTGTTGAAAAAGATTTAAATGAACTTTTGCCCAGTGACTTTAAAAAAATGTTTGTATATAAAAATGTTTTTAGTAGAGATGAAATTAAGGCATGTGTCTTGGAGTTTAATGGGTTAAGACCGGCTGATGAAATAATCGAGAAGATTGAAGACTTTATAAAAGACAATAAGTATGATGAGTGTTTGAGGAAAGACTTCGATAAATTACTTAAAAAAATAAAAAAATCACTTAGTGAAGATGAAAAACAAAAGATAAAAAGAAGTGTAGCGGAAATTCTCGATCTCAAGATCGATGATAAAAGTTTATCGTTTTTTGATGAGGCTATAACAAAAGATTCAACAGATTCAATATCTAACAATGCTATTGTTGAAACTATAAAGGCAATGGGGAATTTAGAGAACCCATATAGATTTTGGATTATACTTGATGGTCTAGATCCACATCATCAAAATGATAAAATGGAGAGAGTTGTTTCTGAATTAATATATGATTTAATTCAGCTGCTCTTTCTTGATCATACTCCTCAAATAAGAGCAGCTTATCTTCTTGTTATGAGAGAAGAAACAATATATAGGCGCCTAGAGCCAGTTTTGTTTCCTGGTGGTTTATGGGGTGATGTTTTCAATATGGGTGTTGTTAAGGTTACGCCATGCGAAATATTTAACCAGAGAATAGTGCACTCAGCTCAAAACGAATATTATGAAATGATGGGAAATTGTTTTGTTAATTTTTGTTCGTATTTTTTTCATGCTGTTTTAACAGAAAAGTCTATAAACAGGAATAATCGTTTTGATGAGCGAGACAAAGAAGGTTTTCCATTGATTTCTGCACTTTTTAGAGGCAATAGACGTACAATGCTTAGGTATATGAATGTGTTTATGAGAGACGTTTATACTACAATTCAAAAAAAAGGTGTGGATTTTAATGAAAGAGAAAAAGATTTGGATAAAAAAACAGTTAATGATGCGAGGCTAAATGCTTTTGAATATTTTAATAAAATTTACGAGTCACATACATTTTGGGATTCAGTGCTGTATCGCGATTTAATATTGTATCATAATCCTATTAAGTACAACGTTGGTCGAAAAAATACTGAAGATAAAAAATCGAAAAAGTTATTAGAAAGAAACTTATCGGGAATGGCTTATGAACATGAAGTGTTTCCTAATATATTTAACAGTGTTTTTATAAAAGAGACAATGGAGGGAAAAAATTTGTCATATATAAAAATTTTTATTATGAGGTTATTAGAGAAATGTAATTTTGTTCATCAATCTGTTCTTATAAATATTGTTAAAGAGTTATATGATTTCAAAGATTCTACTCATGTTGAGTTTGAGATTGATGAGCTAATTGTAAATAGATTTATCCATTCTGATTCTTTCTTGGGGCAAACCTTGGAAGAAGATCCAATTCTTAAACCTACTGAATATTGGAATTGTTTTAAAAAATGGTTTTTCTTTCAAGACGTTTTTACTGCACTTTCTTCGGATATTAATGTGCCTTATAGACATGTTTTTGCATTTAACTATTATACTTCATATGTTTCGAGAAAATATGAATGGTTAATGGATAAATCATTGCGTCATAAATGGAAATCAACAACAAATGACGCTTTGGCATCAAAATTAATTACAGTATCTATAATTGTTTCATACTTGTGTGCAATGGACTGCTATATGAGGGGCCGTTATTATGCTAAAGAAGATAAGTTGGTAAAGATATTTGATGGTTTGAATTCGATTACTTTTGATGATATATCTATTAAACAGGGTTTAAAAAAAATTGTTAATGAAATAGTTCGTCTTTCTGAACAATCAAGTAGTGAATATGGGAAGGTTTTTTTTGAAAGAGGAAATAATCTTTTGAGAGTTTTGTCAAAATATCCCAGTATAACTTTTTATAAAGAAGATGTAAATAAAAAGATTGAAGATCTATGGTGGAATCAATTTTCAGAAAAATTAGGATCACGGAGTTTCCAGAATGGACAACAATAAAAAGAATTGCTTCAAGTAAGATTGTTAAATCCAGTCAGTTATGGTTCATTATTGTGCCTATTTGTTTTAAGTTGTCAGTTGAAATGAATTACATTCCTTTATTAAGTGAATTTTCTGTGCCATTGTCTTGGGAAAGTTTTTATTTTGGATCAATTATACTGGCATTGGGTGTTTTTGTGTATCAAATCCGTTGTCCAATGATTATAAGAGATTTTGATGATTACTCTGAATATAAAAGTACGGGCAGGAAGGTCTCTCAAATACAGCCCTACGTGTACCAATTGTATTATGGTTACCCTAAAGTAAGTATTGATTTGCTTTTAAAAATACTTCCTAGTAATTCAAATATTGATAAGATAAAAAAAATTCCAATTAAATATCAATCGTTAGCTTTTTTCGAAGATAAATACTTTGATGATTCATTGATTTTAAAAAGGTCAGATTTAGATATATCAAATTATAATAAGATTGTTCGCGAATTTATTGATTTTGAGAATAGATTGGATGTTGATGAAGGCAAGGTGTTTTGGGGGGTTTATCGAATTGGAAATGTTTCAAATGTGATTTCCAGAGTTATGTCTTTTTCTTTGATAATTATTGGTTTGTTTTTTTGGTTAGCTGTGTTTGTTGAGAATGCATTTTTTGTGTTTTCTGAATCTAGACTTTTACATTTTTTATGATAAATGTGGCGATTAACTGAATTTTGATATCCTTTTTAAGAAAAAATGATAAAAAAAGTAAGAGCTTGGAGTAAAAAGATGTATAATTGGAAAATGCATTTTTAAATGATTGATAAAAGGCTTTTTTAGAGTATCAAAAAGACTAGGATTCTCTAAATAGGTTTAACGATCAAGCATAGATTAATCTGATAGGAATATGGTTGGAAAGGGTAAAGAAAAAGGTGAAACTGAGGTATATACAAGCCTACATTTTTTTAGATGCTGCTATTTACGTTTGTCTCGAACCGAACAGGTCAGCTTGATCGAAAAAGCTCGGAATTTTTGTCCACTTCGGCGACGGGGAAGGAACCACCTTTTTCCAACTTGGGTCCCCTGCTTCGATTTTTTCGACAACCTTTCGTGGCCAGATATTCGCTACGTTGGGGTTGAAGTCACTGACGTCCTGGATGAAATTGTTATTCTTGAAATACTCTCCATGAGGGGTTAATACAACCGCTGTGAGCGTTACTGAGTCGTATGCAAGCAGTGTATGCTCGTTATCGACTTTCTCGGGATACTGGGTGTTCTTGCCGAACATCGTTCCGAAAGCGTCCAGGAATCCTCCATCCAGTTCCTTGTAGTTCTCTTCATCGAAAATTTCCAGCAAGTTATGCACCCTGGCGGCGAAATCGACACGGTGCTTGCAGGTGCCTGAAAGGTAATGGCTAAGGGTGTGGAAATGCTGGAAATGAGATATCAGGACAGGCAGACTGATTGACGAGAGCATATCGATACGGGCCAGAAAGTCGTCGCTGTCCGATTTCGCCCGCTACGCGGTGACTCTTTTCGGCAACCAGTTGTACTGACCTGCAATGACAATCGTTGACAGTAGCAGCAGTGGATGAGTCTCCGTAGAGACCCGTTTCCTGATCAATGTATCAATGTTTTTTATCGGGGAACCGGACTATTGCCGTTGACAGTAGAGGTCACAGGAGAGAGTTGAAGTATTGTATATGCCGCTCGACAGTTTTTTCTATCGAGAACTCCTCAAGAGCTGTTTTTTTCCCGTTGGCTATACATCTGTTTCTCAGTTCGCTGTCGTTGAGCAGACGTTTGATCTTGTCTGCAAGCTCTCCGATATTGTTATCCTCAAAAAGCAACCCGTTCTCGGAATCACGTATCAGGTCGATATTTCCAGCGGCTTTGGTTGCAAGTACCGGCACGCCCATGGCCATGGCTTCCAGCAATGACTGGGAAAGACCTTCCATGACGGAGGGAAGGACATTGATGTCGAACAGCGGATAGTGACAGAGTACCTCTTCGGCTTCGATCATGCCGGTGTAGATGATCCTGTGTTTGCCGTTTGTCCTGGCGGAAAGCGCTTTCAGGGTATTGTTTTCGCTGATGCCGACAAAAAGAAGCGTTACCTGTTGTTCAAGATGTGACAGCGCTTTTACGAGTTGTTCCTGCCGTTTGTATCGTGCTACGCAGCCGATGACGATGTCGCCGGGATGGAGACCGTATCGGGTCCGGAGCGCCTGGGTTTTTTCGTTGCAGTCGATCGCATACTTTTCTTTCGGTGTTCCATTATGGATAACCTTTATGTGCGATTCGGGGACTCCATATTCCATCATTTTCTTTTTTACACCGTTGCTGACTGCAATAAGGCCATCGGTGTACTTCATCCAGAGCCGGCTTATTTGCCCTTTCCGGTGCTCTCCAACCTGTCTTCTGGTATGGACGATCTTTGCATCGAAACCGAAAATCATCTTGCTGAAAATTGACAAATACCGGTCATGACTCGACTGGGGATTGACAATGTCGATGTTTTTGGTGCGAACGATATGATTGATATGAACGATAGCCTTGACGTCGAACTTGCTGTTCATTCCAACATGGATTCTGACGGCAGGGGATTTTTCGAGCATGTTGTAGAGAAGGGTGCCTTCGATACAGCCGACGTAGACGTTGTGGCCGCGTTTGGCAAGGCCGTCTGCCAGAAAAAAAATCGACTGTGTGGACCCTGCGATTCCGCCCTGGTAGGTCAGCAATAAAATGTTCATTTCTCAGCAATACGCTTTACATGAACCCGAAAGAGGATTGATGTGCTGTTTCTTTTCACTCCGCTGATGCTTATGCGATATAGAGATGTCGCTTCACTGTCGTATTCGGGAAAGCAAAGCTCAGCCGTGGCGGAAAAGATCCGACTTTTTAACGGCTTCTGCAACTGAGCCGGGTACCATGTTTTCCCAGCTCGGATCGTCCGCCTCGATTTTTTCGACAACCTTTCGTGACCAGATATTCGCCACGTTGGGGTTGAAGTCACTGATGTCCTGGATGAAATTGTTGTTCTTGAAATATTCCATGAGGGGTTTTACGGCTGCCGTAAGCGTTACCGAATCGGATGCAAGCAGTGTATCTTCGTTATCGGCTTTCTCGGGATACACATAGATCTGGGTGTTCTTGCCGAACATCGTTCCGAAAGCTTCCAGGAATCCTCCATCCAGTTCCTTGTAGTTCTCTTCATCGAAAATATCCTGCAGGTTATGGACCCTGGCGGCAAAAGCGACACGGCGCCTGCAGATGCCTGAAAGGTAATGGCTGAGGGTATGGAAATGCTGGAAATGAGATATCAGGACAGGCTGACTGATTGACGAAAGCATATCGATACGGGCAAGGAAATCGGCACTGTCTATGGCGCCTCGTTCAATCAGGCGGTTCATGGAGATTTCTGCAAGCGTAACGACATTGCCACGCTCGTCTCCCGGCAGATTGTTCCTGAGCTGCTGCACACCTTTTTCGAGCATCTCCACGTTCAGAATGGTGGGCGGACGAAAACTGCCGCGCAGCGTAACAATGTTTTTCTTGTACAATTCTTCGGAAGACTGGACTACATTGCCTTCAGCATTGAACATGATGACATCGGTAAAGCCGTTACTGACCAGCTCGAGGCTGAGCAGCCGGTCGTCCATATGTTCGAATGCGGGACCGGTGACCTTGATCGCGTCAATCTGTATGCGCTCGTTCGTCAGGTTTTCCATCAGGGAGCGGACGAAATTGCCCATGCTGTCGTTTGCGAAATAACAACTGTGGATCAGGTTTACCCCGAATGTTCCGATAGCTTCCTGTTGAAAAAGGTTCTGATTGTCAAGAAGCTTGATATGAACCACGACCTGGCTTGGTTCTTCGCCGGGGAGGTGCTGAAATTTTATGCCTGTCCAGCCGTGGTAATTGCCTCCGCCGTGGTATCCTTTGGCGGTTACGGTGTTTGCATAGGTAAAGAATCGGGACTTTTCTCCCCGTTCGAGGTCAAGCCGCTGCATCAGGATCGAGCATTCTGTTTTCAGCATGCTCGCCAGTCGCTCTTCGCTTACGTAGCGCCCTGTTTCTCCATAGATGGCGTCCGACATAATCATGTCGTAGGCCGACATGGTTCGTGCAATGGTGCCGGCAGCTCCTCCGGCCTGGAAAAAATGCCGTGCCACTTCCTGCCCGGCCCCTATTTCTGCGAAACTTCCGTATATGGATGGATCAAGATTTATCCGCAGAGCTTTTTGTCGGGGCGATAAAACGTTATGCGGTGACATATGTTTTTTATTCTGTTATATCTCCTAAACTGAGTGTTCCGACGTGTCGGGATGTTCGACAATCGCTCAATTTAGGATTTCTGAGCTGAACTCCGCGATTGCCTGTGCTTTCAGCAGTCCGGTTCAGGGGAAATATTTGTGAGGATAATACGGTAAATGTCTCTTTCGGGCAAAAAAGGGTGGGAATTTATGAAATTTTAAGAGCTCTCTTCTGTTAACGAGAAAAATAAATTACTTGTATATTTTTGTGTAAAAAGTTCTTTGTTATGTATTGTAACAATTGTTAACTTTTATCTGTTTTTGTTTTCGCACTCTCTCTGGAAGTAACGCCAACATGCAGGAGCGCGGCGTTTTTATCGCGTGCCGTTCCGACAAGAAGGAGAAATCAATGGATAAACAACCTACCTACGCAGAGATCTTCAAGTCACGAGGTGTGAGTCGCCGGGACTTTTTGAAATTCTGCGGCCTTACCTCGGTGTCTCTCGGTCTGGCGCCTTCAATGCTGCCGAAGATCATCCATGCTATGGAAACGAATCCAAGGACACCTGTGATCTGGCTGCATGGACTTGAATGTACCTGCTGTACCGAGTCATTCATCAGGTCTTCTCACCCCGTTATGGCAGATATTGTCCTCAACATGATTTCTCTCGATTACGATGAAACTCTGAGTGCCGCCGCCGGACATCAGCTCGAGGAGGTTCGCAAGCAGATTATGAAAGATTACAAAGGCAAATACATTCTTGCTTGTGAAGGAAACGCCCCGACGAAAGATGACGGTGTCTATTGTCTTGTTGCCGGCGACTCCTACCTGAATATCCTTAAAGAAACAGCGGCGGATGCCGCAGCCGTTATTGCATGGGGTGCCTGTGCAACCTATGGCTGTGTGCAGAACGCCGACCCCAATCCTACCGGTGCGGTGCCGGTCTCTCAGCTTATCACGGACAAACCGCTTGTGAATGTTCCCGGCTGTCCTCCCATAGCCGAGGTCATGAGCGGTGTTATCACACACTACCATACATTCGGGACGCTTCCCGAACTCGATCGTCTGAAACGTCCAAAAGCGTTTTACGGCACGAGAATTCACGACAAGTGTTACCGCAGGGCGTTTTACGATGCCGGAATGTTTGTCAGGGACTTTGACGACGAAGCGACAAGGAAAGGGTGGTGTCTCTACAAAATGGGCTGTAAAGGGCCGACAACCTACAACGCATGCTCGAAAACCGAATGGAACGAAGGAGTCAGTTTCCCGATTGGTTCAGGGCATCCCTGCTTCGGCTGTGCAGCACCCGGGTTCTGGGACGACGGACCGTTCTATACGAGGCTTGCAGATGTGTCATTCCTTGGCACCGATATGAACGCTGACAAGATTGGTGCCATAGCTGTCGGTGCAGCAGCAGCAGGTGCTGCAGCACATGCTGCTGTTACGGCAGTCAGAAAGAAAAAAGCAGGCGAAGAAAACGACCAAATCGAGGGATAAGTAACAGGAGAATCAAATCATGGCTAAAAAAATAGTTGTCGATCCAATTCCCAGAATCGAGGGACATTTACGGATAGAAGCAAAACTTGGAGAAAACAATGTCATTGAGGATGCCTTCAGCAGCGGCACCATGTGGCGCGGCATAGAAATTATTCTCAAGGGCCGTGACCCGCGTGACGCCTGGGCTATCACCGAGCGTATCTGCGGTGTTTGCACAACGGTTCACGCGCTTGCATCTGTCAGGTGTGTCGAGGACGCTCTGGGTATGGAAGTACCGAGGAATGCAAGGATCATCCGGAACCTGATGAATGCAACCCAGCAAACGCAGGACCATCTGGTGCATTTTTACCATCTGCATGCTCTTGACTGGGTGGATGTGGTGAGTGCGCTCAAGGCTGATCCAAAAACAGCGTCCAGTATCGCCCAGAGTATTTCACCCTGGCCGAAATCATCGCCCGGCTACTTCAAGGACCTGCAGCAGAAGCTGGTCGGCTTTGTCGAAAGCGGCCAGTTGGGGATTTTTTCCAACGGTTACTGGGGGCATCCGGCATACAAGCTGCCGCCTGAAGTCAATCTTATCGCAGTTGCGCATTATCTCGAAGCGCTTGATTTCCAGAAGGAAATTATCAAGATCCATACTGTTTTCGGCGGGAAGAACCCTCATCCGAACTACCTTGTCGGCGGTATGGCATGTGCAATCGATCCTAACAGAAATACAGCGATCAATATTGAAACACTCAGCATGGTCAAGAAGATCATCGAGGATACGAAGACCTTTATCGAGCAGGTCTATATTCCCGATCTGATCGCGATCGCAGGCTTTTACAAAGACTGGCTATACGGGGGCGGATTGGGCAATTACCTCTGCTATGGTGATTTTCCTGAAAAAAGCATCGATGATGCGGCATCACTGCTCTGGCCGCGGGGGGCGATCCTCAACAAGGACCTTTCGACCATTCACGATGTCGATCCCCGCGACCTCAGTCAGGTCACCGAAGAGGTCAGCCACAGCTGGTATACTTACAGCAACGGTGACGACAAGGGACTTCATCCGTGGGAGGGCGAGACAAATCCCGCATACTCGGGACCGAAACCTCCGTTCGAGTATCTTGACACGGACAACAAATACAGCTGGCTGAAAACCCCTCGCTGGAAAAACAATCCGATGGAGGTCGGTCCGCTCGCCCGTGTACTTCTGGCGTACGCGAAAGGTGATGCAATGATTACCGAAACGGTCAATATGGTTCTCAAAAAGCTTAATGTCGGAGCAGAAGCTCTCTTCTCCACTCTGGGCAGAACGGCGGCAAGGGGTATCGAATGCCTTCAGACTGCCGGGTTCATGATGCATTACTACGATCAGCTGGTTGACAACATCAAAACCGGTGATCTGCAAACGGCCAATACGAAGCTCTGGGACCCTTCCCGCTGGCCGAAAGAGGCAAAAGGTTTCGGCTATACCGAAGCCCCGCGCGGTGCGCTCGGGCACTGGATACATATCAAGGACGGCAAGATCGAGGACTACCAGATTGTCGTTCCTTCAACCTGGAACGCATCTCCACGGGATGCAGACGGGAATGCCGGTGCCTATGAGTCGGCTCTCAGGGGAACACCTATGGCCGATCCCGAGCTTCCTCTCGAGATACTGAGAACTGTTCATTCTTTTGATCCGTGCCTTGCCTGTGCTTCTCATGTTTTCGACATGAACGGCAAAGAGATCACTAAGGTCACCATCACCTAAATTGAGCGATTGTCGAGCATGTCGGAGATGCAAGGCACGGGGAATGCCGCTGTAGTGATCTACTGCAAGTTCCCTGTAACGAAGCAGATTCGGCATGATCGGCAATCCCGAAGGGTTTTAACAAATGTGGCTTTTTCTCAGTTTTTTCTTTTACACAGCAGGCGAAAAATTATTACATAAAAAGCGGATTATAAAAGACGGTTTTTTATAAGCTTACTATTAATTGAGCATTTGTTGAAACGCTCAGTTTAGGCATCGTTTAAACGGAGGAAATCATGAGCAGAATAATCGAGGAAATCTATGTATGGAAGCTGCCGGTCAGGATGTACCACTGGGTCAATGCGATCTGTATAACTGTTCTGCTTCTTTCCGGCTTATACATAGCTTCTCCCTATCTGAACCCGCCGATCGGGGAGGCTGTCTGGTTCAAGCAGATGTCGATCTTTCGCTTTGTGCATTTCGCAACGGCGTTCATTTTTATCGCGAACTATCTCTTCCGTATGTACTGGGCACTGTTCGGCCATGACAAGTACGCCCGCTTTGCGGGTTTCAAGCCCTGGTCGCCGAAATGGTGGGGCAAACCATTCAGGGAGCAGATGGCCTCTTATCTTTTCCTGAGGAGGGATGAACCGAGATATGTCGGGCATAATCCGGTGGCTGCCATGTCCTATTTTGTTTTCATCTTCGTCGGTTCGCTTTTCATGATTCTCACCGGTCTGGCGATGTATGGTGAAAACAATCCGGGAGGATTTGCCGATACGATGTTCGGCTGGCTTATTCCGCTCTTCGGGAGCAGCTACAACCTGCACATCATGCATCACAGCGTGGCATGGATATTTCCGTTTTATCTGGTCCTGCATCTCTACGCGGTATTCCGCCACGACGTTGTGGACCGTACGAGCGTCACGTCGTCAATTATTACGGGCTACAAGCACAAGGTTGAAGACGAACCTTCTCTGGATTAAGGGGATTTGTTGAACTGTTGAGTTGTTGAAGTGTTGAAATGTAAATGGGAAGAGTGCTGAGTGGGGTGAATAGTTCTCAGTTGGGAGGCAATGTAGGGGCGGGTTTCAAACCCGCCCTTACAAAGGCCGGTTTTTCGAGGGGCGGGGGAAAAGCAAAGGCATGATTGATGGCCGATATACTTATAGGACCTATAGGACTCATAAGACCTATATGATGCCTTCATGTATACTGCAATTGCAACAAATCTCCTGTGAAATCCAAACATCTATTTTCATGGGGCGGCATAACTTTTCTGTTGCAACACTATTCCTCAAAACTATCTTCATCCTATTACCTATTACCTATTACCTATTACCTATTACCTATTACCTATTACCCAGTAAATCATGAAAAAAATCAACGTCATCGGGCTTGGCAATGTTCTTTTCGGTGACGAGGGTTTTGGTGTCGAAGCGGTGCGGCGGCTCGAGAAACAATGTGGGGACATACCCGATTCAGTCCGCTTCATCGACGGCGGAACGCAGGGGCTTAACCTGCTCGACTATATCGAGTCTGCCGATACGGTCATGGTATTCGATGCGATCATTCCCACTGAATACGAGAGGAAAGTCTACATCTATGAAAATGACGATCTTCCTGCTTTTATTCACCGTAAGATGTCGTCACACCAGATGGGGCTGAGCGAACTCCTCTCGGTGGCAAAGCTTCACGGTAAAGTGCCGGAAAAACTTATCCTGATCGGTGTGCCGCCGCACACTCTTGAACTGGGCTGCGGCATAAGCCGTGAGGTTGAAGCGCTTCTTGAAGAAGCCGTCAAAGAGGGAAAACAGATCATTGACAGCGTCCTCAGCGGTTGAGCAGCCGCAGGAACTCGTTTCTGGTCGACTGGGACAGAAATTCTCCCGACATGGCTGACGTGGTGGTAATTGAATTCTGTTTTTCCACTCCTCTCATGACCATGCACATGTGTTTTGCTTCGATAACCACCCCCACCCCTCTGGGATTCAGGACGTCCTGTATGACGTCACGGATCTGCTGCGTCAGCCTTTCCTGTACCTGAAGCCGGCGGGCGTAGACTTCAACAACCCTAGCCAGCTTTGACAGCCCCACTATTTTCCCGTCAGGAATGTATGCGACATGTGCTTTTCCAAAAAAAGGCAGCAAGTGATGTTCACATATCGAAAACATGTCGATGTCCTTGACCAGCACCATTTCATCATAGGATTCTGCGAAAACGGCTTTTCTGAGCATTTCCTCCGGATCTTCACGGTATCCTTTTGTCAGAAAGCGCAGAGACTTGGCAACTCTTTCGGGAGTTTTCAGCAGCCCTTCACGTTCCGGGTTTTCTCCCACACCTTCAAGCAGGCTGTAGACCGCACCGGACATTTCAGAAATGATTTCAGGATCGTTGCTGCCGATGCCATTGAAGCATTCGTCATCGGCACAAGAGCTGTATCCGGGATATGCGGCCGATTCATTCACCAAGGTACCGGACTGAGTTTTTCCGTGTTTCATGGATGTTGACTTCATGAAGAGTGATTTTCTTGTTCGTATAGCGTTCCTGCAATGCTGCAGTCAGAATGTCCCATATAGTAATGGTAAGTACCTCGGTGCTTGGAATCGCATTTTCAAGTTCGGCGACATCAAGGTTGAGGTTTTTGTGGTCAAAGCGGTCCATGATCTGTTTTTCGAGGATCTCTTTCAGTTCTTTCAGATCAAGAAGAAAGCCGGTTTGAGGATCGACAACTCCGCTGACGGTAATCTCCAGTTCGTAGTTATGCCCATGGCCATGAGCATTACTGCATTTTCCGTAGCAGGCACGGTTTTCCTCGTCAGACAGTTCAGGATTGAACAACCTGTGCGCCGCGTTGAACTCGATTGTACGGGTAACGTAAACTTTTCTTGGTTTTTTCAGAACATCGTTCATTCCTGTATGACATGCGGTTTGAGGGGTGACAGAAAGACAGGAGGAGACTCTTTAAGAGATAAAAAAATGAAAAAGGGAACAGAATGAAACGGATTCACTGTTGCAAGTGCTTACAGAAGTGCCGGTAACGGATCACTTCGAAAGTAACTGTTGCCGATAGCAATAAGTTTCATAAGGCCGGAGTACCTTTCGGCGGTCTTTTCAATTCATCATGAGAGTACTGTTATGGCAGGAAAAACATTCGAGGAACTGCTGCATCAAAGCGACAAGCCGGTATTTGTTGATTTCTGGGCCGGGTGGTGTGCACCTTGTAATTCTATTGCCCCTTCCGTCAAACGGCTTGCCGAAGAGTTCAGCGGAAAGCTGACGGTGGTCAAGATCAATGTCGACAAGCAGCCTGAGCTTGCGGCAAAATACCAGGTTCAGGGTATTCCTGCATTGATGCTGTTCAATAACGGCAGGATCGTGTGGAGGGGAACGGGAGCATTGCCCAGCCATGCAATGGTGATTGTTCAGCATTGTTGCAGCCTTGATGTCTGTCTGAAAGCCGGGATTCTCCTGGTGAGGGATCATGAGATGACCATGACGGCATTTCATTTTTTCTTTACAAGGCGTGACATAAGCGCCTGTTGAAATATCTATATTTACCATCAGGCGTCATTATTCTCTAACCGGAGCATGGGAGGAAGGCATGACCGAAAACAGTTATGATTACCGCATTGTCCGCGGGTTCGTCGTTTCAGCCCTTTTCTGGCTGATTATCGGTTTGATTGTCGGACTCTGGATAGCGTTTGAAATGTTCAATCCAAGCCTTAATCTGACACCCTGGCTGAGTTTCGGACGTCTCCGGGTTGTCCATACCAACGGTCTGGGTCTCGGTTTCGGGCTGGCAGGCATTTTTGCCGCGACCTACTACATCCTGCAGAAACTGACCCGAACGCCGATCGTTTTTCCCCGTCTCGCCCGGTTTCATCTCTATCTGTTCAACGTCATTATAGCTCTTGCTGCGGTCAGCCTGTTTGCAGGCATGAGTACCACAAAGGAGTATGCCGAACTTGAATGGCCGCTTGATATTGCCGTGGTTGTCATGTGGGTGATCTTTGCCGTCAATGTTTTTGCATCGCTCATCAAACGCCGGGAAAAGCAGATGTACGTGTCGCTCTGGTACATTATCGCCATGACGGTCACGATTGCTGTTCTCTACATTGTCAACAACCTCGAGGTTCCTGTCAACCTCTTCAAGTCCTATTCGCTCTATGCCGGTGTGAATGACGCCAACGTGCAATGGTGGTACGGTCACAACATTGTCGGTTTCATATTTACCGTTCCCATTCTTGCGATGTTCTATTATTTCCTCCCGGTTTCATCCGGACTTCCGCTTTACAGCCATCGCCTTTCAATTATCTCTTTCTGGTCGCTGATATTTGCCTACCTCTGGACGGGGGCGCACCACCTGATGCTGACGCCTGTTCCTGAATGGATCCAGACTGTCGCCATCGCCTTCAGCATTTTTCTGATCGCGCCTTCATGGGGATCGGTTGTCAACGGTTACTATACCCTTCAGGGCAACTGGGACAAGATGCGTTCGAACTACCTCATAAAATTCTTTATTCTCGGCATCACGTTTTACGGGCTGCAGACCATACAGGGGCCGACACAAGGGCTGAGGACATTGAATGCCTTTTTCCACTATACCGACTGGGTGATCGGTCATGTGCACATGGGGACCATGGGATGGGTTACCATGACGATTTCGGCATCGTTCTACTACATGATCCCGAAAATCAGCGGGCGTCCGCTGCACAGCATCAGGATTGCAAATGTCCATTTCTGGCTTATTCTCGTCGGTCAGCTTCTCTGGACAGTCACCATGTGGATAGGGGGCATTCAGCAGGGGGCGATGTGGAAAGCGACCGATCCGGACGGATCCCTGACCTACAATTTCCTCGACTCCATTGCATCGCTCTATCCATACTACCAGATCCGCTTTGCCGCGGGAGTGGTTTACTTCGCTGGAATACTGCTTTTTGCATGGAACATTTTCATGACGATCAGAAAATCGGATACATAACCTCTGAACTGAAAAAGGGGGGATACACATGGGCATTTATTCCAAACCGCTTGTTTTCGCTGTTCTTTCGGCTGTCGTCATTCTGGTCGGTACGGTCGTCACGGTTTTCATTCCGATGCTTATGCCGTCGATGCATCCCGTCAGCGACTATGTAAAGCCCTATACCGCAGTGGAACTCGAAGGGCGGGACATCTACATACGTGAAGGGTGCAACAGCTGTCATACGCAGACGGTCCGTCCCCTGAGAACCGAGGTGCTTCGTTACGGGGAGTATTCCAAGCCCGAGGAGTTTGCATACGACCGTCCTTTCCTCTGGGGGTCCCGCAGGACAGGACCTGACCTGAACCGTCTCGGCGGTAAATACCCCGATTCATGGCATTACAAGCACATGGAAAGTCCGCAGAGCATGTTTGAAAAATCGAATATGCCGCCTTACGGCTGGATGGCTGAAAAGCGGCTCGATACACGCTATTCTGTAAAAAAGATCGCTGTTCTCGGTTACGGGTATACCGAAGATGAAGTGGCTGCGCAGATAGCCGATTACAAGGCCAGGGTAACCGATCCTTCATACAGTTCAAAAGCGGCAAGAGATGCGGTGACTCCTGAAGCGTTACGGGGCGAACTCACGGAAATGGACGCAATTATCGCTTACATGCAGAAGCTCGGCAGGGACGTGAAAAATCTGGAGGCGGCAAAGTGAGTTTTTCTGTCTGGGCATATATTCTTTTCACGTTTTCCCTGGTTGTTGTCTTAGTGTGTATCATTGCTTATTACTACAACCCGCGGCGCAAAAAAGAGGTTGAGGCTCCTAAACACAAAATGCTGGATGATGATGAAGGCCGGTAACATCTGTAAAGGAGGTTTCCATGAACGATCATGATAATCCGAAAGAAAGCGGGAACAAAGTGCCAAAAGGCATAACGGCGTTCTTTATTTTTTGCATTGTTTTTGTCCTGGTTTATGTGGCCCTCTACACCCCGGCAATTTCCGGATGGTCTTACTACACCGTCTTTGAGAAAAAAATGGCCGATGCCAAAGCGGCTGCATCGATTAAAGGTGCCGCTGAGAAACAATCATTCAGCGGTGATGAAGCGGCCATAGCCGAAGGCGCAGAAATCTACAGATCAAGCTGCGCTGTCTGTCACGAGGCAGACGGAACCGGAGGGATCGGCAGCGATCTTACAGAAGAACTCAAATTCGGGGCTTCGGAGGAAAACCTTTATGAGTCCATAGCAGCAGGAAGGGAGGATGGAATGCCTGGCTTCAAGCAACAGCTCAGTGATACTAAAATTCGGAAACTGATAGCCTTTCTTGAAACCCTCAGGAAGTAAAGGTGAATTTTGTGGCGCAGATATAGAAGAGCGGTTGAGATTTTGCAGGCCCTGCTCATTACCGGTCTGCCTTTTCTTGTCATAAACGGGCAGAGTGCCCTGCGTTTCGATATCCCTGAGCTGAAACTGTTTTTTTTCGGTTCGGTCATATGGGTACAGGAACTCTACCTGATTCTCTTCGCGATACTGTTTTTCCTTCTTTTCATCACATCGGTGACTGCAGTTTTCGGGCGGATCTGGTGCGGCTGGCTGTGCCCGCAAACCGTTCTGCTCGACCTTGCTGAAAGTATTTCAAGGTTTTTCAGCGGGCTTTCGGGGAAAACAGTACAACGTATTTTGCTCCTGCCATTTTCAGCTCTGGTATCGTTAACTATCCTCTGGTATTTCGTGCCTCCGGTAAAAACCGTACAATCGCTTTTTTACGATGCGGTCATCACCGGTTTTTTTCTTGTTCAATGGGTCGTGATCTATGCCGAACTTGCATGTATGGGCAGGAGTTTCTGTACGACGATCTGTCCTTACGCGATGATGCAGAATGCACTGTTCGACAAGGATACGCTGGTGATCGAGTATGACAGGTCACGGGAAAGCGAGTGCATGAAATGTGATGATTGTGTGAAAGCCTGTCCGGTTGGTATCGATATAAAGGAAGGTTTGAGCACCAGCTGTATCGCGTGCGCGGAGTGTATCGATGCATGCGCGATCGTTGCGGAAAAAAGAGACATGAAGCCCTTTCCGGGATACCGGGGTAACCTGCTGCGTCCCAAATTCTTCTGGCTTGGAGGAATGACGGTTGCTGCAGGCATCATCCTTGCTTTCATGATGTTGATCCGTCCGGATGTGACGTTCCAGATTACCCGTGATCCTGAAATGATGCCCGAGGGCCTCAATCGTTACAGTTGGTCGCTTTACAACAACACCTCTCAACGTAAGGTGCTGGAGCTGACTTCGGAGGAAGGCTTTGTCGTTATCGGCGAAACAACACTGGTTCTGGAACCCTTTTCCTTCAACAAGGGCAAAGTGCTGGTACGTGCAGCGGGAGGGAACGGAAACGTCCGGTTCCGGCTCTTGGGGGACGGGGTGGAGATAGGGAAAAGTGTTGGTTTTTTGTGATGTAATGTATTGTATTTTTTGCATTGATTCGTATAATGAAACAGACAAATGCTCTGTTATTGCTGTCAGGCAATCATGCAGGCAGCTCCGAAAGATTTTCTTTGTAAAGAGCAGTATTGCCGGCATCGTAAGAAGGTTTATGAGTCCATATTCGGCAGTCGTCTGTGCTCGCCGGGAGTGACAGCAGGATTGCTTCATGTATTTCTCTGCCTTGATGCCAAGGCGATTGATCAATTTGAAAAAATAGCGTCCCGGTATGGCTTTTCAAGAATATACCATACCCGAACTCAAGGATTTTCCGTCAGGCAAGCTTGGTTCCTCCATTGTTCATGGCGTCGATGAAAATCCGTTCCCGCTTATCTATGTTGATCTGACACACCGTTGTAATTACAATTGCAACTATTGTTATAATCCGGTCAGAACATTACCGGATATGTCACTGGATTATTTCAGGAAGGTCTGTCGGCGTTTGCCCAACCGTGTTGCGTTCAGGTTTATGGGCGGCGAACCAACGTTGCATCCGCAATTTTTAGAGTTTATTACGACGGCGAACGAGCACAATCACATGGTTTCATTTGTGTCAAATGGAGCTGTGTTCGTCGACCTTTCTCTTGCAAGGGCAGTGAAGGACACCGGTGTTCCTGTTATCGCAACCATATCGATGAACGGAGGTTCCGACAATGCATGGTATCGACAGATCGATAACGGTGATTATGCAGAAGAAAAGCTGAAAGCGCTTCAGAACCTCGATGACGTTGGTATTCGCCGTATTGCGATAACTGCCATAATCGTGCGCGGTGTCAATGAGGGTGTCGTTACGGATTTGATGGATTTGTCAGAGCGTTACAAAAGCGTAAGGTATATACACTACCGGTCAATAGGGAAGGTCGGCAAATTCATCGATAGTGAACCATATACTTTAGAGGAATTAAAGAACGTTGTTGACAGTCGGATTCCCCATGATAAAGAGCACCGTCGGAAGGTGAAAATTGATGGCCTCGATCCAACGCCAGGGAATCGTTGCCTGGGTTGTATGGGGTGCTATGAATACCATCATAATCCTAAAGTCGAAATCTGTCTGATCGATTTTGCCAAACCGGAAACGTTTCGTTGCTGGAAACGTGGTAAGCTTGTTGAGGATACATTCCAGGTTGAGTCTTTCTTTGAAAATATGGTCCGGTTTTCCTCTTATCTCGATAAAACACTTCCTGAACAGGTCCCGCGACCCCTTATCCGGTAAGGTTCAATTGCCAACCTGTTTCAGGAAAGCACCTGCAGATTTGAGATATGTCTCGCCGGCTTCATGACCTCCGGAAAAACTGCATTGAACAAACGGAACACCTGACGCTTCCAACTTTGCCATATCGCGCTCATATTCTTTTTTTTTGTATAAAAAATCGCTATTGCCTCGCGCTATGTGCACCGTGTTCATTTTTTCCAGTCTTTCATGTTCCCTGGGGATAGCTCCTCCGAGAAGCATGACCGCCTTTGGTGAATGTTGCCCGAGAAGGGCACTGTGGACCGCCATTGCTGCTCCCATGGAGAAGCCGTGGTATACAAGCGTTCCATCCAGAGGGTATTGTCGGCCAAGTTCCGAGAGTACCTTGTCGATATAGTCGATATTTTCTGTGATCATTATTTCGCGATGATGACGAGTCATCCAGCTTGCTCCAATGCCACCTTTTTTTGCATAAAAAGGATGAAGTGCTTCGATTGCGCAGCATATCCAGTCTCCATTCCCTTCTATTTGCTGAAGAAGAGCGAGTTCAGCTTCTGCTAACTGTCCATATCCATGAAAGCCTACGAGAAGACGAAACGGACCGTTACAAGAAGGTTTCCTGATCAGGTAATGACCGGAAACCGATGTTGTTATGTGATGTCTTTCAAGCATATGGAGATATAATTCTGTGTTTTGTACAGTGATCGGTGAACTGAATATGGTGTTGTCTTTGCGGGAGTTTTTTCTTCTATGGTCACTGACCTCTTTTCTTTTTTGGGGCATACTACAGGATCACAAAAATGCCAAAACGGTTTAATAAACGATAAGTTATGGATCAAAAAAACTATAATGACAAGTTGATGACAACAGGCCTGCCATTTCCGCGGTTTGGACTGCTGGTGCCGGCAGCCTTTCAATCTTTTCACCCTTCAGATGCAGTGCTGTGTAAAGATCGTTCTGTTTCCGGGTGGTTTGAAAAGAAGGATTTCGTAGACATTTTTCAATAAATAGATGAAACCATTCCTTGTTACTCTCTATGCGGTTTTTCTGTTCGCCATGGTAATCGGGTTTTATGTCGCACACAGTGAATCGGAGGCTCTTGTAGAGGATAATTATTACGAGAAGGCAACCGGATACTTCACTACCAGGGAACTCGAAGACTCGCTTGGTCTGAAAATCCTGCTTCCCGATGTGTTCCGGAAAGGGGAGAACGAGGTGATTGTCAAACTTTTTGAGCAGGATGAGCCGTTGCGCGGGGCTGAGGTTTTTTTTTCCGCGTGCGGCGTGAAGGACGATCGCTACGACACGACGCTTGCGATGATCGAAACCGAACCGGGAGTCTACCGGGCAGGTATCACTCTTCCTTATCACGGGAAGTGTCTTATGAAGGTTGATATTGCAACTTCGTCAATCAATACAGGAAGAAAATGGTTTACCGATATCAGATGAAACGGTCATTTGTCTTCTCGATCTCCATCATGTTTTTTCTCGCTATTGCTGCATGCTCAATGGGAAAGGGTCCTGCTGCGGATTGCGATCCGCATGCGGACTCCTGTACGAAGTCGGCCGGAGAGTACGTGGTTACGCTTGATATCATGCCCAAACCCGTTGTTCACATGAAGGAACTGGCCTTCGATGTTTCGTTCGAAGGGAAATCTCCGGAAGCGGACATCCTTGTTCTCGATCTGTCGATGCCGGGCATGGACATGGGAAAAAACCGGGTTGAGCTGGAAAAAAGCATGGACAGTCGTCATTACCGGGGAACGGGTATTATCGTCAGGTGTGCCAGCGGAAAGACACTCTGGAGGGCAACCCTGTTTCTGTCCGACACCCTGAAACCGGCATTCACGTTCAATGTCAGGGAATGAAACGGGGAAATCGGATGTGAGACGCTGTGCCCATTGCCTGCTGGAAATGAAAGGGGAGCCTGCGGTCACAGCCGGTTTCGACGGAGAAACAAAATATTTCTGCTGTCAGGGCTGTCTCGGGGTGTATGAACTGATTCACAAAGAATCTCTCGATACCTTCTACAGCAGCAGGTGCGGCTGGACGCCAGGTCCTCCCGAAAAAGCCGTGGTCAAACCAGGTGCTTTTAAAGACACTGTCAGAAAATACGGGACAACCTCATCGCTGGATATGGTGCTTTCAGGGATTCGATGTGCGTCATGTGTCTGGCTCGTTGAAAAATTCCTCATGAAAATGGACGGAATGGTTTCGGCAAGGGTCAACTATGCGACACATCGCCTGACTGTTCAATGGGAAGACCAAAAACTTTCTTTAAACGAGATTCTCGAAGGCATCCGGTCGATAGGATATGCGCCCCATCCATGCCATCCGACGGCATTCAGCGAAGCGCTTGTTCGCGAAAAAAACGATCTCCTTCTCAGGTTCGGCACTGCCGCCTTTTTTTCGATGCAGCTTATGCTTTTTGTAGCCGCGCTCTATGCGGGCTTTTTCCAGGGCATTGAAGCAGAGTACCGACGGACCTTTCAACTCATCGCCTGGGCTCTGGCGACCCCGGTGCTGTTCTACTCCGGGTATCCGTTTTTGAAAAACTCCGTTCGCGCAGTTCTCAGGCGGTCGCTCAGTATGGATGTCCTGATAGCGCTCGGATCGGTTTCTTCATATGCCTACAGTATTGTTATGATCTTTACCGGCGGC
This sequence comes from Chlorobium sp., assembly GCA_028280025.1. Taxonomy (GTDB): domain Bacteria; phylum Bacteroidota; class Chlorobiia; order Chlorobiales; family Chlorobiaceae; genus Prosthecochloris. The sequence goes on along the minus strand of JANQMO010000016.1, from coordinate 40,901 downwards.
GAGGTCTATTTCGATACGTCAGCGATGATCGTCACGTTTATTCTGCTCGGGCGGTTTCTCGAAGCAGGATCGAAACTCAAAGCAGGAAACACGCTCTCGCTGCTGATCGAAATGCAGTCCGGGGAAGCCCGGCTCCTGACGGATTCCGGTGAAACGCGTCTGGTGCCGCTGGAGGAACTGAGTCCGGGAAACACCATCGAAGTGCGAGCCGGCGAGAAGTTTCCTCTTGACGGGATGGTTGTCGAGGGAGAAGCGGATGTGGACGAATCGATGCTTACAGGGGAATCGAAACCTGTATTCAAATCGAGAGAAGAGGAGGTTTTTGCGGGGACGATATCGCTCAATGGCAGGCTTGCCGTTCGGGTATCGGCCGGGAAAAACGATACGGTTCTATCCAGAATTATCCGCACGGTAGAAGATGCGCAATCCCGCAAAGCGCCGATCCAGGCGATTGCCGACAGGACTGCGGGGTATTTCGTGCCGCTTGTCGTCTTTGTTGCTTTCCTCTCTTTTGCATACTGGATGGTGACTACCGCTGACATATCGGTGTCATTGATGAATGCAGTTTCCGTCCTTGTCGTGGCATGTCCCTGTGCTCTCGGGCTTGCTACGCCGCTGGCGATTCTTATGGGGACAAATTCGGCGGCCAGGAACGGGATTCTTGTCAAGGGCGGCGATATTTTTGAAATCGTTTCCAGGACGGATTGCGTCGTTTTGGACAAGACAGGAACCATTACCGATGGAGATATGTCGGTGACCGACGTGGTGAGTATGACAACACGGGATGCATTGCTGGGTTATGCGGCATCGATCGAGAAATATTCCGAACATCCGGCCGGCCGTGCTATCGTCAGTGAATATTCCGGAACGTTGTTCCCTGTGGAAGGTTTTCGTGTCATTCCCGGAAAAGGCGTTTCCGGAACAGTCAATACCAGATCATGTCTTGCCGGAAACAGGGATTTCATGACGGAAAACAGCGTGGTTGTTCCCAAGGAGCAGGATGTTTTGTTTGAAAAGCTTGCAGGCAGTGGGAAAACGGTGGTTTTTATTGCGGTTGACAAGATATATGCGGGAATGATCGGTATGATCGATGATGTTCGTAATGATGCAGCAGCTCTTGTTTCAGGACTCATGGATCGCGGCATACGAGTCAGTATGCTGACCGGAGATACCCGTCAGGTAGCCCGCTATGTGGCCGGTCGTTGCGGAATAAAAGATATCCGGGCAGGCTTGAACCCGATGGAAAAAGCGGACGTGATCCGGACCATGAACCTCGAGGGGAACAGGATCATTATGGTGGGGGACGGCATCAACGATGCACCTGCCCTGATGGAAGCCGACACAGGGGTGACGCTTGGCCACGCGTCCGATATCGCGCTCGAAAGTGCAGGAGTGGTCGTTATGCAGGATAACCTCGGTCTCATTACCGCACTCATTGACGGCTCCAGGCGCTGCTTTACTGTTATCCGCCAAAACCTTTTCTGGGCTTTTTCGTATAACCTGGTCGCTATACCCCTTGCAATCGGCGGTTTCCTGCACCCGATCATGTCGGCCTTCCTGATGGCATGCAGTTCGCTGGTGGTGGTAGGCAACGCAATGAGGCTGAGGAAGTTTCAAAGTGGGTAATAGGGAATAGGTAATAGGTAATGGGTTTTTGGATAACTTGATGGCGAATGAAAGAGTCAGGTACAAAGTGCTGCTTATCAGGTGGTTGTTGCATGACAGGTCGGGTTTCAAAGAGTAGGGTAACTTTTCTGTTGCAACAATAACTCCGAAAAATATCTTCCCACTATTACCTATTACCTATTACCTATTACCTATTCTCCATGTACACCACCTTTTTCCTGATATTTATCGTCTTTTTTCTGGGGGTTGCAGCATGGCTTCTGTTTGTCTGGGCTGTCAAGAGCGGCCAGTTCGACGATCCGGAAGCCCCGAAATACCGTATGCTGGACGACGAGGATGATCAATCACGGGAAACACAATCAAAAAAGTAGCCGGTTATGGAAGAAAGTGCCTGGGTCTTGATGTTTCTCACCGGACTCGCGGGTGGTTTCGGCCATTGTATCGGGATGTGCGGGCCGGTCGTGGCTGCTTATTCGCTCGGTGAACGGAAACTGCGCTATCTGCACCATATTCTTTACAACCTCGGGAGAACAACAACCTATATGATCATGGGGGCGGTTGTCGGGCTCTTCGGATCCTTTCTGGTACTCACGACTTCGATCGAGAAGATTCAGTCGGCGATCATGGTACTGGCCGGGTTGTCGATCATTGTCATGGGAATAGCCATAGGCGGGTGGATACCTGTCCGAAAAAAAGCGGGCAACAGCTCGTGGTTGTCATCGGTCATCGGTAAAACCATGGAAATCTTCAGGGGGCCGCGTACTGCCGGGACCTATTATCCGATGGGGATCGTGCTTGGATTTCTGCCCTGCGGTCTGACCTACACCGCCCTGCTTGCGGCGGCAAGGACTTCCATGGAGGCGGAAAACCACCTGGCGGGGATGCTTCAGGGCGCTTCCATGCTGCTGTTCTTCGGGATCGGCACTGCCCCGGCCCTGCTGCTTGCCGGGAAGGTTATTGACGTCATTGGCGCGAAGGCCCGTGAAAGACTCTACAAGCTCGCCAGCCTGATCATGATCCTGACCGGGGTGTATTTCGTGGTGAAGGTATTCTAAGCAGAAGGAGTAAAGAGGGGGAGTCGTGAATCGTGAATGGAAAGGAAAAAAGGTAGTAGGTAATGGGGTGAAGATAGCTTTCCGAGTTATTGTAGCAACTGGAAAGTCATGCCGGACATGATCCGGCATCCATATGGAGTTTCGTTAGAAGATAGATCCCTGGGTCAAGCCCGAGGATGACTAAGGCTTAGGTTCAGGGGCATCCCTCTGTCCTTTTTGCATTTTTCCCGTGATGTCATCTACTGATTTTCTGCTTCATTGTGGTTCGAAAGAAAAATCTGTATTGTAAAAGAAAAAAGTGTTTTAAGAAATACACCATCCTGATCAGGGTTGGACGTTAGTAGTAAGGGGGAACATCAAATGAAAACGGAATTGCATAACCTTTCTATAGATGAAAGGCTTCGACTTGTAGAGGATATATGGGATAGTATTGCTGCGGATCAGGGGGCATTGCCGTTGACCGATGAACAAAAGGCGGAACTGGACAAGCGCCTGGATATTTATGAGCTTGATAAAAACGTTGGGCGTGTAGCTGCCGAGGTGATAGCGGATATAAAGAAGAAGCTGTGAGCCTCAAAGTACATATTCGTCCCGAAGCAGAAAAAGATATCGAGGCGGCTGCTCTATGGTATGAAAAGCAAAAGAACGGTCTTGGCAAGGATTTCCTCGATGAAGTTCTGGGCGTTTTTGACACGATTTCGAAAAGACCGACTATATTTTCAGTGGTTCATAGAGAGACTCGCCGTGCGATCATACATCGTTTTCCTTTCGGAGTGTTTTACAGAATTGAAAAAGAAAAAAAGGCAATAGTAGTCATTGCAGTAATGCATTGCAGCAGGAACCCCAAGAGATGGCAGTTAAGAGTTTAGGACTGCGAACTGTCTGCATGTCCTTCAATAGCCGAAGGCATTCGTATCTCAGGACGATTCAACAGCTCAACAAATCAACATTATTCTTCCATCAATTCCCTGAAGTCGTGGATAACCGGAAAATGTTCGGTTTTTTTCGGTTCGCTCATTGAACTTGCTTTTGCCTTGAACAGAAGATGCCTGATCCCGTAATCCCGGGCTGTTTTCAGAACATCCTCCGTGTCGTCGATAAAGAGTGAGCGTTTTTTGTCGAATTGCAACCTTGCCTCGGCCTTGTGCCAAAAATCCAGGTGCTCCTTCGGATGCCCTACAGTAAACGAACTGAGCACCTCGTCGAAATAATCGCCGATTTGTGTTTTTCTGAACTTTATCTCGACAGCCTTGAAATGAGCGTTGGTAAGCAGAAAGATTTTTTTTCCCTGTTCGCGCATGAGAGTGAGGAAATCAAGGACGTGCGGATGCACATCAATCAGGTGATCGATCTCTTCTTTGAGTGAGGGAATGTCAAGGTAGAGCTCTCTTGACCAGAAGTCGATGTCACACCAGTTCAGGGTTTTTTCATGTGACTTGTATTTGGCATACAGTATTTCTTTCGCGGAGCCGAAGGAAATACTGTGCTTTTCGGCATACTTCGCCGGTACGTGCTGCCCCCAGAAATAATCGTCGAAATACAGGTCCAGTAGCGTGCCGTCCATGTCGAGCAGGATATGAGTGAGCTCCTGCATCGGGATATGTGTGGTATTTTTTTGCATTGAATACATTGCAAACCAGCCATCCATTCACTATTTACGAATCACTACTAAACAATCCTCACCGCCAGAACACCTTCGATCTTTTTGAGCTTTTCGGCTACGTCTGACTCCACCGTTGTTTCAAGGTCAAGAAGGTTATAGGCGATATCGCCTCTGGATTTGTTGAGCATATCGGTGATGTTGATGCCGGAATCGGCGAGAACAGACGTGATCTGACCGACCATGTTCGGGACGTTGGAGTTTGAGATTGCGACTCTCGATGCCCCTGCTCTCGGCATTTTCATTTCAGGAAAGTTCACCGAGTTGGTGATGTTGCCGTTTTCGAGATAATCCTGAATCTGGTTGGCAGCCATGACCGCGCAGTTTTCTTCGGCTTCAAGTGTTGATGCCCCAAGGTGCGGCAAGGAAATAACCTGCGGATGGTTCTTGTTCTGGTTTGTCGGGAAGTCGTTGATATAGGCGTAGAGTTTGCCGTTGTCGATGGCTTCTATGACCGCGGCGTCGTCTACGATCCCGCCTCTGGAGAAGTTCAGGATAATCGCGTTCTCTTTCATGTGTCGGATTCGTTCTGCGTTCAGCATGTTCCTGGTGGCATCAACAAGGGGAACATGAAACGTTATATAGTCCGCCTCTGAAAGAAGTTCCTCGAAACTGAGTGCCCGTTTTACCTGTGAAGACAGGTTCCAGGCATGCTGGATCGTGACGGTCGGGTCGTAACCGATGACATTCATGCCGAGATCGATGACTGCGTTTGCGATCCTGCCGCCGATGGCCCCGAGGCCGATAACGCCGATTGTTTTTCCGGGAAGCTCGGTGCCGACATATTTTTTCTTTCCGGCTTCTACCGCTTTTGCAATGGCCGCGTCGTCACCTTCGAGACTGCGGGCGTAATCCCATGCCTGTGCAAGGTTGCGGCTGGCCATCAAAAGCGCGGCGATGACCAGTTCCTTGACTGCGTTGGCATTGGCCCCTGGAGTGTTGAAGACCGGTATGCCCATGCCGGTCAGTTTGTCGACAGGGATATTATTCACACCTGCACCCGCACGGCCCACTGCTTTGAGGGATTCGGGAATATCCATGTCGTGCATTTTGAATGAACGCAGCAGTATCGCGTCAGGATGAACGATTTCAGAAGCGATCTCGTACTTGTCCCGGGGCAGGCGGTCAAGGCCTGCCACCGAGATGTTGTTGAGTGTCAGTATTTTGAACATGGTGATTCAGAGTTATCCGTGATTCTTTTCAAAGTCCTGCATGAAGGAAATAAGGGCGTCGACGCCTTCTTCCGGCATTGCGTTGTAGATGCTTGCGCGCATGCCTCCGACAGAACGGTGTCCTTTGAGGGTGATCAGACCGTGCTCTTTGGCATCAGACAGGAACTTGCTGTCCAGATCAGGGTGATGGTGATGACGGTTAACCAGAGTGAATGGAATGTTCATCCATGAACGGGCATGTGTCGCGACGGGATTATGATAGAAATCCGATCCGTCAATAGCAGCGTAAAGTTTTTCCGCTTTTCTTCGGTTGATCTCGGCCATGCCTTCGAGCCCGCCCTTTTCCTTGATCCATTCAAAGACAAGTCCTGCGATATACCAGTTGTAGGTGGGAGGAGTGTTGTACATGGAGCCGGCCTCGGCGTGGGTCGAGTATTTGAACATGGTAGGCGTCCCCTCGATCGGTTCGCCGATGAGATCGTCGCGGATAATGACGATGGTCAGTCCCGACGGTCCGATGTTTTTCTGAGCACCGGCATAAATGATGCCGAAGCGGGAGACGTCTACCGGCCTGGAGAGGATTGTCGAGGACATGTCAGCCACCAGGGGGACATCCCCTGTATCGGGGATATAGTTGAATTCGACGCCGCCGATAGTTTCGTTCGGCGTGTAGTGGACATATGCCGCCTCTGTATTCAGCATCAGGGCATCCTCGTCGGGCACGGTGGTAAAATGTTCGCTCGAGGTGTCTCCTGCAAGGTTCACGTCACAGAAATTCTTTCCCTCGGCGATGGCTTTTTTCGACCACATGCCCGTATTGATGTAATCTGCCTGCGTTTTGTTTCCGAGCAGGTTCATCGGAATCATGGCAAACTGGCTGGATGCGCCGCCCTGGAGAAAAAGTACCTTGTAATTATCGGGAATCGCCATGATGTCACGCAGATCGGCTTCGGCTTTTTCTGCAATAGAGACAAATTCCTTGCCTCTGTGGCTCATTTCCATTACCGACATTCCTGAACCGTTCCAGTCCAGCATCTCGTCACGGGCACGTTCGATCACTGCCGTCGGCAGCATCGCAGGGCCTGCACTGAAATTGAATTTTCTTGCCATGCTTTGATGTTCCTTCTTTGTTTGTTCAAAATGACGCCTTCAGTCAAGGCTCAAATACTGCAGCTTCTTTGACCGTCAACAAGACATTGCCGTAATTTAAAAACATTCAATAACTTTCTGTATTGAATCTTCGTAATGGCGCTGTTTGAAACTGGTGGAAACATGAATGTTACAGAGATGTCCCCAACGGATAAGTACCTTTCTTACAAGGAAGAACTGGAACGGGAGAAGAACGCCGGTGACCCGAAAAGAGTCAGACGGGCGGAATATGAGCTCGAGCTGATGAAGAACAGCCGGTTTATTGAAATCAACGGGGTTGTTCATCATTACCAGGTTTCAGGGCCGGAAGATGCGGAAGAAACAGTCCTTCTTGTTCACGGCTGGGACTGCTGGTGGTTGTGGTGGCATCATGTTATCAGGGAACTGAACCGCCAGGGGATACGGACTGTAGCCTATGACCTGAAGGGGCACGGCTGGTCGAATTCCGATCCGCGCAAGGATTATTCCATTGCCTCTTTTTCGAGCGATCTTGCCGAAATCGTCAAAAAGCTGGGTATACATGACTTTCATATTGCTGCGTTTTCCTTTGGTCCGTTTGTGACGCTCGATTACGCGTCTAAAACACATGACAATATCAAGTCGATCATTTTTTACAATTTCGGTTCAACGCCGAATAATGCGATTCTGGAACGCTTCGCTCCGGCAATACTGACATTCACATTCAACAAGGTGTTGAGAAAAATTCCATGGTGGCAGCCACTCTATGCGTATGCGAGGGTTGTCCTGGCCAGGAACCCTGTTTCGTTTCACGATATTATGGTCGGTGTCAAAAGTCTCGAACTTTGTTGTCCCGAAGCTATCCTCATGACTACCCGCCAGATTACCATGCGTGAAGTCACAGAATCCATTCCCGATATGGTAGCAAGCGTTGACGTTCCTCTCCTGTTTGTAGCCGGAGACGGCGATGTAATCATGAGCAGCAGGAACATCCGCAAACTGCATGATCGTGCAAAACAGGGTTCTTATGTCTGTGTTCCAAAATGCGGGCACCTGATTACGCTCGAACTTCCTGAGAAAGCCACCGGATTGATAATGGAGCAGATTCGCTCTGTCAATGGACGCGCGTAGTGTGTGCCCGGCTGCGATAAACGGAATAACAGCAACACAGATGAATTCAAACAACAGGTTTGAGGAACGATATGCCGGCGGCGACCTTCCCTGGGATCTCGGAAGGGTCGACCGGAATCTTGTGGGCATGGTGGAGGAGCTGCAGCCTGAACGTTGCAGGGCACTCGATATCGGATGCGGTACGGGAGACAATTCCATATGGCTTGCCCGCCAGGGATTCGATGTGACAGGTGTTGATATTGCTCCGCTTGCCATTGAAAAAGCACAAGCGAAAGCCAGGCAGCAAGACGTTGAATGCCGGTTTATCGCCGTGGATTTTCTTGAAACTCCTGTTAACGGGAGTCCGTTCGGTTTTGTTTTCGACAGGGGATGTTTTCATTCTCTCGAGTCTTTCGAAAAGCATTTCCTGTTTGCGGGAAACGTGGGAAAGCATCTCGGCGACGACGGTTTATGGCTTAGCCTTATAGCCAGCGCCGACGCTCCCCAGCGGGACCCCGGCCCGCCAAGACTTACGGCGGCGCACATCGCGGAAGCCGTCGAGCCGTTTTTCGAGATCCATTCCCTGGTCACAGGCCACCTGGACTCCAACAAGCCCGACCCGATCAGATGCTGGGTTTGCCTGATGAAAAAGAGGAATGGGTAAATTGTTGAGTTGTTGATTTGTTGAAGTGTTGAATTGTTTAGAAAGCTTGATAGCCAGAGTGTATAAGGAGTCAGGAGCAAGGAGTAGCGCACTACGTGCGCAGGAGTAAGGAGGGGAAGGTAGTCGGCAGTTTTCAGAAGGCAGTCGACTGTCATGAACAACTCAACAATTCAACAGATCAACAATTATCTTCATCCTATTACCTATTCACGATTCCCGCTGGATTTTCCAGGAAATAGTCTAACTTACCTCTGTTTTTTTCAACAAGACAGAGGGCATATGAACGCGGATTTCAAGATATACAGGGACGGAGACCGGTTTGTTTTTGAAAGAGTTGTCTATCCGAGGCTTAAAGGGCTTGTCTCGAAAATGGTTACCGACAATCCGTTCAACAATCCGGATGGTTGTACAATGGAAAAAGATGAGCCGGAAGACGTCTGCCTGGCAGAAGATGTGGAGCTTCTCGAAGAATGTGACGATGAAGCCGCTATCGATAAAGCCGTCCAGGAAGCAGGAGAATATATCATTCGTTATTTCTTCGATACGAAGGGGATGGAGTGACTCGGCAACAGCAAACCTTTCGGGGCATGAAGCGTTTTTTATCTCATTCAATACTCCCGTTCGCAGCGGCAGTTCTTCTTCTTTCGATGTTCGGTTGTATGGGGAAAAAAGCTGCAGAGCCGCAGTTTTCCGAACCGGTGACAGACATCGACGGCAACGAATACAAAACTGTCCGTATCGGTGACCAGGTCTGGATGGGCGAAAACCTCAAGGTGACGCGTTACCGTAACGGTGACCCGATTCCCGGGGTTACTGAACTGGAGGAATGGGTTGTTCTCGAAACCGGAGCCTGGAGCGAGTATGACAACAGTCCGGAAAACGGAAAGGTATACGGCAAACTCTATAACTGGTATGCGGTCAGCGATCCGCGGGGCCTTGCGCCCGAAGGCTGGCGCATTCCAACCGAGGAAGACTGGCGGACGCTCGAGAAGCATCTCGGGATGAAGCCTGACGTTGCAGGCGAGGTCGAGTTTCGCGGCAACGAACAGAACGTCGGCGGGAAACTCAAGGAGACGGGCACGAAACGCTGGAAAGAGCCCAACAACGGGGCGACCAACGAGACGGGGTTTTCAGCGGTTGCCGGGGGGTACCGCGACAACGACGGTCCGTTCAATTTTTTCGGCAGGTACGCCTCGTTCTGGACAAACACCGAAGCTGAGAACGACAGGGTGTGGTTCCGGGGAATCACGACCAATGAGATCGGCGTCTACCGCTTCAGTTTCAACAAGAAATGCGGTTTTTCGGTACGATGCATCAAGGAGTAGCGGTCAGTATCCTTTTCCGCCTCGACCTTTCCTCCCGGAAATTTCCACAGCAGCCCCAAAGCCGTTCCTTCGGGTCGTTCTGCAATGAGAACCGGTTATCATTTTCGATAATGGCGCAGACGCCGCCGCTGATGCGGGGGATGTCGTCTGAACTATTCACAATGGCAGTTCCGTTTCATTTGTTTCGGGAAGCGTAACTCTTGATTCCCCAGACACAGAGTAGCAGACAAAGTGCAAAAGCGCTCCAGGATGCACTTAACGGGAACTCGAGGTTGTTGACCAAAACGACCGTTTCTGTGACGAGCACCCGGTAGATATGGAGAATGGCAACGAGTCCGAACAGAAGGGCGGAAACAACGAAATAGGCGCCGCCTCCCTTGAGCCCCCATCCGGCAAGGCAGAGGAGGATGCCGAAGACGATCCAGGAACGCATCACCGGCAGTGAGTAGTCTCCGATAAGGACATCCCAGCCCAAAAGGGCGCGGACAAGGTGAAAGATCGCTACAAGAATGAACAGCAGCACTGAAATGACAGTATAGGCTTTATTCATGGCAGGCTCCGGAGTTATGGATTTCCCGTCCGATTGCTCCATGGGCTGACTTGCGGCTCTCCTTGAACAGTCGTATGATCAGAAGAGGAGCCCCGATAAGGATCAGCAGGAGGTATATCCCTTGTACAAGACGTTTCATTGATGCGGCTTTTTCCTGGTATAACTGTAATGGCTTCAATATACGCCTAATTATTCTTTTGGTGATTTTTCCGGCCTTCCGTTTTTTCTCAATGCGTTCCGGCTCGGTGTTTGGTTTATGTGATTTGCGTTCATGGTCTATTGGCATATTTTCCAAAACAGGATGATCGGCGGTATCGCGCGAAGCATGAATCATTTCAAGGGGAGCATTTCATGGAGGTGATTTTCGGGTTGTATCTGGACGGCAGGCGAGGCTGGACGCAGAAGAACGCCTTTGACCGTCTCGTACTCGGTCCTTCCGGTCTGCTTTCGCAGCTTGAGCTGTATCTCGGATTGTCGGGTAAACGGCAGTCGAGGCTGCAGCGGACACTTCTTTTCAGGAAGGTTCTCGAAAACCTCGATGACGGCAACCGTTTTTACAGCCGTTCAATACGGGTTGATGATATCGGTGTGGCTCGGCGGCTGCTTGAATGGCGGGATGACCTGTACCTTCACGGCTGGAACGGCAGTTTCGGGCGCACAGCACACTCAAAAAGGCTTCATGACCTTGCCGATATCGAGATGGAGCTGAAAAATGAGGGCCTGTCACCGGGTAACGGTGAACGGCTTCTTATGGTTGCAGCGGCGCTGCGGGAGCTGCGGACGCCTATAACCTCTTTGGAACTTCTCGAACCCCTCGAACGGCATCCGCTGCGTTGGCAGGAAGTTATCCGGCTGCTTTCTTTCAGTTTCAAAAGCCGGTTTGGCAAGCCTCTGGCTCAACCGGGAACGCTTCTTCACGGTCTGCAGCGGTACTTGTTGCAAAAGGACGTTCCGGCTCTTTCGAAAGCATCGGCGGATGATGGTTCCGTAACCGTTCTGACCGCCGATACGCCGCTTGCCGCCGCTTACCGGGCATCCAGGGAACTACAGGATGCGCAAGGGAGGACATTGCTTGTTCACCCGGACGAACCGTTCCTGCTCGAAGACGTTCTTGTATCGCAGGGTTTGCCGGAACAGGGACGTTCTGCCAGGGGTGAAGGGCGGCCGGTTTTCCAACTGCTTCCTCTTGCCATAAGGCTTCTGCAGAAACCGCTGGATGTTGAGGCTCTCTTTTCATTTCTTGCTTTGCCCGAAGAAATATGTCCTCTTGATCCCGGACTTTCGCAACACCTTGCGGGTGTCGTCTCACGCTATCCCGGAATTGGAAGCAGGGAGTGGAACGAGGTTATAGAGCGTTTCAAAAAGATCGATGCCGGAAAAGGCGCCGGAGGGGTTGAAGAGCTGAAACGCTGGCTCGGATTGAGTCATCCTGCAGGGAGCCCGATGCCCCTTGAAAAGCTTTTGCATTGTACCGAAAGAGTGTCGGCTTTTCTTGAATCGAAAAAAGATGCGAGTGCTGACCGTGACGGGAGTCCGGCAGTTTTATCGGCGGGTTTCGACCAGGCCTCGGCTTTTCATGACGCGCTATCGATGTTGATCGCACAGGGGGTTCGTCATGCCGGAAGCTACCAGATAGAACAACTGCTCGTCATGGCAGGCAGCGGATCGGTTCGCTGCCGGGAGCGTGAAGCGGGGAGCGTTCCCGGCACATCTCACCCTGGAGCGGTCTGTGAGCCGTTTTCGCATGTTCTCTGGTGGTGGGCGGCTGAACCGCACAAAGAGCAGAATCCTCCCTGGACTGCGGGGGAACGATCGTTTCTCGAAGGTGAAGGCGTGAAATTTCCTTCTCAGGAAACCTCGCTCGCATGGCAGGCCGAAGACTGGCGGCGCCCGGTGCTTGCAGCGACCGGGAAGGTGACGCTGATTCTTCCTCCTGAAACGGAAGATCGTCATCCGCTCTGGCTTGAACTGTCCCGTTACGTTTCCGCCATCGGTGTCCTGCAGGTCGAACGAATCATTTCCGGTTCAAACGGGCCGGCCGTGTCGCTTCCCGTTCTCGATCTGCCCCGAAGAAAAGCATTCTGGAACCTTCCGGAGAGCATAATCCTTGGAGATCACCATTTTTCGCCGACATCGCTCGAAACCTTTATTGCAGCTCCTTCCTGCTGGTTTCTCGATCATGTCGCAAGGATACGGCAGCCGCAGTCCAGCGACATAAACGACGGGACAAGGCTGTACGGCCTTCTTGCCCACAGGATCGTCCAGGAGCTTGTAGCATTGCTTCAGGACAACGGCAGTGGCGCGGTTGATATCGACGCCTGGTTCGATGAGGCATTCCTGAGACTGGTAAGACACGAGGGCGCTCTGCTCCTCCAGCCGGGGAGGGGCGCTGACCTGGAAACCCTTCGCCTTACTGCCAGAAGGGCGGTGTACGGACTTCTTCCGGTGCTTATGGAACGGGGAGCCCAAAGGATGGATTCAGAAACGGAGCTTCAGGGGAATGTTGCCGGATCGGTGATGAACGGGCGTGCGGACCTGTTTCTTGTCGATCGTGATGGAAAGCCGTCGGTAATCGACATGAAATGGGGCAGTACCGAAGAAAGGCGCAAAAGCCTCAAAGAAGGAACACACCTGCAGTTGCTTGCTTACGCTGCAATGGCGGCCCGGCAAGACAGGGATTGGCCCGCCCTTGCGTGGTATATTATCCGGAAATCGCGGCTCATTGCCGACCGGAAAGGTTTTTCTGCGGAAGCCGAGGTTGTCGTTCCAGGAAAGGGTGAATCTTCCGAGGCCTTGTGGCACCGGGTGCTCGACAGCTTTTTGTGGCGTAAAGCTCTCATGGAGAAGGGTATTCTTCCGATAGCGGGAGTTGAGGTTGATGACGATGAGGCTGTTGCACCGCCTGAGGGCGTGATCGGTTTCAGGACTGGAGACGACCTCTACAATCCATACCGTTTCCTTGAAGGGTGGGAGGCGCATCGATGAAGAACGGACGCATCACCTTTATCAGCGCCGGGGCGGGTTCGGGAAAAACCACGCGCCTGACCGAGATTCTTGGCGAGAAGCTCCTGAAAAAAGAGGCCGTGCCCGAGGGTATCATCGTTACGACGTTCACCGTCAAGGCGGCAGGCGAACTGAAGGAGCGTGTGCGGGCAAAGCTTCTCGAGAAACACCGCCACGATCTTGCGGCTTCGATGACAGGCGCGCAGATCGGTACTGTCAACAGCGTCTGCGGCGGTCTGCTCAAGCGTTTTGCGTTCGAGCTCGGATTGACGATGGAGCAGAATGTTCTCGATGAAAATGCGGCGATGGAACGGCTTTCGCATGCCCTTGACGAAGCGATCGGGGGCGTCGAGCTTGAAAAGGTTACTGCGCTGGCGGAACGGCTCGGGTTTGTCGATCCCCGGAACGGGGAGCAGCTCTGGAAAAAGCATGTCAGGGCCATTATCGATCATGCCCGATACAACGATATCGATCCGTGCCGTTTTCCTGCCTTTGCTGAACAAAACGCCGACGACCTGCTTGCCCTTTTCCCAGTCCCTCCTGACGAACCTTTCGATCAGCATGTGCTTTCGGAGATAGCGGTCGTAAAACCGGCGTTTGAGCGCTCCCTTTCACAGAAAGAAGTAAACGTGACGCGGGAGTACTATGAACTGCTCCGGAGGTTCGAGGCTTCCCTGAAAACAGGGACAGCCGCATGGAACGACTGGAAGAGGGTGGCGACACCGAAACTGCGTAAAGACCTGCTCGACGTATTGGAAGGTTTGCGGTTGTTGTGCGGTTCCGCAGCCTCTCACCCGCGCCTGCATGAGGATATCCGGGCATATCTCGTGACGGTGTTCGCTATTGCAGAACATGCCCTCGGCATCTACCAGGAACGGAAACGTGAGCTGGGGTTTGTCGATTTTGCCGACCAGGAGTCCCGGATGCTTGCAGGCCTCGACAATCCTTTGGTACGGGAGCAGCTCGAAGAAAAGCTCGACCTCTTGCTTGTTGACGAGTTCCAGGACACCAGCCCGATCCAGCTTGCCCTGTTCCTCAAGCTTGCCGGGCTTGCAAACGAGACGTACTGGGTGGGGGACGTCAAACAGGCGATCTACGGTTTTCGGGGCGGCGACGCAAGGCTCATGCGCGCTGTTCTCGACTATCTGAAGCACGGGAAAAAAGAGGTGCTGCCTTTTTCATGGCGTTCGGTCCCGTCGCTGGTCAGCGCCGTCAACAGCGTATTCGAGAAAACATTCGCTTCGATGCTCGATCCTGAGGATATCGTCCTCGAACCGAAACGCGAAGAGCATCCCCGGCAGGCGTCCTGTTACCGGTGGGTTCTTGAGGGAAGAACGCTTGACGAGCAGTACCGGGAGGTTGTCGGGGGAGTGCGCGGTCTTTTCGAATCGACATACGAGGTGCACGACAAAGAGGAGGAGCGGTGGCGTCCTGTAAGATACGGCGATCTCGCCATCCTCGTCCGCACCAACTCCCACGTGCAGGATATCGCGGCGGCCCTGAAAAGAGGCGGGATTCCGGTTGCCACGGTACAGCCGGGACTGCTCGCCTCACCTGAAGGCGTCTTTCTCAACGCGGCGCTCAGGCGTCTTCAGGATCCGTCAGACACCCTCGCGACGGCGGAACTCTATTCCCTTGCCACATGCAGCGAGCCGGAAGAATGGTTACAGAACAGGCTGGAGTATCTGAAAAGCGGTCACGATCCCGACCTTTGGCTCGAGGAGGGGGATGGAGCCCATCCCGTCCTCAGGGAAATTGCGGCGCTGCGCGAAAAAAGTCTGTCGTTGTCGCCTGCAGGAGCCCTCGAGGCGCTGATTGGTGTGACCGGAGCGGCCCGGCACGTTCTCGCCTGGTGCAGGGACGATGACGAGGCCAGGATGCGTCTCCGGAACATACAGGCCGTTCTTGAGCTTGCGCGGGACTATGAGGAGGAGTGTGCTTCGAGGGGAGGGGTGCCGGGAATCCGGGGGCTGGTCAACTGGTTCTCCGGACTTGCCGAACAGGAGGAAGATCTTTTCCCCGAATCGCCGGCAAGCGCGGTACGGGTGCTCACGTTCCACAAGTCGAAAGGGCTTGAATGGCCGGTTGTCGTGCTTTTCGATCTCGAGAAGGCTGCAGAAGCGGAGGTCAGCTCACCGGTTGCAGTGAGCAGCGGTGAGCTTGACGTCTCTGATCCGCTGCGCAACCGTTTCATCCGGTTCTGGCCCTCGCCGTTTGGCGGCAAAACGCCTTTCGACGGAATCGGCACTGTGAGGGAGAGCGCTTTCGTCAGAGATGCCGAAGCGCTTGCGGCGGAAGAGTCGGCAAGACTTCTCTATGTTGCCATGACGCGGGCGAGGGACTGTCTCGTGCTCTGTACGCCGGCAAAATACGATTCCTATGCCTGGCTGGAGCAGACCGGTGCGTCCTGCTTTGTCAATGGCGACGGAGGGAGGGTCGAGCTGCCGGACGGCGGCAGGCTTCGCTGTATCCGCAGGGAGGGTTTCGAAACGGCCGAAGCAAACGAAACCCGTCATGAAGAAAGAGTGCCGCTATGCTGGTTTGCTCCGAAAGTACCTCCGGTCGAGCGGATGCCCGAACAGGTATCGCCGTCGCTGCAGGAAGCGGCTTCCGGAGCGAGAGCCGTTGAAACGGTTGTTTACGGCGGCAGGATGGATTTACAGAAAACGATAGAGCCCGCAGAGAAAGGAACGGTGGTTCACGATATTCTCGCCTTCGCCCTGACGCAGAAGCCGGGTTTCTGCGATGCGGCATCGGTCGAAAGGCTGACTGGTGCCTACGGCATGGCGGAACTTTGTGATCCTGAGGTTTTCGTTCTTCAACTCGATACGTTCCGCCGGGTGCTTTCAGAGCGATGGACGGAGCAGAGGCTGCTCGTCGAAACGCCGATAGAACAGGTCCTGCCGGGAAATCAGGTATTGAAAGGACAGATCGACCTGCTCTTGGATACTCCTGAGGGCTGGGTTGTCATCGATCACAAGATCACGCTGCTTGAAAGAAAGCGATGGGAAGAGCGGGCCATGGAGTACAGCGGACAGCTCGACGCATACAAACAGGCGCTCGAAACGGTCACCGGAAAGCCGGTAGAGAGCTGCTGGATCAACTTTTTCGCTGCCGGGGGACTGGTGCGGGTGAATGTCTGAGATGTTGTCGGTATTGTTGACAATGTTTTTTTTCGGAAGCAAGAACGGGTTGTCGATAGCGTCCCTTTTAAAAAGGGGTATCTGATAATTGATAATGTTCGATTTGCCATGAAAACGATCCTGCTGTTTGCCGCTTTCTCACTTTTTTTTGTATCCGACACATTTGCGAGAGGAACCTCGACCAAAGAGCCGGTCAGGCAAATGCCCTCAGCGCTTGAATCCAACCGCCAGGCGATGGAAGGCTACGCGGTCGAGTACGACAACCTCCGGCCCATAAGCGGTGCCTTTCCGAGAGACTACAGGCTGGTGCAGCTCGCACTGCTGCTCGATACCAGCAACAGCATGGACGGCCTTATCGGTCAGGCCAAGAGCCAGCTCTGGCGGATCGTCAACGAACTGGCGCGCCTGCAGAAACGGGGAGAAGACATCCGGCTTGAAGTCGCCCTGTACGAGTACGGCAATAACAGCTTGCCGGTGACCTCAGGGTATATCCGCCAAGTCGTTCCGTTCACGCGTGATCTCGACAAGCTTTCCGAAGCACTCTTCTCGCTCGATACCAACGGCGGTTCGGAATACTGCGGTCACGTTATCGGCAGCAGTCTCAACCGGCTGCGCTGGAACAGCTCGGACGAAGGGCTGAAAATGATCTTCATCGCCGGCAACGAACCCTTCAACCAGGGAACGGTCAGTTACGAAGTCGCCTGCCGCTGGGCCGCTGACCGGGATATCGTGGTCAACACCATTCACTGCGGAGATTACCGCCTGGGTATCGAAACCTGGTGGCAGAGGGGGGCGCTTCTTGGCGGAGGGAACTATTTCTCCATCGACAGCGACCGGATTTTCAGGGGATACACGACGCCTTACGATGATGACCTCAACGCCCTGAACCAGAGGATCAACAAGACCTACGTGCCTTACGGTAAAAGGGGAAAGCAGAACTATGCAAGACAGGCCGAACAGGATGTCAATGCGGCCCAGCATTCTGCGGCCATTTCAGCGGCAAGGGTGGCCACCAAAGGGTCGAAGCTTTACAAGGCAGCGGAGTGGGATCTTGTCGACGCCCTTGACGAGGAACAGGTATCGGTGGACAAGCTTGAAAAAGAGTATTTGCCCGAAGAGCTTCAGGAGATGAGCGATGACGAACTGACGTCATACGTTTCGCAGAAAAAACAGGAAAGGGTAAAGGTTAAACAGCAGATCGCCGAGTTGAGCAAAAAGCGGGACGACTACATCCGGCAGAAGGAAAAAGAGGCTGCCGGTGACGAGACACTCGGATCGGCTATTCTCAAAACACTCAGAACACAGGCAGAAGCGAGAGACTTCACCTTCGACTGACGCGAATGAAGGGATGGTTTAGGTGATAAAAAGTTGACGGCGTCGTTTTTCGCGTGTTTTACTAAAGTAGTTGTGAACATTTCCAGAATGAAGGATAAGATAAAACAAGTGCTTACGTCCTCATGGCTGCTGGCTGCGTTGTGTGTTCTGTCAGCTGGGCTGATGTGGCTGCTGAATGTGATCGGCGAGCCGCTGACGATAAGGGACGCGAAGATATGCTGGGGGATTGTCGATATCGAATTGCCGTGGACGGTTGAGCGGGCGACGTTCATTGTCGAGAAATGGAGCGAGGCCGGGCTCATCGAAACCGCCCGTTTGCAGACCCGCCTGGATTTCATCTTCCTCTGTGCCTATCCTGCGGCGCTGAGTCTCGCCTGCAGGAAGCTTGCCGGAAGCAGGGAAGGATTCATGGCTGCTGTCGGGATTGCGCTTTCATGGGCCGTCCTTTTCTGCATTCCACTCGACGCCTTCGAAAACATCATGATCCTGAACATGCTTTCCGGCAACTACGCCTTCCCCATTCCCATTTTTACCTCCATAGCCGCTACGCTCAAGTTTGTGCTGATTGCAATCTCTCTACTGCTTTACATCCCTCTTATGCTGGTATTGATGGTTGTGAAGAAGTCTATGATGTGAGGATGTATCGATTCCTGTCGGTTGTCTTTTCTGTTCGATTTTTTACCTCTATGCCTTTGTCTGTGATGGGGAGGTAAAATATATTGATAAGGCTTACCAGCAGCCACATGGGCTTTTGATAGTCAGTTCCTTCCTGATAACGGCTTTCGTTACTATGGACAATTTCATATTCATCTTGCGGCAGGTCTGGAAAACGGCGAAAGGGGCGGAGACCTATGCGTGAGCGTGAGGCATTGATTCCGAAGCATGGCGGGTACCGGAAGCTGAAAAGCTTTCAGGTGGCTCAGCTTGTTTACGACGTCACGGTGCGCTTTTGCGATAATTATATCGGGAAACGATCCCGCACGCACGACCAGATGGTTCAGGCTGCACGGAGCGGCGTGCAAAATATCGCGGAAGGCTCGCAGGCTTCCGCGACTTCGAAAAAGACCGAGCTCAAGCTGACGCAGGTTGCCCGCGCCAGTCTTGAAGAGCTCAGGCTTGACTACGAGGATTTTCTGCGGCAGCGGGGGTTTGAAGCGTTTGATCCACAGCATCCGGTGCTCAGGCGGTTCAAGGCACTGCAGCCGAAAACCCTCCAGGAGGTGCAGGCTTGGGTGGCGGAGGAGAGGAGGAGGACGGTCACGGACGAACACCGACCTTCACCGACAGGCACGGACAGAGAGCCTGAACAGCCTGTGTCAGTCCGTGTTTCTTTCCCTGTCCGTGAGAGTCAGTGTTCGTCCACGTTGAGCTCTTCTTGTCTTGCGGCCAATGCCGCACTGTCATTACTGAACCTTGCCTGTTATCTCCTCGACCGGCAGGTGGCGAGGCTTGCAGAGGATTTTGAAAACGAAGGCGGGTTTACCGAACGCTTGTACCGGGTGCGGACCGCAAAGCGGAGGAAATAGGAGCGTTATATAGCATGAAATACAAACTCCTCATATTCGATTTTGACGGGACACTGGCCGATAGTGAGGCGAGTATTATGGAGGCTTTGCAGCTTGCTGCACGGGAGCTGGGGATTTCGGGGATTGACCGGGCGGGTGCCCGGCGAAGTATAGGATTGCCGTTGCGGAGGACGATCGAGATGGGGCTTGGGATTGAGGCTGATGAGGCTCCCGAGGCTGTTGATCTGTATAGAAAGCATTACAACGAGGTCGCGTTCGATTCGACCAGTCTGTTTCCGGGGGTGAACGAGACTCTGGAATTGCTGCGGGGAGAGTACCTGCTTGCTGTTGCATCAAGCAAGAGCCGGCAGGGGCTCGATGCCATGATGAAGCATCTCGGGATTTACGACCGCTTCTGCTTTGTTGCCGGGGCACAGGACGTAGAGCAGGGAAAGCCCGCTCCGGATATGGTGCTGCTTGCCTTGGAGACGCTCGATATTCCGGCACAGGAGTGCCTGGTTGTGGGTGACACCGTGTACGATATCGAAATGGGGCGGCGGGCTAATGCCGATACCTGCGGGGTTACCTACGGCAACAATTCGGCGGACGAGCTTCGCCGCTTCGAACCCACCTTTCTCATCAACTCGTTCCCTCATGTGATGTCATGTCTGGAATAGTATCGCATGAAAGGTTGTTTGGAACGTTAAAAGGATCGAGCGTCAATTACTCTTTTATGCAGCTATCATGACTGTATAAACAGCCCGGTGTTCAGCCGCGCAGTTTGTGAAGCATCAGTTGCTTGCAAGTCGATGAAAAAAGTTGATTTTATTGTATTTTGAGTCAGCTAAATTCATGCAAAATGATCTTTTTAAAGCATTAACCCATAGTAACAAGGAATTATGGCAAAATCAGCACCCGCAGCAAAGCCGGCAGCTAAAGCAGCAAAAGGAGCTCCTGCCGCAAAATCAGCTTCGGCAAAAAAGCAGGCGCCTCAAGGGAAGAAAGCTTCAAATCTGGAGAGTCCCCTGAGGATGAATCCCCTC
Source organism: Chlorobium sp. (assembly GCA_028280025.1). Lineage (GTDB taxonomy): Bacteria > Bacteroidota > Chlorobiia > Chlorobiales > Chlorobiaceae > Prosthecochloris. Next base: position 20,603 of record JANQMO010000016.1, on the reverse strand, counting down.
GATACTGGATTGAAAAACAAATACCGTTCAGTTTAATCGCCAATCCCTATAAGAAGAGTAACCATGGCTGAAGAAAAGAAAAAAGACGGTTTGCTTTCCCGATTGAAGGGCGGCAAATCACAAGACAACCCTGCGACTGATGCAGGAGCCAAGCAGCCGGCAGCAGCACCTCCAAAACCTGCCTCTGCTCCGCAGCAGGGTGTTGCCGAAACGAACGCGCCGGTTCGGGAAAGAACCGAGGGGGAAGTTAACGATCCTGTCGCATCTTTCCAGTTCTATATCGAGAGTCTGATGAGCATTGGTAACAGCCATATGAAACTGGCGGACCTGGTGCTAGGTGCAGTTTCGGAAAATCTCGCAAAGCTGACAGGGGGCCAGAAGCCGGATCAGAAATAGCAGCCAAATCGCTGCTTTTATAAACAATGGTGCAGAAGAGTGCGAAATCATCTGATGAAAACGGCTCTTCTGTTTTTCATGCGAGGTGCTACCGGTAGGTTTTTGTCATATCCTCATCCACGCAGATAATGAAATCGGCCCGGCCCTTGTTTTCTTCATCCAGATCGTCAATATCCTTCTGTTCCACCGTCGTGATGGTCATGTAGTCCAGGGACTCGTTCTCTTGTCGCAGATAGACGAGAATACCGGCATAAAAATCTGAATGGTATGCGCCGTTGAGGTGTACAAAGGTGTGGCCGGGTTTAGCGTTCCGTACAATAAAATGTGCCATTGTGGCGTCCTTGATCGCCTGGGCCTTGACGAGTTCGGGAGTCCCGTGGTACCCCTTCATCGAGAGAATTTTTTTGTACCGCGGTAATTCCGGATCGAACTGGATGGGGAGAGGGGCAATCCAGGCCTTTTCTTCATCGCCGAGCTTTTCCAGAACGGCAAAGTTTCCGTTTTTATACACCATGTTGGCAAATCGCCTGGGGATGTTCGTCGCTATAAAGGGGATCCGGTTGTCTCTGGCAAAATCCACTATAGGGGCATAGTCGGTTCTGTGGTTCAGCCTGAGCCTGGCCAGGGAATCCAGTCCTGCATGATCAATCCTGCCGTTCAGATAATCGTCAAGTGTTTTCTGATTATCCGCTTCGAACATTTCAGCACCCAGAATGATGTTGGTTTCTTCGTGCAGGTCCTTGACCAGCTCCAGTTGCAGCCAGTGTGCAATAGGATTGTTGTGTAATTCCCCGAACAGGACGACATCGCTTTTTTTCGCCGTTTTGTACAGCTTGCGATAACTTACCTCCTTACCGTTCGCTTTATATATTTCGTATGCAGGTTTGTCTTTTCCATAAGCGGAAACGCTGATCGATAAAGCAATGGCAAGAATGACAAGGATAGAGTTCAATGGTGCAGACCGGTGATGTTGTTCCGTATGCAGGACATCACGGTGTCGATTTGTAAAAACCATAGGAAACCCGATAAAGGTGAAATGAGGATTCAAGACGATAGTTTATTGCGGCAAAAGACACGATTAAAAGCAGCGATCATCAGAGCTTTCGGCTCCAGTTTCGAAGGAAGACTGCTATATCGGTTTTATTTCGTTTTCCTTCCGCAACACCGGAAACCGTTGCACTAAGGTCATCATCCGGTGCGTGGAATTCATATCCGTTCAGGTCGAGAAAGATCAGAGCCGTTACTGCTCCTGCACGTTTGTTCCCGTCGAGAAATGGATGGTTTTTTACTATATGAAAAAGGTATGCAGCAGCCATTTCATAGACGTCTGTATGCAGGAGTTCTCCTTTGAATGCGGCGGCAGGCATGGCAATAGCCGAGTTAAGCAATTCCATATCGCGGATACCTATGGTCCCGCCATAACGGTTTATCTGATCCCGGTGGATATCGAGCACCTCGCTCAGCTCCATGAATCTCATGGCTTATTCTGCAAGTTTTTTCAGTGCTTTTGCATAACGGGTATTGACCTTTTCAAGTGCGGCATTGAATGCTTTCTTTTCATCAGGCGTTTTCATGGGTGTGATGATGAGTGCATGACCGTCTGTCGTGATTTCAAAAAAAGTATCTGCATCGGCGCCGATCAGTTCGAGAATCGGTTTGTCGATAACCATAGCCATGCTATTGCCGTGTTTTGTCAGTTGCTTGATCATGGATGTTTTCATTGTGTTATTATGATGTATATACAAAGTTATAACGATTCTGGAGTATTGTCAAGTTCCCTGATGGGGAAGGGGCGGCGGTAAAACGATAACCGGTCTTCACCGAACCACAAGCTCCGGACGCTGGTGTCGCATGCAGGCACCCCGCAGTCCGGGACATTTCACCGTGCGCTGGCCGATGCCGAGATGACGGCGTATTTGTGGATGTCGATGATCGACCGGATTCGTGAGCAATATGGGATCACCGGGATTTTTTTCGACCAGCTGAGCAAACTCTCAAAGGTCGACAGGCTCTATGCCTGCCGTTATCTTGCCTCACTGATAAATGAAGGCGAGAAGAGCCCATAAGTGGATTCAAAAATATTTACGGTTCACTTTGAAAAATAAGCGATCAGGCCGAAGGATACGAAGAGGATTGTGGCGAGAAGGATGGTCAGGTCGCTGATCTTGCGCATGAACGCTTCTTCTTTTTCCCTGTAGAGGCTTGCGATCACGATCACTGCAGCGTTGTTGACCAGGAGGAAATAGGATGCTGCCGGCAGGATTGTCATGAGAGTGAAATAGAGCATCACCGCTCCGGAGACAAGACTCGTGGCGATGAGCAGCTCTTTGGTCTGCCGGAAGGGGAGCGTGTTGGCGATGGTTTTGATGCCGCTCATGAGGTCCCCCCGGCTGTCCCGCATGTCCCACATCACTTCGATAAAAAACGCACACACAAAAATATAGCCCCAGCATATCCATGCCTGGAGGAAGAGCGGCTGTCCTGCAAAAAACAGGGGCAGAAAGACAAGCGCGGTCGCCCAGTCGAGCGGCGGGGTGAGATTTTTTACGATGTAGATGTCTTTCAGACGCCGTGCCCCGTTGAGACGAGCGGAGACAAAGTCAGGGAAGCATTTATGGTTGTAGAGGAAGCCGATAAGGATGACGATCACCGTTGTCCAGAAAGCCGGTTGCCCGAACTGAAACGCGATGACGAGGCATGTGATCGAGAGCGGGTAGAAGGTCGCGTAGGTTATGAGGTTTTTGTTTTGAACGGCGTCCTGCAAGCCTTCGGGGTCGTTGGCGGCATCTTCGACATCATCGGTCAGCCGGTTGTCCTGATAAATTGAAAAGGTGAGCAGGAAAACGCAAAGGAGGGCCCACCCGTTGACCGGGATATCGAAAAATATCGACCAGCTTGCGGCTGCAACTGCCGAAAGCAAAGAGAGGTGCAGTTTATATCTGAAAAAGTGGAGAGGCACGATATGTTTGAACCATAAGGTTTTCAGGATATGGTATATTTGTTGTTCATTTTTCTGAGTGGACCATACAGTCAAAATAGGCGACTATATTCAATAATAGAAGAAGATGACCGGTTGGTATTGAAAAATAATTGAAACAATCCAAAGAGTATTCCCGGCAATCAGATACCTTGTTTGTTTACATTCTCGGACCGTTCAGGACAATTGTAACAGGAGGTATACTCATGATGCTTCATATGGCTTTTCGCTGGGTGGCAATCGTTGCTTTTTTGCTGGGTATTGTCGTCGATGCCGGTGCGGCGACGCACCTTGCACCCTTGAAAAAACACAAGAAGGGCAACGTTATCTTTTTCCATCCTGACGGTACCAGCGTTTCGCACTGGACTGCCGCCCGCATGATGATTGCAGGGCCGGACGGTATGATCAACTGGGACCGCCTGCCTGAAATGGCCGTTTACCGGGGACACATGAAGACAAGGCTGACGGCTACGTCACACGGAGGCGCGACTACTCATGCATTCGGCGTGAAGGTCGATCCCGATTCCTATGGTATGGATCGAGATCGGCCGCTGACGGCGCTTTCAGGCAAGCCGATGAGCATCATGCGCGAAGCGATCGAGGCAGGTATGCCGGTCGGTGTTGTCAATTCAGGCAATATCGACGAACCCGGCACCGGTGTTTTTCTCGCGTCGAGCGAGAGCCGGAGAAACGGGGCGGATATAGCGCAGCAGATTGTTCTCAGCGGCGCCCAGGTCATTCTGTCCGGCGGTGAGCAGTGGCTGCTTCCAAAAGGCGTCAGTGGGCGCCACGGAAAGGGTGCGCGCACTGACGGCAAGGATCTGATTGCAGAAGCGGAAAAGCTCGGTTACACTGTGGTGTATACCCGTGATGAGCTCCTTGCGCTTCCGGCAGATACAAAAAGAGTTCTCGGTGTTTTTGCCCATGACCATACATTTCATGACAAGAAAGAAGAAGAGCTGCGGAAACAGGGATTGCCGCTCTATGAACCCGATGCTCCGACTGTGGCTGAAATGACGGCTGCCGCGCTCGATATTCTGTCAAAAAGCGGCAAACGCTTCTTTCTTGTTGTCGAAGAAGAGGGTACCGACAACTTCGGTAACGTCAACAATGCCGCCGGTTCCATCGAAGCGTTACAGAGGGCTGATGTTGCGTATGGCGTTCTCCGGGACTTCCTGAAGCGTCATTCCGACACGCTTCTCCTGACAGCCGCAGACAGCGATGCAAGCGGCCTTGAAGTGATCGCGTTCACGCCCGATCGTGCCGGGCAACCACTATCAAGGACTACAAGGAACGGCGCCCCCCTGGACGGGCGTGACGGGACAGGAACCCTGCCATTTCTTGCAAAGCCGGACCAGTTCGGACGATCATTGCCTTTCGGCATCGCATGGTCGGGTTTCGAGGATGGTGCCGGCGGGATCCTTGCGAGAGCTGAAGGCCTGAATGCCGAAGCGCTGCGGAGCGGAAGCTGCGACAACAGCGACATCTACCGTCTGATGTATCTTACGCTGTTCGGCCGTCCCGCGGACTCCGGCAAGTAATGCGGTTATCCTGAAAGTGAAAACATCTGGGTGACTGACGGGAAAAAATAGAGTATTTTTCCAACATTGTATTCAAATTGTGCGTATGGAAGTGATAATACGGGACGAAACAAATGACGATGTTCTTGAGATAACAGCGGTTACAGTCGAAGCCTTCAAAACCCTGGAGGTCAGTGATCAGACCGAACAGTTCGTGATCGAGGCGTTGCGCCGGGCCGGTGCGCTCAACATTTCCCTGGTGGCGGACATTGGCGGTCGTGTGGTCGGTCATATCGCGTTCTCGCCAGTGATGCTTTCCGACGGGACCAGGGACTGGTATGGACTTGGGCCCGTGTCCGTCCTGCCGCAATTCCAGCGCCGGGGTATCGGCAGTTCCCTTATTCAGGAAGGGTTGTCACGGCTGAAAGAACGCGGCGCACGCGGATGTTGTCTCGTTGGACACCCTGAATACTACCGGCGTTTCGGATTCGATAACGCTCCGGGACTTGTGCATGAGGGTATACCGCCGGAGGTTTTCTTTGCCCTCTCTTTCGACGGGCACATGCCCGAGGGCAGCGTTACGTTCCATGAAGCGTTCAAGGCAAATGGAGAGCCGGAGCATTGAGATTCCGGTAGCTGAGCTTGCGGTATATCGAGAGTTTTGTCCCGGCATATCCGATTGCAATTCAGGATGACAAAAAAACCTCCCCGTATGGGGGAGCCAGGGAGGTTATTCAGGTAATGGGGGACCTTTTCTTTCTGTCAGGTGTTTTCATACAGTACTGATTGTTTTTCTTGTGGCTGGAAACGGACATTGAGCCGCAACGCTTCGATTGTGAAAAAGCTGCTTGACAATGGCATTTTTAAGTGTTTCGTACCTTACCGGTTTCGAAAGATGGTCATTCATGCCGCATTCCATACATTTCTTTCTATCCTCTTCTCTTGTATGTGCTGTGAGGGCAATAATCGGAAGGTTATGATCGAGGACGTTTGAGTCGGGATCCCTGATTTCGCGAGTGCACTCATATCCATCCATATTGGGCATTTGCAGGTCCATAAGTACAAGACTGTAAGGTTTTGATGCCAAAGCTTGAATCGCTTTCAACCCATCTTCTGCAGTGTCAACCTGGCAGCCCATTTTTTTTACCATATGTACAGCTACCATGAGATTGGTCTTGCTGTCATCGACAACAAGGATTCTCACTTGTTGAATTCCTGGAAGATCGTGTTCATTTGCTTTCAGCTTTTCCTGGATTGACGTTCCGGTTTTTTTCTTTTGATCGTTCTCTTTCGTTACTGTTTGTTTTCTGAAGGGCACGGAAATCCAGAATTCCGAACCGATTCCTTTTTGACTACTGGCGCCGATTTGCCCGCCCATCATTTTGGTTAACTGCTTTGTTATTGCCAGGCCAAGACCTGTGCCACCATATTTTCGTTTTGTCGACTCGTCTTCCTGCGTAAAGCGTTCAAACAACAGATCAAGAAATTCTTCGGCAATACCTATGCCGGTGTCACGGACGGAAAAGCGGAGTTTTGCCTGCATTTCATCTTCTGATTCAAGGTTTGCGGAAATAGTGACGGACCCTTGTTCCGTGAATTTTATTGCATTATCGGCCAGGTTTGTGAGTATCTGGCATAATCTTTCCGGATCTCCGTTGAGATAGGATGGGGCATTGCTGTCTATATCGTAAAGAAGTTCGATACCTTTTTGCTTTGCTTTTAATGATACTCGATCGGCCACAGTTTCTATAAGAGAGATCAGCTTGAAGTCAACTGCTTCGATAGCTATTTTACCGGCCTCCATTCTGCTGAAATCAAGCAGATCGTTGACGAGATTCAGCAATGATTTGCCGCATGAATCGATGATTTGAGTATAATGTTTTTGATCCCTGTTCAGATTCGAGTCAAGGAGCATGCCTGTCATTCCAATGACTCCGTTCAGGGGAGTGCGTATTTCATGACTGATATTGGATAAAAAATTGCTCTTTGCCCTGTTTGCGGCTTCTGCCCGGGCGGTAGCTTTTTCAAGTCTTTTGTTGGTTTCCTGAAGGGTCTGTTCGGCACGTTTCCGTTCTTCTATATCATCAATAATCCATATGACACCCTCATCCAGATTCTCGGGATTCAGTGCTTTACCGGAAAGGCTGCACCACACAGGTTTTCCGTCTTTACGTTTGAGCTGGTATTCCACCTGGAACTTTACACCTTCCTTGAGTTTGTCGTAATGTTCCTTGCCAAATGAAATGAAGCGTTCTTCATTGAGGTGTAACGACCGCATGTTCATTCCAACCATTTCTTCCGGATTGTCATATCCTAAAATATCGGCAAGTCTTTTATTGCCGCTTGCAAAGTAACGTCCGCTTTTGAGAGCCATTATGCCGACATGGGAATTATGAAATATGCTTTCGAATTCAGCATTTTTTTCCAGTAAATGCTTTTCGGTTTCTTTGATTTTTGTAATGTCGTGATATATTTCAACGCACTTTTCAAGTTCACCTTTATTATTGAAAAGTGGAAAAGTGCTTATCTGATAATAGCATATATCGTTGCCTGAAAGATTGTACGTGCGTTCAGCAACGAATGGCTTTTTGTCCCTTTGAACCTGTTTTATCGGGCAGTTGTGATCCATATCGCATTTTCTGCCTGTCATTGGCCCGATATCATAGCATTTCTTTCCGATATAGTGAGACCGTTGACCGCCATGCTTCTCGATAAATCTATTGTTCAGGTCTGTTATTGTGAACGTTCTATCTATGACGAGCATGGGATCGAACATTCCGTTAACAATACTGTTGAGGTATTTTTCAGCGTCTTTCAGTGCCTTTTCATTATTTTTGATTTCTGTAATGTCTATGACACATATAAGCAGCCAGTTTTTGTTTTCCGGATTTTGGGGGAGAGCGATTTTGGCGAGTGCGTGAAATGTCGAGCCCGCCATGTCATGCTGAATGGTGGTATACTCAAAAACAGGCGTATCTCTGTATATGGCGTCAAGTGCAGAAATATAAGGCCTTATCGAAGGGCCGAAGAACAGTTTTCCGGGATTGCTTGATGCCAGTGTCTTTGCTGACTTTGCTTTGTAAAGCGTCAATGCACGATCATTAATGTCAACAATTTTTATAAGCCGTGATGTGTCCTTTAAGAATCCGGGATTATCACGAATATAATCTCGAAGGCTTGTGATATGTAACGATCTGAGAAGATCGAAGTATTGCTGCAAAAGGGAAATGTCAACACCGAAAATGGCGGCGTCAATCGTATTGACGATAAGATTCAGCTTGTTTTTATGTACAAGATTTTTTTCTTCGGCCCGTTTTCTTTCGGTTATGTTATCATGAACGATCACTATTCCCTCATTATTGTCATCGCAAAGAGGGGTTGCCGTCATTTTAAACCATCGTTCTTCGCAGGGGGAGTTGCAGGGGTATTCAAGAGTGAAAGACTTTCTCCGCTCTTCAAGGATCGATTGTATGCCATTCGCAGCTGATGCACACGTGGAGTCTTGCGATTCGCAATCACAGTAATCAAGATATGTGCATCCTATGAAATTCGATGCAGCACCATTGTTTTTTCCAAAATCCTTCCAGGCTTTATTGACAAAGACGATGGTGCCATGTTTGTCAAGTACAGCTACTTCCTGTGAAAGAGCATCAAGTACATCATAGGCATAGTTCGAGGGATTCATGTTGAAGGGTTATGAGAGACATAGTTATCGTGATGACCGCCACGGCTTGGTGCGGTCACATGAGATTGATTGTAGAGCCGTGCGCAGTGTGTGTTTTTTTCCGTTCGGATTGCAAGGCTGAAAAAGGTAAGAATATGGTTGTTGTCGATATATCAGAGGTTCAGAAGGTTCATCCTGTCAATGAGTACAACATGTCTGTCATATACACCAATACATTAAATGTTAAAATAATATTTGTAAGTTTCAAAGTGTTTTTTTGAAAAAATAATATTCGGGTGAATACTGCTATAGTGATATATGGTTATGTGGGTATAGAAATAAATGTTCGAAAAGGTATCGAGCGATCAATTGATATATGAGGTTCTGTAGAAAAGTGATGCAGGGGATGATTCCAAAATGGGCAGAATGTGCAATGTATGGTCGAGTATGTTTATGCAATTGATAATACCCGAGCCGAGTGTTTCAACAAATACTCAAATAGTGATAAATATATTGAAAACGATCTTTTATAATGCGCATATCATGTGGTTATCCTTCACCTGTTGCTGTTTTTTTCTTCAATCCATTTGTGTTCAGCGTATTTATCAATACCGGGTAATGTTCATGCCCGATAACTTTCACCATTCTCTTTTTTCTTTCGGTTCATACCGGATCGATGGTGCGGAAAAATTGAAAAATGGATTACTTTTCAGAAAAGACAATATCTGAACATCTCCCAAACAAACACAAGATGGCAATACAATCACTGTCGGCTGCGTTCACCACGGACAAGGTGGCTGAATCGCGTGATTTTTATGTTCGCCATTTCGGCGCAAAGGTGACATTTGACTGCGGCTGGTACGTTAACCTGGAGTTCGGAGACCCGGCATCGACGTTACAGTTCATGTCGCCGCAGCAGCCTGAGCATGAACTGAGCAGCGGTGCCGGTCTTATCTACAATTTCAAGGTGGATGACGCGGACGTTGAACACGAAAGGCTTCGGGACGAAGGGCTCGATGTGGTTGTTCCGCTCGAGGATCATCCCTGGGGAGACAGGGGATTTGCGGTCAAGGACCCCAACGGGATTTCCCTTTATCTCTACTCCGAACGTTCTCCGAGCGACGAGTTCAGTCAATATTACACATAAAAGGCATTCTCTAATGGCAGGCAATTTGTCTTTTTTCAATCATCCTCGGGCTTCTTCCGGGGAGCCATCTTTTAAACATAGACGGTATGGGTGAAGTGCCGGCATCTGTTGTGCGGGGCGGCATGACTATAGACCGGCAATTGATACATGGTGATTGATCGTGATTACGCGTTGCTTTTAAGGCAGCCTCATGATTATTATCTGACAGTAAAGGAAGGAGGGTCAATGGAAAAGGAAAAGTCTTTGCTTGCAGTGGCAAAAGAGGTGATCGTCGTGGTCAGGGAGGGACTCATTATCCTTGTCGTACTGGTGCTGTTTCTTTCGCCTTCACTTGTCAAAAAAACGTTGACGTCGGCCGGTTTTACCAAAGCTTCCTTTGCAGGATGGGAATGGGAGCGCGAGGTGAAGGCGGCAAAACAGCAGGTCGAAAAAGCCAAGGGCCAGCTTGCCGAAGTGCAGGAGAAGTTCGATGATGTGAACACGGAGCTCAAGCAGATCAAGGCTTCGGTGAGACCGGATGAGCGGGCAAGGATAGAAAAGATCACACAGGACATCGAACTGTCCAGAGAGCAGACCGAAGTCATTCAGAAGGAGCTTTCGCTGACAATACAGCGTCAGGACAACCTGCTGCAGAAAACCATGCAGCTCGAACCGCAAAAAAGGATCAGGTAGCAGCAAGAGTTATGACGATCGTTTTTGCAGTATTGCTCTCCGGACGTTCGTTGCGGGAGTTTTCCATGCGGCGCCAGGATGTTATTCCCCGCGATTACCGTACCCGTTATGATGTTGTATGGTCGCCTTTTGTCACACAATACACAACGCTATCATAGAGGAGGTTTTCATGTCTGCAAGGAGCGTGTTTGCATGCTTTGTTCTGCTTTTGTGTTTTGTCGTACCGCTTCAGGCTGAGGAGACAACTCAGCAGACGGGGGAGCGGCTTGTCAGGCAGTTGTTTTCCGATATTCTTGCAGGTAATATCGATGCGGTTGAACAGAGGATGTCTCCGGCGTTCCAGTCAGCACACAGGGACGGTGCGCGAGACCATGACCAGCAGGTGGCACTGCTGAAGAATCTCGACCTGGGCCCGTTCGAGATCGATAATGTCAAGGTAACCCGGAAAGGACATGTGATGGTCGTTACTTATACGGTAAGTGCTGCAGAGAGTTTCAATGATCAGCGCTTCGAGAAAATGCCCGCACAGAGGATTTCGGTTTTTCGCCTGACGCGTGACGGATGGCGCTGGATCGCGCATGCGAATCTGCATCCCATGCAGTGACCGTTGTCATGAGGTCTGACTGCTCCATGAAGAGCGGCAGCATGTTTCTGTCTGTTTGAACTAATTGCCTGACCAATGGAAACTCTCATCGTCATCATGTATCTCTCGGCGGTATTGATCGTCGGGATGCTTGCCGGCAGGAGGGTGAAGGGGCTCGAGGACTTCGCGGTTGCAGGAAGGTCGTTCGGCTCGCTGGTTATTTTCGCGACGCTTTCGGCTTCTTTCATCGGGGGCGGGTTTTCCATGGGCAACGCCGAAAAGGTTTTTCTTGTGGGGATATCCAACATTGTCGCCCTCTGGGGCTTCAGCCTGAAGGAGGTACTGGTGGGTCTTTTCATCGCGCCAAGGCTGGAAAGGTACCCCGGCGCAATATCGATAGGCGACATCATGGAGCCGCATTACGGGAAAGCTGCGAGGATTTTCAGCGGGATTTTCGGCGTCGTTCTCTGTGCCGGGATCATGGGTGCACAGGTCAGTGCCATGGGTTACATTTTCAATTTGTTTCTCGGACTCGACAGGATGACCGGCATCCTTATCGGCTGCGGAATCGTGATAGCCTATTCGACGGTGGGGGGCATGCGTGCGGTAATATGGACCGATGTTATGCAGTTCATCGTGCTTGCCGTCGGTATTCCCCTGACACTCTTTTTCGGAATCCGCGAGGCCGGTGGATGGGATAGTGTTTCCGGATCGGTTCCTTCCGGGCATCTGGCGCTATCATCGGAGCCTGCAGGGCTGCTGTCCCTCGCGGGGCTTTTTGTTACGTTCATGCTTGGAGAAACCCTGGTGCCTCCCTATGTTCAGCGTCTTTTGATCGGCAGGGATACAAAAGAAGTTTCCCGGGGAACCATATTCAGCGGTTTGTTTTCTGTTCCTTTTTTTGCTGTAACAGGCCTTGTCGGCCTCGTAGCTCTTGCGATCGATCCGGGGCTGAATCCGAACCTTGCCATGCCGTTCGTCATCAAGGAATCTCTCGACCCCGTTTTGCAGGGCGTTATGGTCGCCGCGATTATATCGATCATCATGTCATCTGCAGACTCTTTTCTCAACGGGGCGGCTATATCGTTCAGCAACGATATTTTCCGGCCCCTGAAGGGCAAACCGATGAAGGCAGCATCGGAACTGTTCGTCGCGCGAATCGTTACCCTCCTGGTCGGCGTTCTTTCAATCGTTTTTGCGTTAACGATAGAGAGCGTCCTCGATATTCTCATTTATGCCTATGGCTTCTGGGCTCCTACGGTGGTACCGCCGCTCTGTGCCGCAATTTTGGGATTCAGGACCACCCCTGCACGTTTCGCAGGAGGCGCAGCAGCGGGTATCGGTGCCGTACTGGTGTGGAACAGCCTTCTTCATGCCCCTTTCGGGATCGACGGACTTGTCATCGGATCGATCACCAACCTGCTTGTGTTTTTTGCGATCCCAGGGTCGGCTTTTCGGAGAAGCAACAAACAATAACCTGCATTCCGCACCGATCTGGCAAGCTGTGAAGGAGCAACGTCTTATATTTCGTTCTTTTGCGTAACTTGAAAGAAGTGTACCTGTAATGGTCACTTGTCCCGATCCCCGGTATTCTTTTGTAATAAGTTCACCTTTGAAGGTATCGCCGGCGGCATAATTGCCGCAGTACGGTGTTGCCATCAAAGAAAAAGATGCTGCGTTATGTGTCAACCAGAGCCGATATGAGTCTTTCGGACTATATCAGAAAAAGTATCAAAGAGGGCACGCAGATCTCCCGGTCAGTTATTCTCTGGGGGGTGCTCATCGCCGCGCCCGGCAACATACTGTTCTACCTGCTTCTCAAGTACGTTTTTCATATGCCGTATGAAAACCTGACGATACGTCTTACAGGTTCTGTGCTTGCTTTGCTGTCGGTTGTTTTCGTCAGGAGTGAATCACCGGCGGCCAAAAAGTATTTTCCTCTTTTCTGGCATTTTTCTCTGATCTTCATCCTGCCGTTCCTGTTTACGTTTTTACTCCTTAAAAATGATTTCCATGAGCTTTGGCTCTATTGGGAGATCTTTATGTTCTTTGTTCTGATCCTGTTTGTGCCGAACTGGCTGATGCTGCTTTTCGATATCTGTGTCGGTGTTTTGGCGGGTGTCGCCGCTTTTTTTCTGACAACACCCAACGCTGTTTTGAACCCTGAATTTGATATTCCTGCCTATACAAGTGTGCTTGTCGTCACCGTTGCAGCCGGTTATCTGTTCAGTGCCAGCAACCGGCGGGGCCAGGCAGCTATGGAAAAGAACGAGGCTTTGCAGGCTCTGGCGGGAAGCATCGCCCACGAAATGCGCAATCCCCTGAGTCAGGTCAAGCTCAATCTCGAGATTATCGAAGAGCAATTGCCCGTTTACAGGGGAAGCTGTCCAAGAGAAGCCGGTTTGAAGGCAGAAAATCTGCTGGATGTGCTCGACAGCCTGTATCAGCATGTCACATGGTGTCAGATTGCCGTCAAACGGGGTTCCCAGATTATCTCCATGATCCTTGACGAGGTTAAGGAGAAACCTGTCAGCAAAAGCAGTTTCAGTTACGCTCCCGCGTTGTTGATGACCAGCAAGGCTATCGATGAATATGGCTTTGAGTCGAGTGCTGAGCGGGAAAAGATAACGGTCGACTGCCGGAGTGATTTCATGTTCCGGATCAATGAAACGATGTACATTTTCGTTCTTTTCAACCTGATAAAAAACGCGCTTTATTTTCTTGAATCGCGCCCCGATGCCAGGATTTGTATAACGCTTGAGAAGGGAGAGACGGTTAACAAGGTGAAAGTAAAAGACACCGGGCCTGGGATCTCTCCTGAAAACCTCGACAAGCTGTTCAATCCTTATTTCACATCGACAAAGAAAGGCGGAACAGGTCTTGGGCTGTCCTATTGCAAAAGGGTTATGCTGGCCTTCGATGGTGACATTGCCTGTCATTCCGTCGAGGGAGAATATACTGAGTTTGTTCTGTCGTTTCCTCCGGTTACAGACGCTGAAATTCAGGCAAGCCATGAAAAGCTTGTCCGGGAAAACAAAATCCTTTTCGAGCAGAAACGCATTCTTGTGGTCGATGACAAGGAAAAAGATCGTGCGGTGGCAAAAAATGCGCTGACGCCTCTTGGTGCAGTCATCGATGAGGCGGCAGATGGAAGGGAGGCTATCGAGAAAATCACTTCGACCCGCTATGATATCGTGCTCATGAACATAGCAATGCCGGTGATGGATGGTTATACGGCTACCGAAAAGATCCGGGAGGGGGAAGCAGGACAGGCTTCTTCCATGGTTCCGATTGTCGCCTATACCGAACAGCCGTTTACGGTCGCACGCGGCAGAGCAAAAAAAGCCGGCATGCAGGGCCTGATCACCAAGCCCTGCACGGAAAGGGAACTGATCGGTGAACTTGCCGGCGTGTTCAAGGATCACCAGGAGATCGCCTGGTACAGGATGAAGGGCAAAAAGGTGCTTATCGCTGATGATTCTTCCATCAACCGTATGTCCGTATCTATTCTGCTCCAGAAATACAGTGTGATGGTTGATGAAGCAGTCAATGGCAAAGAGGCTCTTGAAAAGCTTGAAAATGGTGCATTCGACCTGGTGCTTATGGATATCGGAATGCCTGTCCTCAACGGCATAAAGGCGACGCAGTACATAAGGCAATCGGGTAGTGCCCGTGTCGCATCACTGCCGGTTATCGGCTTCAGTGGAGAATCCGATGAGCATCTTGTCAGGAAGGCTATCGATGCCGGTATGAACGATTACCTGATCAAGCCTTTCGATGTCAGACTGCTGCTTGAAAAAATAAGCAGGTTTGTCTGACGCCGGCCGCAGGATGGCTTGTCCCGTCCTGTATACGAGATCCTTTGTCAATGCACATCCAGGTGGGCTTTCAGACATTCCGGAGGTTGTATACAGTAATATTGTGTATATTACTGTGAACGAATAAGAGCGTTTCAGGTGTTTTTTCTGCAATCGTCTCTGACTTCCGTTCCTCTTGTCGTGAGGAAGAACGAAGTATTCCGTGCTCTTTATAAAAAGCCGGTTTTTACACAGTAATGATCACAGAAGAATGCAGCAGAGGCTCTTTAACAAAGATCTCATTGTATGAATCTTATCGAAAACATAAAAAAACAGGTTGGTACCATACCGGCAGACAAGGCAAAAACGCTGGGGAGCGCGGTTGCCATTGTCGGTCTTTTTTCGATGGGATTGATGGCCAAAAACCTGATATCCTCTCATCCCCGGCACAGAGCCGGCCAGGAGTGCGAGGGTTATGTCGAAACCCTCAAAAGCAGAGAGATGGAGTGGCTTGCCCGCAACATCTACCATGAAGCGCGAGGTGAATCATGGGAAGGAATGCTGGCTGTAGGGATTGTCACGCTCAACCGCGTCAATTCACCCGACTATCCCGATTCCATCGAAGAAGTGGTGAAAGACTACAAGCAGTTCAGCTGGTTCTGGGACGGAAGGTCGGACAAGGTGAGAAACCGGCGTGCGTGGAAAAAAGCCAAAGCAGCCGCAGCCGAGGTCATGATGAATCCCGATCTTCCTCTGGCTAAAAAACTCGAAGGGGTGATGTACTATCATGCCGATTATGTTTCGCCCTACTGGACAGCCAACAAACAGGAAGTCGCTACGATCGGCAGACATGTTTTCTATATGTAATCATGTCCTTTCAATCCTGTTTCGGGCATGATTCTCTTTAACCTCCCTGCATTCGAAAGCGCAGGGAGGTTTTATCAATCTAAGGCGAACGTTACTGTTTCGGTGTGAGGGCGGAGGAAATGCCTGATGCAATGCCTTCGACAACCTTCAGGCCGGCTGAGACTGCGCCGGTTGCGATGTTGAGGCAGAGATTGACATAGGTTTGAGCAGCCGATGTCGCATTGGATGCGCCATCGACAACGGTATCGGCGACATTCTGGGTTGTATTGCCTACCGCGTTGAACAGATCGGAAAAAACGCCATTGTTGCCGTTTGCCATAGCTACGTGTTGTTAAAAGGTTGTGGAATATCGGTCCGGACATCATGAAGAATATAGCACAAATGATCGAAGAGAACGATATTCCCCTGCCGGTTTCTTTCTTCTGTCGTGTTGCGTGACTGCAAACAATAATACAGCAATCCATGGGCAAAGATATTGTGGAACTTGAACCGCTTGTTCTATGGAGCCATTTCTATAACCTGACCCGAATTCCCCGTCCGTCAGGTCATGAAGAAAAAGTAAGGACGTTTGTCATTGACTTCAGCAGGAATCTCGGTTTTGAGACCATCCAGGACACCGCTGGCAATATCTTGATACGCAAGCCCGCGATGCAGGGTATGGATAACCGCAAAGGAGTTATCCTGCAGGCTCATCTCGATATGGTGCCTCAGGCGTCTGCAGGCAGTACTCATGATTTTTTGAACGATCCGATAAATGCTCTCGTCCGTGGAGACATTGTAACGGCGGACGGCACTACCCTTGGAGCCGATAACGGTATCGGCGTTGCGGCTGCCATGGCTGTACTCGAATCGGATTCCGTACCGCACGGACCTCTTGAAGTACTGTTTACAGCCAATGAAGAGGCCGGCATGACCGGGGCTCTCGGATTGCAGCCGGGCCTGCTCCAGGGGGACATTCTTCTCAACCTCGATTCCGAAGAGGAGGGTGATCTGTTTATCGGCTGTGCCGGCGGTCTCGGCGGCACGATGACCTTCAGATGTGACAGAAATCCTGTTCCTGAAGGATATACCGGCGTCAGTATATCTGTCAGCGGCTTGCAGGGTGGTCACAGCGGTATGGACATTCATCTGGGCCGCGGCAATGCCAACAAAATCATGAATCGTATTCTCTACCAGGGATACCTGCGCTACGGAATGCTGCTCGCATCGATCGACGGCGGCGGTCTTTTCAATGCCATACCCCGCGATTCAACAGCGGCGGTCGTTGTTCATTCCTACAATGCCGAGCTCCTGATACAACACATTGCCGATCATGCCGAGACGATACGGCAGGAGATGATTCTGGCGGAACCCGAGCTTTCCATACACGCTGAAATGATCGATACACCTGACAGCGTTATGGAGGAGGGTGCTTTTTTTGCGCTGCTCAAGGCGCTGTATGCCTGCCCGAACGGTCTCATTCGGATGAGCGACCGGATCGAGGGGCTGGTTGAAACCTCCAACAACCTTGCCCGGGTGAGGTCCGGCGACAACGAGGTTACCATAGAGTGCCTGCTCAGAAGCTCGCTGGATTCAGCGCGGGATGACCTCCGGACGATGATCACATGCGTTTTCGACCTCGCTGGTGCTCAAAGTGTCTACGATGAAGGGTATCCCGGCTGGAGGCCGGAGCCTGGTGCAGCGATTCTTGAAAGGATGAAGGATATTTACACGGCCACTTTCGGGAAAACTCCCGGAGTCAAAGCGCTTCATGCCGGGCTCGAATGCGGGATTATCGGAGCGATCTATCCCGAACTGGAGATGATTTCTTTTGGACCGACCATTCGCTATCCCCACTCGCCGCATGAAATGGTGGATATTGCGTCGGTTAGCAGATTCTGGGACTTTCTGGTTGCAACGCTTGGGAAACTATAGAAAACATGAAGATACAGCGTGAAGGTGTTGTCTCGGCACGTTATGGAAATATTCTTCATGCAGCTCTGCCAGGCGGCATTCGCCTGCTGCTTGCAGCATTTTTTGTCATTTGGCAGCTCCCGAACGGATTGGCGGCCGATGAAGAAAGCATGGTCAGGGATATTGACGGAAACCGATACACGACGGTCGTTATTGCATCAGGGGACAGCGGTTTATCACCACAGGTATGGATGAAGGAAAATCTTGCCGTTACCCGCTACAGAAATGGAGACAGGATCGTTCATGCCATATCCGCCCGGGAATGGCAGCAATGCAACAGGGAGAAAAAGGGGGCATGGTGTTATTACAAGAACGATACAAGGAGAGGCGGCGTTTATGGTAAGCTGTACAACTGGTATGCAGTCAACGATCCCAGGGGACTTGCTCCGGAAGGCTGGCATGTTCCCTCGGATCTGGAGTGGGCAATGCTTGAGAGGCACATGGGGATGCCTGTCATGGAAGCCTATGAAAGGGGATATAGAGGAAAAGACACAAACGTCGGCGGTAAGCTGAAGCTCGACAAAAGCCGTTACTGGGCTTATCCCAATGCCGGGGCGACAAACGAATCCGGTTTTGCGGCACAGCCCGGCGGATACCGGCAGCATTTCGGTACGTTTCTCAACGAGTGGTACCAGGCATACTTCTGGACATCCACCGGGATCGGTGATGATTCGGCTCTGAGCCGCAGCCTCTTTTCTTCAAACAGTATCGTCAGCCGTTACAACAACAGCAAATCATGCGGTTTTTCCGTGCGATGCGTGAAAGATTGAGCCCCCTTTCTACCCGTTCAACAATGCAATTGAAGCGCAGAATAATAGAGGTGTCCTAATATACTCCGTTTTTTGTTTCCCTTCTTTCAGCCCGTGAGCAAGAACAACGCCTCCATACTTTTTTAACAAACTATTATCGTTTAAAAACAATCCCACCAAGTGCTTTTGAAAGCACGGTAGAGAACGATGGGTGAGGTGGAAGCCAAAAGCAATCTCAATATTATCAGAGCGAATAGACCGGAAAAAGCCTGAAAAGAAAAGCCGGAATGCTTGACGGAACGGAATAAAAGTTGTGCCGCGCCTTTACATCATTTCCCTTCTACACTGCTCTGATGAACCCAACCATTTATTTCTCTACCTCCGTCGGTAACGCGGACTCGATACCGAACGAATTCTTGATCTCCCATCGGTTCAGATCGGCGCTCCAGAATTGTTGCTTCAGTACTAACTGAAACGCGGGCGATAATGTCTTCATCACTCCAACTACCATACTCTTTCGATACAGCAATTACATCGTCCAATGAAGTCTTCAATCTGATAGTCTCTCCAATGGCGATTTGACTTGTTGGCGGAACAAAGTACAAGTCATTCAGGTCTACTGATACTCGCATTGGAGCGGGAAATGTAGCCTCTTCCCATTTCCCATTCGGCGCATACACAGCCTTTCCAGCAGTATACTGGCCGGATGGATCGTCCTGAGGCCTGTAAGCAAACACCATAACCGCATTGGCATTTGTTTCTTTCCCTATTTCCCGCGCTGCGCGATCTAGCGTTGCGGTTAACTCTTCTTTTGTACGGCCTAATGGAACAACTATGCGCCCAGATACCCGCTTGACGCTACCGTAACTCGCATCCTCTGTTTCTCCGGATTGCGAGTATGAGGTCTGTTCATCAGAAAGTGTAGGAGGCGATTGCTCGGATTGTGTCGATTTTTCTGGTTCACGCGAACCAGATTCACAGCCTAAAACTGAAATAAACAGAAGGCTGAGGAATATTAAAGAAGTGCATCTAAAAAGAGTCATTGCAATCTTCGCTCTATTTGATGTGTTTGGTAGTACGCACAACGCTGGGTTCAGCCGCTCGCGAGCGTCGGCAAGTTGGTCTGAACTATCGAGCAGGTTTCAATCTTTGTTAATGGTCGAATAATCATGCGGGTAGCACGTTGGCTGTAACGATATTGTTATGTAGTATTTCCGTGTTCAATTATCAAATCGGTTCTTCTTACGGCCGATTCCTTACGCCACGCGTAGCCGTCAAGAATATGCCCTGAATCAATAAGCGCTTCTTCAATTTGAAAGGCGAGAGTGTCCAAGCATGTGAAGTTGAATAGGGCGTAAAACAACTCGATGGGCATTTCGGGCGCACTGCTTTTCTGTTCGACTACCTGGGCCATGAATTGGCTGACAGAATTCCTAACTATGCCTTCGGTGGAACCGTCCCACCATGGCGTAGCCTTGATGTTCGAAATGGTAGAAGTTACGAAATTGACGATATAGGAATCTGTCGGTGAGGTTGGAAGCTTGAATGGTTGATGAACGACACGATTTCGAATTTTTCGGCACATATCCGCAGATATGACATCTTGAAGCAGAATTGGTGTTGTGGCGGAAGTCAACTTCGGATGTGAAAGCGACTGGAAATAAGGTCCCCAGCCTTGGCCAGACGGCTTCTGGTTTAGCTCTCCGACACGTTCTTCTAAATACTCCTCAAAAGCAGATGCGAAATATGTCAACACGGAACGGTACAAATAGGGCGTGTTTGCCTTGACTTGGTCAATCGTGTCTCCGATCGAGCCCGAGTATTTGAGCCGCCCTTGGTTGTTCCTGAACCATGCGGTTGAATCAAGATGGGCAAGTGCTTCAGAGGACAGTTGCTCACTATCGGGGAACACTTTTGGAAAGTGATCAAGCACATAATGTAGGCTCAGCTCAGTTGACCACAGGAATTGGTTAAGTGCGGTCTGAGTTCGGCGCAAATCTCCCATTGCGGATGACACCGCAACACGGACTCTGGGAGTTACTGTACCATCAGAGCGAGCCATCGGTTTTCCTGTCCTTTGTTTTATAACGTTTTGGGTGAGCTGTCAACTCCGTGCTGGCAAAAAAAGCATAACCACTCTTGGTCACCTCGACCCGGTTGTTGTGCCCTTTAGCTTGATGCTAGTGTCCCGTCCGGTTAATTCTATGTTATAACAAAGAATTGTGTTATCTTACGGTTATCTTGTGAAAACAACCTGTAAGCATGGCACGAAAACATA
>JANQMO010000015.1 GCA_028280025.1 Chlorobium sp. | reverse complement strand
TTTGAATACAGCTGATAGAAAAGGTTTGGTCACTTTTAATATCACCGTTTCTCAAGAGTTTTCAGACCTTTTTTATTTTTTACCGGACACTACTGATTTTTCATGTGATATATAACACCGCTTCCTTCATTTCCAAGGTGAAGCTCGAATCAGCTTTTTTCAACCACTCGCAATCATCATAAATAATGATTGCACAAGCTGTTTAAACGTGTTGAAAAGGGCCATTTTTTCTCAATACAAGTCATGTAGAACACCTGAGCAAATGCTCTCAAGGCATCACGTCGCTTGGGGGTTGATTTTGGAAGTGCTGGCACAACGCTTGATTGCGATCTCACAAGAGATCGAAAAATACTCTTTTTTTAGTATACAGTAAAAATTGCAGGTAACGTAAAAAAAATGTGTGAACACAAAGACATATGGCTGAAAATGTCATTCTTAAAGTTCTTAAAATGTTTATGAAAGGGAAAACAGATCGGGTAAATTTCTTGCTGTTTATATTGCTGTTGTTATAGTGATGCGATTTTGACGTTCTGATCCCATGAAAATCCTTTACCGCTATATACTCAAGGAACATATCGGCCCCTTTCTCTTTTCGCTCCTGACGATCCTGTTCGTGCTTGTTCTGCAGTTTCTGACGCGGTTTTTCGACCGCTTTGTCGGCAAGGGTATAGAGCCGCTGGTTATTGCCGAGCTGATCGTGCTGCAGGTGGCGTGGATCGTTTCCCTTGCGGTTCCCATGGCTGTGCTGATTGCTGTTCTGGTGGCATTCGGCGGGATCACGAACCGTTCCGAAATGAATGTCATGAGGGCAGGCGGCCTTTCGCTTACCCGCCTTATGATCCCCGTTCTTGTGGCGGGGGGAATTCTCAGCGTATTGATGGAGCGTTTCAATAACAGCATTCTTCCCGAGGCGAATTTCATGGCAAAGCAGCTGATCAGGGACATTTCGAAAGCAAAGCCCAGTTTCGGCCTGACGGAAAACGCGTTTTCCGGGCTTGTTGACGGGTATTCGATCCTTGTCAGGGAGGTCGGTGACGATGGCGATGATCTGAAAGGGATCACGATCTACGAAACCCTCGAAGGCGGCAAGAAAACAGTCATTACTGCCGAGAAAGGCAACATCGTGTTTTCTCCAGATTCCCATTACCTGATACTCAGCCTGTTTGACGGTCAGGTGCATGAAGTACGCGCCGATACCGATCAGGAATACAGGATCATGAAATTCGAGAAACACAGGTTTGTTTTTGCTTCTACCGGTTATGGTTTTGAGCGCAGTGACGGCAGTGAGATACGAAGGGGCGACCGTGAACTTTCTGCAGGGCAGCTCTACTCGATGGGGCAGGATTTCAGGAAGCGTGAGGGTGAGACCTTGCAGCAAATAGGGGAACTGGTGCAGAAAGAAAAGGCGTTGGTCAACAGCAGCTTTGTGCCGGCTGACAAAGGGCATGGCGGGGGACTGAAGATGCCGGAGGCCGCAAAAGCCAGGGCTCTTGAAAAGGTTGATACCATGATCAAGCTTCTGGACAGGGCCATCAAGCATGTTGAAAAAAGCCGGAACCTGCATAACAAGTATATGG
The DNA here is from genome assembly GCA_028280025.1 of Chlorobium sp. Taxonomy (GTDB): domain Bacteria; phylum Bacteroidota; class Chlorobiia; order Chlorobiales; family Chlorobiaceae; genus Prosthecochloris. The sequence continues at coordinate 27,679 of JANQMO010000015.1, read as the reverse complement.
TGGAGTATCATAAAAAATATGCGCTGTCCTGTGCCTGTGTGATATTCGTGCTGGTCGGGGCGCCTCTTGGCGTGCTTGCAAGGCGCGGCGGGTTAGGGGTTGGAGCCGGATTGTCCCTCTTGTTTTTCGTGTTGTACTGGTTTCTTCTGGTGCTTGGAGAGAAACTTTCGGACAGGGGGTTTCTCGATCCGGGTATTGCCATGTGGCTGGCCAATATTGTTATGCTGACAATCGGCCTGGCGGCTCTCTATCGCGTTTCAGGTCGTTTCATTGGATCCGGACGGTAGTTTTTCCAGATTCGGTTGAAGAAATGACCGTTCGGATATTGCATGCAGAGGTTATGTCAGTTTCTTTTTATTGCCCTCTTTATCCAGGCAAACGAAGGTGATCTGGGTTGTGAACACAAGCTCACGGTGGACTTTTTCGATACGGTCCTTGTAGACGTTGACGGTGTATTCAACCGAGGTTTCTCCAACCCTGGTTTTTTTTGTGTCGAAGCAAAGAATCGCTCCCTTGCGGATGCTTTTTCTGAACACCACGTTGTCCATTGCGACTGTGACGAAGTTGCATCCGGGGTAATCAAGCGTTACGGCGATATACCCCATTTCGTCAATCCATTTCAGGAGATTTCCTCCGAACAGGTAGCCGTAATGGTTCAGGTGTTCGGGCAGAACAAGCTTGTGATTTTTCATGTTTGTCGCTGTTGCAGGTCTGTTGCATTTACTTGCATTCACGGGAAGGTTTTACCATGATAACATTCTCTCTATCGGTAACAACCTGACCGGGAGGCAGGTTCCGCGCACGCCGGATATATTTTTTTTCCGTATACATGACCGGCACGAGTTCGGAATGTTTTGCCGAAGAGTAAAATGCGGCGATTTCGGCAGCTCTTCTGATCTCATCGGTCTGCTGCATTGTCGCTCCCCGCAGGATACAGTGTGAGCCGGCAGTCCCTCTTGCGTGGAGCCAGATGTCATGGGGCTTTGCAAAAGCAAACGTCAGTTTTTCGTTGTTTTTCGCGTTTTTTCCGACATACAGGACCGTTTTATCGGTGAGGCGGAACGTTCTGAACGGAGCGCGTTCGGGACTTTTGCCTGCAATACCGCCCAGGCCGGTATTGTTGAGAAGAGAAAGATTCTTTTCCTGAAAATGTTTGACATCTTTGGGTGTCGAAAGGTGCTTCACCTTTTCGATCAAGAGCAGAAGATCGCTTTTCTGCTGTGCAACCAGAGTGTTCCGTTTTCGACCGCCCTTGATTTTATCCCGCGCTTTTGCTGCTTTTTCAAACAAGAGAGCGGCATTCTGCTGGAGGTTCAACTCCGGTTTGAGAGATATGGTTTTTAGCGTGCCATTCGGATCGAAGACATTCGAAACCGTTATACGGTCTGTGTTTCTTGCCTGACTGTAGAGGTTGGCAATAAGGAGGTGGCCGTTCAGTTCATAGTCGTCTGCCTGTTCAGAGAGTTTTTCCGGCTTGAAGTTTTCCAGTTCACGGTCAATTTTCTTCAGCCGTTGTTTCAGCTTGTCATCGAGCTCACGGATGAGGGTTCTTGTTCTGTTGAACTGCCATCGTTTTCGGCTGTAGAAAGCGAGTCCTTCCATGACGGAATCGAAGCTGACCGAAGAATCCGGGGGATGGTGCAGGATGGAAAATTCCGGGCCATGTTCACCTGACGTGTCGACTGAAGGGGCCGGGTCGAGAAGCTCGTAAAACAGGTTGCAGAATGTTTCATGGAGAATGTTCTCGCTCCTGGCCTCTCCGCATCTCCGGAGAAGTTCCCTTACAAGCTTCTTGTCGAATCCCGGTAACATGCTCTGCAGCCGGGCCGAAACAGTATCTCCTGCATGCCCGCCATAGCGTTCCGAAAAAGACTGCGGGTCGTTGGCAAGGGTTTCCAGGGAACGCAGGATTTCCGGTCTTGGCAGGGGTTGCCGTTTTGTATGGCCGATACATGGTGCGATACTGTCTTTGCAGGTACGGATTACCGTTTCGTTCTTTTTCAAAAGGACGTTTGTTTTTGCGCTGAAAAGCTGAAGGACGATCACAAAGTCCTCTTCAAGAACGACATGTATTATTCTGTCGCAGGGGTCGATGGCAATGGAGGAAATCTGTTTTTCCGTGACTTCAGGCATCAGATCGACAGTATTTCGCTGTTTTCTGTTCAATCCTTCCCGTGTGTAGACGCAAAGGTCCGGGTGCCCGGTGATGACTATGAGCTGGAGATGATCGCCGGTGCGTGTTATGAAGCTGATGGTTATTTCGTTACGCTGCTGAGAGAAGACCTCGAATACATAGCCCTGTTCGAGAATCTCCCGAAGTTCTGTTGCCAGATGATAAAGGGTGAAATAGTTGCGCAGCATCGCCGTTATGAATCTTTTTCCTAATTTGCCGCAAAGCCTTTTACACATCAGAGGTTCCGGCAGGGGCCGAAATTCTGCGGGGCGTGCATCAATTAACAATGTATCAAAATCCAGTCTATGCCTGAAGATCAACAGACGGACAGCTGCTGTTCCCATGGAGGGGATGAAAACCGCCATGAGAAGCGGCTTGGATGGCATGAATATTTCATGAGTGTCGCACACCTGATTTCCCGAAGGGCGACATGCACCAGAGGGCATATCGGTGCGGTTCTCGTTCGGGACAACAATATTCTTTCGACCGGGTACAACGGTGCTCCTTCAGGGCTGCCGCACTGCAACGAGACAACGTGCAGGATATACCGCAGCACGCATCCGGATGGAACGGTTGAAGAAAATTGCGTCAATACCATTCATGCCGAAATAAACGCGATAGCCCAGGCGGCAAAGCACGGTGTGTCGATCAAGGATGCGGACATCTATATAACAGCGAGCCCCTGTATTCATTGCCTGAAAGTACTGATTAACGTCGGGATAAAAACCATCTACTATGACAAGCCCTATAAAATCGAGCATATATCGGAACTCCTGCGCCTCTCGGGTGTCAAGCTGGTGCATATACATGTCGGTAATGCCTGAACCGCAGGCGGCATCGGAATGACCGAAAGCGAAAAAGAAATGCAGCAGCATGAGCGTTTCATGTCGCGCTGCATCGAGCTTGCCGAAAAGGGGGCCGGTAATGTAAGTCCCAACCCGATGGTCGGTTCAGTCCTCGTTGCCGGCAGCAGGGTGATCGGAGAAGGCTGTCATGAACGTTTCGGCGGAGCGCATGCGGAAGTCAATGCCATTGCTTCTGTGAGCGACCAGTCGATGTTAAAGCAGGCGACGCTGTATGTCAACCTCGAACCCTGCTCCCATTTCGGAAAAACGCCTCCATGTGCAGACCTGATCATCGAGAAAGATATCCCCCGTGTGGTTGTGGCTTGCAGAGACCCGCATGAAAAGGTTGCCGGAAAAGGGATTCAGCGGCTGCGTGATGCGGGAATCGACGTGCTGGAAAACGTCCTGCACGATAAAGCGTTGAAGCTGAATGAAGCTTTTGTGAAAAGCCATGAGAAAAGCATGCCTTTTGTCGCAGTGAAGCTTGCAGAGACACTTGACGGAAAGGTCGCGACGGGGAAGGGACTCTCGAAATGGATAACCGGCAATGAAGCGCGGCAGGAGGTGCACCGGCAGAGAAGCCGATATGATGCCGTGTTATCTGCTGCATCCACTGTTCTTGCCGATGATCCTCTTCTAACCGTTCGCCACGTCGAGGGTCGCAATCCCCTGCGAGTCGTGCTTGACAGAAACCTGCGTGTTCCGCTGACGGCAAAGGTTTTCAATCGTGAGGCGAAAACCCTCCTTTTTACGGCAAACGGCAGGGCGGGAGACAGCCGCATCGAGCTGCTGCGGGAAAGAGAGATCGAGGTCTGTTGTGTCAACGAGGATGAATCCGGCCTGGATCTGAAGGAGGTTATGTGCGTTCTCCATGCAAAAAGTATCCTGTCGGTTTATGTGGAATCAGGACCACGGCTTGCCGCTTCTCTGATACAGTGCGGCCTGGTTGACAAGATATTCCTGTATATCGCGCCTCTTTTGTTCGGGGGTGACGGGCTCGATGCTGTTGCCCCGTTAGGTGTGGAAGCGCCAGACAATGCGCCCCGCTTACAGTATGAAAAGCCATGTTTTTTTGGTGAGGATCTCCTGGTAGAAGCCTACCTTCATCATACCTGAGAGAGTTGGGCCTTACAGTGCCAATGTTCCGATATGTGAGCTTCGTTTTTCCGGCCCTTTTTCTTCTTTTCTGAACGTTTCCTCAAAGCCGCTGAACACTCTCTCCTGAGTCGCCATTCATTCTGCCGTCTTATTTCCTTTCTTGTTTGGTTTTAACAATTGTTTTTTTTATTCTCATATATGAGTATATGGAGATATACTTGGGTATTTTATCGGTTGTGTGTCGGGAGCGCTTTCTGTTCCTGCCAGCTAAACCGGGAGAAATCAGCAACAGCAACACTAACACCCAGAGAACAGCAACATGAAAAAAAAGATTCTGGCACTTTTGTGCCTTGTTATGGTTTGGGCGCTTCCTTCTGCCCTTCAGGCAAAAGAGTACAAGCCCAGTGTTACACTTTATGGTAACCTTCGTTACTCTATCGGCTTCCAGGATATGACTGGTCTCGAGGACGATGAGGGTTGGACAGCAGAGGACAATGCTTCACGTTTCGGTATCAAGGCATCCCACGGCAATGAATACGGAAAAGTGTTTATTCATTTGCAAACAGGCTCGCCTAGTGTCGATGGTGGCGATGCTTTTACCACGCGTTTCTTCTTTGGCGGCTTAGAGTGTGAATATGGTAAGCTGAGTTTCGGCCGCATGAGCAACGCCTACAAGATGCCGGGAGTCAAGATCGATCCGTTCTACGATACGCAGACGATCTCCTCAACAGGTGGATTTGGAAAATCCGGAGCTACTTACGGTCTGTCTCCTGCAACAAACAGCTTTCAGAACAACACCGTCCAGTATGTTACGCCTAATTTCAACGGCTTCAAGTTTGTCGGCAGTATTGCCTTCGATGATGGTAAACCTCTGGAAAACGACATGGCCTGGCTTGCAGGTGGTTCATACAGTAAAGACGGTCTGACTGTTGGTGCCGTGTATGCCGACAGCCCTGAAACCCAGGGAATTTGGGCTAAATTTGATCCCGACAGCGAAGCTGTCCGTGCTTACGCATCCTACAAAGGAGATGGCTGGAAAGGAGGCGTTTCGTATGAAAATGTCAACAACGGTGATGACGTCAACTATTTCTACGTTACAGGGACCGCGATGATGAAAAAAACCGATGTTTCATTGTCTGTCGGCCTGGTTGACGGAGGTAGTGCAGAAGGTATGGGTATCACCGGCGGTGTCGCTCACCACCTCCTTGACAACGCGAAGATCTATGCGCAGGCCAGCTGGGCCGATCTCGATATGATGGATCACGCTCCGTACGTTTTCTCCGTTGGTATGGTCTACAATTTCAAGTATACCGCCATGTGAGCTGATATGATGTAATTGTTCTTTCTGGTTTTTTTACGTTGACAACATCCTACAACGCCGGCCTGTTCTTCTCCGTTGGACAGTCCGGCGTTGTTATTTAGAAAAGCTTTATATTTCCTTCGATTCTCTTTTGCTTCAGCAGTTCTCTTTTTTTCAACTTCCATCTTCTATACTATGGATATCATTAATCGAATCGTGCATAACAACGATCTTGGCAAATTGCTGCTGCGTCTTTCAGTTGGCGGATTAATGCTGTTTCACGGTGTCCACAAGCTGAAAAACGGAATTGGTTTCATTGAAAAAACGGTAACGGATGCCGGGCTGCCCGGATTTCTTGCCTACGGTGTTTTTCTCGGTGAGGTGATCGCCCCTTTGCTTATTGTTCTCGGGATCCTTTCACGACCGGCCGCACTCGTCGAAACATTCGTCATGGTCATGGCGATCTATCTGGTTCATGCGGGCGAACTGTTTTCCCTGACAAAACATGGCGGTCACGCTCTTGAGCTTCAGTTACTTTACTTGATCGGTTCCCTCGCCATTGTTTTTCTCGGTTCGGGAAGCTACAGCATTTCGAGGGGAAGAGGTGTGTGGGACTGAAGAAGTGACGAGTGAAGAATATGGGATGCTGTCAGTCGGCAGGTGACCGCGGGCAGTTTTCAGTGTTGGGTTGTCCTTTGTTCATTATCCCCGGGCTTTTCCGGGGATTCATTTTTCTGTCCAGCGTCAGTATGGATGCCGCATCCCCTGTGTAATATTCCGGTTATTACACGGGGCGGCATGACTTTCCGGTTGCGTCATGTATCATGTAAGCTATCTTCCATTATTCACGATTCACGATTCACGAGTATTTACGGGAACTTTGGTCGGATTTTTCTCGTTTGCCTCACTGTTTACGATCCTGCAATTCTGTTTGTAACTTTTCACTATTCATCATTTTTTCAAAACTGTAAAACGCGGTATAACAAATATGGCTACCATTACGTTAAAAGGAAATCCCGTCAATACTGTCGCTGAGCTGCCTGAGAATGGAACGGCAGCGCCTTCTTTCACCCTTGTCAACAAAGATCTTTCAGAGTCCAATCTTGCGGACTATGCCGGAAAAACGGTTGTCCTGAACATATTTCCCAGTCTCGATACCCCGGTCTGCGCAGCTTCGGTGAGGCGCTTCAATCTCGAAGCTTCCTCAATTCCCGGCGCAGTAGTCCTTTGTGTATCCGCCGATCTTCCGTTCGCGCACAAACGTTTCTGCGAGGTTGAAGGGATCGAGAACGTTGTGTCTCTTTCTGTGTTCCGTTCTCCTGAATTCGGGCAGGATTACGGCGTGACGATGGCCGATGGTCCTTTGAAAGGAATCCTTTCAAGAGCGGTCGTGATCATCGATCCTGAAGGAAAAGTTATCTATGCCGAACAGGTACCGGAGATAACGCAGGAGCCGGATTACGAAGAAGCTTTAAAGGCCATGGTGTAAGCGTTTATGTTTACCGGGATCGTCAAGGATATCGGAACGGTTGTTTCGACGAGGAGCAACGGCTCGAACCTGCGGATGACCGTTCGTTACACGAACCGGAACGAGTTCAGTGACCTTGCTGTCGATGAAAGTGTTTCGATCAACGGGGCATGCCAGACCGTTGTTGTCCTTGGCGATGATACGTTCGATGTCGATACCGTAGCGGAAACGCTGAGAAAAACAACCCTGGGCTCCTTTGTTCCGGGTACGGCGGTCAACCTTGAAAGAGCCCTTCGTCCCATGGACAGGCTTGGGGGTCATTTTGTCCAGGGGCATGTCGACTGTGTCGGCAAGGTGCAGGGCGTTTACGACCTGGGCGGGAGCCGGGAGATACGGGTTGCGTTTCCATCGGACTATCAGCCCTACATCGTGCCGGTCGGCTCGATTGCGATCAACGGCGTCAGCCTGACGGTTGCAAGTGTCCGCGATGACAGTTTTTCCGTAGCGGTCATTCCCTATACCTTCGAAAATACCACGATCGATGATCTCAGGGAAGGGGATAGTGTCAACCTCGAATTTGACATTCTCGGTAAATACATCGCAAGACAAAATGTCCTGCTGAAAGGGACCGGCGATGACGCTTCTTCATCTTCCATCAGCGAGGACTGGCTTGCCGGCCTGGGATTCTGATGCCGGGAGGGACGCAGAGCCAGGATGATCTTTTCGGCCTGTCTTCGAAACAAAAGGCCGCAGAGCATTTCCAGCCGCTTGCAGAGCGTGTTCGCCCCCGGACACTCGATGACATGTTCGGCCAGGATCATCTCGTCGGAAAAGACGGGCCGATCCGCAAGTTTATCGAGCAGGGCCGGTTGCCGTCGATGATTTTCTGGGGGCCTCCCGGTTCCGGCAAAACCACTCTTGCTGAAATATGCGCGGGATCACTTGATTTCCAGTTCGATGCACTCTCTGCCGTCGATGCCGGTGTCAAAGATGTTCGCAAAGCCCTGGAGCTTGCCGGGGCGGCGCAACGCATGGAACGCCGCCAGACACTGCTTTTTATCGACGAAATTCATCGATTCAACAAGGCGCAGCAGGATTCTCTCCTGCACGCTATCGAGCAGGGGATTGTCATACTCATCGGTGCGACAACAGAAAATCCTTCATTCGAAGTCAATGCCGCCCTTATGAGCAGGATGCAGGTCTATATTCTCGAGCCGCTTGAAAAAGGCGATATCGAAGCACTTGTCAGGAAAGCCATGCAGGACGATCCGCTCATTGCGCCGTATAAGACAGTCATCGACGATTGGGACTATCTCCTGCGGTATGCCGGAGGAGACGCGCGAAAAGCACTCAATGCCGTCGAAGCCGCCCTGTCGATACCGGATTCACCGGAGGTACCCGTTCACCTGAGCCGCGATCTTCTCGAGACGGTACTGCAGAAAAAACTGCCGGTCTATGACAAGAAGGGCGAATCGCATTACGATATCATTTCGGCTTTTATCAAGTCCTTGAGGGGCTCTGACCCTGACGCTGCTCTGTTCTGGCTTGCAAGGATGCTCGAAGGAGGGGAGGACCCGAAATTCATCGCACGCAGAATGGTGATCTTTGCCAGCGAAGATATCGGTAATGCCGATCCCTACGCATTGACGCTGGCAATATCGGTTTTTCATGCTGTCGAAGTCATCGGCCTGCCCGAAGCCGGGATAAACCTCGCACAGGGGGTTACCTACCTTGCGGGGGCTCCGAAATCAAACGCAAGCTACAAAGCGTTGCATGGGGCGCAACGCTGTGCCGCCGAGCATCAGGAGGCGGCGGTCCCGATGCATTTGCACAACGCGCCGACAACCTTCATGAAGCAATCCGGCTACGGTAAAGATTACAGGTATCCGCATGACTTCCCGGAGCATTTCGTACAGGAGCGGTATCTGCCGGAAGGGCTTGAAGAGTTGTTTTATCTGCCGACAGAAGAGGGGAGAGAAAAATTCATCAGGGAGCGTCTCGAGAAACTATGGGGAAGGAAGTATTGAACGTTTCCGTTGAATCGTTATATTTTGCGTGACATTCTCTCAAGTAAGATTGCGCCATGTGTCGTACCGGCCCCATATTCCTTCTTTTACTCCTTGCTTCCGGGTTTCTGCCCCGGCTGATTCTTGCTGCCGAAACGAAAGCCGGCGCCGGACAGGAGATCAGGTTGTCACTCGAAAAAGCCGTGGCCGAAGGTCTCGAACGAAACAGGGATCTCGAGGTCGCGCGCCTCGATCGCGCGGTTGCCGGACAGCAGGTCCGGGAAGCATGGTCGGCGGTTTTGCCGCAGCTCGACGCGGCGTTCGATTACACAAGAACCCTCGAACCTTCAGTCATATATTTTCCTGATATCACCGGCAGTGATCCGACAAGACTGCTTCCTCTGGAGATCAGTCAGGACAATGCCATGGTTGGCACTCTGTCGCTGAGCCAGCCTGTCTTCAATCTCAAGGCTCTTGCGGGGATTCGGGCATCATCCGCGGCGAGAAAGATCAGTATGGAGGCCTACCGCCAGGCGGAAGCCGGTGTTATCAGCATAATAAGAAGAGCGTATTACAATGCTCTTATAACCGAAGAGCAGGTCGGTATCCTGGAACAAAGCCTATCCCGCTGGATGACAGCCCTCAGTGACAGCAGAGCCCGGTTCAGGCAAGGTGTCGCGGCCGATATCGATACGCTCAAAGCCTTTCTCTCGGTTGAAAACGTCAAGCCCGACCTCATTCAGGCAAAAAACAGCGCAGCAACGGCGAGGACACAGCTCAAGAATGCAATAGGCATCGATCCCGAGACTCCTATTGTCCTGACAGACTCCCTTGTTTTTCAGGAGGGCCAATACCCGGCAACCGCCAGGGAAGCCTATCAGGAGGCGTTGTCGGCAAGGCCTGAAGTCCGTCGGCTCGAACTGCAGGTTGCAGCAGAAGCGCAGAATGTAGCCGCGTTCAGGGCGGAGCGGTTTCCTGCCGTCACCGCCGTAGGCCAGCTTCAGGCCCAGACACAGTTCAATGACGGCATTGCGCTTGGTGACACCGACTGGCCGGTAACCTCATCGGTGGGCTTGCAGGTTTCTTTGCCGATATTTACCGGTTTCCGGATCAGTTCGCAGGTAGAGCAGGCAAAGCTCGGTCGTCTCCAGACCATGACGAGACTCGAAGATCTGAAAGCCGACATCCGTGCTGAGGTGGAGATGAAGCTTTCCGGTCTCGATGAGTCTCGAAAAAGGATTGAGGTGCAGGACCGAACCATCCGTACTGCCGAGCGGAGCTACGGCATTACTCTCCTGCGATTTCGCGAGGGCGTGGGTTCCCGGCTCGAGCTCGCCGACGCCGAACTGCAGTTGAACAAGGCGAAAACCAACTATCTTCAGGCAGTCTACGATTACCTTATCGCCCGGGTTGAGTGCGACAGGGCGCTTGGCAGGACAGTGAGGGCTGAGGCTCAGGATTAGAGTTGAACATGTAAGGACTCCAGTTGAAAATTTGCTCTTGTGCTTGAGTTTATTGATTTTTGTGAATACAAGAGATGGATAACTGTTCAGTTTCAGGAGGTTTTTATGTCAACAGCGTTTGAAAGGGATCAGGCGCATAAGCTTGTGAACAAGATGCCTGATAATGCAACTTGGGATGATTTGATTTATGAGATTTATGTTCGCCAGGTAATTGAGAGCGGACTTGCTGACAGCGACGCCGGCAGAACTATTGAGGTTGGTGACTTGCTTGATGATCGTTTAGCGGTATACAACAGCGTCGAAGACAGCTGATGATTTCGCATTCCTGCAGCTGTGCTTTGCACCCCCCGCAATATTCCCTTTGCAAGATGCAGCAATCCTGAGCCGCCTTTTTCCATCCGGATGTTTTCCTCGCTGTAAAGACAGTTATAGAACGTGTCCGGTATGCACGAGTGCATGGAGGTTATTTCCAGGCCGTGCCGGTTGAGCAGCTTGCCGAGCGTTGCCGGTGTGAAATGGTAGAGGTGCCGGGGAGGATCCCAGGCTACCCAGTGCGGACCGTAAAGGGCTGCATCAAGGCTTGCGGCGTTCGGCAGGGTGATAACCATAACGCCGTTTTTATCGAGCCGCTTTGCAGCTATGTCGAGGGTTTCGTTGATCCGGTGCAGGTGTTCGAGCGAGTGCCAGAAAATGAGCAGGTTGAAGGTTCCTTCAGGCGGGTTCTGGCAGAAGTCCGCTGTTTGAACAGTCAAACCGTACTTCTCCCCGGCATACCGTGCGGCTTTCCGGTTTTTTTCATAGCCCAGACAGTTCTTCGGTTGAATGCCGTTTCTTTGACGGATCGCATCGAGGAGCTCACCCGTGGAGCAGCCGATCTCGAGAACGGTCGATCCGGGTAAGAGCGGCGGGCTCTGTTTTTCTATCAGCGATGCTTTCCAATTGATGAGCAGGCGCCTGGTGAAAAGGTATAAGCGGTTGCGAAAACTGATCGCTCCCGAAAGGGATAGATGCGGGTCGTAAGAATCTGCAGGGTAGTAGGCTGCGATTTCATTCTCGGCAGGGCGGGGAGAGAGGTAGATCAACCCTGATGCCGGATTCCGGACAAGCTGCCATTTTACGCCGTTGTCCTGATCGAGCCTGTCTGTGACTTCCAGGAAAGGGACATGTGCGGTTTTGTCATGTATAGGACAGGAAGGGATTTCCATGATGCAGGCTTTATCCCGCTTTTTCCTGAACGATAGCCTGAATTATTTCTTTGAGCTGCTTGTAGAGACGGCGCATGTCGTTGCTCAGCACTTTTGTTTCTCCGACAACCGGCATGAAATTGGTATCGCCCTCCCAGCGGGGTACGATATGGAAATGGATGTGCGAGTCGACGCTTCCCCCTGCGACTTTTCCGACGTTGACGCCGAAATTGAAGCCGTGCGGGTGTATGGTTCTCTTCAGGGCTTCCATGGCGATATCGGTCAGTTGCATGATCTCGAGCTTTGTCGTGTCGTCGAGTTCCGAGAGTTCCGGGGTCTGTTTGTAGGGGATAACCATGAGGTGGCCGCAGTTGTAGGGGAAAAGATTCATGATGATGAAACTCTTTTCCGCGCGGTGCAGAACATAGCGTTCCTCGTCCTGTTCTGGAGGAATATCGGTAAAGATGTCCTTGCCCGGATGATAGGGATGGTTCTCGTCCTTGAAGGACTCCATGTAGACCTCTCTCCAGGGTGAGTACATTTTATCCATGCCTGCCGATTTTAGCTGCCGGTTGGTGGTACCAAAGGTGGGACTCGAACCCACACGGGTTTGCACCCACTGGATTTTGAGTCCAGCGCGTCTACCAATTCCGCCACTTTGGCATTCGACACCGCTATACATTTGTTGCGCGATCTGATTTCATCGTTGATCAATACTCGAAATCCTCAGGTACTCTCATGTACATTCCGGTTTCTGCGTGCTGATCGCCTCGAACTCAGGCCGCTCACGACAATCTATAGCGGTGTCGTTTTGAAGAGCAACCTGGATTGAGGCATCCAATGTCAGGTTGTTCTGTGCGTGCGAGAGAAGGGACTCGAACCCTTACGCCTTGCGGCACTAGTTCCTAAGACTAGCGTGTATACCAATTTCACCACTCTCGCAACCGGCGACAAATAAAGAATATACGAGGTTTTTTCTTTAATAAAAACTATCTTATCTAACGGTTTTTTTTGCTTAACCTCTTTTCTTGTCATTGCTTACTGTTTCATGTCGCTTCATCGTACTGCATCCCTGATATCCTGGATTATCAGCCCGATTATCGTTGCGCCTGTGGCGTATTTCCTGGTAGCCTGTTTCGGGTTCATGGATGATCCTTCGAAGTGGGACTATCTGCTGGTCCTTTTTTTCGCCAGCACGATCATCCCCATTCTGCTGGTATACGGGCTGAAAAAAATTGGAAAGGTATCGGACTATAACATTACGTTCCGCGAACAGCGCTTTCTTCCGCTTCTGGTGATGGTCGGTGTCAATTTCCTTGGGTACGAGCTCATGGAACAACTTGATGCGCCCAGAATTTTTACCGGAATTCTGCTGTTTAATGCTGTAAATACTGTGCTTATACTTTTAGTCACGCTGCAATGGAAAATCAGCGTACATTTACTGACACTGGGTTTTTCCATTGCCTTGCTCTATCTCCAGTTCGGGGCTGTTGCATTGTGGCTTCTCTTGCTTGTGCCGGTTCTGATGTGGTCAAGAGTATATCTAAAGGCACATACGTTCATGCAGACTCTTGTGGGTAGCGTGATCGGTTTTCTGGTCATGTATGCTGAATTATCGTGGTGGATAGGATTGTGAAGAAAAGAAAGTATGCCGTTCTCATAGCGACATACGGCGAGGTTGAACGGCTTACGCTCAGGAACCTCTGGCCAAGCACGCGGAGAATAGTCAGTGTTATTACCCGCCAGATTGTCAAGGTGCCGAAACTCCTTGTCTATATGCTTGCGGATTACCGGTCGATGAAACGTTTCATCGACTGGCGCCTGCATAACTACGAGTCCAGCCTTGTGGAAACAAACAGGACGCAAACCCGGAAAGTCAGGGAGAGTATTGCCCTGTCGGATCATCCGATTCTGTCATCTGTTGAGGTGTCGGTGCTGGAGTCTTATTTTTTTGTTCCTCCATATCTGGAAAATATGCTTCATGAGGGGCAGTCAGTGTATGATGGAGTGATTGTGGTGCCGATGATCCCTGTGGAATCTGCTTTTTCCTGCGGGGTGGCGTGTCAGGCTGTCAATGATGTGTATGGCGACCGGCGCTTTGCAAGGGTGCGGCTGCTCAACAAGCTCTGGCAGGATCCCGAGCTGCACAGGATCTATACCGATTACCTGTTTCAGCAGGTCGACCGTTCCTATGTTGCCAAAGGGAGAAAGACAGGACTTGTGCTTGTCATACACGGAACGCTTGTCCGTGACCGGGCAGGCAACCCTCCCAAGGTGTTTACCGGCCTGAACGAAACCGGCGAGTTTTTCGAGATGATGAAGCAGCGGATTCTGGATGATCCCCGTAACGTCTTTCACGGCATCAAGCAGGGGTGCATGAATCACACCGCAGGAGGAGAATGGACTTCCGATACCGTTCAGAAAGCATTCAGGGAGTTCCTTGACGAAGGCTATGACAGTGTGGTGATGTTTCCCTACGGTTTTTTTGCCGACAACAGTGAAACGGAATACGAGGCACGCACGCTTCTTGAGAAAACCGCGTTTACTTACAAGCAGTATGTGCGCTGTATCAACGGGTATACAGGATTTGCCGAATGGCTCGCTTCCAGGATCATCGATGATATTGAGAAGCTCGATGCTCTCCAGGACGCGCTTGGAAACAGACAGTCAACAATAAAGGCAGCAGATCATGCATGATCGTAACCGGGATGACGAATCTTTCGACAATCGTTTGGCTTCAGCGCTTTCGAACCGTTATGAAGAGGCGCTTTCCCATATCAGCCAAGGCCGCTTCAGCCAGGCTGCAGGGATCCTTGACGAGCTGGTGAAAGAGGATTATCGGAATGTGAACACACTCTATTCCAGGGGAGTGGCTCATATGTCAGCCGGCAATTATCGCCAGGCCGGTCAGGACTTTCTTCGGGCTGTCGCGCTTGACAGGGGGTTTCTCAATGCCTATAAAAACCTTGGGTATGTCCAGTTGACCATGGGCAGGGAAGAGCTGGCATTGAGGACGTTGAAACGGGCACTCGAGGTTGATCCTGCGTATGTTGATGCATACTGTCTCCTTGGGGATGTATATATCGATACGGGTGACTATGAAAAGGCCCTGGATGCGATCGAAAAAGCGCTGGAGCTCGATCCCGACGGCGCAGAGCCTCATTGCAAGAAGGCGATGTACTGTCTTTCACAGGGAGATTTCAAGGGTCTGAAACAGGAGTACCTGCTGCTCAAAGAACTTGACCCCGGTCTTGCATCACAGATCGGCGGCCTCTTTTTTGATGAAACAATTGACGAACATGGATGACCGCAGAAAAAGCATCATGATCAACGTACTGAAGGTAGTCTTTGTTCTGGCCTGGCTGCCGATTCTGTGGCTTCTGCTTTCTGCTACCGCCGGGGCGCTGCTTGCCGCGGTCATTCCATTCCCATGGCTGGTTTCTCTTCTTATTCTTCTCGCTTCGCTATTGCTGCTTTTCTCGGTGTTCCGTCGCCTTGTTGTTTTTGCCGAAAAAATGTTTTCTGAAAAATAATATCTCCTTCTTATATTTGTAATATTGGTCTATGGACGTTAATTATTAAGGTTAATCCGACGGGCGTGTGATTTGTTTTTTTTGCTCCCTCACGCATTTTTTCATGGTTTGAAAAGCAAAATTATTTATATTTGGCGCACTTGTTGAAAAATCGTTGGGATGTTATGCATGAGCCAGGAAAATCAACGTCAAATAGACTCTTATGGACCAAACGTTGAGTGATTTCGGCACCGTTTTTGTCTTTCTCCTTCTCGGTATCATTTTTGTTGTCGGGGGTTACCTGACAGCCCGCCTTTTGCGCCCCAGCAGACCCAATCCGGAAAAACTTGCGATATACGAATGCGGTGAAGAGGCCGTCGGTTCGGCATGGATAAAATTCAATATCCGTTTTTATGTTGTCGCCCTGATATTCATCATATTCGATGTCGAGGTTGTTTTTCTTTTTCCATGGGCTACGGTTTTCAAGCAGCTTGGTGCATTTGCTTTGATAGAGGCGCTGGTATTTGCCGGCATCCTGATCATAGGTCTTGTCTATGCGTGGGTCAAGGGTGATCTGGACTGGGTCCGCCCGACGCCGAATATTCCGAAAATGCCGGTTATTGATGACAATGAGAGTAACGGGTAAGGGCCGTGCACGATAATCAACTTTAAGTTTCTGCGGTTATGGGATTGCTTGACGCGAACATATCGAAACATAATGTGCTGGTGACCTCGGTCGATAATGTCATGAACTGGGCCCGCCTTTCTTCTCTCTGGCCGATGGGATTCGGTCTTGCGTGCTGTGCTATAGAGATGATGGCAACCAACGCTTCGAACCATGACCTCGAACGATTCGGTATCTTTCCGCGCTCTTCTCCCCGGCAGTCCGACCTCATGATCGTTGCCGGTACGGTAACCATGAAAATGGCCGAAAGGGTGATACGGCTTTATGAACAGATGCCGGAACCAAGGTATGTGCTTTCCATGGGAAGCTGTTCCAACTGCGGCGGTCCATACTGGAAGCACGGTTATCATGTGCTCAAGGGAGTGGACAAGATCATACCGGTTGACGTCTATGTGCCGGGTTGTCCGCCGAGGCCCGAGTCGTTGATTGGCGGATTGATGAAAATCCAGGAACTGGTCCGCATGGAGCAGATCGGTATTTCCCGTGAGGAAGCAATAAAAAAACTCGATCAGAAAAGCCTCGATCCTGCCCAGCTCATTCAGGGTGAGAGGAAAGGCGCTCTTACGACATAAAACGTTCATTCAGGTCAGACATGGAAGAGACACAGGCAAATGCTGCAGGAGAATCGGCAGAAATCACTACTGCGAAAGCCGTCTGGCAAGTGGTGAGGGACGCTTTCGGGGAAGCGGTTTCCGAGCTTGATGCGAATCCCTTCATGCCGTTTTTCGAGGTGCTGGAACGTGAGCGGTGGCGTGATATCGCCCTCTTTATGCGCGACGATCCTGTTCTTCTGTTCAACTATATGGCATGTTTGTCCGGTGTCGATTATCCCGAAGAAGAAAAGCTCGGTATCGTCTGTAATCTCGAATCGCTGGGAAAACACGGACACAAGATAGCTGTCAAGGTGAAATGCGAACGGGAAGGCGGAGCCATTCCATCGGTTGCAAAGGTCTGGAAAACAGCAGAATGGCATGAACGGGAAGCATTCGACATGTACGGTATGATATTCACCGGCCATCCCGATCTCAGGAGGATTCTCTGTCCGGAAGACTGGGAAGGCTATCCGCTGAGAAAGGATTACGAGGTACAGGAGACATACCACGGGATAAAGGTCCCGAACTGAGAGGGCGGAGAAGAGGATTCAACCAATGTAAAGGCGTTACAGATGCAGGAGTTGGGAAAGTCGGAACAATCATCCTTAAGGGTTACCCCGCAGGGTAAAGGCAGGGTACTCATAGAAAAAGACCTCTCCAGTGAAGAGATGGTTCTCAATATGGGGCCCCAGCACCCTTCGACCCATGGTGTTCTCCGCCTGGAATGCAAGACTGACGGCGAGGTTGTCATCGAGGCCGAGCCCTATCTCGGTTATCTGCACCGTTGTTTTGAGAAGTATGCCGAGACGGTTGACTATCCGGGAGTTGTCCCTTTTGTCGACCGCATGGACTATCTGGCGTCGATGAACAACGATCTTGCTTACTGCATCGCGGTCGAAAAACTTCTCGATATAGAAATACCCAGGCGCGTGGAATTCATCCGCGTTCTGGTTTCCGAACTGAACAGGATCGCATCTCATCTCGTGGCCATCGGTACGTACGCCATTGATCTCGGGGCGTTTACTCCATTTCTTTTCTGTTTTCGCGACAGGGAACACCTTCTGGGCCTTCTGGAATGGGCGTCGGGGGCGAGAATGCTCTATAACTATATTCTTATCGGCGGTGTTGCCGAGGATCTGCCGAAAGGCTTCATAGAGCGCACTCGCGAATTTGTCAGCTATTTCAGGCCAAAGGCAGTTGAACTGCAGAAACTTCTCACTGAAAACGAGATATTTGTCAAGCGCACCAGGGGCGTCGGGATGATGCCGGCCGATGTTGCGATCAATTATGGCTGGTCAGGCCCGATGCTGCGCGGTTCGGGAGTCGAGTGGGATTTGAGGAAAATCGACGGTTATTCCGTTTACCCGGAGCTTGATTTCAGTGTGTGCGTGCCTGACGGGAAGTTTTCCGATATCGGTGACAGCCTTTCCCGTCACCTTGTCAGGGCGATGGAGATGGAAGAAAGTCTGAAAATTATTGAGCAGTGCCTCGATATGATGCCCGGGGAGGAAGGTTTCAACCCGAGGGCAGCTATTCCCAAACGTATCAGACCGAAGGCCGGAGAGGTTTATGGCCGTGCAGAAAACCCGCGGGGTGAACTTGGCTTTTACATTCAGAGCGACGGTAAATCGACAAGCCCTCTCCGCTGTAAAGCACGTTCTTCATGCTTCGTTAACCTTTCAGCAATGAAAGAGCTGTCCATGGGACAGCTTATCCCTGATCTTGTCGCAATTATCGGCAGTATCGATATCGTTCTCGGGGAGGTAGACCGATGAATACCGGAGCCCTTCTGCCTAACAGTTTTCCTTTCGTTATGAGTACAAGTCTCAATGCCTGGTCGGACGCTCTTTCAGAACTCTACCTGTTCGGGCTGCCGCTCGGGCTTGTTATCATTGCAGCGGTTCCGCTGGTGTTCATCGCACTTTATGCGCTTACATACGGCGTCTACGGTGAACGGAAAATCTCGGCATTCATGCAGGACCGGCTGGGTCCCATGGAAGTCGGTGCATGGGGCATCCTGCAGACGCTTGCAGATATTCTCAAACTTCTCCAGAAAGAGGATATTGTCAACAAGTCGGCTGACAAGTTTCTGTTCGTCATCGGGCCCGGTGTTCTGTTTGTCGGCTCGTTTCTCGCCTTTGCCGTCCTGCCGTTCGGGCCGGCTTTTATCGGCGCCGACCTCAATGTCGGTCTTTTTTACGCGATCGGTATTGTCGCATTGGAAGTTGTCGGCATTCTTGCCGCCGGGTGGGGATCGAACAACAAGTGGGCGCTTTACGGCGCCATTCGCAGTGTCGCCCAGATTGTCAGTTACGAAATACCTGCAGCCATTGCAATTCTCTGCGGTGCCATGATGGCGGGCACGCTCAGTATGCAGCAGTTCAATCTGCTGCAGGAGGGACCATACGGTTTTCTGCATTTTTTCCTGTTCCAGAATCCCATTGCCTGGCTTCCGTTCATCATCTATTTCATTGCCTCGCTTGCTGAAACCAACCGTGCGCCCTTCGATATTCCCGAGGCTGAATCGGAACTTGTGGCCGGCTATTTCACGGAGTATACCGGCATGAAGTTCGCTGTTATTTTTCTTGCCGAGTACGGGAGCATGTTCATGGTCTCGGCCATCATTTCAATTGTATTTCTCGGCGGCTGGAACTCCCCGCTGCCCAACGTCGGATCACTGGCGCTCAACGACTGGACAAACGGACCGGTCTGGGGGGCTTTCTGGATCATTATGAAAGGCTTCTTTTTCATCTTTATCCAGATGTGGCTGCGCTGGACGCTTCCGAGGCTGAGGGTTGACCAGCTTATGCATCTTTGCTGGAAAGTGCTGACGCCGTTTGCTTTTGTTGCATTTGTGCTTATTGCCGTCTGGGAAATATATGTCAAATAGGATTGCAGAGGGATTCACCATGAGCGAGTATTTCAGGGATATAGGGAGCAGCATCACGACCATCATGACCGGAATGGGCATTACCCTGCGCCATTTTTTCAATGCCGTGAAACGGAAAGGGGGTGCCGGTATCGATGAGGATAACTATTTCAAACAGGTTGACGGCCTTGCTACCCTGCAGTATCCGAGAGAAGCGATTCCTACTCCTGAAACCGGACGATACAGACTCTATTGCGATATCAACGACTGCATCGGGTGTAAACAGTGTGAAAGGGCGTGCCCTATCGACTGTATCACCATTGAAACCATCAAGGTTACCAAGGATGATCTCGGTGTTTGCGGAAAAACATCAGGCGGTCAGCAGAAAAAGTTCTGGGTACCGGTTTTCGATATCGATATTGCCCAGTGCATGACCTGCGGCATCTGTGCTGCTGTCTGTCCGACTGAATGTCTCTATCATACACAGGTGAGCGACTTCTCCGAGTTCAGGCGGGAAAACATGATCTATCATTTCGGCAACCTGACAAAACTCGAGGCGGAAGCCAAAGAGAAGAAGCTGGAAGAAGAGAAAAAGGCTGCCCCGAAACCCAAACCGAAACCGGCCCCGAAAGCACAGCCGGCAGAGGGCGGTTGAGTGGTTCAGCAAGAAACGATAACGGGTGTCTGACATATGACCAATACAACCTATACAGTGATTTTTTATCTGTTCGCCGCAATCACGGTTTTTTCAGCTGTTTTTGTGGTGTTTTCAAGAAATGTCATCTATTCGGCATTTTCGCTGCTCTTCACCTTTTTCGGTGTGGCGGCGCTCTACGTGTTTCTGAGTGCTGATTTCATTGCCGTTACCCAGATCATTGTCTATGTCGGGGGCATCCTTGTCCTGCTGCTTTTCGGTGTCATGTTTACCAACAAGATCATGATGACCGATCTGAAAACCGATGTTCTGAACCTTATTCCCGGTGTTCTGCTGCTTGTTGCGATTACCGGTGGTCTCATCTACACCTTTCTGACAAGGTCGGAATGGTTTACAGCGGCGGAGCAGCTGCAGGGGAGCGTTGTGGAAAGAATCGGTTTCGAAACCATGTCCCGTTATGTCCTGCCGTTTGAAATGGTTTCGATCCTCCTGCTGCTGGCACTTATCGGCGCGGCGTTCCTGGCCAGGTTCGACAAACCGGCAAAAACAAATGAAAAGTAGAATCCAATGGATGTTCTCTATACGATCGGTCTCGACCACTACCTCGTGATATCCGCAATACTGTTCGGACTCGGACTGTTTGCGATAGTAACCCGAAAGAATGCAATTGTCGTGCTCATGGGGGTTGAACTGATCCTGAACGCCGCAAACATCAACCTGCTTGCCTTTTCCAAGTACAACGGCGGTATGGAAGGTGTGATGTTCAGTCTTTTCGTGATTGTCCTTGCAGCAGCCGAGGCAGCGATAGCATTGGCAATCGTTATCAATATTTATAAAACGTTCAATACTGTGGACGTCTCCAGTATTGATTCCTTGAAAGAGTAAGCTGTAACGGGGAAACCGGCCCCTTGTTCCGGTAAAGCAAAGAGAGATATGCACAACCTCATCCAGTTATCGATAATCGTCCTGCTGCTTCCGCTGCTTTCGTTCGTGCTGTTGATTTTTTTCAACCGGAAGCTGCCGCGCAACGGTGACTTTCTCGGCGTGGGATTTCTTGCCGCGACCTTCGGCCTTTCAGCCTGGATTTTCTGGGATGTGGTTGTTGTAAATTACGACCCGTCATTCAGGGTTGCATGGGACTTCACATGGATAGATTTCGGCGATGTGCCGGGAGTCGGCCCCCTGCAGATCAAAATGGGGATATTCATCGACAATCTGACGGCGATCATGCTCGCGATGGTATCGCTGATCAGTTTACTGGTGCATGTCTATTCTACCGGATATATGTCCGGCGACAAATATTATGGCCGCTATTTCGCGTATCTCGGCATCTTCACGTTTTCGATGCTCGGCATCGTGCTTTCGGACAACCTGTTTGCCATCTATATCTTCTGGGAGCTTGTCGGCCTTTCGTCCTATCTCCTGATCGGCTTCTTTTTCGAGAAAGACAGCGCAGCCGACGCACAGAAAAAAGCGTTTCTCACCAACCGTGTCGGCGATATCGGCATGTGGCTCGGCATCCTGATTCTCTATTCACAGTTTCACACGTTCGGCTACGAGGAAATCTTCCAGCATATCAAGGCAGGCGACTTTCATATGTCACAGGCATGGCTGACCGCAGCGGGCGTCCTCCTGTTTATGGGCTGCGTCGGTAAATCCGCACAGTTTCCCCTGCATGCCTGGCTTCCCGATGCGATGGAAGGCCCGACACCCGTATCGGCGCTCATTCACGCAGCAACGATGGTCGCAGCCGGCGTCTATTTTGTCGCAAGAATTTTCGTGATTCTCACTGTCGACGCCTTGCACGTGATTGCCTTTATCGGTGCGATAACCGCGTTCATGGCGGCAACGATTGCCATAACGCAGCATGACATCAAGCGAGTTCTTGCCTACTCGACGGTTTCACAGCTCGGTTACATGGTGCTGGGTCTCGGTGTCGGGGCCTATTCGGCAGCACTTTTCCATCTGCTTACCCATGCCTTTTTCAAGGCATGCCTTTTTCTCGGTTCCGGCGCGATCATTCACGCCATGCATCACGAGCAGGATATGCGCTGGATGGGAGGACTCGCCAAAAAAATGCCCTGGACATTCGTGACCTTCACGATCGCCACGCTAGCGCTTGCCGGATTGCCCCTGACAAGCGGATTCATGAGTAAGGATGCAATCCTTGCCGGTGCTCTCGGGTTTGCCGAAGCGGAAGGCGGCGGTATCTACTTCCTCATTCCTGTGCTTGGATTTTTCTCCGCCATGCTGACGGCATTTTACATGGGACGCCAGATATGGCTTGTCTTCTTCGGTGAAAGCAGGACGCACCTGAAACCGGCGGACAGTCATGACGATCATCACGGCCACGACGAGCACGGCCACGTCCATGAGGTACCATGGGCAATGAGGCTGCCGCTTGTCATTCTCGCTGCACTCTCGGTGTTTGCCGTCTATTCTCCCGATCCTCTGGACGGAGCGAAAGGATGGTTCATGCATCTGGTGCCGACGCCGGAAACGGTTGTTGCTGCGGATATGGGTGCCGACCGGGAGGATCTGCATAAGGAGGTTGTTTCTGATGTTGCCGATACAGGTCACGACGGAGCTGATATAACGCAAGGTGACAGCCAGCACAAAGAAGAGCATCTGACCGAAGCCGTAGCAGCCCATGGCGAAGATAGTGGAAGTGGTCAGGGGCATCATGGTGATGATGGTCATGGTGGCTCGACGGGTCATGGTCACGATACCGGGCACGATGCAGCACATGGTGAAGAACATCACGGGCCGGTGTTCAGCGATCCGCGTCAGGCTGCGATCGCTCATGCGGCGCATGAAAACCATGATCATGCCATCATGTATTCGAGCATCATGGTCGCTCTTGGAATCGGGCTGGCGCTCATCGTCTATGCGTTCCGCTTTATCGATCCCGACAAGACGGCACAGCGGATAAGGCCGCTTTATCTCTATTCCTTCAACAAGTGGTACTGGGATGAAATATATGACGCGACCGTGATCAAGGGTTCACTCCTGATATCGAAAATACTTGCATGGTTTGACAGCAATATCGTTGACGGTATCGTTAACGGTGTGGGAGCGCTTGTGAGGAAATTCGGAACATTCAGCGGCGGGTTCGATACCTATGTTGTCGATGGTCTCGTTAACTTCACCGCGTTTTTCGTGCAGACATCCGGTGCAGCCATGAAGAAACTCCAGACGGGCAAGGTGCAGACATACCTCGTTCTGGCGCTTGTCGCTGTTACGGGATATATCATTTACTACTTCGTGCAGCTTGTGTCATAGTTGAGAAGAAGACGAAGATCGATTTTTATTACTCTGAAACCAACAGATACCTGAAGATGCTGAGTTTAATTGTTTTTCTGCCTATTCTTGCCGGCCTGATCATTCTCGCGGTGCCGTCATCCCAGAAGCAGATCATCAGAATCGTAACGCTGCTTGCCGCTCTTGGACAGGGAATACTGGCGGTCCTGATCTGGCAGGGTTACGACCCGTCCCTTCCAGGCATAACCGCCTCGGCTGACGGTTCTCTTGACGGTTCGTTCCAGTTTGTCGAGAGATTACCCTGGATCACCCTGGACCTCGGTACCTTCGGTACGTTGAACATCGAGTATTTTCTCGGGGTGGACGGCCTGTCGATCACCATGGTGCTTTTGACTGCGCTGATCTCGATCATTGGGGTGCTTTCGAGCTGGACGATATCGAAACAGGTGAAGGGATACTTTATTCTTTACAATCTGCTCAGCACGGCGATGATGGGGTGTTTCGTCGCCCTTGATTTCTTCCTGTTCTATGTGTTCTGGGAACTCATGCTGCTGCCGATGTATTTTCTGATCGGTATCTGGGGAGGGCCCAACAGGGAGTATGCCGCCATCAAGTTTTTCCTCTACACGCTTTTCGGTTCGGTGTTCATGCTTCTGGTCATGATCGGCCTCTACTTCAGTGTTATCGATCCGGCTACCGGCAACCATACCTTCAGCCTTGTCGCCATGGCAAGCCAGGAGAATTATATAGCCGGCTCTATTTTCGGGCCGGAGAGTGTTTTCTGGCGATACGCCGCATTTATCGTTCTGTTCATCGGTTTTGCCATCAAGGTTCCGATGTTTCCTTTCCATACATGGCTTCCGGACGCTCACGTCGAGGCTCCGACTCCCATCTCGGTTATTCTTGCCGGTGTTCTTCTGAAACTCGGAACATACGGAATGATGAGGATCAACTTCCCGTTCTTCCCCGAGGTGTTCCAGGCTTCACTTTATGTTATCGGTGTTTTCGGCGTGATCAATATCATCTACGGCGCTTTCTGCGCTCTTGCCCAGTCCGATCTGAAGAAACTGGTCGCGTATTCATCGATCAGTCATATGGGGTATGTTCTGCTCGGCCTTGCTGCCAACAACTCGGAAGGAATGATCGGCGCTCTCTACCAGATGTTCAATCATGGCACGATCACGGCTATGCTCTTCCTTCTCGTCGGCGTCATTTATGATCGCGCGCACACCCGCCAGATCGACAAGTTCGGCGGCTTGGCGTCCTATATGCCGGTGTATGCAGGTATTGTCACTGTCGCATGGTTCGCTTCGCTCGGGCTTCCCGGTCTCAGCGGCTTTATCTCAGAGGCATTCGTCTTTGTCGGTGCGTTCAGCGCTGAAGTGACCAGGAACCTTGCCATCGTCTCTGTTCTGGGCATTGTTTTTGGTGCCGCCTATCTGCTCTGGTCACTGCAGAGAATGTTCCTTGGAAAGCGGAAGCCGGACGCTGTGTACGAACTGCAAAAGGATGCAGAGGGTAATGAAATAATTCATTTCCATGACTGGAAAGGCAAAAACGATCTCGATGGAAGGGAGCTGGCGATGCTTGTGCCCCTTGCAGCGATCGTTATCATTCTGGGTATCTATCCGATGCCTGTTCTCGGCATGATAACTTCGAGCATCAACAAGCTGGTCGAAGTGCTCTCGCCGGTTGTGCTGACGGCGCTGAACTGATGTTATAACGGTGCCGGTCGAGGTCTTCTGAGATGGCCGGGCACTGTTTTTCTGTAAACGACTATCGTTTTTGAGAACATACACGTTACCAATATGTACGAGTTGCCATCAGGTGCTGAAATACAGGCGATCATAACGACCCTGAAAACCAGTGCCGCTCATTATCTGCCGGAGATATATCTTTCAGCTCTTTTTCTGGTGCTGATCCTGGTCGATCTTGTTTTCAGGCAGAAAAAGCATCAATTGCTCCCCATTGTTTCTCTGGCCGGTCTTGCAGGGAGCCTCTGGTTTATCTGGAAACAGCACTCGATGACAGGGCAGGAGATCTTTTTCGGCATGTATGTCATCGACGAGTTCGCGATTTTCTTCAAGTACTTTTTCGTGATTTCAGGTATACTGACTGTGCTGCTGTCGATGACGTCGGACGAGCTCAACAAGCGTACGTCAGGCGTGGGGGAGTACTACGTTCTGGTTGTCGGCATGGTGGTCGGGATGGTCATGATGGCCTCGTCCACCGACTTGCTGATGATGCTTGTTTCCATGGAGCTTGTAAGCCTTGCCGCCTATGTTCTGACCGGATATCTGAAACGTGAACGCAGGTCGACTGAAGCCTCCCTGAAATACCTTGTGTACGGTGCGGTGTCATCCGGCCTGATGATCTACGGTTTTTCAATTCTGTACGGTCTTACCGGCGAAACCAACATATCGGAGATCAGCAGCGTGCTTATGTCGAGGGGGTACGATCCGGTGACGCTTATGATCGCCTCGATCATGATTCTTGCAGGTATCGGCTACAAGGTCGGCGCCGTGCCTTTCCACTTCTGGAGTCCCGACGTTTACGAGGGCGCACCGATTCCCGTGACGGCGCTTCTTTCCGTGGCATCGAAAGCGGCGGGTTTTGCTCTTCTTATCAGGTTTTTCTATGTTGCGGTCCCGCATGGCCCTGAGACAGGCGCGTATACTCCCGGTTCCGAGTGGCTGCTCCTGCTCATGATCCTTTCGGTTGCTTCTATGATCTATGGCAACGTTGTCGCGCTCTGGCAGAAAAACGTCAAGAGACTGCTTGCCTATTCCTCGATCGCTCATGCAGGCTACATTCTGCTCGGTATCATCGCGATGGACGAACTCGGTACGCAGGCGACGCTGTTCTATATGCTTTCCTATCTGTTGATGAACTTCGGCGCTTTTCTTGTCGCGGTCACCATTGCCAACAAGACCGGCAGCGAGAACATCGATGACTACCGGGGACTTGGAAGGAGAATGCCGCTTGCCGGGGCGGCAATGACGGTTTTTCTCATTTCTCTTGTAGGATTGCCTCCGACCGTCGGTTTTATCGGCAAGCTCATGATTTTTTCCGCTCTTCTTGCCAAGGGATCGGTTTTTGTCTGGCTGGCTCTTGTCGGTATCCTGACAAGCGTCATTTCGCTGTACTACTACATGCTTATACCTCTCAACATGTACCTCCGGGAATCGAAGCAGCCGCTTCCCGACACGATCCGTTCAGGCATGCTGCCGCAGCTCGTAACCGCAGGGCTCATGCTCCTGACGCTTTACTTCGGTATTTTCTTCACCCCGCTGTCCGATTTCGCCCGCTACGCCGTGACCCTTTTCGGTAACCAGTTGTACTGATGGACTGTTGAGGTGCGGATTGGTATTATTATTCTATTGCCTTCAGGAGAGCTTTCAGCTTTTCACGGAGATCGGGTAATTTGTTTGTTACCACATCCCAGACAATAGTATAGTCGACCCCAAAATAATCATGAATAAGCTTGTCCCGCATCCCGGCGATCTTGCGCCATTCGATATCAGGCTGCATTTGCCTGACAGGTTCAGGCAGTTTTTTTGATGCTTCCCCTATGATTTCGAGGCTCCTTACAAAAGCCCTTTTGAGTGTTTCATTCCTGATAAAAGATTCGAAATCCTTTTCTTCAATGAGAGGAAGGATGTAGTCTATTTCATCAAGGATGTGTCGGATATGTTCATGCGGCAGTAAGGACACGTTCCACCTCGTTTAAAACGTGCGGTCCGATGTGTGGACTCAGGGCATCAGGGGTAACAATTTCGACTTTGCGTCCTAAAAGGTCTTCAAGAAGAAACGCAACATCCATGAAATTATCGAAAGAGTGTTTTTCGGGCAGGAATTCTACAAGCAGGTCGATATCGCTGCAATCGGTCTGCTCGCCCCGAACAAATGAGCCAAAAAGCCCAATGCTTATGACACCCAGCAATGCAAGCTGTTTCTGCTCACCAAGGATACGATAAACTATATCGTCCTTTGTTTTGACCTTTGTTCTCATGGATGGAATCTGTTATAACCGGAATCGTTTAACCAGTGAATGCAGATGCTTTTGATAAGATACGGAATACTCTATAATTATCAATTTTTACCATCCTAAATGGTGTAAGCCGCAGCCGCTTTCCGATGCCATCAGGGGCAGGCTTTCTGCCGCAGTTCGTAACCGCAGGGCTCATGCTCCTGACGCTCTTTTTTCCCCCGCCGTCCGATTCCGCCCATTTCTCGGTGAACCTTTTCGGTGTATAGGTAGCAGGCTTTGGTGATTAACTGAAATCAGAAAGCTTGGATTACTTCACTTTGGGCCGTTTTTTACCCGAAACATCCTTTTTAAAAGGCTGAAAGTCAGATGAGATGTACTTAGGAGAGAAAATAAAAGCAGCTTGTTTTGTTTTTTTGAAAATATCTATATTTTTACGTTAAGTATTACATACAGTATACGCTGACGATCATTTACCCCCACTACTGTCCGGTTAAAATAGGGCGAGTTGAGGCACTGGCTCCCTCGCCTTTTTGATGGAACGCTCGTTGAACGACAAAATATCGATGAGCAGTCGCT
>JANQMO010000003.1 GCA_028280025.1 Chlorobium sp. | reverse complement strand
TTTGCGTCAAATACTCAAGTTAGGAGCCGGATGCGGGAATTCCGCTCGTCCGGAACTGTGCGGGGGGCGAAAGGTGACTTTCGTTCCTACCGCGATTATAAAAGTATGGTTGATCGTGATCTTTGCGAGCCTGTTTGTTCACCAGCATGCGCCGCTACGAAGCCCTGTACAAAATATTCAACTTTTTTCCTCAAAAAATGGTGACACCAGAGACGAAACGAAAAGCATTCAGACATGTGCAACATCTGTTAACTCTTTTCCCGTGCAGGCATGTCTTTCCAAGACACATTGTTAGATTGTGAGGAATAGTGCGCTTATGTCGGGCAGGTACGGTGAAAGTCGCGGATTCAGGAACCAATTTATTTCGATCTTATGAATTTTAAGAAGCAGGTTTTTCATGGTCCCAACACGTACGCAGGCTTTGCTGGTGTTCTCATTGAGTTTGAAGCTCCATTCCACACACGCCTTTCAGTTGACGCCATAGACAAGCACTGGCGCAAAATGAGCGGCATTGAAGGAAGCCTTTTGGTAGATGAAACGCTTGATAGAGAAGTGTCTTTCGTCGATTTATGCACAATGATCGTGTCATATCTATATCAGCCAACGGCGTTTAAAAACCAAGAGTTCATTGCACATGGGTACGAGGAAAATAGTGCCCGGTCATGGGTGATCGTTCGCTATATCTATGTCGCTGCAGCGAGCCAGGTGCTGCGTTTAGCTCTGGACCTGGCCAGCGTGATTTTTTCGTCGATTATCGAAGGGGACTCGAATATCGACAGGCTGCGCCCCGATCATATAGCGGAGATTCGTAAACGCATAGATCGATTATCTCCCAGTAAGAAAAGTCAGTTGTTGATGAATGCCGCCCTATCCAGGGGTGTTCCAGTCTACTCAACATCGCCTGGCAGCGAAGTATGGCAGTATGGGCAAGGAATCTTGGGTAGACACAATTTTTTCGGGGCAAATGAGCATGATTCGGTGACCGGAGAAAGACTCTGTCATAATAAAGTCCATGCCAGCGAATTCATCAAAAAGCTTGGCTTTCCCAGTGTTGTGCATGGAGCAGCAAACAGTGTCGACAGTGCAGTCAGAATAGCCGCTCAAATTGGCTATCCGGTAGTGGTTAAACCAATTAACGGGGCACGGGGTGATGGGGTGACAGCGGCCATAGACAGTCAGTCTGAGTTGGTTAATGCTTTTAAGCTGGCCATGAGGCAATCGGCCAGAGGTGTAGTTGTTGAACGCCATGTAAATGGTACTCATCACAGGTTAGCAGTTTTTGGCGGGAAACTGGTTTGGGTAATGATTTTGTATCCGGCTCGGGTCATTGGCGATGGCGTGCATTCTGTTGCAGGCCTGATCGAGCAGGAAAACCAGTGCCGACAGAGGGACGATAAAAATAAGCCCATCCTGATGGATGCTGCAATGGAGGGGCTGCTGGCAAAAAAGGGGTTGAGTTATGATTACTGTCCTGCACAGGGGGAAGAGATTCAATTGAGAAGTGTATCAAACCATTCGCAAGGTGGAACAATAGAATATTTTGCCGAACAGATCCATCCCGAGATTCGTGAGATGGCTGAGACTTTGGCTCGGGCCTTTCGAATGAATGCCATGGGCATTGATTTTATCACCGAAGATATTGCCCAATCCTGGCGAGACGTTCCTTGTGCGATCATTGAGGTCAATCAGACCCCTGGATTCACCACTTTAAAGGATGCCGAGATCGTATTGATGAGAATGTTTCCTCCAGACAGCAATGGCAGGATCCCTTCCGTACTGCTCATCGACGCATCGCCTGAAATATCCAAGCTTGTGGCAGCTGGCATGAGTTCTGCCGGCCTCAGTGTCGGCCAGGCGAACCCGTCGTCAACCTTGCTCAATGAGCATAAACGGGGTAAATCAACTGATACTTTACAAGATCGAGTGAACTCGCTGATTGCTGACCCATTATGTCAGGCGATCGTGGTGGGTAGCAGCGCAGATGATATCAGTCGGTACGGTCTGCCTTTGGACAGATTTGACCTCGCATTGATTCCCGGAACCATGTCTTCAGATCTTGTCAGGTTAATAGACGCTCATTGTCGCCAGGTTGAACTGTACGAGGGTGAACATAATTTTGATGCAACGATAGAAACTTCTTTGGAACATCTGATCTCGAGCTATCATTCTATCCTGGATGTTACCTGACTATCATTAGTCAGGAGTCTATTTGTCTTCTTATTTGGATGCTATGAATAAAACCATTATGTGCTGATGGACGTGCCTCCGATCAACCAACCACTTCCTTTTGGCGAAATTCTGTTGGTGCGACATGATTTCATGTCTTTTTATGGGCTCATGTCCGGGTGATCATAATCTCAATATGTTTTTTTTGAAAATATTATTGGAAAAGTGAATGTATGTGCTTGATAATAATTTCTGAGTCAATGCCCTTATGAAAATTTATCGAATGTTGTTTGATAACCTGTTCCCAGTCAGCTTCAAGATTCTGTGCGGTATTAAGTATAGAAATATCGCATAAATTTATCGGCAAACCGTTTTTTTTGATTTCTTCAGATGTACAGGTTATAAATATTTCGGTAATGATATGATTGCTTATAAGTCTTTCGAGGCCGGATTTGACAGATGAGAATCTCTCAGGAAAGACCATCTTTCCTATTCCTGTTATATCCTTGTTGACCCAGCCACAAGAAAGGTATGACTTTACTACATCGAGAATATTATTGTCCAATTTATTCTCAGAAACAATAAGAATTGTGGGCAACCGGGCAGGTAATTCTCCAAGTATAGTTTTGGCTATTTCTGACTTTTCGACTCCAGCCATCAAGGGTACCCTTAATCCTGGGGTTCCATTTATCTCTAAAAAATATCCGCCAGAATTGAAACAAGAAGATGAAATGTTATTGGATATGTAATCAATTCCACATACATCTAATCCAAATGATTTCGCTAATGATTCAGAGAGTGACTTGATGTCAGAATGAATCGATTCGCTTGCATTTTCATATGTCGCCCCTTCTGATAAAAGAGGGATTTTTCGTACTAACACTTTCTCACCGATTGCTGGTACACTATTGGATTTTAAACCCTGCTCGTTTAAAAAAGAGTAAAAACTTGAGTCCATCGGTATAGGCCCAATAAAGCTTCCAGGTTTAATTTTTTTAGTTACAAGTTTGTTTTTTAAACGGACCAGATTTTCTATTGACGATGTTCCATCCCCGATAACATAAGGACGGTTGCGGCGAAACGCGCCCCAAAATTTTCCTCTTACAACCATTAGTCTGTAAACTTCGCCTTCGATATGCTTTTCAATGATAACATCACCACTTGAGTGTTTCTTTGCATAATTATATCCTGTTTGCAAATGATTCACATTATTGATATTCGTAGTGACACCGACACTTCTGCCACGGTCTGCAGGTTTCGTTACTAATGGGTAGCCGATTTTCTTTACGATATCATCTAAATGAAAACCATTAGAAACTATCACTCCTTCAGGTGTAGGCGCTCCCAACTTAAAAAAAATTGCCTTACTCAGTTGTTTGTTGCTTGCGAAGTTGCTTCCAAGCCTTGAGTCTTCCAGCGGTGAGGACTCAAAAAACAGCCTTGATCGTTTTCCCCAACCGTATCTCCATATTTTTCCTGAACTAAAGTATTTTCCGAAAGGTATATTATTGTCTTTGCAATAATTGATGAGAAACTGCGCTTGAAAATCAGGATGATATTGTATGCATTTGGACCAGAATTTCTTGATTTGGCTAATTGTTTCTTCACTGTCTAATGCTTTTTGTTGCAGCAATAATGAAATGACAAGTTGAACGGACTCTATTATCATTTTTGAATCATAATATTCAAAAACAAGAATAATGTTTTTATCTTTACATGTTCTATAGAAGGATTTCAGTTCACCTCTGATTTCACATAAAATCGATTTCGATAATGATGATATGATTCCTGCAACTTTTTCCTCACTCGATGAATTGTTGGCGGGTTGCCAGCTGAACCAGCTTGATAATAAATTCTTTAATGTGTCTACATTCTTTTTTATTGTATCCCATGTGTCTCGAGAAGAGTTTATGGTTATGACGATTGCCGGTTCTGAATGAAATACGCTGGGGCCGTTGAATGTTTTTGTCGATACAATGTTAATGGCCATGGTGCTTTTTTAGGTTGTCTGAGATATTTTTGATTTGCCATTACTTATTGATTTTATTGCACATCTTATTGTGTGGTGGCAATTGATGTTCATAAAATCAGCCAATAAGTTGACTGTTTTTGCTGAATCTTTTATAAGATTTTCATATTTGATGTGTAATGCTTCGTTTTGTACATTTTCTATGTGCCATTGAGCAAACGCATCATAGGTTTTTATCATCTTCGAGGCTATTGTGATGTTGTTTTTGCAATAATGTTTTACATCATAATGCAATAGTGCACTTTTTATGGTGTCACTTATGTTTCGTGATATTCTTATTAATTTGATTTCCCGATCTATAAAGATATTGTTAATAAGCCATGTGTATAGTGTTACGGAAAATCTTGGATCTTTTAATAAAATTACATTTCTGTTTTTCATCCACGAGATATCTATCTCGCTAAAAATATTACTATCAAATTTTTCTGCAAGCAATGATGGAGTGATTGGAGCTGATAGACTACTGCCTGCGCGATCAATAAGAGTGGTGTTAAATGCCGTAATGTCGGGTCGTTGAAAGTACCCTGCAGGATTCCAGTCTGTTGGCTCATACAATTCTGACACAGGTCCTGCATCTGCACCAAGAACGTTAACAATTTTTGATAAAAGTGATGTCCCGCTCCGAAAAGGACCAAATATTATGTATACCACCTTTTTTGTTTTGTCAGCAATCATCCTGTTTAGGCCTTCGATAATTATAAGGGATAATTTATCAAGTGTTCGTGAGAGGACTAACTGGGTCGATAAGATGTATTGGTGCGTCAGGCAGAATCACCACCATCAACGACGAGTACCTGGCCGGTGATCCATGAAGCTGAGTCAGAGCACAGAAAAAACACGGCTTCTGCAATATCTTCAGGTTTGCCAAGGCGTTGTAAGGGTAGCGCCCGCCTGATTCGTTCTCGTTCTTTTTCAGGTTCATCACAACGATTAAGATACTTTTCAAACATATCCGTTTGCACGGCACCCGGACAAACGCAATTGATGCGGATTGCCGGTCCGTGGTCTCTCGCCATTGCGCGGGTCAACGAGACAAGGGCTCCTTTGGTTGCCGCATAGGCGGCATTGTTTCTGGCACCCGACAGAGCAAGGATCGAACTGATATTAATGATTGTTCCTCGATTCATTCGCTCAAGTACCGCCCTGGTTACCTTGTAGGTTCCTGTAAGATTTGTTTCAAGGATTCCGTTCCACACGGTCTCGGATGTGCCTGGCAAGCTGGATGGAGATGGATTGATTCCAGCATTGTTGATCAGCACGTCAATGTTGCCGGTTCCGAGATCGTGTAACCCTGCACGGATCTCTTCAATGTCTGTCAGGTCACAAACAATGCCGGCAAAACCAGGTATTTTTTTTCCTAAATCAATGATCGACGGGTTACAGTCCAAACCCAGGACACGCGCGCCGGCTTTAGCGAATCGGCGCGCTGTAGCAAGTCCTATTCCAGCAGCAGCGCCTGTGACAATGACAGTTTTATAGTGCATTATTCATGCTTTGTATACGTAATGATGGTGTCAGTAAGCAGCTGTACCACATTTCGATAAACTCTCGGTGATGGTGCGATTTTCCAGTTTCCATCAGTGCTGACCAGATCGCTGATGAACACCAGTCCTGCGATAGCCTTACTATGAAAATGTGCTACACTAAACAGGGCTGACAACTCCATTTCGATGGCAAGGACTTGTTTCTCAAGCAGTTTTTGAAGAAATGGCTCGGTTTCCCTGTAAAGGGCATCGGTTGTTGCAACAGCGCCTTGGCTATACTGTAGGCCGAGATCCTGCAATGTATTTTTCAAGCGTTTGACAGCATCAGCCGATGGAGCCGACTGTTTATGTTTTCCATAATGGGGGGACGTGCCTTCAAATATCCAGGCGTTTGTCGGCAGCAGCAATTCCCCGAGTTCAAGTTCAGGTTTGCGTTTTGATGTAGGATGACCGGCAGGACCGATGACCAGGAAATTCTCGCAGCCAAGTGCAATGAGCTCTTCAAGCTGAACCGCTGCCATAGGGGATCCGTGTAAGCCGTGCGACATGGCAAACGATATCCCGTCATCGGGACTAAACACATCCAACTGCATGGGGTTTGTGATCCCAAGCGTCACCGAACGGTGCGGGAAGAGCGATTTCATTGTGTCATTCACATCAGGGACATAATTGATTATACATCGGTTGGGTATATCCGGGAGCTCATGGGGACTTTTTCGCGCAAGAAGAAAGTCGATGTAATGCTGAGCTGAAGTAATGCTTGTATCAGGTGCCGACATGGTAGTTCAAACTTCTGGGGTTAGAATCCGTTCGCTGCTGTCATACAGTTTTTTCAGTATTTGCGGTATCTTTGTCTCCAGACCATCGATAAATGACTGGCGGTTTTGTGACGGGTGCTTTTTTTGAGCAATGCGTAAAAGGTGTAGAGCTGTGTCGAAAGGCGTGTTTTGACGTTTTAGCAAGATCATTGCTAACGTATCAAGTGTTTTGGCCTGATTTATTTCGTCATTTGATTTGGAGCACCACTCTTCAATGGGAAGAGAACTGAAAAATGTAAACGCTTGTAAATCGTTCAGGACGCGCTTACTGGCTTTATTTCTATTTTTAGTTTCCTGAGAGCTGTGTTTGCGATAGATCGATATTGGTTCAGGAATGTGAACTATATCATAATATTGTATAATTCTCGACCAAAGTTCACGGTCTTCTATGCTGTCAAAACGGCTATCGAAGCCACCGGTTATATCAAGGGCGGATCGTTCAATCAGGCAGGTACATGGAGCAATGGGATTGCCGCCGGGCACCAGAAACTGGAGATAAAGATTTGGTCTCGGTTTGGGGGGGGTAACCCTCGTATGATGAAAACGATTTTCATCCTGAAAGTACTTGATAAAATCAGCATATGCCAGTTTAACGTTTTCTTGTGATAATTGTAGAGCTCTAACCAAGCTGGAAAGTGCATTGGGCCGGTAGCGGTCGTCGGAATCGAGAAATCCAAGGTATTTGCCTCTTGCGTGTGCAATGCCATGATTGCGTGCAGTGCTTATGCCGGCATGTGGTCTGTATATGTAAAGAATGCGGTTGTCTTGTTGACAGTATTTTTCTGCAATCTTTCGGCATTCATCGGTTTCAGAGCCATCATCGATAATCAGAAGTTCCCAGTTTGTGAGCGTTTGGGCAAGAACACTCTCGATAGTCTCACCAAGATAGTCGACACGATTGTAGACGGGGGTAATGATCGATACCAAAGGCGTCCCTGGGCCGGATGTTTTGCAGGGAGATGTCATGATGCAAGGTTTGCAAATGGATTGGCTGCCGGATGCCACATCCGGCCATATCGATCCGGGCATGAAGCGCAAATTTGCTCTCGATCCGCCTCTACCCGGTCACGGAACTTCTGGTATGAGCGGCTATTCCAGATGGTTGCAAAGTCTGTCTCGAACAAATTCCCGAAATGCATTATATCGGGATCGGGTTGAAGGCAGCAGGGTGATACAAAACCGTCCCATGTGATATTGCATCCACGGAAAGGCCATCGACAGCGATAAGAGTTATCAGGGTGATCAAGATCAGGGGCAAGGAAACGGATGCCCATGTTTTTAGCGCTAATACTCGCCGCCCGGACTGATTTCCGATATGTTTTATTGTCAATACCGCTCAATTGTTCTGAATCGAGAATGCGGGAGGGAAGGAAGACTGAATTGAGGTTCTGCAAATACACTTCATCCAAACCGATATTTGATCCCAGCCGAACGATGTCCTGTAATTTTTCGAGGATGGGCGGACTGACAACAAGTGCGAGTGCAAGCTGAATGTCCGGGTAACCGGCTTTTTGGCGAATTTCGGAGAGTGCCGTTATGTTGCTGATCACGGACTCAACAGGTAAGCCTGCACGAAATTGTGCGAACGTTGCCGGATTGATCGTGTCGAGCGATACATTGATGCGGTTGATACCTGCATCAAGAAGTTCCGCAGCAGATTTCCCTGTCAAAAGAGACGCGTTGGTGGTTGTGCTGACACGAGCACCTGTAGCCCTTGCAGAACGAACCATCGTTGCCAGAGTCCTATTGAGTAAAGGTTCCCCGACACCTTGCAAATGAATGCGAAAGACTGCCGGTAATTTTTCCAGTATTGCCAAAAACTTGTCATATATCATGTCTCCGTTCGGCCTTGACCAATATGTGCGCCTGCAATAGCTGCACTTGAAATTACACCGGTTGGTTGGTTCTATTTGTACGCGCCGAAGATCTTGCTGCATAGAAGAGTTAACAGTAAGCAGGTTTTGTTATTCATACCCATTTACACCAAG
This sequence comes from Chlorobium sp., assembly GCA_028280025.1. Taxonomy (GTDB): domain Bacteria; phylum Bacteroidota; class Chlorobiia; order Chlorobiales; family Chlorobiaceae; genus Prosthecochloris. The sequence continues at coordinate 52,505 of JANQMO010000003.1, read as the reverse complement.
CGTTTTATCTATGGCAGTGAGTATTGAGGCTTTTGATTCGAAAATGCGCATTCTTTCAGGGCCGAGTATCTGATGGATCTGTGTTTGCAGCGGGTGACTTTTTTCGATCCACACATCTCCGAGCAGATGTTCTCCTAAACGGGAGAGTACCTGTGCTGATACTGCCTGTTTTTCCGGCCAAGTTGTGATCACAAGGTGGTGGTAGAATGGCAACGGCACTCCTTCTCCCATGAGTATGTCGGGATCTATTGCCAGAAAGAGAGCGGTTACGTTGCGATCGAGAAGGAGTGCGCGTGTGGCAGCAAGCATGCTCTGCTTGTTTTGGCTGATCAACTCTTTGCCAATGAAAACCCCTTCAGAAGAAACTGTGCCTACTCCTGGATTTTTACCGGACAATCGTTCTCGTACGTTACCGATCAGATCGGCCGTATCGGCGCCGAAGACAAGCATAGAGGGGATGGTTCCATCGCCATCGACATATGATTTCAGCACTTGTTCGTGGAGATGGGTCAGGATCGTTCCCATCTGCGGTTGGGCATTTACTTCTATGACAGCGGTCCCGGTTTCCTGCAAGGGCTTATGGATATCATTGGTAATAAAATCGACAGCAGCGATATCAAGCCGAAGGAGGTCTGCGGTCCGTTTTGCCATATCTATGTAGGAGCTATCGATTTCATCTGCGTTCACCATAATCGCATCTCCACCGGTAGAAATATTCGCGGAACGTCTCAATGAAATGAATTCCCCTGCCTTAGGGACAGAGTCCAGTTTCTGGCCTTCTCGTCCAAGCATTATCCTGGCTTCATTATCTATAACAATTGGTTTCATTATAGAAAAATGCCTGGCAGATCGCCTTGGGTCCTTGTTTGTTTTTTCGACAAGGGACATGATTGTTGAAATCCCATCTCCAGTTACACCTGCAGGTAGGCGCTTTACAATTGAAACAGGTTCATTTCGCACCAGCGTGATCCGAAAAGCCGTGCCTTGATAGTGCTTTTCGAGCATGATATTCGAGGAGAGTTTTTTTGCATTTTCAAAAGCATTGTGAACTTCTTCAGGGGTTCTTAAGTCAGCATATACACCTTTTCCCTGATCAAGGTCTGCCGGTTTTACGACAATGGGGTAACCAATCTTTTTTGCTATTGATACAGCTTCAGCAGAGTTTTTTACACGCAGTCCAAGAGGTACCGGTATGCCTCCCTGTTTCAGGAAGGCGTTTGTTATGAGCTTGTTTTTTGCTTGTTTTACACCTATTGCGTTTGTTTCATCGGTTATACTGCTGTGAAACCATCGTCCTTTTGTTCCCCAGCCATACTGAAACACGCCACCGGGCAGCGGCAGAACCGGTATGCCAAGGGAGTAGGCGGCATTGATAAAGCGTATGTTGTTGGTGCCGCCGGGGGCGACTGTCAAGAGCCGCTGGTGCAGTTGATCAAGTTCTTTGCGTAATGAAGGGGGGAGATGCTTTTGCCTGGGATCCTCCATGTCATTGAGGGCTTTCAGAACCCATTCCAGTGTGAGTTTTACTGCGCGAGGTTCGAAGGATGGAAAAATAATGTGAAAGGCACTGTTATTTTTCTTTGATTTTGCCTTTTCAGGAGAGGTACTGATTCTACAAGGTTCGAGGACCGGAATTCCTGCAGATGCAAGCAGCCCGGCAGTCACAGTCGTGATCGCTTTAGCGGCATCAAACTTATTTCCTCCGATATTCGCTTTGAGTTCATCCAACTGCTGCGGAGGGATATATGGTCCAAGCAGCTTGAGAAGCTGCTGATTGATCTGACTTTCATCGGCGTCATTTGGAAACTGCAGCTGAGCAGACAACGATGGCATTCTCATGCCTTCCACATATCCTGAAATGATCTTAACGGCTTTACTTTTAATCATCCTTACTGTTCTCAGAATGGGCAGATCGGCACGTTATTCTTTTTTTATTTTTACAACGACCGGAATATGCTTCAAAAAGTAGAAAATCCCTGGGATAAGGCATGGCGGGTTCGGTTATTCAGGCAAGATACAAAAAATAGTATGATTAGGTCGAGAGAAAACCTGATCGGCGTGTCGTATGTCCGGTACTGAGTGTTTTGATGAAAATCAGTCATATCGTTACAAAATGCTGATCGTGTCCGTTGCAGTTGTCTGAATAAATATTACTTATATATATGTCTTAGATTTTGCATACAGCCAAGTGCACTATGATTGCAGTAAAATTGTCGCAAGGTTCTGATTCAATGCTTTTCATAGATAACTGTAGATTGGGCTGCAAGATCAATTGTAATAAAAGTTTTGAGCCCTCATATTGAACTGTTTGATGGAAACTTTTTTAGAAAGGGCGTTCGATTTTACTGATTTTTGTACTTGAAATTATGAAAAGTCCACGCATAATTGGCGTTGTTTTAAGTAAAAATTCCTGGGGGATTCTGGCTGCATCGATTACCCATGCTTTGCTAAATCATGTGGATAAAATCTATGTTCTTGATCACAACAGCGCTGATGAAACACATAATGGTTTAAAATATCTTAAGGATATATGGAGAGAACGGTTGTTTGTTTTGAATTATGGAGCATATTCTTTTGATCAGGAGGAAATAACAAACACTATAATACATATTGCAAATGAATCAAGTCCTGAATGGATTTACGTTTTTGATTCAGATGAGTTTCTGGTGATAGATGAAAAGAGGTCTTTAAGAGATGTTTTAAGAGAATATAGTGATGAACAAATTAGTGTAATAAGGTATCGTCTGGAAAATTATATTTCACTGTCTGACTTTGATGTGAATAATTTGGCTCATTATGAGAAGTTGTGTTATAAGTCCATGCCCACAAGAAAATATGATTTCAGGTTGGCATATTCTGATATTTATAATGGAAAGGCAACATTTTTTGATTACCCGTTTCCGTCTAAAATTATTTTCAGGGCAGGGTGCTACAGATGGATAAAAACCGGAGCTCACCGATTGATTGATGTTGGCGGCGACGCCAAAGAAGTTAATGATAGTCGAATACGATGCGCCCATCTTGCTTATCCATCCAAGAATATGTTGATAAATAAAGCTATCCATGGGGAAAATCTTGTTGCATCGGGACTTCCGAAATCCAAAGGCTGGCAAAGTCAATTGCTCTATCAGATTAATCGTGAGGGTAGGCTTGACTGGTTCTGGCAGAGGCATTCGATTTCTGATCTATTGAAACCGGTTCAGGAAATTCCAAGGCATCAGATTGAAGATACGTTTGTGTCTGCACTCCAGCCAACGTTAAAGCTTTTAGAAGAAAAATTTAAGTCGAAAAATATTGCCAAAGTTGAGAATAAGGCAATAGAAAAAGCTGCTGGCGATCCTTCTCTGGTATCATTAGAGCAAATGGTAAGTTTGGGTAAATGCCATAATGAAAGGCAGGTTAGATTTATTCAAATGATAAATGAAATTCTTCGAAAAAAGGTTAAATAGAAGAATTCTACATTGATCAGGTGGTATGTTTTCTGATATTTAGAGGTCTTGGATCTTGTACTGAGAAATTAATTTGCTATTAATGTTTTAACTGTATTGGTTTGTACTGAATTGGATAATTTTTGATCATCCTGGTGAAGCCTGAAAGTATAGAGAAAGTTCTAAGAATTGTGATAGAAACTCTTTTGGGTAGAAGAGGTGAAAAATATGATGGCTGGTCGTGACATAGGTGTGGATCTTGTCCATATCGAGCGTATCAGGCAAACGTATGAGCGCTACGGTGAGCGTTTTTTACGGCGTGTACTGACAGATGCGGAAATCGGTTATTGCAAAAAGAAAAAGGACATGATGCCGAGCGTTGCTGCCCGTTTTGCGGCAAAGGAGGCTGTGTCGAAAGCGCTCGGAACAGGGATGGCCCGCGGGTTTTCCTGGAAATGTGTTGAAGTGGTCAATGACGATTTCGGCAGGCCGTCGCTGCATATGCTTGATCGATCGCTTGGTATATCGGATGAACAAATCAGAATATCTCTTTCGCACAGCGGTGAATATGCAGTCGCTTTCGTCCTGCTCGATCTTTGAGGAGGCGATTTTAGTTATGCCTGATGACTCTTTCCAAAGTATTATCAAGGGAGGCTTGTAATGGAATGCATGAAATCCGTTACGGTTCAATGCCCCTACTGCGGCGTGTTGAATGAAGAAATGATCGACTGTTCGGCAGAGCTGCCCGAGGAATATGTCGAGGATTGTGAAGTCTGCTGCAGCCCCATGCTCATCAGAATTTTCTCGGTTGAAGGCGGCATGCCTGTTGTAGAGGCACATCGTGAAAACGAATAGCGTATTGGGGATTTTTTTGCCGACAAAGGAACGTTATCAAAAGTGTGGTATGCGTTTCAGGTTTATTTATCAATCAGTGGGCTGGTTTGTTGATGAGGCGGGAGGTATATGATATCCTCTAATCCTTTCATATATTAAGCAAAAGTTTCGGCGTCGTTTTTACGTATTTTGCGTAAAAACAGTTTTGAACTACCACTGAGGTAGAAGTATTTGTTCCCCATGAGATGGTTACTTGTCGACAAAATTCTCGAAATGGTTCCCGGGGAAAAAGCAACCGGTGTCAGGTGCTTTTCCCGTTCGGAACTGTTTTTTATGGATCATTTTCCCGGTCATCCTATCGTTCCAGGTGTTTTGCAGATCGAAATGATTGCACAGCTCGGTGGTAAATGTATCATGGCGGCACATCCGGAATTTCTTCCTGTTCTCACCTCGGTGAAAAGCGCCCGGTTCAGGCGGGCGATCGAGCCGGGGCAGCGGGCGCTGATTCATGTCGAGGTAACCATACGGAAATCGTATTCTCTGGCAAACGGCTGGATCGAGGTTGAAGGAAAGAAAGCTGCTTCAGCTGATGTGATGTATGGTCTCATGCCGATTCCTGAAGCCAAGAGAATCTCTCCTGACGAGTATAGGCTGGAAGGAGAAGGGATATGAGCAGGGTTCTTTGGTGCAATGCTCTTGTCCCGGGACCCGATGCTGCTAAGCAGCCTTTTTCAAGCGAATACTACGGGGACTCGATAACGATACCGCGAACCAAGAGTCTTTCTATTGAAGAACGTAAAGCGCCGTTTCCGGATCGTAAGGCATTTCGTTCTATGAGCAGGGCATCAGTGCTCCTCTCTCTTGCCTGCCTCGACGGCCGATCGTTTCTACATTCCTTTCTCGTTAATTCCCCTTTCGATATAGGAATTTATTGCGCTATCGAAAACGGGCCCGTCGACCTTCGGTCTGCCAGCGCGATGCTGGCGGTTTCTCGTGACGACTTTGCCGATGAGTACAGACGGGTGAGAAATCCGAAGCTGTTTCTCAAACAGGTTCCCAACCTTGCTCCTGCTCAGATGGCTATCTTTCTTGGAATTATGGGACCGCTCAACGTGTATAATCACAGCTCTTGGGGTTGTATGCATGCTTTCGATCAGGCAGAGACCGATATTCAGGAAGGGCGGGTAAAAGCTGCGCTCGTTTGCAGCGCTTTTAGTTTTGAGGATCCGATTGTGCTTGAAGGGATACGAAGGAAGGCGTTAAAGGATCGGGTTCTTTGTGAGGGGGCAGGTGCAATGCTGCTTGTCCCTGATGCCTCGTTCCGAGACTGGAGCGACCATGACTTTCACAACAGTGAGTCGTATTACGGCATCAGTCACCAGCTTATCATCCACATATTATCCAGGGGGAAGACATGATATCAGAACAGGAGCTTTTCGAAAAAGTAGAAGATGCGGTGCGAACGGTTCTCAATACCGAGGAAGGAGAGGTGCAAAAAGAAAGCATGTTCAAGGCCGACCTCGATGCCGAAAGTATCGATTATCTCGATATCAGTTATGAGATCGAGCAGAGAACAGGTCTCGAGCTTGATTTTACCGAGGCGCTCGAGTACATCACCGATCGAAAAGGCGAAGATATTACCGATATTTCTGTTCAGGATATTCTCGACTACATGATGCACGTTATGGAGAAAAAAGAAGGCGGTAATGCATGAGGTCGCTGTAACACGATACGGCATCGTTTCTCCGATCGGATCAACTATAGAGGAGTTTGAAGAGGGGCTGTTTGCCGGTGATTCAGGGGTCGTCGATGTTCGCGGATCACTTGTAGGCAGGAATTTTCCTGTACCTTACGGGGCTGTTGTGAACCCATCGGGTGTACCTTCCCCGGAAGAGCTGGGCATTAAATCCGGAACACAAACTCCAGGGTTGCGTTATGGCATGTATGCCTTTGAGCAGGTGCTTGACCAACTGCCGGAAATGCTTCACATCGATGGGATTGTGCATGGTACGCCTGCGGGCATTTTTTTCGAGATCGTGCGGCAATCTCTCAGGGACTTTGACCCGGCAGAAACCTTTCTCTGGGATGAGATCAGGGCTGAATGGTTTGTGGAGATCATGGTCGAAAGGCTCAAAAAACGAGGACATGGCGATGTTTCTTTCCGAAACCTCATCTGCGTCAATACTGCTTGTGCGGCAGGAAGTCAGGCAATAGGCATTGCGTATCGCTATCTGCAGTCGGGCCGGATGAAGAGATGCCTTGTGACTGCTGTCGACGCCGGAGCATGGGAGAGTCAGCTTATGAATTTTCATCTTCTGCATACCCTTATGACTGAAGAAGTTCCTGCTCCGACCGCAAGCAGGCCGTTCAGTGCGAGCAGAGGGGGGTTTGTCAAAGGCGAAGCCGCTGCGGCGCTGTTGCTCGAAACACGTGAATCAGCAGAGATGAGGGGTGCGGAAATTCTTGCTGAAGTATCCGGCTACGCATTCAATAACGACGCATATCGTTTGACTGACGGCCGGGAAGACAATCTCTGCGTGGTCAGAGCAATGGAGGGTGCCATTGCCGATGCTGGAATCACACCGGAAGACATCGATTATATCAATGCGCACGGTACTGCTACAGAGCAAAACGACCGCCTCGAGACCCAGGCGATCAAAAAGGTCTTTGGTGAAAGGGCTTACAGTATACCTGTCAGTTCACTGAAATCGCAGGTCGGCCATCCGACGGTGGCGGCAGGGGCTGTCGAGGCTGTTGCCTGTATTCTTATGCTCCAGCGTCAGCGAGTCGCCCCGACGATCAACCTTACCGATCCCGATCCGGAATGCGATCTCGATTATGTTCCGGAAGGGGCAAGGGATGTCAATTTGCGTTACGTTCTCAGCAACAGCTTCGGGTTCGGGGGGCAGAATGCGTGCCTTGTGTTTAAAAGAGGAGATACATGATTGAAAAACGCCTTGCGCTGATTACAGGCGGTACTTCAGGTATTGGATTTGGTGTTGCCGAGGCACTGGCCGGTGACTGTGATCTTGCCCTGGCCTATGCAGGAAACCATGATCGTGCAAACAGTGCGGCGGATATCCTTGGGAAAACAGGGTCCGAGGTGAAGCTGTTTCCGGGCGAACTTTCCGGATATGATGACGCTAAAAGGCTTTTTGACGAGGTGCTGTCAACATGCGGGAAATCACCTGAAATATTGGTTAATTCGGCCGGCCGTATCAGGGACGGCTTTTTTATGCAGACCGATTTTTCATTCCACGAAGCGCTTGTCACGCAGCAACTCCTTGTGACCATGGCGTTGTGCCAGTTGGTGCTGAAGCCGATGTACGGTAAACGATACGGAAGAATTGTCAATATCGGTTCGATAACCGGTTTCTATGCCAAACGAAGCCAGGTGAATTATGCTGCTGCAAAAGCCGGAATTAACGGGTTTACCAGAACGCTCGCTCTCGAGGTTGCCCATCGGGGTATTACTGCCAATGTCGTTGCACCGGGGCTTATCCGATCACCGATGACAGAGGGGATTGTCAGGTACCTTGAAAGCGATTCAGGAAAAAAAATTGCACAACATATTCCCTCGGGCTTTATCGGTGAACCGGAAGACGTTGGTTCACTGGTTGCTTTTTTATGTTCCGATGAAGCGCGTTATATAACCGGGGCGGTTATTCCGGTAGACGGGGGAAGATCTCTGGGGGATACCGGAATATGAAACACCTTGAAAGCAGGATTGCCGTCGTAACAGGCGGTACACGAGGCATCGGCAGGGCAATCTCGCTCGCGCTTGCTGATAGTGGTGCAAAGGTTTACGCGCTCTATGCCAGAAGCCGTAAAAACGCTGAAGCGCTCGAGGAGGAAGCTTCCTCCAAAGGCCTTGAGATCATGACCATACGGGGGGATCTTTCTCACGAAAAGAGCTATAAGCAATCCCTGGCTCTTTTGCATGACTCATGTGACCGTGTCGATGTTCTTGTACATTCGGCGGCAAGCGGTGTTCACCGCAAGGCGATGGAGCTTTCGGAAAGACATCTGAAATGGACGTTCGACATCAACTTTTTTGCCGTGCACAAGCTGACTCTTGACCTGATCGGTAAAATGGGCCGGGGAGGCAGGATCATCGGTATTACATCGCCTGGCGGTACCCGTGTGATTCCCAAGTATGCCGCGGTTGCGTCGACCAAAGGAGCCATGGAGGCGCTTTTCCGTCATTATGCAAGTGAACTTGCTCCGGATGGAATAGCGGTGAACCTTGTTTGTCCCGGGCTTGTTATGACTGAGGCGGCAAAGGCGCTGCCCGAACTGCATGAAATGCTCGACAAGACGCTGGAATACACTCCGTCAGACAAATTGACGACGCCTGAGGACGTCGCTGAACTTGTCCGGTTTTTGACAACCGAAGCGGCCGCGCAGATTATAGGCCAGAATTTAGTCATTGATGGTGGAAAAGGGTTGTTTGCATAGTTTCATCGATGCCGGGGATAGTATGAGTGAGAAGATTATCGCACAAATTATAGGCGTTTCCAGGTATTATGGAAAGGGTGAGAGCCGTGTAACCGCAGTTGACAGAATAAGTATCTCATTTGGCTACGGGGATATGAAAGTGCTTGTTGGTCCGTCAGGCAGTGGAAAGTCTACATTGCTTCATCTTTTAGGGTGTATCGATAAACCTGATACAGGCAGGATTATCCTTGATGGAATTGATACTACCCCGATGACATTGGAGCAGCTTGCTCCTCTAAGGCTGCAGAAAGTCGGTTTTGTTTTTCAGTTTTTCAATCTTATACCCGTGTTGACCGCATATGAAAATGTTGAACTGCCATTGCTGTTCAGCGGGTTTGACAAAGCATATATAGTCGACAGGGTCAACCATGTGCTTGACATGGTTGGACTCGGTGACAGGAAGCGGCATTATCCGCGTCAGATGTCGGGAGGACAGCAGCAGCGTGTAGCTATTGCACGCGCTCTTGTCGCCAATCCTGTACTTGTTGTTGCCGATGAGCCAACAGCGAACCTTGACAGCAAAACCGGTATCAGTATTCTTGAATTGCTTATGGACCTTAACAGGAACGAGGGAGTAACTGTTATCGTGTCTTCACATGATACGGTCGTGCTTGATCGTATCAGCGATGTCATTCACATCATGGATGGCAGGTTGGTGGAATTGAACGAGACATAAAATGGACGATCCATACAGCCCATTGTAGCCAGACCTGCTGTTCCGCTTTTTGCTAATCTTTTTTGCATCAATGGATACTGTTCTAACTGATTTTTATACAGTAAATCTGGCGCCTATGGTGCCTCAGGAGGACTGTCTTGATCTCTTGATCAAAGGAATGGCAAAGGCTATTGCCGTGCAGTCGGGAAAAGAGTCTGACAAGCAGGTTGAAAAGATTGTAAAATGGGTAAAGCTCATGTTCAGCCACTTTGCACCATCGCCCGGCAAGGTGGGACGACGGTATATGTCTATCTGGCCGGAAAACTTTGATTACAAATCGTTTAAAAAAGTCAGGATTACCGATGGTGACAGGTTTGTTTCCTGGGAGCCCATATTTCCGATGTTCAGTGAACTTGCAGAAAATCACCGCGAACCTGAAGGGTGTTGTGTCGGGGAAAGAATGGATATCTATCGCCGTGTCAGTCAGAATCATATCAATGAACTCTACAAGAATGTATCGGTTCCTGCCGAGCAGATGATTCATGTTACGTCAACGGGATATTGCAGCCCTAATCCGGTTGAGGTTATGGCCGGTGAACGCCAATGGTCCAATGTTGAAGTGAGTAATGTATACAACAAGGCCTGCAATGCGGCTATTCCTGCTATACGCTCAGCTAATTCGAGTTTGAGGTCCTCCTATGCCGGGCAGTATGAGCGTCCAAAGAGAAGGATTGATATCATTCATAGTGAAATGTTCAGTCTTCATATCAAATTGACGGATCTAAATCCCGTAAACGTTGGCATGATGGGCGCTATCTCCGATAGTTTTATTCGATATTCTCTTCTCAAATATGATGATGCCTTCAGAGATGATCGACGAGGACTGAAATATATCACGTCTAAAGATTTTATTGTCCCTCATTCCGCATCCATAGGTGGTTGGAAGGTAAGCGCTCCTTCTTTTGACTTCGATGTTGATTTGTTGAAGTATTATCGGGTTATAGGTAAAAATATGCATCATTTGGTGGATGCAATATTTGCTGATCTGGGTATGCCATTCGGTGATGCAAAAGATGATCTTGTTTTTGCTCTCCAGGCATCGAGCAATCTGCTGATCAATGAAATCAAAAAAGGATTAAAGCTGTCGGAAGAACAGGTGATTTTCAGTAGAAATCTGCTCTATGAGAATGGTTATCTGTCTTCTGCAGCAATACCTTTTATGTGTAAAAAAATCATAGAATCCCATGATATCCCTGTAGGGCAGAAAGTGCTTTGCATAGGACAGGCTGAAGGTGTCACTCTTTCGGCCTTGCTGCTGGAAAAAGTATAGGATGATTCACGGTTTCTGAAGAGGAGCTGATTTGTATGAATATTGTCAAGCTTGTTATTCTGGCGCTGAGGAACCTTTTCCGTAATAACAGAAGGACGGCTATAACACTGCTTGTGGCATCAGCAGGCTTTGCTGCGCTCGCCATTTTTGCCGGTTATATGGACTTCAGCTTTAACGGATTGCGGGAAGTCACTATCAGCAAAGGTTTTGCTGCGGGCGGAGGAACAGGTCATATACAGGTTTATAACAAAGATGCGCTCGATAATGATGAGGATTATGCTCTGCAGTATGGCATTGACGGCTATAAGAGTATGCTGGACGAGATCACAGCACTAAACCATGTATCTTTCGCTACAGCGCGTATAGAGTTTAACGGTCTGGTTTCCAACGGTGATAAATCCGTCTCGTTCATGGGCATAGGTGTCAATCCTGAGCATGAAGCGGGTCTGATAGACTACTGGAATTCGCTCAGAACAGTTGACCGCAGAAAAAAAGTAATGAGTGATGCGGCCTACAAGCAGCTTCAGGAAACGGGACCGTATGGAGTTCTTCTTGGCAGGAAAATGGGAGAGTCGCTCAATGCCCGCCCCGGTGATACTCTCATGCTGATGAGCACGACGGTTGATGGCGCCGTGAACGTTGTCGATGTCGATGTTGCAGGGGTAATTGACGGTGCGATGAGTATTCTGGATTCCCACTATCTTGTAACCACGGTCGATGCTGCCGAACGTTTGTTACTGACCGACAAGGTATCAAAAGTTGTTGTTGTGCTTGATGATACAGAAAATACCGCTTCAGTGGCGGATGTAATCGATGCCACAGTGAATACTGATGAGCGTCGCGGGCACTTCGCTGTAGTGACATGGGACAAGCTTGCTGAATACTATTACTCGGTAAGGGATATCTACAACATTATTTTTGGATTTACAGGCGGCATCGTTGTTGTGATTGTATTTCTTGCATGTGTCAACACCATGCTGATGTCAACTATGGAAAGGGTGCGTGAAATCGGCACGCTCAAGGCGATCGGCGTATCAAATACCTGGATTTCCCTGATGTTTCTGTTTGAGGGATTGTTTATCGGGCTGTTCAGTATTATGGGCGGGCTTGTTTTGCAGTATGTTTCTCTTGTCCTGATCAATAATGCCGGCATCATGATGCCCCCTCCTCCGGGGACAAATTCTCCCTATCTGCTGAGAATATATCCGGCTTCCGGATATATTCCCTGGATAGGGACGCTTATAGTTGTGTCGACAACAATGTCCGGGCTCCTGACCCTGTTGAAGATCAGAAAGATTTCAATTGTTAATTCTCTGACCCATGTTTAAGGTATCGATCACGATTGCCATCACATGTGTGTTGTCGTTGTCTTGCGGTATTTTTGTTCAGAATACCTTTGCCGGAGAAGAATCCGGAGCTGCAGCAAGTGATTTTTCCGAGATGACCAGCCCTTTCAACCCTTCGGAAAGTTACTTTCAGGAGTCCAATAAGCCTTCAGGCCCTGCGGAAACTGACTTTCCTGAGAGCACCGATTCTGATGGTCCTGAAAAAAATAACGTTCCGGAAATCACCGAACAGGTCAAGCCAACCGAAAGTGACACACTCGAGACCCCTGCCGGATCAGGCCATGCTGCAAGTGATTCAGCAGAAACCGTCATTCTTCCGGATCCCTCGGTTGTTCTCGAAAAGGCGGATTCAGTAAGATCCCCCTGGTCCGGTTATACCATGATCGCCGATATTGCTTACGAGAAGCACGGCCAGTCGAAACAAGAGAGATACCGGGTATTTGTCAAGGATTATCGTAATACCCTTGTCAGCTACCTCAAACCTGCCAGACAACGGGGAAACCTGCTGCTTATGGTTGATGATCATCTCTGGTATTATGTGAACGAAACAAAGCGGCCAATGCGTATAACACCTATACAGAAGCTTTCTGGCGGAACGTCGTATGGCGACATTACGCGATTGAACTGGTCCGGCGACTATGATCCTGAGATGGTCGGTGAGGAGCGTGTTCTTGCAAGGGGAGCATCTTATGATACATGGTATCTAAAGCTGGCGGCTCAATCGAAAAGCGCTACATATAAAACAATCGATCTGTATGTCGAAAAAGAGAGCTTCTTTCCCAGAAAGGCCGTTGTCTATCTTCAGTCAGGTAAAAAAATGAAGACCATGTATTTTACCAGGTTCAGGAAGACGGCTGGAAAGATGATGAACACCCGTATTGATTTTGTGGATCATCTCAGCTCGGACAGCGAGACCTCCATGACATTCTCCGGTATCAGCGTCAAGCGTGTTCCCGACAGGTTTTTTCTGAAATCGAGCCTTCCGTTGCTCTACAGTGAAGTTGTATATTAATAAGATGTTCCCTTGACTGTGCGAAATCCGTTTCCGGTCCCCTGATAAACCTCAAAATTCTTGCAGATGAACAACGCATTGGAGCATTCCCAATCCGGCAATAGTGGAAAAAAAACTGTTATGCGGGCGATAGATGCGATCATGGCGTTCATAGTCCTGTTTTGTCTTTTCAGTACAGGAACGCTTCACGCAGAGGAAGCAACAGACTCAGGCCCATCCTCTCTTTCCTATTCTGCTCTTCTCAGAGGTGAAGGGCAGTGGGTCGACCTCAGCGACAGCTGGTTGAACCCGGACAATGTTCTTGAGCAGAGGGATGAGCGGTATGAAGGGTATATCCTCGGCAACCTGAGGTACAAAGGGCTGGGCGGGATGGCTGAAGCGGAGATTCGGTTAGGTTATGAATATCTTGCCGGGAAAACAATCGGCGGCCGTTTTGATGACGATGATTTCAGCAGCGTGGTCAACCAGTTATACTATCAGACGTTGTCGGAACCGATTTCGATGGCGGTCGGGCGCAAAAAAGTGCGGTGGGGTGTCGGTTATTCATACAGCCCTACCGACCTGATCACGCAATTGAGAAATCCCGAAGATCCCGGTGACAGGCTCAACAGGATCGAGGGGGCAGACCTTGTTCAGATTTCCTACACGAATGGTATCGGCGTGGTTGATCTTGTCTATTTTCCTGAACTTGATTGGGATTTCAATGATCCTTTCGTCATGAAAAGCCGTTGGGGCGCCAGATGGTACCAGTTCTACGATCCTCTGGATCTTTCGTTTGTCGGGATGGTCGATGAAGATGGTGAGTGGGCCGCAGGAGTCAATACCTCTTTAACTGTCGGCAACGCACTCGAGCTGCATGCGGAATACCTTTTCACATCTGAAAACAACCGGATGTATCCCGAGACAGGGGCCAGTCCGGAACAGTTCCTTTATCCCTATATGCCATCATCAGACGATGGCGTACATGAGCTGCTTCTGGGAGGACAGTATACGTTTGATAACAAACTCAATCTGACACTCGAATATCTTTACAGAAGCTCCGGATATTCAGATGGAGAATTCGGGGCGTATACCGCCAATGCAGCATGGCTTAACGAACAGTATTCGTCGCTTTTGGATAACAGTCCGGCAGTAAGCGGGCTGGAATGGACTGCAGCGAATCTGACGGCTCCGCAGCGTAACCACTATCTCTTTACACGCCTGTATCATCCGGAAGTGTTTCAATTCGTATCGGTTGAGATGTACAGCTATGTCGGTCTCGAAGACGGGAGCGGCCTCTTTGTGCTGACGCCGACCTACAAGGGGCTGGATTCGTTCGATGTCTATTGCCGGCTCGAAAAGTTCTGGGGCGGGAACGACACGGAATTCGGGCTGTTTCCTGATGATGTGAGTGCGATTGTCGGTGTATCTCTCTATGTGGGGGGATAGACAATAAGGGGCAGGTCGATAAGCTTGGGAACGCTGTAATGAAAGTCATTTCCGGGCTTGCCCTGTGAAACGGACGCTCAAGATTTCACGGGTCGGTATAATACTCAACGCGCGCCTGGGGTATGGTGCAAAAGAACAAGAAGCTGTCTCAGTCAGCATTTGGTATGTGCATGATGAGGCGGCCTCTTGTTTTTTGGGAAACGGGGACATCGATCAGGAGGCATCCCGGATCGTGTTGTCTTCGTAGGCTTCGATGCGTACCTCCGTTACACCGCGTTTCAAGAGGTCTATCTCTTTTGCTGCTTCAAGGGAAAGGTCGATAATACGTCCCTTGATATAGGGGCCCCTGTCGTTGATTCTAACAAGGACCTTTTTTCCGTTTGCAAGATTCGTTACGATCACCCTGGAGCCGAAAGGGAGTGATTTGTGTGCAGCAGTGAGCTCATGCATGTTAAAGCGCTCTCCGTTTGCTGTCGTTCGCCCGTGAAACCTGTGAGCGTAATAGGAGGCTTTTCCTTCGGTAACCAGGAAACAGGTGCCGAGCGCTTCTTCGGCGTACTCGTCGACAAGAGTGTTGCTCTGCATTTCGAAGACGGTGTCTTCCATGCAGGAGAAATCGGCCGATGCCGAAAAACCCGTTTGTAGTGAGGTATAACTGGAGCCGGCCTGGCAGCCTGTCAGATTGACAAGTATAAAAAAGGCAATAATTGAGTGAGCGGCGAACGAAATTCGTCTGATAGTCGTCATATTGTCAGTTTTTGGTGAAGTCTGTATCCGTGAGTATCTGCCTTTTCAGGTGAAGTACATGGAGTGTTGTCCGTGAACACGATATTGGAAGATCAAATAAATATACAACAAGAACAGAACAACTTCAAAAATTCGTAGAATTGAGGCCATGTACCGTTTGTGCGTCAGGTCTTTTATGCCATGAATCAAGGACGAATTCCCTGATAGCCGCAGGTTAAACTATTGGTGCTGCGATGTGGTTATTGTTCTGATATTCTGTTGTCAGCTGTTTCAAGAAAGATAAACACAAAAAATATGCGTCTGATTCTTATGACGGGAAAGGGAGGTGTGGGAAAGACCTCCATGGCTGCCGCGACGGGGCTTCGCTGTGCCGAGCTGGGTTATAAAACGCTGGTATTGAGTACCGATCCGGCACACTCTCTTGCTGACAGCTTTGATGTCGAGCTTGGGCATCAGCCCAAAGAGATCTGTGAAAACCTCTGGGGTGCGGAGCTCGATGTTCTCGAAGAGCTTGAGCAGAACTGGGGTTCGGTCAAGCGCTATATCACTGAAGTCCTCCAGGCAAGGGGTTTGGAAGGTGTTCAGGCGGAGGAACTGGCCATTCTGCCCGGATCGGATGAAATATTCGGTCTTGTCAGGGTTTTCCGGCATCACAAGGAAGGGAGCTACGATGTTCTTATCATCGATTCAGCCCCGACGGGAACTGCTTTGCGTCTTTTGAGCATCCCTGAAGTAACCGGGTGGTACATGCGCCGTTTTTACAAACCTTTTGAGAAGGTTGCCGTGACGCTCAGGCCTATTGTCGAACCTATTTTCAAGCCGATTGCCGGTTTTTCCCTTCCCGACAAAGAGATGATGGATGTTCCTTACGAGTTTTACCAGAAGATAGAACGGCTGGGTGAAATCCTTACAGACAATACGATTACAACGGTCAGGCTCGTTACAAATCCGGAGCGAATGGTTCTTAACGAATCGCTCAGGGCTCATGCCTATCTCAGTCTTTACGATATCTCTACAGACCTGATTATCGCCAACAGGATAATTCCTGAAGAGGTGACGGATCCCTATTTCCAGTACTGGAAAGAAAACCAGAAAGTGTATCGTGACGACATCTACGAGAATTTCAGTCCGCTTCCGGTCAAGGAGGTTCCGCTGTATTCGCGCGAAATATGCGGCCTGAAAACCCTCGGCAAGCTTAAGGAGCTGCTTTACGGTGATGAAGATCCCTCCAAGGTGTATTACAAGGAATGTACGATGGCTGTCGAGCAGACGAAAAACGGCTACAAAATGACGTTATCGCTTCCGGGGGTGGAGCAGGACAGGATACAACTGTCAAAGAAAGGAGACGAACTGAACATTCGTATCGGCAACCATCGCAGGAACCTTGTTCTTCCCCAGGCGCTTGCAACACTGAAGACCGCAGGTGCTGAAATGGATGGCGAAAAGCTGGAGATCTCCTTTGAAGAAGAACGGGAAAAACGATGACATGAGCCGAGATTTGTGCCGCCTTATTTGCTTTTAACGGTTATAATTGTTTAAATTACTGGTTGGAAGCATCGTAGTAGTACTTTGAAATGAAAACATCATCTGGGCAATGGCTTACAATATTGGAGACCCGGTTATTTACAGGAAGACAAAAAACTCGTCCCGGCCGGGGCCTCGGGCAAGACAGGTGTATCCTCTTGAGCGTGGCGAGACATACCACTACGTTGTCGATAAATTCTGGAAAGTTGTGGACGTCAATGATGACGAGTATACGGTTGACGTCGTTACCCGGACCGGCAAGCTTCACCGTCTGGCAATGAACGACCCGAATCTCTACAAGCCGCGTTTTTTGAAATACCTCATGTTCAGGAAGCGGTTTCCGGATATGAATGCAATCGAACAGTAAGTACGTTCGTCGCTGCGAGCATTATTCTTCACCTTCGCCGACCGGTTCGGAACCGGTTCTCAGATGATGAACCTCTGTGTCGAACCACAGGGGTTTTTCGTTTCGCAGCATGCTGACCACCACCTGGAATTCGGAAGCATCTTTGAATACCCTGTTTTCAATAAGCTGATTGCTTGAATCGTACAGCGCAATCCGTCCTTTGTGTTCGTTTAAATCCCATCTGCTGTAATAGCTTGCAACGAGTACATTTGCCATAATCTCATTTCTTTTCTTCATCGATATATCGCGCCCCGTTCAGTGCTGCCCATGACCGGGTGGCCTTTTCACCTGCAGGCGTCAGCGTATTCGGGGAAACCCTCGCACCGTTAAAAATTGTGTCTATCTGACTTGCTCCGGTGAGGTTGCATCCTCTGAGGTCGGCGCCGGTAAAATCGGTGTCGTAGATATTGGCGTTCGACAGGTCAGCGTTGTATAGTTTTGCTCCCTGCAGCCGGGTTCCCCGGAGGTTCGCTCCACTGAGGTCGGCGTCTGTCAAATCAGCGTTTTTCATGAATGCCCGTTCAAAATCAGCGCCCTGGAGGTTGGCTGAACGGAATACCGTTTCTTTCAGGCTTGCCCTTTTCCAGGACGTGCTTGCAAGTGAGGCTCCTGTAAAATCGGATTTGTCCAGCTTTGCCCCGTTCATTGTCGAACCCGTCATGGCAGCCTCTTTCAGGTCTGCGCCTTCAAGTCCTGCATCTTCAAGGTTTTCTGCTTCCAGGTCAGGTGTTATTCCGGGATTTTTTTCGCGAAGGGCATTCCATGCGCCGACATCCTCAAAAAGAAGCGTTTCCGGGGCTTCTTCAACAGGTGGTTCGTCAGCAGGATGTTCGGATTTGACAGCTTTCGATCCGGATAGTGCATCCGCCGGTTGTCCGGATTCAAAAGCTTGTGTTGCCGATCGCTCAGCTGCTTCAGTTGTATGTGGAGCAGGTATGTAACGTTCGGTTTGTATGACAACAGGGCTTTCCTCAGCTTCTTTGGTGTATCGGGCATTGTTGAGCGATGCCCAGAGTGAGGTTGCCCTCTGGCCGGAAGGCAGGATGGTGTTGTTCGAGATCATAGCGCCGTTCAGAATCGCCTGTTTCAATAACTGTGCGCCTTTCAGATTGGCTCTCCTGAGGTCCGCTCCGCTCAGGTCGG
Organism: Chlorobium sp.; assembly: GCA_028280025.1. Classification (GTDB taxonomy): domain Bacteria; phylum Bacteroidota; class Chlorobiia; order Chlorobiales; family Chlorobiaceae; genus Prosthecochloris. The sequence continues at coordinate 34,155 of JANQMO010000003.1, read as the reverse complement.
CTTCGAAGAAGCGGCTGTTTTGAAGATCCGTGCCCGAAAGGTCGGCATTTTTGAGGTTGGCGAAACGCATATCGATCCCTGACAGGTTGGCGCCTTGAAAGTCAGCGCCAGGCGCAAACGAGTTTTTGAGGTCGGCATCTGAAAGATCAGCTTCCCTGAGAATGGCGTTTTTGAGACTGGTCCTTTTCATCGTGGAAAAGGCAAGTCGCGCATTCTCCAGATTGGCGTTATTGAGTTTCGCGCCGTTCAGGCGCACACGAATCATCAGGGCATTGTGAAGGTCGGCATTATCGAGCTTTTTGTCCTCGAGGTTTGCCCTTCGGAGATCAATTGTTGCCGACGGCTCACTGCTGCGCATGTCATTCCAGCTATCGATGCCGGATAAAAGCGCTTGAAGCTGAGCGGAATCGAATCCAAAGAGATTGGTCGGTGTCAGGTATCCTGCGACGGCAAGAAAGAGAGATGAAGCGAGAAGGATTTTTTTCATGGGATCAGAAAGGTTATTTCCCTGGTATGGTGGATAGCAATAATATAGGTAACAGCGGGCAGTATGCGTAACCGGTCAGCAGGGAATCAGGTTCTTGAACGCATCAGGATGACAGATCCTGCTATGATCAGCAGTCCGCCTATCCAGGCCGGCTGAGGTGGTATCTCCTCCCAGAAAATGTATCCGTAGAAGACCGAAAAGATAATTGAGGCGTAACTTGCTGCGGCAACCACCGGGGCGCTGTCCATTCTGTAAGCAAGTGTCATCAGGTATTGGCCGGCACTTGAAAAAAACGCAATTCCCGTAAGCAGAAGCCATTGGGTCCGGTCGGGAAGGACGAAGGACGAGCCCATCCAGAGGGAACTCAGGACGGCGATCACGATATAGAAGTTCATCACGATCGTGGCGGGTTCATCTGTCCGGTTGAGCTTTCGCACCATAAGATGAGCCAGTGCCGAAGCGGTGGCAGCGCCGATGTTTACCCACACAGCCATCGACCATCCGAGTGACGGATCGAGAATAAGTGCTACGCCGAGAAGCCCTGTTCCAATAGCAATCCATACACCGATACCGGACTTTTCTCCTACAAGCCATGGAGCCAGAAGGGCGAGTATGAGCGGCTGGGTTTTTCCCAGAAAGACGCTGACTGCGATGGGGATTTGCGTTAAAGCATAGTAAAAACCGCTGACGGCAAGGAATCCGAACAGGGATCGGAACAGAAGCGTTGTCTTTGCGTTGACAATGAGTTTTTTGTTGCTCAGATACAGGAATGCGACAAAAAAAGGAAGCGGGAGAACGCTTCGAAAAAAAACCATCTCGGAGACAGGTAGAGAGTGGCCGATTGCTTTGACCATTGCCGCCATGGTTGCAAAGCAGGCGGAGGCTATGAGCATCAGGATAACACTCATTGAGAGTCAACATTCAAAAGTGAAAAGTCAAAACGTTTTTATTGCTTGCTTGTTTTCCTGCTTTATGCAGTGCAATGCTTTCCTATAGGTCCTGTGAGGCTCACAGGACCTGTAAAGTCACGTATTCTTTGGCTTGGTTTTCTCAGTTTGTACTGTTTGCCTTCCGGGTATCGTGTGAGGAGAAAAAAGTAAATTTTGTGGAGGATTCATAATTCAACTCGTGATTTCAGGCAGGATATCACCAGAAACGAAATGCGTTATGCCTGCGTTATCGTTATATAGTTGAGCAATTGAAAGGTAATGCCATGTTTGGAGGGTATGATCATGACTGGAGAAAATAAATATAAAGGGAAAGTTCTTGTTGCCGGTGCGACTGGAAGAACCGGCAGATGGGTTGTTTCCCGGTTGCAGCATTACAGCGTGCCGGTCAAGGTTCTGACTCGTTCGGCAGATAAAGCAGCGTCACTTGGTGACGTCGAGGTAGTGCAGGGAAAAATACAAAGCGATGAAGATGTGGCGAAGGCTGTCGAGGGCTGCAGTGCAGTCATATCGGCTTTGGGATCGAGTGAAGTCTTCGGGGACGCATCTCCCGGCGAGGTTGACCGCGACGGTGTGATGCGTCTTGTCGACCAGGCAGCCAAAGCGGGCGTGAGGCATTTTGGTCTTGTCAGTTCGATGGCCGTAACCAAATGGTTTCATCCGCTCAATCTTTTTGGCGGCGTGCTCACCAAAAAGTTCGAAGCCGAAGAACACCTCAGGTCGGTATTCGGTGAAGACGGACGTTCCTATACAATCGTTCGTCCGGGCGGTCTAAGGGATGGCGAGCCGCTCTTGCACGACCTGCATGTCGATCAGGGCGACAGGTTATGGAGCGGCTGGATAAACCGTGGTGACGTTGCGGAGCTTCTGGTCGTTTCTCTCTGGAATGATAAAGCCCGCAACAAGACCTTCGAGGTGATCAATGAAGCCGAAGAAGAGCACCGCCAGGACAGTCTGGAGAAATATTACGACAAGCTTGCGAGCTGAAGGTTTGTGCAGGGGGAGAGCAATTTCCCCTTGCCGTTCTTCAGAAAACAGGACATCCTTTCCCGAAGCATTCGTCGTTGTTTTCCTGTTGCGAGCATGTGATGACATGCTCCGCCCTGAGCGGTCTGTCAAGAAGCCGTTCGGAAAGTTCCGCGGCTTTTTTTAAGGCAATCCAGCAGTCCCGCTGGCAGCATCGTGCGGCCCTGATAGCGGCTATTTCATCCAGGACAGCCGTTGTGACTGTCTGAACAGCTTTTCTTTCGGCTGGTTTCAAGGGCGTTGCCCCGAGCATGATGCTGTATGCGATACCGGCACCGACGGCTGCACCGCAGATACCGAAGAAACCGCATGAACCGCCTGTGACCGATTGTCCCCTGTTGATGCCGCTTTCGATGTTCATGTCGATGATGTTTCCGCCAAGATTTCTCCATGTTGCCAGAATGACTCCCGGAACGATTGCGTGGTATTCCGGGCCGTGCGTTTTGATAGCGGGATGGCTGCGGATGTGTTCGAAAAGCCTGAGCATGTCGGTTTCTGTGGTCGTCAGGCAGAGGTGACGAATAACTTCCACGGCGTCATCCGAATGGCAGCTGTCGCAGACATAGTGGCCGCTGGAACAGACTGACGGAGACGTGAACGTTTTTTTGCAATAGCTGCATGATCGATCGATTTCCAGATCCTCATAGACCAGCGGGGCACCGCAGACCGTACAGCCTGATGCGTGGTATGTTTCGGGCCGGTGATTGGATGCCGGTGCTGCCGGTTGTTTTTCTTCCGGGGGAAGCGCGCAGGAGCAGCAGCTTTCTCCCTCGATATTTGAAACCCGGTCGTCATTGTCGAAAAGAAACAGGGCCTCGCCCAGCGTCTCGGCTTCGGACCGGTCGACGGCGACGATTTTTCCCCTCGGGAGGAGGGTCCCTCTCGAAGTGATGATCCAGGGCAGCGGTCCGCGGTACATCGCTTTGACAGATTCTGATGCGAGGGGGTGATTTGCGCTGAACGTGAGTGAGAAAAAGGGGTGATTGTCGACTGTCCTGTAGGGAAAGCGCTTGATCAGCCGGATATCTTCGAAGCCGGTTTCTTCGAGAAGGGCGAGAAGATGGGTTTCGGTCAGTGCTCCCGCGATGCATTCGCCCTTGAGCGTCTCGTCGTTACGGATTGACGGGTCCGGCTCGGTTTCACAGACAACGTCCGAGATTACAAGCCGGCCGCCCGGCTTGAGCACGCGCAGGACTTCTTCCCACGCCCGCCGCTTGTCGAGCGAAAGGTTCATCACACAGTTGGAAAGGACGACATCGGCTGAATCGTTTTCAAGAGGAAGGTTCTCCAGCATACCCTTGCGGAACAGGACGGTATCGTAGCCAAGGGAGGCCGACACCCCCTGTTTTGCTTTTTTGGCGATTTCCAGCATCGGGTCGAGCATGTCTATTCCGGTAACGGAGCCGCCGGGACCGACGAGGCGGGCGGCAATGAAGCATTCCACGCCGGTACCGCAGCCGAGATCGACAACGTGTTCGCCGGTCTTGATCCCGGCATCCATTACAGGGCTGCCGCAGCCATAACCGCGAAACCTGTATGCTTCCGGAATATGGCTGACAATCGAAGTGTCGTAACCGACCGGGTTGAGGATGTCTTCGTTTCGCTGCCCTGCCGCTGAACGGTAAAACTCCCGTATCGATGTCAAACTGTCATCTGTTGCTGCTGCAAGCAGACAGTTCGAGTGAACAAGGGCGATCCTGCCGTGCGCACCGCAGCTTTCGAGAATTTCGCCCATCTGCAGACGGATGGAGGGTTTGCCGTTCAGTCTGCTTTCGGGCGCCGATCCGGCAATAAGGCTGAGTGCTGTTTTTTCATAAAGAGGCAGGTAAGGGTCGTGAGCTCCGGAGAACGATCCTGTGCTGATATAGCTGTGATCGAGGTCTCCTCCTCCGAGGAGGTAGCGCATCGGTGAGCGTGAATCGATGAGATGTTCCTGATCCGTTCGAGCACGGGGCTCTTCTTCCATGCGTCTGCAAGTCCCGAATCGACGGGGGTGGCAAGCGCTTCTATACCAACGAGTGCAGCAGTCGGATAAAGATTGCCGTCTGGTCCGACGGCGAGAGATTCCCATCCCGCAGTTGTACCGTCATGAATGGTTCCGGGAGGTGAGAATACCCTGGTTCTGACTGACTCGATATTGTCGATATGCACGCCGAGATGACGGGCTTTTTCTTCTGCAAGGCTGAGGGCGGAAAAGAGCTTATCGGGATTTACAAACTGGTCTTTTGTGCCGCGCCCGCGGACGAAATACCACATGAAATGGACGTTTGCAACGCCGTTTTTTGCAGCGTATTCGATAACGGATGCCATGTCGGCAATGTTGCTTTGCGTGACGCACATCGAAAGCGTGCAGGGTACCTGCCGGGAACGGAGTTTCCGGATATCTTCTGTCAGGCGCAGAAACGCGCCTTTGCCTCTCAGATCGTCATGGTTATTGTCGATACCGTCTATACTGATCTGCAGGTGTATGCGCCCGGTGTCATTCGGGAACGTACGGACAAGTTTTTCGGCAAGCAGGCCGTTGGTAAGGATAACGACATGTGTGTCTTTAAGCGCAAGCAGTCCCCGGACAATGACATTGATTTCCGGGTGAACCAGAGGCTCTCCCCCGGTCAGGACGAACAGTCTGCAGCCTGTCTGCCAGGCTTCATCGGCAAGCTGCAGCACGGATGCCGCACTGATTTCACCTCCGGTTGACGGCGATGAGGAAAAGAGGCAGTGCGAGCATGAAATGTTACAGCGATTGGTGAGGTGAAACCAGAGCTCATGAATGTGCTTCAACTCTAATGCTTCTTGTCTTCCCCGGTAGTCGGAAGGGTTGTTTTCAGGAAGGCGGGAAAGAAAAAAAAGCTGTTCGGCGGTCCCGTTCTCTTCAGGATCGTTTGAGAGCTTTTGCAGAAGGCGGTCTCCCTCTGCGTTCGGTACAAACCAGTTGGCTGTCGATGTACTGATATAGACCGGAGTTTCGCCGATGCTGTGTCTTTGCCAGGTTGCAACAGCGCTATGCATGAGCGGTATTTGTTTGTCAGAGAGTCGTCGCGAAAACAAACCCTTCATCTGTACAAAAGGTTTCTCAAAAGCTGCTCAATGGAGTTTGGCAGGAGACAGGAAGATGAGACGGATTATGCTTGTTGTGTGTGTGCGGTTGAAAAACAACAAGCCTTCCGAGGAAGGCTTGTTGGGCTCGTGAGCTGTTTGCTGCAGCAGAAACTTAAATCTTTTTGCCCACCGGCAGAACGGATGAAACTGCCTCTCCAACGGCACCGACTGCTGATCCGACTGTTCCGACAGCCGACTGTGCGATTGAAATGGCGCTGTTGCCTGCTGAACCGACAATTTCAAGTGCCTGTCCGGCAACTCCGCTGACTGTTTCAATGCCTTTGGCGGCTGTGTCGCCTGCAGCTGAAACAATATTGTTGAGCGGATCGGAAAGGTTGTTCATGACATCGGTTGCTGTTTTTGCTCCTGTTTCCAGCATTCCGGTCATGGATTTGTTAAGGTTCTCGATAGACGGCTGCATGTTCTGGAGCCCTTTGTCGATAGCTGAAATCGACGAAACTGCCAGATTGCCGAGATTCTGCACCGTGTCATTGATTGACTGGGTGAGATCGACTTTTCCTTCTGTTGCCATGTGAGTGTCTCCTTCGGATTAAGGTGAATGTAAATAATGATTAAGGATCATGCACGTAATTTACGAATCAGTAACGCACTCTCAAAAAAGATGGTGAAATTATCGGTGTTTATAGATCAGTTCGACACACCAGACAACAGCGATGTTGGCTATTACTGAGCACGCGATATACCATGTCCATGCAATATTCAGATACTGCAGGGCAAAAACTGTTGCCAGGCCGGCAATGAGTCCGGTTGCAAGGCTGGACGTATGAAACGTTTTTTTACTTTTCGAAAGAAAAAACAGGCCGAGAAGCCCGCCATAGGTATAGGATGCTATTTTCAAACCGAGGATCACGATTGCAGTGTCGCTTTCGTCAAACATCAGGGCAATGCCGATCAGGACCGCCGACCATCCGAAACTTATCAGACGCGAGGTGCCGAGAGATGCCTTGCCCTCGAGGATGTCGGTGACGGTTGATGAAGCCAGCGAATTGATCGAGGAACTCAGTGTGGACATTGCCGCAGAAAGCACGCCGGCCAAGAGCAGCCCTTTCATCCCGGCCGGCAGATGGTTGACAATGAAATACGCGAATTCCCGGTCTTTTTCAACAGGAACATCGGCCAGGAAGAGATAGATCAGCGAACCGGCAAGGAGGAATACCGTGAACTGCAGAAAAACAAACACACCGCTGCCGATCATGGCACGTTTTGCCGCGTTGAGGTTCCGGCAGCCGAGCGCCCTCTGCACGATCATATAATCGATTCCGTGCGAGCCAAGCGAAAGGAGTACGCCGCCGATGAGAGCACTGAAAAACGCCCATGGGTTTGAGAAAAGATGCCAGTCGGGGTTGATGATTTTCAGCTTGCCCTCGGCGGCAAGGGTCGAAAATGTTTCCGGCAGCCCTGTTCCAAGGTTTGCAGAGATATAGGCGATGGTGACGACTCCACCCAGCAGGTACAGCACGAACTGGACGCTGTCGATCCATACTATGGTTCGTATTCCGCCGGTTATCGTGTAGATGAGAGTCACGATCCCGATTATCAGTACCGCGACCGGAAGGGGCCACCCGGTGACAACTTCAACGACAACAGCGGTTGCCAGAAATCGTACTCCGTCGGCAAGGATCCGGGTGACCAGGAAAACCGACGAGGCAAGTTTCTGCATATGGCTGCCGAAGCGTTTTCCGATAACCTCGTAAATGGAGTCAACGCCCTCGCGGAAATAAACGGGCAGAAGGATCGAGCTGACAAGGACGCGGCCGAGGATATATCCGAGAGCGAGCTGCAGGAATGTCCAGTCTCCGCGAAACGCTATTCCGGGAACGCTGACAAAGGTGAGTACCGATGTTTCGGTTGCGACAATGGAAAACATTGCGACAACCCACGGCAGGTTCCTGCCGCCCAGGAAATAGTCTCCTGTTGTCTTGTTGCTTTTTCCCTGCCATATGCCGTATCCTGCCATTGCCAGGAGAAAGCAGATGATGATGGTAAGGTCGAGTGTCTGCATGGATGGTCTCTTTAGACGGGCAGGTTACCGATACAGGTGATAGTCCTGTTTGAACGCGCTGAACGATGTTTCGTCATACGCCCACGATTTACCGAGTTCCGTGAAAGGTGTTCCGTTCACGATCATTGTTCGCAGGCGGCCGCTTCCGCAAAGGAGGTCGTAAGCCGGGTAGCGGTCGTTGAACTCATAGACGTCATGGAGAAAGCGGAACGTTTCGGGATAGAGGGATTGGAGTGCCGCCGTTACGGCAATTCCTGTCGCGAAAGGCCGAAAGCTCCGGGGATCGGTGACATGAAGAAAAACGGCTCCGGCAATCTCGCCGCGATATTTGCTGAATGACGGTTTGAAATATGTGGGGCGAAAAAGAATGCCGTCGAGGTCCAGTTGCGAAAGTTCCGATGCAAGGACATCCGGTTCAACGAACGGCGCACCGACATGCAGGAACGGTGTTGTGGTTCCCCTGCCTTCGGAAACGTTGAGTCCTTCGAAAAGGCAGGTGCCGGGATAGGTGAGGGCCGCTTCCCATGAGGGCATGTTTGGAGAAGGTACGATCCAGGAAAGGCCGGTTTCGGGAAAAAGCATAGACCTGTTCCAGCCTTCCATACCGATGACGCGGAGGTTGACATCGAGATTCATGGTGTCGCGATAAAGCAGTGCAAGCTCGCCTGCTGTCATGCCGTGGCGCGGAGGGACCGGAAGTATGCCGACAAATGAACGGTAGGTCTTGTCGGGCATCGGCCCTTCGACAGCCTCGCCGCCCAGCGGATTGGGACGGTCGAGGACCATGATCTCGATATCCTTCCCGTTCAGAGTTTCCATGAAGAGGGCGAGTGTGTTGCTGTAGGTATAATACCTCGATCCGATATCCTGTATATCGAAAATCACCAGGTCGATATCCGGCAGCAGACGGCTGTCGGGAACAAGTGAATCCGGGTTGCTGCCGTAGAGGCTGATGACTTCGGTGCCGACAAGCGGCTCTTCGGTTACGGCAACCTGGTCCTGTTCGGTTGAAAACAGTCCGTGTTCCGGCGAAAAGATTCTTTTCAGAGTAACTCCCCGGCGCTGCAGTTCCTGCCAGGAGTACGTCAGATCACAGGTGACCGAAGTCTGGTTGGCGATAAGGGCGATCTTGCGTTTTCTCAGTGAATCCGTATCCCTGAGAAGTATGTCAAGTCCGTTCGAAACCATGGATGGCGTTGTAGTGTTTATTGTGCCGCACTGCCGGCAGTGACGGCAATGCAGCCGACGGCATACTGCCGGTTCGTGAGGTCCGGATGACGACTGCTCCGTTCACGTTTCCGTCAGTAGTATAGGTAAAATTACTCTTCGAGGGAAAGTCTGCCCCCGGGAAAGGCGATACATTGTTCGAGGACCGTCCCATTTTCAACAGCGGTTCCCGGCAGCACGACGGACTGGTGAAGGACCGAGCCCTCACCGATGCGGCAGCGGCTGCCGATGACCGATTCCCGGACGGTCGCATCCGGGGAAATATGCGCATCAGGAGAAACCATTTCCGGTTTCATGCCTACCTGGGCGGAGATCCTTTGAGCGATTGCCAGGGTTGTGTTTCTGTTCAGGATGTTTGCTCTCCAGTAGCTTTCAGGTGTTCCAATATCATGCCAGAATCCATTGTGCAGAAAGCAGCCGAGGCTTTCGTTATTGATAAGGCCGGTAAATCCGGTATCGACAATGCTGGAAAATTCACTCTTCAGATAACGGAAGATTGACGGTCCGAGAACGGCGGCACCGGCATAGATGTAGTCCGAGCGAAGCCCTGTGCCGAGCATGTTTCTGAAATCCCTGACTTCTCCGTTGTGCAGGCCGACATCTCCAATCGACCGTGCGGCGGGAGTCTTGTACAGCATAAGCGAGCCCGGTCGACCGCTTTGACGATGGGCGTCAATGAATGACTGCAGATTGAAATCAGCAATGATATCGCTGTTTATGAGGAGAAACGGTTCATCATCGAGTAATTGTTCGCACAGTTTGAGTCCCCCGCCCGTGCCAAGGATCTCGGGTTCTTCCGAGATATGGACATCCAGCCCCGATTCGCTGCTTTCAGAAAAGAAATGCCTGATCCTGTCGGCATGATAGTGTACGTTGCAGATCACGCTCTGGATACCTGCTTCCCGCAAGAGTGCCAGCGGATAGCAGATAGATGGTACGTTGAGAACAGGTATGAGCGGTTTCGGGATGCCGTTGGTTATCGGTTTGAGTCGCGAGCCGAATCCTGCTGCAAGAATGAAGGCCTTCATGGCGTAGGTTGGTGCAAAACGTTCAGAATGATTGCGCCTGACTCTCTCAGCTCGGTCTGTCTTGCCATATAGCCGGGAAGATAGGCGAGCGTCGGTGCTATATACTGCCGGAATTCCTGTTTTCCAAGGCTGCAGGCCTGGTTGAAGAATGTTCCGAGCGCCTTGACGTTTCTCTGAAATGCCATCAGGTCAAAGAGCCGGAGATATTCGTCGAAGCTCATCGCTGTCAGGCCGTTTTCCCTCAGCTGAAGATAGTGGTACTGCTGCATCTGGTAAACAAATGTCTCGTCGAGGGTGACATAGGAGTCTCTCAGGAGCGACACTGCATCATACTGGGGCAGGCCAAGACGTGCGTCCTGAAAATCGATGATCACAGGACCGGAGGGGGTAACGAGTATGTTTCTGCTATGGTAGTCCCGATGATTGAGGACAAAATGTTCGGGTTTAACAAGGTGTTGTGTGATGCGGTGGAACTCGTTTTTCAGAATCAGCGTCTCTTTTTCCGAGAAACCGTGTGTTTCATACAGGGAAGCATTGTCAAGAAAGAACGTGAACTCGAACATGAGCTTTTCTTCATCAAAAGCTCTGTCAAAAGGCATTTCTGTGCTCTTTCCCCTGACAGACTGCAGTGACGTCATGATATCGACAACGTTGCGGTAGAGTGAAGATCGGTCGGTATCTTCGCGTTTCAATGCATCCTGGAGCAGGATGTCGCCGCAATCTTCCAGCAGAATAAAGCCTTGTTTTTTATCACAGCCGATAATCCGGGGAACAGGGATTCCGCATGACGAGAGCAGGTGCTGGATGTCAAGAAAAGGATACTGTTCAGCGGTATGGTTAAGGTATTCTGCGTCAAAACAGAGTACCCATGACATGTCCGGTGACCGCAGCCTGAAATACTTTCTCGCAGATGCATCTCCTGTCAACGGTTCGATAGCGATGTTCCGGATCTCTGTTGTCTTGAAAAAGCTGTTGAGCGCGTCTGGCTGGAGGTGCATGGTGTTCGGGGAGGGTGTCTGTGGCATAAAAAAAAAGCACCTTATGCGGCAGGCATAAGGTGCTTTGCTTTTCCTGGTGATGACTTACTTGGAGCCGCCGAGTGTGTTGGAAACATTCTGCAATACCTGGTTGAGGGTATTTGCCATGTTGCCCATCATGTCCGTCATGGTTTTGCCGAGAGGGCCGACCATTTCAGACACAGTTTTGAGGCCGCTGTTGAGCACTTCGATCTGCTGCTGACCGAGTTTTGCAACAGTGTCGACAAGACCATTGATTGCTCCAGCTAAATCGTTGTTTGATCCGTTTGCCATGATGTGTGTTGTTTTGAGTTGAAAAGAAGAAGCGAGAAAAATATTGTTATCGACCTGTCAGCATTGATTTTCAAGCGTTTGAGCGCTTGCTCGACAGGCGTAAATTGCCTTAATGAAAGCTAAGGCATTTTCAGATATTTCACAAGAGCGCTTTTACTGTTTTTTCCCCTTTCTTACTTTTTCTTTGCCTCCGTTTTATGTTTGCCGATAAACTTGTTGAGGAGCATGACGATAAAGATGCCGGAGACAAAAAAAACGGCTGGCGCGATGATAGTCGTGTATTTGGTTATAAACTCCATGATAAAGGTTTCGGTTATTTGATGTTCTGTTTGGCGGACCGTTTCATGCCATGCTCATGCTCAAAGGTTTGGAGCAGTTCCTGCAGGTTTTTTCTGAAGGCGAAGCTCGTGACAAAGTTCAGAAGAGGGTGAGGATTGTGCATGATCCTGCTCAGGATGTTTTTCCATGAATAGGCCTGGTAATAGGTCTTCATGAACTTGTACTGAAATTCGACCGGGTTGTAATGGGGGGAGCGGATAACGACATTGATCGCGTTGTATTTTTCCCAATCCTCGTCGGTGATCAGGCCCTTTTCCTTGTATTCCTTGTACATGCTTGTCCCGGGGTACGGGGTGATGATCTGCATGATAGGCATAAAAATATTGTTCCGGCTGATGAACTCGACCAGTTCGTCCATGTCCTCGAAGCTGTCGAGATTCGGATTGACAAGGAAATTGCCCTGAACGCTGAGGCCGGCTTTCCGGCAGCGGTTGATGGTTTCGATGACTTTTTCCGGGGAATTGACGTGCGACTTGTTGTATGCTTCGAGATTGCTTTTTTTAATGGATTCTATACCGACGAGAGCCATGAAGCAGCCTGCCTCGACAAGCCGTTTGACCGTTTCCTCGTCCTCGAGAAAATTCATGCTTAAAAAGACGCTGAACATGATATCGCATTCCTTGATCATGTCAAGCGCTTCCCAGAGACGTTTTTTATTGATCCCCAGGTTTTCATCGCAGAGCATGAACCATGGCTTGGCTGAGGTGCCGTTCTTTTTGAAGAAGGCTTCCTTGGCATCCTGTATCTGCTCCTTCAGATTTTCGGCTTTCTGGGTTCTGTAGAGTTTTCCTGTAAAATTCGGGGTGACACAGAAAGAGCAGGTATAGGGGCAGCCCCTGGTGATGTAGATCGGGATGGATTTGGTCGTGTCGACCTTTTCGCGTAACGATGCGCCGGCGATTCTTTTGTAATCAAGCGGGGCGATCTCCTTGACGGGCGGGTAGTCTTTGGCATTGTATTCCGGCTTCAGACGATTGTGGACTGCATCTTCGAGCACATCGGTCCAGAGGTTTTCAGCCTCACCCCTGACAAGGGTGTCGGCATGCTTTGAGGCTTCCTCCGGATTGAAGGACGGATGAATGCCGCCGAGGATGACCGTTGTTCCCTTTGCCCTGAAATTGTCGGCGATTTCATACGCGCGTGTTGCGTCAATGGTTCTGGCGGTAATGCCTACGAGGTCGTAGTCAACATCATAATCGACGGTGTCTCCGAAATGCTCGTCGATGATGTCGATTGTATGCTGAGGGGGCGTGATGCTGACCAGAACTCCGAGCGCCATATGGAAGAGCGGTTTCTGGTTTGACTTGGAATCCTTCTTCCCTTTTGGCGCTACCAGGAGAATTTTGAGAGACTTCGTCGTAGTGACCGCGTTGCCTGCTGAGGTTTCCATGTGATACAACACCTGATCTTGGAATGGCGTGCTGACGAATTTGAGAGCACTGGCCGGATATACTGCACTGATACCAGAGACGTTTGAAAACTTTCCTGTCGTCTACTGACAGGATTTTTGCTTGAACAACATTATAGTAAAAAGAGACGGATAAAAGCAATCGAGGGCATAAAATTAAAGGCAGATTTCTCTGTGCAGAAAGGCTGTGCGGCGAGTTTGTTTACTGCGATAATTTGAAAGGAAGACGGAAGGTGATATATTCCTTGCTCAAAGAGATAAAAGGCCTTTTTTAAAGGCTCAAGAGCCGTAACCATCATCTTTGTTGCCATGCCGCGATATACGCCCGAGCAGCTCGAAAAACGGAATGCTTCCGTCTGGACCCAGATACAGCTCATTCTCGCCCCGGTTCAGTTTGTCGTTTTTCTCGCCGGCGTCATTCTCACCTTCATTTACATGCAGAATGACCAGCTTTTCAGTTTTTACTGGGTGAGTGTCGCCATTCTTTTCAAAACCCTTCTTTTTGGCCTTCTTCTTATCACCGGCGCCTATTTCGAGAAGGAGATTTTTGATAAATGGATTTACGGTAAAGAGTTTGTATGGGAGGATGTAGGCAGTACGGTCGCGGCTTTTTTTCACCTGCTTTACTTTGTGATGGCTTACATGGGATATCCTGAAGATGTCCTGATCTGGGAGGCGTTTCTTGCCTATTTTACCTATATCGTCAATGCCATGCAGTACCTTGCAAGAATATTGCTCGAAAAACACAATGAACGCCGCTTGAGATCACAGGGCGTTTTATAAATAAACCGGCAAGTTTTTTGCCATCCATTTTTTTATTCGAATTATGCTCAACGGAAGCTTCAAGGGTTTGTGGAACAAGGCGTCGCTGTTCATGGGGGTTCTATGGGTGGCTCTTGTCTATATGATATGGGAGTCAGGCCAGCTCCACACGCTGCAGGACCGGGTTATTTTTCTCTCGGTTGTGATCATCGGCTTCATAGCTGTCTACATCTCGGGTTTCCTTGTCGAAGCGCAGCATAAGAAAAAGAAAGCAGGAACATAAGTCATAACCGGTCTCAGTACGGGCGGGTTTCAAACCCGCCCCTACAGTATTCCGCATTATCTTCGGACTCCCGGTCTTTGTTTTCCTGCTTTACTTCGAACCCCTATTTCGATTTTCCTTCGGCGTCGATATCCGCGCCATAACAGCAGATGTCCGATTGCACCTTGCAGAGCATGCTTTCGGTCGCCTGTTTCATGATTTGAGACATAAGCGCCTCTGTCAGGAACTTGAGAACCATTTCCGGCATCATGTTCAGCGGGAAGGGGATGGTGAAATCAAGGGTGATGCTGGTGTCGTAGTGGACCGACGTTTTGCATTCGGTATGGTGGAGAAGGCAGATTTCCGCACCCGCCGATCCGATAAAGGTGTTCTCGCTGGTGATCTCTATATCGGGGATATCTTCAGTGGAGCGCCACCGGATCAGTTTTCCTCCCCTCTCTTTGTCGATGTCGATGTTGACCGAGTTGATGTATTGTTCCACCAATTCATGGCCGGGTTCCAGATGTTTGGTTTCCTGTTTGACGAAAAAGATCGCAACGATAGGATGGTTTCTTGGATCGTCAGCCATAAACGTCCATTGATAGAGGTCTTTTTCCGGCAGGTATTCGATGTTCTTGCAGTACGGATTGCATTTGAGAATGTGGGAGTGATCCGAAAAATAGTCTGTGGACTCCTGCATGCAGGAGTCCAGAATAACATGCGCCTTGCTTTTACCGATGATTTCCATGGTACTTCTTGTAGTCTCTTATGTCGAAGTCAGTGTCTGTTCCCGGGCGGTTGGACAATATGTATGAAAGACAGCCGGATTCTTCAACGTCTTATGTGCTTTATCATAACTTGAATCTGACTAACGCATTCCCTTGTTCAACAGTTCCGGCAAACGACCATTTCCGCGCGAGCCGTTTGCAGCTGTTCACCGCAGGTTGTTCATTATCTTTGTAAAGAAAAGAAAATAATTGTATGTTCTATACCTATACGGGGTATGGGTATTTTGCTCATGACGGATTATGAATACAGGGTTATGGAAGACGTTGTCGTACGATTAAAAAGAGTAAGCGGTCAGATACAGGGGCTCGTCAGGATGCTTGAAGAGAAAGAGCCGTGCGAGAAAGTTATCGTTCAGTTTCAGGCGGCAAAAGCGGCTTTGGAAAGAACGTACTCTCTCGTTCTGAACAACAGTCTGAAAGAATGCCTGAGTGAACGTGACGCGGATACCATGGAGAAAATTCTCAAGCTGATATCAAAGAAATAAGCCAAGCGCCCCCTGAACCATCGATAAATCTTCAATACAGCCATGAAACGTTTTACTTGTGTTACGGGAATCGTCTTTGCCGTGATGCTTTTTCTTCCTCTCGCGGCACAGGCCGGCGGCACCATGAAGATATCCCTTGAAGAAGCACTGGACATCGCTGCAATGAACAACTCTTCCCTCAAGGTGGCAAGGGCGAGGGTCGATCAGGCGGAGGCGAAGCGTGTGCAGACCAGAAAGGCTTTCCTTCCCAAAGTGACGCTGTCCGAGTCCTTTACGGCAACAAATGATCCCGCATCGGTTTTTACCTACAAGCTCCGCCAGGGAATCATCAATCCGGCGACGGATTTCAGCGCAGATGCTCTGAATGATCCGGATGACATCTCGAACTTTCAGTTCGGCCTCGAAGTTCAGCAGCCGATTTTCAATCTCGATGCCATAAAAGGCAGAAAGGCAGCAGCAGCAGCGAGAACGGCTCGGGAGCACATGCTGACAAGAACCGGAGAAACGATAGCTCTCGAGGTTAAAAAAGCTTACTACGGGCTTGTGCTTGCGAGAAAAAACAAAGAAGCGATCAACAGTTCAATTCGCACGATGCGTTCTCATGACCGTAATGCAAGAGAAGCATTCCGCAAAGGCCTGATCACCGAATCCGATAAACTGTCGACGGCGGTCCGCCTTGCGGAACTTTCAGAGCAGAAAATGATGATCGAAGATGCAATACTCTCGGCCAAGGATGCGCTCAGGTTTTTCCTCAGGCTTGATCCTGATACCGATATCGAGCCTGTTGACGGTTTTAAAAGCAGGGCGGTCGCTCCTGTTGATGCCGAGCCTCTGCCGCCAGGCGGCCGGGCCGACCTCAAAGCCCTCGAGGCAAGCGCAGCGGCGGCGGGTTACAGCTACGAGATGACGAGGGCGGAACGTCTGCCCCGCGTCAACGCTTTTTTCCAGCAGAACTGGAACGACAGCGATTTTCCCGGATTGGGGGAAAACAACTGGATGCTGGGCGTGGCAATGGAGTGGACGCTTTTTGACGGATATTCGGCCATTGGTAAGACAGAAGAGGCGCGGGCCGTCGAGCGGGAAGCTCGTTACAAGTACGAGGAAGCGAAAGACAAGGGGATGTACGAGGTGCGCAACGCGTTTCGGCGGCTTCGTACAGCCGAGTCGAGAATCCGTGTCGCTGAACAGGCGCTGAAAGAAGCCCGGAGCAGTCTTGATTTCATCGGAAGCCGGTACCGTTCGGGACAGGCAATGACCTTCGAACTGCTCGGCAGGGAAACGGCTTATACCTATGCCCGGATGCGCCTCAACAAGGCCCGCTATGATCGGATCATTGCTGAAAGCGAGCTTGAATATTTCGTCGGCAGTTGAACAGGACTAAAAGTAGAATAGAAATAGATCATGAAGCATACAGTGTTTGTCGCGTGTCTCGGGCTTATGCTGCTTTTTGCCGGCTGTGCCGGAAAGAAAACAGAAGCTCCGGAGAGCCCCGAAAGGCAGAGGGTCGTGGAAATCGAGCAAATTGCAACCGTTTTGACGATGGAAAAGGAGGATGGCAGTGCGGTTCTGTTGATCCCCGGGTCGGCGCTCTTTATGCGTGGCCAGCTCGAGGGCGTTCAGGTCGTGGGGGATGACGGAACCCTTGTGATCAGGTGGATACGTACAGGTGATTTCCTGGACGAAGGGATCGTAGTGCTGAGCGGACTCGAAGAAGGAGAGAAGGTTGTCGCGCCCTTTGCCGATGACGTTCGGGAGGGCGATGGTGTAACTGTCAGGAAGGAGGACTAAGGAGATGAGAGAGGGTATTGCAGGTATACTTGCCAAACTGTTCATCAACTCGAAGCTGACGCCTCTCCTGATGGCCACGGCTCTTCTTGTGGGAGTCCTGGCGACGTTCATGACCCCGCGTGAAGAGGAGCCGCAGATATCCGTTCCGCTGGTCGACCTGTATTTCAGCTACCCGGGAGGGAGCGCCAAAGAGGTCGGGGAACGGGTGGCGAAGCCGGTTGAAAAATATCTCACCGAAATCGAAGGCGTCGATTACGTGTACTCGACATCCACAAGGGACTTCGCGCTGGTGACCGTCCGATACAACGTGGGTGACGATACCGAAGAGAGCATGGTCAAGCTCTGGGCGACCATTATGAAGAACATGGACAAAATGCCCGCCGGAGTACAGATGCCGCTTGTCAAGAAGGTGTCGATCGACGATGTTCCGGTGCTGACGCTGACTTTCTGGAGCGACTCCTACGGACCCTACCAGCTCAGGAAGGTTGCGGGCCAGGTTGCCGACGAGCTGAAAAAAATCGAGAATATCGGTGATGTCAACCTCAACGGGGGATTGAAGCGGCAGCTTCGCATTGTTCTCGACAAGGAAAAGCTCTCCCGCTACCGGATTACTCCCCTGCAGATAGCAACTCAGATAAAAGCCTCCAACAGCCAGGTGACCGCAGGTTCCTTCCAGCAGAACAACAGTGAGTTCATCGTCAAGTCAGGACAGTTTCTGAAAACGGCCGAGGATGTCCGGAATGTCGTTGTCGGGGTCTACAATTCAGGCGCTGTCTATCTCAAGGATGTCGCCGAGGTGATCGACGGACCGGAAGAGGTGGAGAATTATACCTTTTTCGGTTACGGAGCGGCAGGGCATGATGGTGAAGCCGGAGGCGAGCACCCCGCGGTCACGCTTACCGTTGCAAAGCGGAAAGGAACCGATGCCACAGCGCTTGCCGACAAGGTGCTCGATAAGGTCGACGCGCTGAAAGGATCGATCATCACGTCCGGGATCACCGTCACGGAAACCAGGAATTACGGAGAAACAGCATCCGAAAAAGTGTTTACGCTGCTCGAACACCTTATCGGTGCGGTCATTGCGGTTACCATTGTCGTCGGTGTTTTCCTTGGATGGAGGGGTGGGCTTGTTGTCTTCGCTTCGGTACCGATCACCTTTGCCCTGACGCTCCTTGTCTACTTTCTCTTTGACTATACCCTGAACAGGGTGACGCTCTTTGCGTTGATTTTTGTCACGGGTATCGTTGTCGACGATTCGATCATCATCGCCGAGAACATCCACCGTCACTTTTCGATGCGGAGAATGCCGAAACTCCAGGCGGCGATCGCCGCGATCAACGAGGTCGGCAATCCGACGATTCTTGCGACCTTTACCGTCATAGCGTCCGTGCTGCCCATGGTTTTTGTGTCCGGCCTGATGGGTCCCTATATGAGCCCCATGCCTATCGGCGCATCGCTTGCCATGATCTTTTCGCTTTTTGTCGCCCTTATCGGTACGCCATGGCTTGCTTTCCGGCTTTTGAAGGCCGATGGCGGTCATTCCGGTGAGTACGACATCCGGTCGTCGATCTACTACAAGGTATACAGCAAGACGCTTGCGCCGCTGCTATCGAGCTGGTGGAAGGCGGCGATCGCATTTGTTTTCGTCGGCGCGCTGCTTCTTGGATCGATGGCCATGGTGCCGCTGAAAATGGTCGAGTTGAAAATGCTGCCGTTCGATAACAAAAGCGAGTTCCAGGTGATTGTCGACATGCCGGAAGGGACAACCCTGGAGCACACCGCAAGGGTCAGCAAGGACATCGTGTCGTATCTCAAAACGGTGCCGGAAGTTGAAAACTACCAGTACTATGTAGGGACCCATGCGCCGATCAATTTCAATGGCCTGGTTCGTCATTATTACCTGCGTCAGGGCGACAACATGGCCGATATCCAGGTAAACCTCGTTCATAAGGGAGAGAGAAGTGACCAGAGCCATGCTATCGCCAAACGGGTAAGGCCGAAGGTGCAGGAATTTGCTGGCAAATATGGGGCCAATGCCAAGGTTGTGGAGGTTCCGCCCGGTCCTCCTGTTCTTTCGACCATCGTTGCCGAGATCTACGGCCCGGACATGGAAGAGCAGGTCGTACTCGCCCGCGAGATCAAATCGATCATGGGAGAAACCCCTGGTGTCGTGGACGTCGACTGGATGGTCGAGGATGACCAGAAAACCTACACCATGGTGATCGACAAGGAAAAGGCCGCCTACAGGGGAGTGACCACCGAGCAGATTACCAGTACGCTCCGCATGGCGCTTGACGGTGTTGATGTCGGCTTGCTGCATACCGAAACCGAGCTGGAACCTGTCGGTATTGAACTGCGGCTTCCGATCTCGGCAAGGGCCTCGATTCTCGACCTGACCGATATCCATGTCAAGTCACAGGGAATGAACTCCCTGACGACAAGACTGCCTGCAGGCGAAATGATCCCTCTTTCGGAACTGGTCAGAATCGAGGAAGGCATAGATGACAAGAGTATCTACCGCAAGAATCTGAAAAATGTTGTCTATGTCACAGCCGACGTTGCCGGCGTTACCGAAAGTCCGGTGTACGCGATGCTCGAAATGGACGAGCGGATCAAGAAGATCGTGACGCCGGGGGGATACACGATTTCACCGCTTTATACATCGACGCCGTTTACCGAAGACAAGCTGGCAGTGAAATGGGACGGTGAATGGCAGATTACCTTCGAGGTGTTCCGCGATCTCGGTGCGGCATTTGCTGTCGTGCTTGTGATCATCTATCTTCTTATTGTCGGCTGGTTCCAGTCATTCAGGACGCCGATGGTGATGATGGTGGCTATTCCCCTCAGCCTGGTGGGGATCATACCCGGGCACTTCTTCCACGGGGCGTTCTTTACGGCAACGAGCATGATCGGCATGATCGCGCTTGCCGGCATCATGGTCAGAAACTCGGTGCTGATTATCGACTTTATCCAGCTGCGGGTACAGGAAGGCGTTACGTTGAAAGAGGCGGTTGTCGAATCCGCCGCTGTCCGTACCCGGCCGATCCTTCTGACGGCAGGCACGGTTGTTATCGGCGCCATTGTGATCCTGTTCGATCCGATATTTCAGGGGCTTGCGATTTCTTTGATGTGGGGAGCGATGCTCTCGACGATACTGACGCTCGGGATCGTCCCCCTGACCTATTATCTCGTTGAAAAGAAACGGTACAATAAACTCAACCCCGATAAGTCATGAAGTTTCTCGCGATTATGGGCCATGAGGAAACCCGCCCCCAGGTACGGGACCTCTTCAGGAAATTCGAGGTGCTGATGTTCAGCAATATGTCCATCAAAGGCTGTTATTGCGACAAAGGGATTTCCGGACAGGCCTGGTGGCCGTCCGACAAAGGGGTTGGTTCCTACTCATCACTCTGCTTCGCGATCCTCGAAGACGAGAAAGCGGAGCAGATTATCGAAGAGCTCGAGAACAATCCCATTGCGGCAGAGCCTGATTTCCCGGCGAAAGCTTTTTTAATGAACGTTGAAAAAATGGTCTGAAGCGATGTATCTCAAGCAGTTCAGAACAGGGGGGGACCGTAATTTCGGTTACCTTGCCGCCGACGAGGTGAGTCGGCAGGCTTTTATCGTCGACCCGTCCAACGATCCCTCGATGATCGTCCACCATGCAAACGAAGAGGGATTGTCGATCCGCTATATCTTCTGTACCCACGGTCATTACGACCATACAAACGGAAACGAGGAAATATCCCGGTTGACGGGACGGGTTCCGCTGCTCTACGGAACGGTATGTCCCGATGCCGGCCTCGCCGTCGAGGATGGCGCTGTTTTCCCCCTGGGGGAGCTGGAAATACGTATCATCCACACCCCCGGCCACACTGCCGATTCCATGTGCCTTTATGCCGGAGACGCCCTCTTTACCGGTGACACGCTGTTTGTCGGCAAGGTCGGGGGGACGGACCTCGGAGAACAGGCCCGCCGGGAGTATCGCTCTCTCCATGAAAAACTCATGACCCTTCCCGAGAACACAAGAGTGTTTCCCGGCCATGACTACGGAACTGCCCCTCATTCCACCATCGGCGAGGAAAAGAAAACCAACCCGTTTCTCACGCAGCCCGACCTCGAATCATTCATCGACCTGAAAAAGAACTGGGCGGCGTACAAGCGGAAGCACGGAATTGCTTGAATAAGTAGGCAGTGGGCAGTTCTCAGTCGGCAGTCAACAATCTTCAGTTGGCAGTACCCAACCTGGGACGGAGCCTTCAGGCCGACTTGTCAACCGTTACTCGTCACTATTCTTGCGAAGCTGTACTCGTAATCGAAAAACGCTTATCAGTCATTGCGCCGCGGTAAATGACAAGCAGGTCGCTGAACGTCTTTCGATGATTGGTTTTAATTTTACAAAGCAGTTTAGGCCGTTAATGTGTAAAAATACAAGGCAAATTTTGATTTTCTTTTGCTTGTATTGTAATTCCCGGCTTGGAAACATGTTTGCACGGTATCCGTGAATTCGTTAACATTAATCCATGATAGCTTCGTTTGGAAATCGCGCAACATCGGATCTTTTTCATGGCGTTTCGAACAGCCGCGTCAGGCGGCTGCCGAATCAAATCAAGGAATCTGCGCTTTACAAGCTTGATGTCCTTAACGCGGCGCGGTCGCTGGAAGATTTACAATCTCCTCCAGGTAATCGATTGGAGGCATTGAAAGGCGATTTTGCAGGTTTTCATAGCGTTCGTATCAACAATCAATGGCGCATCGTGTTCAAGTGGAAAGCTTCGAACGCCCATGATGTTCAAATCGTTGATTACCATTAAAATATTCCGGAGACGATGAAATGATACCATCAAATCGTGTGGCAACCCATCCCGGGGTTATATTGCTTAAAGAGTTCCTGGAACCGTTGGGATTATCCCAAAAGGCGCTGGCAGCACATATCGGCATCCCTGTTCAGCGAATCAATGAAATTGTCAGGGGTAAGAGGGGTGTATCACCGGATACGGCCTGGCTGCTTTCCGAAGCATTCAATACCTCGCCCGAATTTTGGCTTAATCTGCAAGC
Source organism: Chlorobium sp. (assembly GCA_028280025.1). Lineage (GTDB taxonomy): Bacteria > Bacteroidota > Chlorobiia > Chlorobiales > Chlorobiaceae > Prosthecochloris. The sequence continues at coordinate 12,118 of JANQMO010000003.1, read as the reverse complement.
CAATCATGATCTGTCCCTTCATAAACCAAACAAACATGTTCGTCCCCTGGTGAGGGTTAGCGCATAACAACGCTGGTGCAGTGGAAGCATTTTTCGTTCGCTGCTCTCATTACAAATGCGCCGGTTACGGCCAGTGCTGGGCAGCGAGTCCGGATGCAGAGGAAGAGGACGCGACTTTTTTTCATTGTTTTTTAAAAAAGTCATGACTATTTTCCATTATACTGCAAAATAGTCATATTTAAGGTTTTATTTCTCGTCTATGCGCCGAAAGCAGAAAGAGCAGATCAAAAAGGACCTTGAGAAAAAGATGGTTTTTCTTGTGGGACCGCGGCAAGTGGGTAAAACCTGGCTTGCGAGGGACATCTCCAAAGAATATACATCAGTTGCTTATCTCAATTATGATTCCAGGGATGACCGGTCGATCATCAGGAATGAAGAGTGGCCTCCGGCTACGGAGTTGCTCATCTTCGACGAACTGCACAAAATGCCGAAGTGGAAGAACTTTCTCAAGGGCATCTATGACACAAAAGAACCGGGACAGAAAATTCTTGTAACCGGGAGTGCCCGGCTGGAAACTTTCCGGCAGGCGGGCGACTCGCTCGCCGGAAGGTTTTTCGTACACCGTCTGCTTCCGTTTTCGCTTTCGGAATTATCCGGTAGCGACCTTGCCGGAGATATCGACCGCCTGATAGCTCGCGGTGGTTTTCCCGAACCATTTCTTGCAACGGAGGATACCGATGCCGCACGGTGGCGAAAGCAGTACGTGGATGGATTGATTCGTGAAGATATTCTTGATTTCGAGCGGATCGCTGATTTCAGGGCGATGGGGGATGTGCTGTCATTTTTGCGCCGCGGCGTCGGTTCGCCGGTTTCCTATGTGTCGCTTGCCGAGGATGCAGGCATATCACCAAACACGGCACGGAAGTATGTGGACATTCTCGAAGCGCTCTTTATTGTCTTTCGCGTTGCTCCGTACCACACCCGGATCGCCCGTTCACTTCGCAAAGAGGCGAAGGTATACTTTTTCGATACCGGACTTTTGGTGGGAGACGAAGGCGCGAGGTACGAAAACTTCGTGGCGGTGTCGCTTCTGAAGAGTGTACTGGGTCGCAATGATACGTTCGGAGAAAGCAACGCTCTGCGCTATATCCGGACCAAGGAGAAAAAGGAAGTGGATTTCTGTCTCGTCAACACTGAAAATGAAGTGGAAGCATTGATAGAGTCGAAACTATCCCGGAAACAACTTGATCCGAACCTTCGGTACTTTTCAAAGAAATACGATCTCAAAGCAGTACAGGTTGTAAAAACCTTGCGGCAGGAGCGGGTGGTGGATGGTATTCCGGTTACCGGGGCCAAATCGTTTTTGCAGGAGCTTTTTTTGTAGGCTGTTCGATAGTTTGGGCTTGTTATGGGTTGTTGCACTCATCTTGTTACCGGAAGCCTGTTGGCAGAGTAACAGAGGACACCTTGGCGGTTCATTCTTGAATTGCATATACTGCCGACTGCTGACTTCTTCATTTCTTCCCTTCAATATTGGGTCGATTCGGAATAATTTTGTAAATTAACCAATCGTGCCCGTTCAGAGGGTGAGGTATTCTGCCTTTTCAAAAATATGCGTTATGACGCATTGGCCTGTATGGTTATCGCCTGCAGCCGGATTATTTCTATATCCTTATTAACCAGAGACTTATTGATATGGATCAGCTTGTAAAATTACGCACATTGCCTGTTTCTGCGCTGATGCAGAAGGACTTTCATACCATTAAAGGCAGTTGCACCGTTGCCGAGGCGATTCAGTTGATGAAAAAGGACAACCAGAGCGGTCTTATTGTCGAGCCGAGGAACGAGGATGATTGTTATGGTATTGTGACCGAGAAAGATATTCTTGAAAAAGTCATCGATCCCGGAGAAGATATTCATCGTGATCCCTGGAACACGCCTGTTTTCCAGATCATGAGCAAGCCTGTAATTACCGTCAATCCCAGTCTCAGGATCAAGTACGCCTTGCGGCTCATGAAACGGACCAATGTCCGTCGCCTGACCGTCATGGAAAATGACAAGGTGGTCGGCGTTCTCAACATGAGCGATGTCCTCCATGCCGTCGAGGAACTGCCTGCTCACGACGACAATGTTGCTTTGTAGCCTCCCGTTGATGCCGGTTTTCGCTTCTTTTTAGGTATTTGTGATTCATAGTAAAACGGGCCGGGCGTCTGCCGGCCCGCATAACAACTGAAGCTGCGGGAGCAGTTCAGAGAAGGAGATATAACTGTATGAAGCCATTTGATATAGTTGTTGTCGGCGGCGGCGGGGCCGGGCTGTACGCAGCAATGGAAGCCATGAAGGTCAATCCTTCACTGAATATCGCTGTGCTGTCGAAAGTGTACCCAAACCGTTCCCATACGTCCGCTGCACAGGGAGGTGCGAATGCGGCCCTGGCGAACAAGGCAAAGGACGATACGGTCGATATGCATATTTTCGACACGATCAAGGGTAGCGACTACCTTGCCGATCAGGACGCCGTTGAAATCCTCTGCTCGGAAGCCCCCAAGATTATCCGCGAGCTCGACAACATCGGCACGCCATGGTCCCGGATGGATGACAAGACGATCGCCCAGCGGCCCTTCGGCGGCGCGGGCAGGCCCCGCTGCTGTTACTGTGCCGACAAGACGGGCCATACCATCCTGCAGAGTCTCTATGAGCAGTGCCTCAAAAAAGGCGTCTTCTTTTTCAACGAATATTTTGTCCTGAACATTTCAACCAGCGGCAGCAAGTCGAGAGGACTTGTCGCAATGAACATGAGGACGGGAAAAGTCGAGGCATTCCCTGCGCGAACCGTTATCCTCGCAACCGGCGGGTATGCAAAAATGTACTGGAACCGTTCCAGCAATGCTGCGGGCAATACCGGCGACGGTCAGGCGATCGCCTACCGTGCGGGTATACCCCTCAAGGACATGGAGTTTGTGCAGTTCCATCCGACCGGTCTCAGAAAGAGCGGTCTTCTCGTGACTGAAGGAGCCCGGGGTGAAGGCGGTTATCTGGTCAACAGTGACGGTGACCGTTTCATGAAAAACTATGCGCCGGAAAAAATGGAGCTCGGCCCCCGTGACCTTGTATCCCGCTCCATCGAAACCGAAATTCTCGAAGGAAGAGGATTCGATAGTCCCGCCGGCCCGTATATGCATCTTGATCTCACGCATCTCGGTGCCGACCTGGTCAAGTCGAGGCTTCCCCAGATCCGTGAAATGTCAATGTATTTCGAGGGGGTCGATCCTATCGATGAGCCGATACCGATCAGGCCGACGGCGCACTATTCAATGGGCGGCATCGATACCGACAACGATGGCCGGACAGTTATGGATGGCGTGTATGCCGCGGGCGAAGCCGCTTGTGTATCCGTCCACGGTGCCAACCGGCTGGGCGGCAACTCTCTTCTGGACATCCTTGTATTCGGAAGGATTACCGGCCGTACGGCAGCTCAGGAGGCCCGTCAGTTCGAACCGGATGAAATACCCTCTTCCGAAGTCAGCGCGACCGAGGAGGAACTGAGGGAGTATATGCGTCCGTCAGGGCACTATGAACGCTACGGTGCTTTGCGCGAAGAGCTCGGCCATACGCTTGCTCAGAATGTCGGTATTTTCCGGGAGAAATCGAAAATAGAGAAAGGCGTCGAAGAGCTTGCCGGGCTGAAGGAGCGTTTTGAGCATGTTCGTGTTTTTGATACAAGCGATGTCTACAATACGAACCTCATGCAGGTCATGGAGTTGAGGAATATGCTCGATCTTGCCCAGACCGTTGCTGCGGGTGCGCTTGCCAGGGAAGAGAGCCGGGGATCGCATACCCGGACCGATTTTCCCAAGCGTGACGATGAAAAATGGCACAAACATACACTCTGTACATGGGATAACGGTACGCCGAAACTCGGTGAAAAACCGGTCACCATGGGTAAATATGAACTGCAGGAAAGAACGTATTAAAAAAACTTCAGGAGGAGCGCCGTATAAGGAAAAAAATGCGGGCGTTCAGACTGGCAACATACAGCAGGACGTGAGTTATGGCAGAGCATAAAGAAGAAATGAGGGATATCACCTTCCGGATCAGCCGGTTCAATCCTCAGGTAGACAACAAGCCCTACTATGATGATTACACCATTCCGGTTGAGCGCGGTATTACCGTTCTCAGGGCTTTGAACTATATCAAGGAACATGTGGACGCCACCGTGAGCTTCAGGGCGTTCTGCCAGGCAGGTATCTGCGGGTCATGCGGCATGCGGATCAACGGTATTTCCAAGCTGGCTTGTACTACCCAGGTATGGGACGAGCTGGAACGATGCAAGGTTGACAATGTCATCAAGGTCGAGCCGCTGCGCAATATGCCGCTCGTCAAGGATCTTATTGTCGATATGGACCCGATGGTCGACAAGATGAAGCGCTATTCCAACTGGGTCGAGTCGGTGATGCCGGAAGAAAAAATGGGTGAGAAAGAGTTTCTGGTCGCCGAAGAGGAATTTCAGGAATACGACAAGGCGACTGATTGTATTCTCTGTGCTTCATGCATGTCCGAGTGTTCCATTCTGAGGGCACACAAGGATTACGTCGGGCCTGCCGTTCTCTTGAAATCGCACAGGATGAATGTAGACAGCCGCGATGGAGCCCATAACAGGAGGATTGCCGAGCTTGTCAAGGATCACGGCGTCTGGGACTGCACGCACTGCTACCGGTGCCAGGAGACCTGTGTGAAAAGTATTCCCATCATGGACGGTATTCACGGTGTTCGGGAAGACGCGCTGCTCTCGCGCGGTGTCAAGGATACGAGCGGAGCCCGTCATGCCGAAGCCTTTATGGAGGATATCCGGAAGAAAGGAAAACTTGTCGAGGCAACGCTGCCTATCAGGACCAACGGTATGGGGTGGACGCTGAAAAACCTCCTGCCGATGGCTTTCAAGATGATCCTGAAGCGCAGGACACCTCCGCCGCCGCCGCTGGTCAAGCCTGCAAAAGGCATCAAGAAATTCCGCGAGGAGTTCCAGGAAATGACCGAGCATGTCAAGCGGGACAAAAAGGGCAACAAATAACAAATCAGGAGAGTAGCGGTATGAAGCGGTATGCATATTATCTCAGCTGCATCAATGAGTCGATGACCAAAGAGCTGGACAAATCGATCGAGCTCTGGCAGAATGATCTCGATATTGATCTTGTCAAGCTGCATGAAAGTACCTGCTGCGGCGGCAGCAACCTCGATTATGTGAGCCCGAAACATTTTGCTCTTGTCAACGGGCGGAACATCGCGCTTGCCGAAAAGCTGGGCCTTGATCTGGTAACCTCATGCAATACCTGCCTTCTGACAATCAGGAGCGCCAAGCAGAAACTCGACGAGTCGCAGGCCTTGCGTGATGAAGTGAACGGCATTCTGAAAAAAGAGGGGCTTGAATACAAGGGAACGGCTGATGTTCGCCATCTGCTCTGGGTGCTGACCGAGGATGTCGGCCTGGAAACGATACGTGAAAAGACGAAGGTACCGTTGACGAATTACAAGATCGCGCCTTTTTACGGCTGCCATATACTTCGTCCCTCAACGATCCTTGGAAAAGACGATCCGCTGGAACCGACATCGATGGACAAGCTTATCGAAGCGCTTGGCGGAAAAGTCATACCCTACGAGCATAAAAACAAATGCTGCGGTTTTCATACCCTCCTGGTCGCCGAAGAGGAATCTCTGTGCCTCGCTGCCGAATCTCTTCAGGAGGCGATCGAGGCAAAAGCCGACTTTATCGTGACACCGTGTCCGCTTTGCCATACGGTTCTTGACGGTTACCAGTCCAAGGCGCTGAAGCAGACCAACATCAGGAAGTCCATTCCGGTCTTCCACCTTTCGGAAATGGTAGGGCTCGCCCTCGGATATACACCCCGGCAGCTGGGGATCAAACGTCATATCGTGACGTAAGGAAGCTTGATTGCGGGATGGCTTGATAGCTGGATAAGCCTTTTTAGATAGGTTTGTCGAGGTGAACGGCTGTTTTCAAAAACGCTCAAAAAAGCGTAGCTTGGCACTTTGTTTATCGACACTCGCCCGCCAGGATGACTGCCGGCGGGCGGAATTTTTCATAACATCATAACATTCGCAACAGAGCATGCTCAAAAATGATCTTTTTCTTCGGGCACTGAAACGGCAGCCTGTCCCGAGAACGCCAATCTGGGTAATGCGACAGGCAGGAAGATATTTGCCTGAGTATCGCGCAGTCAGGGAAAAAACCGATTTCCTGACGCTTTGTAAGACACCCGATCTCGCTGCTGAAGTCACCATCCAGCCCGTCGATATCATTGGTGTTGACGCCGCCATTATCTTCTCGGATATTCTTGTCGTCAACGAGGCCATGGGCATGAATGTCGAGATCATCGAATCAAAAGGAATCAAGCTCTCGCCTCCAATCCGTTCGCAGGTTGATATCGACCGGTTGATCATTCCTGATATCAATGAGAAACTCGGCTACGTGATGGACGCACTTCGCCTGACCAAGAAGGAGCTTGATAACAGGGTTCCGCTGATCGGTTTCTCGGGCGCGGCATGGACGCTCTTTACCTACGCGGTTGAAGGCGGAGGGTCGAAGAATTACGCGTTTGCCAAGAAAATGATGTATCGCGAGCCGAAAATGGCACACATGCTTCTCAGCAAGATATCGAGAGTCATCACGGAATATCTGCTGATGCAGATCGAGGCAGGAGCCGATGCCGTTCAGATTTTCGATTCCTGGGCGAGCGCTCTTTCCGAAGACGACTATCGTGAGTTCGCGCTTCCCTATATCAAGGAAAGTGTTCAGGCCGTCAAGACCAAGTATCCGGATACTCCTGTCATTGTTTTTTCCAAGGACTGCAACACGATCCTTTCCGATATCGCCGATACCGGATGCGACGCCATGGGTCTGGGCTGGAACATGGATATAGCCAAGGCCCGCGCCGAACTCAACGACAGGGTCGCGCTCCAGGGCAACATGGACCCGACGGTGCTGTATGGTACCCATGACAAGATCAGGGCTGAAGCCTCGAAGATTCTCGAACGTTTCGGCAAGCATACCGATGCGTCCGGTCATGTCTTCAACCTCGGTCACGGTATTCTTCCGGATGTGGATCCTGAAAACCTCAAGTGCCTCGTTGATTTCGTCAAGGAAGAAAGCACGAAGTACCACTGAAGCGTTTCATATTTCCTTCTCTCTCTTCTCCGCTTTGCCCGATGGTGAAGCGGAGTTTTTTTTGCTTCGTTATATATTTCTGTAAAGAATCCGGGTTCCGCTGTCGGATTGTGCCGGGTATTTCTTCAGGGCAGCAGTTTGCAGAACATCTGTTGCCGGATACAGTATGGGTTTTTCCTCGAACGACCAGGAATAAAAGATAAAGCCTGACATCATGACCCCTCGAAGAACCTTCAAAGAGACGCTTGCCCATATCATATTCGATTACAATACCGTTCCCGCCAAGCTGTTCGATCTCTTTCTTATCGGCGCTATCGTGCTGAGTGTCATCATCGTCATGCTTGACAGCGTGCCTGGTATTCACAGCGCGTATGGAGGTGTTTTCTACGGAATGGAATGGTTCTTTACCATTATTTTTACCATAGAATACGGTCTGAGGATTTACGTGGCTTCCAACAAGCCCCGTTATATGACCAGTTTTTTCGGGATCATCGATCTGCTTTCGATCCTTCCGACCTATTTCAGCCTCTTTTTTCCGGGGACGCAATACCTGCTGGTGATACGGTTTTTCAGGGTGCTGAGAATTTTCAGGCTGCTCAAGCTTGTGAAATTTGTCAAGGAAGGAGAATATGTCCGCAACGCGCTGTTGGCTTCCAGCCGAAAAATCCTGTTTTTTCTGTTTTTCGTGCTTGTCACGGTCAGCATTATCGGCTCCCTGATGTATCTCATAGAAGGCGAGGCACACGGTTTTTACAGCATTTTCGAGGGGGTCTACTGGGCGATAGTCACCATCACAACGGTCGGATACGGCGACATAACCCCCCAGACGATCCTCGGAAGGGCGCTGGCGGCGTTCCTCATGATCATCGGTTACAGCGTCATTGCCGTGCCAACGGGCATTGTTTCTGCTGAAATGGCTTCAATGAACGAGCAGCTTCACCGGGAAATAGCCAAGATCGATACCTGCTGCAGAGTCATCGAGCACGATCATGACGCGAAGTTCTGCAAAAAGTGCGGAGAACCGCTCAAGGGTTCGGCGGGTCCTTCTTCCGGAAAGGAGCAATGATGCCGTATTCAATGTTTACCGGTTTGATCCTGTGGGTCAATACCGGACGGTACGCATGCTCTGAGACGCTTTCGGCAATACTGCCGCTTATGAGGTGTGCAAGACCTGTTCTCCCATGTGTGGGGACGCAGATCATGTCGGCCTGGATTTCGCGGGCAAAATGCAGGATGCCTTCCTCTTCACTGTCATCGTTATAGATGTTGATGGTATAATTGTTCAGCTTCTGTTCTTCTGCGAAGCGCTCAATCAATGCTCTGCTGTAACGGGTTGTTTCGAAGTGCGATCGGGTGTTGATTTTGAGAAGGTGCAGTGTGGAATCATACAGTTGTGCGAAGTCCATCAGAGATGCAAAGCCGGCGGATATTTCCCCGTAGAAGTTCGAGCCGAAGACGATGGATGACGGGGCAAACAGGGAGACCGGTTCCTTGATGGTAAGGACCGGGCATGAAGCATGCTGGATGACTTTTTCCGTGGTAGAACCTAACAGCGGTCTGCGGGCACCCTGCCTGCCGTGAGAGCCGATCACAATCAGATCGTAGCCGCCCTTGTCAGCCTTGGACGTAATTTTTTCATAGGGGGTATCGAAATCAAGAGAGTAGGTGACATCGATATCGCTGCAGTCATCGCGTTCGGCCGTCTCGGCAAGTTTATTCTCGATTTCTTCCAGAATGTTCCTGTCACCAAGCGCTTTGTACGCGATGATGTCGGTGATCTCGGGGTAATCGGGGATTTCAATGACGTGATAGAGATGCAGTGGTGCGCCGCTTTTTCTTGCAATGCCGACCGCAACATCGAAAGCATAGGAGGCCGGGGTGGAAAAATCGGTCGGGACAAGAATTTTGTTCATGTCATGGGTGCCTGGTTATGAAAAGTTCCTTCTCTTAAAGTAAGAAAATGCAGGGTATCGGGGTAGAGGCAGTTGAAGGTAATGGCCTCCGGTGGCAGGACCGCATCCTGCAACAGGTTACCGCGAAGAGGGGGTATTGCTCTTCCGTGCCGGTTTATGGAGGTTTTACTATATTGTTATTCGGTAAAAAAAGAAAAAAATCAGGCTGCTGAAAGGAATGGATGACGTACCCCAGGGTTTCGAAAGCGTTTCAGGCGACGATAAAGCAATGGAAGGGCGTGTCAGGGCTGCGCTGGAAAGCAGTGCGCAACTCAAGCTGAACGTTGCCGAAACACAGGGTAACGTTATTGTTGCCATGGCCCGTATCGTCGCGAATGCTTTCATGGGGGGACATAAACTCCTGATATGCGGTAATGGAGGAAGCGCCGCCGATGCGCAGCATCTTGCGACAGAACTTACCATTCGTTATCGAAGCAGTGTCCGAAGAAGGGCTTTGCCGGCGATAGCGCTTTCAACCGACACATCGGCTCTTACAGCCGGTGCCAACGATCTTGGATATGATGAAGTTTTTGCCCGCCTCGTGGAGGCATACGGCGGCGAGGGAGACGTCATTCTGGGTATTTCAACCAGCGGCAACAGTATGAATGTCAGGAAGGCCCTCGAGCGCGGACGTCAGCAGGGAATGCTTACCCTTGCCTTTCTTGGAGGGGATGGCGGCTGTGTGCAGGAGGTTGCGGACCTTTCTCTTACTGTTCCCTACGGTGAAGCCGCAGACCGTGTCCAGGAATGCCATATAGCTGTCGGACACGCCATGATCGATTGTATCGAACATATCATGGGGTATTGTGGAGAAACGACTTGTTAATCATAATTCAAAGACTATGACCATAAAAACAACAGAAGGGACGCTTGATGCGAGCAATACGAGGTTCGCCCTTGTTGTCTCCCGCTTCAACGATTTTATCGGCCAGAAACTTGCAGAAGGAGCTGTCGACTGTATTCTTCGGCACGGCGGCTCGGAAGACAATATTGAAATTGTCAAATGTCCCGGAGCGTTCGAACTGCCTGCCGCAGCCAAAAAAACGGCATTGACCGGGCGTTTTGATGCCGTGGTGACGCTGGGAGCGATTATTCGCGGTGCGACATCCCATTACGATGTGATTGCCGCAGAAGCGACGAAAGGCGTTGCACAGGCCGGTCTCGAGACCATGATCCCCATATCCTTCGGCGTACTGACAACCGACAACCTCGAACAGGCGATTGAACGTGCCGGAACCAAAGCCGGAAACAAGGGGTTCGATGCTGCGCTTGCGGCTATTGAAATGGTCAATCTTTTCCGGCAGATCTGAACTCCGGTTCAACGAGGAGCTGTATCCTTTGCAGCGTGTTTATCCGGGAGGGACATGCAGAGAGAGGCTGACACGAGAACAACCCATGGGAGAACGGTTCTTGCCGGATGTGCCGGTGGTGCTGCAATGAATATTGTGATGCTTTTGACGTTCCGTCTTCTTGGTTTCGGATGGAACGGCGGAGGCATACTGCTCGAGTCTCCGGTACAAAGCAGCAAACTCATTGCCGTCTGGACGGAAATCGAGCCTATCCCCCTGGTTGTCGACACACCTGCCCCGATCATTGCCGGTATTGTTCTTTTCGGCATTATCCATGCTTACGTGTTTCGTTCGATCGCAGGAGCGTGGCCTCCCGGCGTGCTGCAGAGGGGGGTCAGGTTTTCACTGCTTGTGTTCTTTATGACCTTTCTTTTCTGGGAGTTTTTCACGCCGTTCAACATGTTTGGCGAACCGTTACCCCTGATCGCACTGGAACTTGTTTTCTGGGCATGTATCGCCTTTGCCGACGGCATGGCGATCGCTGCTCTCATGCAGGAACGATCATGAAGACCCGGTATCCGCTGCGGGGCTCTGCAATCCCGCGTAATAAGGAACTGGCAAAAAAAACATTACGGCAGATCAAGCTCGAATTCGGGGCTGCTGTCGAACCGTTCACCCTGCATCTTCCTCTTCCGGAGCTGCTTGCGGGTGCATGGATGGCCTGCAGGGAGTCTCTGCTTGCCGGCAGCGTTCGGCGTGATGTGAAAGAAGCGGTGGCGTCAACCGTTTCCCTTATCAACAGGTGTCCATACTGTGTCGATGCCCATAACATTATGATGCTTGCATTCTCCGGAAGGGATTATTCTTCGCAAATCCTCGAAGGACGTTATGACGATATCGATGATCCGGAGATTGGAAATGCGGTGAAATGGGCTGCCGCAACGCTTTCGCCGGGTTCTTCGCTTCTCTTTTCTCCACCGTTTTCTGCCCGGGAAGCACCGGAATACATCGGTACGGCTGTTCTTTTTCATTACATCAACCGGATGGTGACCATCTTGCTGGGGGCATCACCGCTGCCTTTTCGAAGAGGTATCCTGAAAAGACTGTCGCAGCGTATGGCCGTTCTTTTTTTCAGCAAAGCGGTCCGGCTGAAAAAGGAGCCTTGTGCATCGCTCGACCTGCTGCCGGCATCCGATCTGCCGCCTGATCTCGACTGGTCGAAACCCTCACCCTGTATAGCCGGTGCATACGCCGCCTTTTCACGGGCGGTCGATCATGCCGGTGAGGCGGTTCTCTCAGAACCGCTCAGGGCATCCGTTTCAAACGCTCTCGATGAGTGGGACGGCAGGGCTTTTGGTCCGGGCAAGCAGTTGCCGACAGACTGTATCAGCAATTACAGCGGTCCGGAAAGGATTGCCGGTGAAATGGCATTGCTGTCCGCACTTGCTCCGTACCGCGTGACAGAACGTATGATGGAGGATTTTGTGAGCTGCTACCCGGCCGATGAACAGATGCTGGCGGTTCTTGCGTGGGGAAGCTTTTCAGCTGCGAGGCGGATAGGACGGCGGATCGGCGGTTTTTCAGTTTAATTCCATCCTAAATTGAGCGATTGTCGAGCATGCCGGAGATGCGAGGCACAGGGAATGCAGCTGTAGTGATCTACCGCAAGTTCCCTGTAACGAAGCAGATCCGGT
>JANQMO010000001.1 GCA_028280025.1 Chlorobium sp. | reverse complement strand
ACTGGAGACTTTTTTCGAGGCAAATGAAGATAGTCGGCAGTCTTCAGTTGGCAGTCGGCAAGTTTGTAGAGGAGAGGTTAACAGATGCCCATGATTCATAAAAAACTTATAGGTCCCATAGGTCCTATAAGTCCTATACGCAGATCGTAGATATAAGAGAGCTGGACACTCGCTTGCACCTACGCCTCCAGACTCTCGATAATTTCGAAGAAGTTGGGGAAAGAAACGCCGATAATCCCCGCGTCGGAGATATCGATGTCAGCCGACAGAGCCCTGTCGGCAATCGCGAAACTCATCGCGATACGGTGATCATGATAGCTTTCGACCGGCACACGCCCCTTTGGCGCCGAACGCTTACCGCTGACGGTAAAACCGTCGGCATACTCCCCGCAGTTGAAACCCAGTCGTTCGAGATTGCTGACGACCGCACTGATCCTGTCACTCTCTTTCGTCCGCAGTTCAGCAGCATTATGCAGACTGAAGCCTTCCGTCATACAGGCTGAAAGTACCGCGAGCATCGGAATTTCATCAATCACGTTGGCAACTGTCGCCGGTTCGCTGATCGAGAGCGGGTTCATGGAAGGACTGTAGGCAGCAAGGATATCGCCTATTGTCTCCCCGCCCGTCTCGCGGGTGTTTTCCGTCCGGATATCCGCACCTGCCTTCTGCAGAAGATCGAGATAACCGGTACGCGTCGGGTTCAGGCAGACATCCCGAAGCATGATCTCTGAACCGGGGTTCATCAGGCCGAGTGCAATGATAAAACATGCCGATGAAGGATCGCCCGGAACGAGAAACGGCCTTGCGGCAATCGGCCTGCGCCCCGGAACGACAATCGAGCGCTTTCTGTCAGGCAGCTCTTCGACATCGAGGCCGAGCATCAGTTCGGTATGATTTCTCGACGGCAGGCTTTCGATGATCCTCGTTTCTCCGTCCGCATGAAGTGCCGCAAACGCGACCAGCGATTTGACCTGGGCGGAAGGGACCGGAAGCTCATAGGTAAACGGGTGGAGATCCCTCGTTCCCTTGATAACGACAGGAGCCGTATTCTCAGGCGAAAGCTCTATGGTCGCGCCCATCTGCCGCAACGGATCGGCAATTCTCCGCATCGGGCGTTTCATCAGAGAACTGTCGCCGACAAGCGTGCTTTCAAACGGCTGTGCAGCGAGTATACCGGAAAACATTCTCATGGTACTGCCTGAATTGTTGCACATCAGGCTTCGACCGGCTTTCTTAAGACTCCACAGCCCCTGTGACTCTATGACAACTTTTCTCTTGACGGTTCCATCCGAAACCGCAACGTTTTCCTGAACAACACCGATGCCCGATGCCCGCAAAACATCCAGGGTCGACTGGTTGTCGAATCCTCCAGAAAAATTCATTATTTCCGTTGTCCCTTCAGCAAGGGACGCAATAAGCGCTGCACGATGAGCAATGGATTTATCCGGCGGAAGTGTACTGATTTCCCCTTTATACTGTTTCATCTACCGATCGATCGATTTGTTGCTTTTATATCAAATAGAAAGTAAACTTCTTGCGGCTATTTTTTCTTCTTCCGGCAACATTTCCTGTCATCCAGCTATTATTATCCATTCACGTTATGCGAACAGGACTTACAGGGCCTATACGTTTTTTCCCAGGAATGCATGAGTAACATTTGCAAATGAACCCTGTACGGTCGGGTTTGAAACCCGCCCCCACGGATTTTCCCAGCGCCTCACGGGCAGCCATCCCGACAGGTAGAGCCTCCTGCCGGGCGAAAGATTTTTCGCCCCTACATATTGTCAACGGCCCACTGCCTACTCTTCAACTGCGCGGCAAAAAAAAAGCAACCCCGGCTGGAGCTGCTTTGCATGATTGTTCCCGGTTGGGATCAATCATGAGTTACGTTCCTCATTGGCTCTCTGAGCTCTCCGCTTGCTGCGGGAACGCTTCAGGCGTCCTTCGATCGAAGGCTTCACAAAATATGCCTTTTTCCTGAACTCCTTCAACACTCCTGCACGCTCATATTTTTTCTTGAAGCGTTTGAGCATCTTGTCAATAGACTCGTTATCATTTGACTGCACACTAACCAAACTGTTTCACCCCCTTCTCCGGTCTTTACCTTTTTAGTTTTGTTTTCAGAATATCTGCCAGGGATTCCGCGCTGCCAGGTTTGCCCTGGTTGAACTGTACGTTTTCAAGAAGCTGTTTTCTGCCGCTTTTTATAAACTCGACAATAATGACATGCGCGCCGCTGCCTGTCGCATTTTTCTCGCGCACCACGCCCACTTCGCCGAGTGCTTTATGGAAAACAGCATCGCCCTGGGCATAAATACCGTGGGGCGAGTAAAGCTGGCAGTCTTCGGGTTTCAGTTTCTGCAGGTTCAACTCCTTGTCTATCTGAATCTGCCATTCCTTGAGAAGATAAACCTGGTTGCATGAAGAGCATCGAATCCAGTACTGATTCTCTGCCGCCGGCTGCACATCGTCATCAACGGCCTCATTCCTGTTTTTCTTGTCGGTCTCCTCTTTTTCTAAAAGATCACACTCCCTTGGTTTGTCGCTGGGTTTCCATTCCCCGACAAAGGCTTTCTCGGTTATTTCTTCACAACCCTCACAAAAACAGGGCTTTATTTTACTCTCGAGAATGTAATGTCTTTTTCTGGACTCGACCGCAGGTATGGAACGCCTGTCACCATCCACCATCTCAGGGGAGGGCTCGACAGCGTTATTTTTTTCTGTTTTCTTCCGAGAAGCCATACCTGTTCACAGTAAGTGTTCCTTATCGTAAAACATGACCGGACCGCAATCCGGAGAGACGAAAAGACAGAGCGTAGAACATGGACGTTCAGGATTGCCTAAATACATAAATCTCATAAAAAAAACAACCACATAATTGTGCGGCAAGGATAAGCCTCTGTTTTAAAGGAAGATACATGAAGACATACTCCCTCTGTCCCTCTGTCCCGCTACCCGAAACCAGGCATCTCTCCCTGTGAGAGGCAAACAGGAGGTATACTCACCTAAATTGAGCGATTGTCGAGCATGCCGGAGATGCGAGGCACAGGGAATGCAGCTGTAGTGATCTACCGCAAGTTCCCTGTAACGAAGCAGATCCGGT